>JACMLM010000014.1 GCA_014379595.1 Anaerolineales bacterium
ACCCGTTTACCGATCAGTTCAATAGATTGCGTGAGTTTTTCGTGCGATAAGCCTGCATTATCCATCTGGAAAGTGACTCTTGAAATACCGCCAAGTGCTTCACTATGCCGAAGGATTTTTGCAGCAACATTTTCAGGGGTGCCAATCAATAAGGAACCCAATGGTCCCATTTGTTCATCAAAATGTTCTCTTCGTACGGGCGGCCAGCCACGCTCTTTTCCGATCTTTGTAAAAGTTTCAGCATAGCCGGGATAATAATCATCGATAACTTCCTGCATGGTATTCACCACATAGCCAATCGAGTGCAAGGCGACATCTAGTTTTTCAGGGGGATGTCCTGCTTCTTTTCCTGCCTTTCTGTAAAGATCAACCAGTGGGCGAAAACGTCGTGTTTCGCCGCCGATTATGGCAACCGTAAGCGGCAGCCCAAGCACCCCTGCACGAACAAATGATTGAGGTGTGCCCCCAACGCCCAGGCGAATAGGAAATGGGTCTTGCATCGGTCTTGGATAGATGGCTTGATCTATAAGCGCAGGCCGGAACTTGCCAGACCAATTAACTACTTCATTATCGCGGATATTAAGCAGGAGATTCAACTTTTCAGAAAACAACTCATCGTAATCCTGAAGATCCAAACCAAACAGCGGGAAGGCTTCTATGAATGAGCCACGGCCAACCACCATTTCGGCTCTTCCCTGCGAAACCAGATCCAGGGTGGCAAAGTTTTGAAATACCCGAACGGGATCAGCAGCACTAAGCACTGTTACCGCGCTGGTAAGGCGGATTTTCTTTGTACGTGCCGCTGCGGCAGCAAGAATAATTGAAGGTGCAGAATCAAGGAATTCTTTTCGATGATGTTCCCCAATGCCAAACACATCAAGCCCCGCCCGGTCTGCCTGTTCGATTCTTTCGAGTAATTCGGCCATAGCTTGCACCCTGCTTTTAGCAGTACTCATAGCATCATTCGACACTGCGGCAAAACTATCGATTCCAATTTGCATGATTCTTTTTCTCCAACTACTTCTTTAAGATTTGTGAGAGTAGTTAATTAATTTCTTTTTAGAAACCGATTTCTTCCTTGACAATTATCATAGTAATGCGGTTCGGACGGAGTTCCCGATTAACGATCAACACTTTACTAATGGCAGTGCTGACTTTATAGAGTTCCTGCATATGTTGCTCTTCGAGAGAAAGGACATGATCCTCGAGGCGGCGAAAACCTTCATTTAAATCTTTCACGATTTTCTGAGAGCCAACGACCCAGATTACCTTGCCAGCGCTGGAAGCATACGGGCCAAGTTGACTGCCGGTGTTTGATGCGATCAGCACATGACCATCTTCGGTCACTGCCTGGACACTGCCTGCAGCATAATCGGGTGCGCCCATCATCTTGCGAATTTCACGACCTTGAGTCTCACGATTCATCGCGAACATTTTAGGGCGAAGTGCATCGAAACGTCCTGATTTATCGATTTCCTCTGTAATGCCCAGCTTTTCAAGTGTTACGGAAGAGCCAAGAAAAACCTCGGCTCCTTCAGGGACCAGTTCAAAGAATAATCTTTTGGCTTCGGCAGCATTTTCAGCGATCAATGTTTTGATGCCATTAGCTTCAAGTGCTTTTGAGGTGCGCTCGATTTGCGCGTCATTTGCCAGTTTGGCAAATTCTTCAATTGGAGTAGTTGTAATATTTTTATTTAATGTAACCATATTATTTATCCTTATATTTTATAGTAGTGTCCAAAGAATTGTTAAATTCGTTTTTAATTTTAAGAAAACAATGTAAAGCGTCCGAATATGACAAATACAGCCAATGCCAGCATAACTATATTCACAGGGATGATGTTGTATTCCTTCTTTGGTAAATGTTCTGTGAAGATCGCGAGCAATTGAATTATCGTCAAACCAATTGCGGCGAGAACCGTCAGCCAGGGCAGAATGCCTGTCACCAGCGGAAGTATCAACCCTAGTCCGCCAAGCAATTCAGAGATTCCCACGAAACGAATGAATCCATCCGAACGATCCTTTGCCCAGGGCATTTGTACCTTCACTTTTTCGACTTGAAAAGTTTTCATCACTCCAGCCATTAAAAACATGGCTGCTAACAAACCTTGTGCGATCCATAACGCAATATTCATCTTGACTCTCCTTGTTTTATTTGATATGATACGGTTGTTGCTTAAACAACAGATGTTGTTAATTTACCTTTTCATACCTTTTTCGTCAACCGACAATCCATGCGTTTTGTTGACTAAGCAACAAAGGAGACAATATGTTGCCTAATCCCGATGAAAAATTAGATCCACGCGTCATACGGACCCGAGGCCTGATTCTGCAATCCTTTGGAGATCTCCTCGCTGAAAAAAATTTTGAGAGCATCTCTGTGCAGGATGTGACAGATAAAGCGCAAATTAACCGTGCCACGTTTTACGCACACTTTCAGGATAAATATGCCCTGCTCGATTATTCGATCAGCCAGATGTTCATGCAGGAAATCAAAAAACGCATGCTTGATGCCTGTCATTACAGCCCTGATAATCTAAGAAATCTCATACTAGCAGTGTGTGAATTCCTCTCTCGTGTGCATGGTAGTTGCGCCCAGCCACATCAACAATTTGAGGCACTTGTAGAAACACAGATCAAGAAACAGATATTTGATTTATTAACTCATTGGCTAAAACAATCTAAATCGAAAATCCCCACCGAACTACCTGCAACGGTTGCCACTTGGGCGATTTATGGCCTAGCATCAAATTACAGTCATAATAAAAAACGCCCCACCCTCGAAAAATTCGTGGATGAGGCATTACCGTTGGTGGCGGTTAATTTAGAACAGTTTGCGTAACCCCTTCGTCCTGAGCGGAATGACGAATACTCTTTGAGGAATGCAGTCGAAGGACAGAGTTGCGTAATAAATTTAACTTCTCCAAGTTACGCCGCGCGCTTCGACTGTGTTCGGACGATAGTCTGTCCTCACTCCGCTCAGCGAGGAGACGTTATAACATTTTCTTAAAATTCACGAACGCATTTTCCTCAGAGGGGTCAGCGCCGTAAGCCATGGCAAGATAATATGCCATGTAATCACCAAAGATGATCAAAGTCCATAAATGAGCAATGACTGAAGTTCCGCGTGCATCAATGACATCCGTATTCAATGCTTCGAGCATGAAAGCCTGACGCATCAAATCTGAACGCAGGCGGTTGCGTGGATGATCTGACTTGGCCCGCATAAATAACGTCATGGTATGCGCATTAAGGGTTGAGTTTGGATTCACTGTAGCAATCAATGTATTATGAGTAGCTTCTGGAATAATTTCAAAATTTGCACCTGCTTTGGCAATTTGATTAATTTGTGTCTTCCATCTGCGTGCAACGGGAGCGAGATTTTCTGTAGCGACAAACGTCACCCAACGCCCCACCAGTTGACCTGCATAACGTTTGGCGGGATTCTTCGCAGCGATGATCTCTGCAATAATATGCTGTTGCGAGCGCTTCATCATGGAAATAGCTTCAGCTACATCTGCAGAAGGGTCTGGGATTAAGCCAAGTCGGGAAAATAATGCAAGCAACAAGGCAAATGGATATGCCAGCCCCATGGTGTCAGTTCCGTTGTATGAAAACTTCCAAAGAGGAATATTCTTTGTGGAGGCACGTTTCGCAAGCTCACCGCCCGTGGAAATAATCAAGATACTGCAATCGTTTTTATTTGCCGCTTCAAATATTTCCAACACTTCTTCGGAATTGCCTGAATGTGAAATACAAATCACTAAAGTTTGTTTTCCACTTGCGAACGCGGGCAGATCATAGCCGCGATGCACTGTGACGGGGATGCGAATGTTTGAGAAAACAGAAGCAGTGACCAGCTCTGCAGCGACCGCTGAGTCACCCATGGCAGAGATGATGATGTTTTGGATGTCTTTAAAATCTGGAAGCGGCTGTGCCGATCCCAATTCCCATGCTTGTTCCAATTGATCAGGCAGGCCATCAATTTGGGCAAGCATGTTTTGTGTATCAAGTTTTTTGAAGCGGTCGAGGTCGTCTAGATTCATAATGTCCTATTAGATGTGATTCCCTGAGCGAAAGCGAAGGGTCTCTAAGATAGTCTCAGAGATGCTTCGCTTCGCTCAGCATGACACAACAAAAGTATTTCATTAACTTGCATCCTTAATGAATTTGGTTAAGTCTTTCTTCATAGCCTTCAACGATGGTATATGGATATACATCATGTGACCCGCGTCATAATATCCCATGCTGATATTGCCGCGCAGGCTTTTATCTAAATTGAGATGATTGAACGTGTATTCGGTGGCGAAGTATGGCGTGCCGAGATCGTAATATCCGTTGGCGACAAAGACTTTAAGATATTTGTTATAGGTCATTGATTGACGCAGGGTTTCAGCAACATTAAGATATTGATTTTCAAATTGTGAGTATGTCCAATTCATCCAAACTTTTTCACTGAGAATTTCATAGGGCAGATCTGATTCAAATTTAAGTTCGCTGCGGATGTAATCATAAAATGCAGCAGTGTAAGGGCCTGTCACATTGGTAAGCAACGGATCATATTCAATCGTGGCGGTTACGCCGCTGCGATCTATACCTGTGAAGCGGCTGTCGAGGCGGCCAATAGTGCGGCCACGTTCGCGCAGCAATTCTTTGAAGAAGTGCATATCGGTAATCCGCAAATTGGTTCGTTCGATAAAGTCCTGTGAGAGACCCGTATAACGGGAAAGTTTTTCAACGATATTAGTACGTTCTTCAGGTGTCAACATATCGCCCTTGAGCAATGCAGCGGCATATTGACCTAATGCGAATTCTTCCACTTCTTTGAGAAATGTTTTTAACGGAACTTTGAAATTCAACTTGCCGTGATACCACGCAGTAGCTGCATAGCCTGGCAGAAAAAGAACATAAGGTAATTCATTGTTAAGGTTGAAATCAATCGTTGTGAAATCCAACACAGCAGAGATAAGCATCAGGCCGTTGAGATACATGCCATGACGCTCCTGCAAATAACCTGAAAGACCCGCGGCGCGTGTAGTTCCATAGGATTCACCAGCAAGGAATTTTGGCGAGAGCCAACGGTTATAACGAGTGACATATAAACGAATAAAGTCACCAACAGACTCAATATCTTTTTTGAAGCCATGCCATTCTTTTGCCTTCTCGCCTTCTACTGGACGGCTGAAGCCTGTACCCATTGGATCGATGAAGACAAGATCGGTGTCATCAAGAACTGAATATTGATTATCGGTTAGTTTGAAAGGAGGCGGAGGCAATTCGCCTTCGTCGGTGAGCACCACGCGTCGCGGACCTAACACACCCATATGCAGCCAAACAGACGAGGAGCCTGGTCCGCCGTTGAATGAAAATGTGACAGGGCGTTTGGCCTTGTCTTTTACATCATCTTTTGTATAGGCGATAAAAAATATCTGGGCGCGAGGTTTTTCAACTTCGGCATCTTTATCTTTATCATGAATCTCTTCTTTGAGGATCATTGTCCCAGTTGTGACGGTGTACTTGACCGTTTTGCCAGCAATTCGTACCGAGTGTTTGCTCTGGACAAGATTATCCTTTGGAGTTGGTTTTTCCTCTTTTTTCTCCTCGGTCTTTTGTTCAGTTTTAGTTTCAATTTTAGTTGCCATATTAACCTCTTATTTATTTTGACTAACTAGCGCATAAACTTCTTTTTTATTCCATCCGCTTTGTTCAGCTAATTCAGCAGAAATTTCTTTTGCGGATTTATCGGCTTTCAATTCTTTTTTAATGGCTTTTAACAATTTTTCTTCTGTCCACAATTCTCTTTCTTCTTTCTTCTTTCCCTCTATCACTAACGTAAATTCGCCGCGTGGTTCCTTTGATTTGAAATATTCGATTGCGCTGCTGACTGGACCACGCCAGAATTCTTCGAACATCTTAGTCATTTCGCGGGCGACACAAATTTGACGATCACCGAGGACGAAGAGTATATCTTCGAGTGAGTCAACGATGCGGTGGGGAGATTCTAAAAAGATGAGGGTATATGTCAGGTTTGAAACCTGACCTAAGGCTTTGCGGCGGTCATTTGATTTGTTAGGAAGATAGCCAAGATAGAGGAAAGAATCTGTTGGCAGGCCGGAGGCTGTGAGGGCAGCGACGGGAGATGAGGGACCGGGAACAGGCCGAACGTCAAAACCTGAAGCGAGGGCAGCTTTCACTAACTCATAACCAGGGTCATTGATAGCAGGCGTGCCTGCATCCGAGACCAATGCTACATCCCCATTTGAAAGTTTCTCAAGGATATAATCCAATTTGTTGAGTTTGTTGTGTTCGAAATAACTGGTTTGAGGAGTTTTTATTTGGAAGTGGCTAAGTAAAGTTCCTGTGTGACGTGTATCTTCTGCTGCAATGAGAATTGATTCATGCAATATTCGCACAGCGCGCGGGGACATATCTTCAAGGTTTCCGATGGGTGTGGCAACGAGATAAAGTATTCCCATAAGTTTATTTTATCACCCCGCTTCGTGACTTCACCAAAAATAAAATCGGGTGCTTTTGCACCCGACTCATTACTGACAACCTTTTAGGTTCACTGTAAATAAAGTACAGCCTGGCCCTTCAGGCGGCGAAGGAACACAACATTGATTAGCCGAGTCGAAAGTTGCATCGGCTGAGCATTTGTTAAGGTCTTCATTGGCAACCACAGGCGGAGTACAAACTTTCAAATCAAAGACGAGGAAACCTGTACCTGTGCAAGAGATAACATCCCTTGCACCGCTTGTTGATTCAGTCTCACATGAGGCGGCTGGGTCAAGCGGTTCAAAAGTTGCATTATCTGGAATAGTGATTGATACATAAGGTCTCTTTGAAGAGCAAAAACTTTGAGTTAATTTAACTTCAGGAAGAGCAGGAATTAAATCTGCTGTACAGAAAGGTGCAAATGGCACAACAGATGGCTCCACTACTTCCAAGGTTGGAGCAACTACAGTTAATGTCGGTAAAGGCGCAGTACTAGCAGTAGTAGGTGTAGGTTGTTCATGTGCAGTAAATAATTGATTGCGTAATAAGAAAAAACCGATAATAGCAACTAGTAAAACGACGCCCCCTACAACCAATCCCATTATTCCACGAGATGGTTGTTGAGTGGGCGATGCATAAACCCCGGAGCGCAGCCCTGTATTAAAAGTTATATTGCCTTCGTTACCAAAAGCAAGCAGATTTAAAGCTTTTGCCAATTCAATCGTTGTGGGATAACGTTTGGTCTTATCCTTTGCCATGGATGTCTTTATGATCGTATCCATTTCAGGAGGCAGGCTTGGAAGTACTTTCAAAATCTCAGGCACAGGCTCGGTAATATGTTTTACAACCACACCCATCGGAGTATCGGCACTATAAGGTTGCTGCCCACTTAACATCTGATAAACGATCACACCCAGCCCGTAGACATCGCTGCGGCCATCAATTTCACTCCCACCTTGTGCCTGCTCGGGACTCATGTAAGCAGGTGTGCCAATCGTTCCGCTTCCTGTTAAACCCCCAGATGACTCTGTGAATTTGGCAACACCGAAATCAGAAATAAATGGGTCGCCATTGCTGTCAAATAAAATATTATCAGGCTTAAGGTCGCGATGAATAATTCCCTTTCTATGAGAATACTCAAGACCCTGCGCGATCTTCTCAATGATACGAGCTGTATCCTGAATGGTGAATTTTCCCTTTTCGATCCAGCCTGAAAGGGAACCACCGGTCATGTAACGCATTACAAAATAAGGCTGTCCATCTTCATTCCCCACATCATAGACCGGCACAATGGCAGGATGTTCCAACCCAGCCACCATTTTGATCTCACGTTCGAAGCGTACGCGAAATTGTGAATCATGTAACATTTCACGCGGCAATACTTTAATTGCAACTTCACGGTCAAAGCTGGGATCATATGCACGGTACACTGTTGCCATACCCCCGCGACCGAGTTCAGATTTAATTTCATACCGACCTATTTTTGCTGGAATAACCATGGGCGCAAGTATAACCATATCAATATGATGGCGCAAGCAATTATTTTGATACCGTAATGATGTATAAAAAAAGCCGATCGATTAACGATTGGCTTTTCCAAGTTTTTCATAAGTTTGTAAAAGACTGATCAAAATTTCATCTGTAAAGCTATGCATTTTATGGAACATTTCTGCAGTTTGACCCGAAGGCACGTTCGCATCACTATAAACTTTTATCACGGACTCTATCAATGCGTTTCTGAAAAACAAAAATGCGCGAGCTGCATCTACATAACTCAAACTATAACGATGCGCACGCGAAGCGTATTCATAACCGATGGCGTAGGCTTCACTTGCAGCTTCGGCACCGTTCGTGGCCACATAAGTCATCAGCCCATGAAACAGGGAACGGCCACTTAAGCGATACTGAGCACGCGCGTCTTCATCCAGGTTTAGATACCATGACTCAGTTTGCAATCGTCCTTCTGATATTTGCATGCGGACAGTTTTGATGACTTCCTGCATCATGTGTTCTGGTTCGATCTTGCGGGAATTTTGAGTGGCCTCTGCCCAAAGAGAAATTTCATTGCGCCGATAACGACGATGCCCGCCTTGCGTTTTGTGAGTTGGCAATGCACCCTTATCAGACCAAAGCCTTACAGTGCTGGGGTGCACGCCCAGCATTTTTGCAGCATCACTTAGAGAAAGCCATTCTTCATTCATATCCTTACCCTTATCCATTTTCAAATTGTCGAAGGATTAATCAGATGCCAAAGCAACCTTATCCATAAAAGAAGGTTCTTCAACACCTTTTTGGAATTTGCTGACATCGATCTGCGTCAACATGATCGCAGCAATCAACAACATCACCGCTTCAATACTGAATACGACGAGATACCCGCTCATGCTCTGACCTGTCAACTGCTCCACACCATCAGCAACGACTCCTGCAAGAAGCAAACCAGTCAATCGTGAGAGTCCGTTTGAGAAGCCCCACGCCCCAATGTACAGACCAATCTTACCAGCCACTGTTAAGTCGAACATCAAGGAGAGATTTGCAATTGTAGAAATACCTGTGCCAAAGCCAAGCAATGTGATGCCAACATAAAAGATGTTCAAGCTGTGCGAGACCCCGCTCAATATTATAAACACGAAACCAGCCAGAGCGCCGATATTGCCAACTTGTGCAATTGCTTTCCTGGGCATGCGTCCTTCCAATAAACCCGCGACGACAAATGCGATTAGTGTAAACAAACTGCTAATGGACACGATACGCGAGGTGGCTTCGATGGTCATGCCAAAGGCTAATGCGCCGAAAGGTTCCAGTAAAACATCCTGCCCAAGAATGGCGGCGAGAAGCAAAAGTAGATAGACAAAGAAAATCTTTGCAACAGGGTTTGCTGTGATGGCAAATGTCATCTCTTTGATGGTGTGTGTATCTGCTTTAGTTGTTAATGTGGAAACACTCGAACGTCGTTCAAGTTTGAAGAGGCCAAGCAGGCCCAAGGTCAGGGCTGAGGCGGCAACGATATTAAAGGCACGCATGAGAGTCTCTGGGGTGTATGTTGTCAGCATCACGCTCAAAGCGATCCCTGTCGCAATTAAACCAATGACCATCATAAAGAACATGGTTGCGATGGTTTTGCCTCGTTCCTTTTCGCCTGATAGTTCGGATGCAAGTGAGAGATAGGAAACTGCAGAGAGGTTATAACCCATACCCCATGCGCCAAATGCGAACAAGCCTGCGATAAAGCCAAGTGTGAAGTTTTCTTGCATGAGGTATGCAACGCGCGGAGAAAGAATCAAACCTGTAACGCAAAGAATCAACCCAGCGAGAATATACGGCGTACGGCGATATCCAAAAATGGGATGTCGATCTGAAAATGCGCCAATAGCAACTTGAATGGGTGAAAATAAATATGGAAAAACAGCAAGCAGTGTGAAGATGGTCTTGGAAATATTGAGGTCGTGGATCATCACTCGATTGAGTGTGCTATTGATCGGCACCAATGTCATTGCGACAGCCACGTGGATCAGGCCGAGTTGAAAGCGTTTGAGGAACATGTTTTCTCCGGTACAATATTACTTGTTAAACACAGGAAGGGCGTTTTCTGCGCCCTATCTCTGATAATTGAATTGTACTTTTTGGGGCAAATTACACAATATAGATTTATATAGATATTTACTAGAACTTGGTGAGCAAAATTAATGTAATTATTGTTTTGCAAATTTTTGGATCAGCTCATTATATGTCTGCATAAGTTCAGGAGACGGATCGTGCCCGCCAAAATTGAGGAACACTTTGAAGGCGGAGTTGCCACGACGATCATAAAATTGGAAACTAAGCGATTCATGTTTGTCTAAGTGGCTTGGTTTCTTGAAAGCAAACACAGAAGCCAATTCCCAGCCGCGAATGTGCATATCCAATGAATCAGTGCGGATGTTTAAGAAGCCGTCTTTGTTGAAAAATTTTCCGAATTGACCAAAGACTTCGATAGTCGTCGCACCGTTTGAGACAATCACGGTCACCTCGCCAAGTGCTTCAAAGTCGCGGATGATTTCTTCCCAGCGAGAAGAATCCAATTCGTAAGCCGCATCACCTTGTAAGGCACGTAAAATTTCAACCTCTTGAATCTTTAATTGATGAGCAAGCATTAAAGTCATTTGGGAGCGGTCTTGGTTGTACGCATCTCGAATCGCAGAGAGTCTTTCGTCGGCAGTCATTTCGGGGTTAAGCTTTACATCAGTTTCAAGCATTTTCGTTTCTCCATTTCTATATAATCCATAGGATTAAAAAATTAATTGTGATAACAGTAGACGATAGTATAATTTTATAATCTCCCTAAATCTAGTTGTTTATATAAAAATCGGTTTGCCTGTCGATGATAATTGTTTTCAACCAGGTTGATAATTTAACTTTCAGCCCATTTTATACGGAACTTCCCACAGATTTTCTGGTACTAGAAAATTAATCATTAACGACAATTTTGAACGGAGTTAAACATGATCTTTGGCGGCATTGAAGGCGGCGGGACAAAATTTATTTGTGCAGTTGGAACAGCGCCAAATGACATTTGCGCTGAAACCCGTATTCCTACTACAACTCCTGAAGAAACATTAACCAACGCGATAACTTTTTTCAAGGAACAACAAAAACAACTGGGGCCACTCAAAGCAATCGGAATAGCAAACTTCGGTCCATTAGATGTTCGGCTTGATTCGCCCACCTACGGTCAGGTGTTACCTACGCCCAAACCTCATTGGTCTGGTGCAAATCTACTTGGCATGTTACATAATGCTTTTGACATCCCCATTGGCTTTGACAATGACGTCAACGCTTCAGCATTGGCTGAACATCTGTGGGGCGCGGCACAGGGATTGGATACATTTATTTATTTGACAGTGGGTACAGGCATTGGCGCAGGCGTGTTCACAGAGGGAAAGTTATTACACGGATTGCTTCACCCAGAAATGGGACATATTCCATTACCACATGATCTCGCACAAGATCCATTTGAAGGCACATGTCCATTTCATGGTGACTGTTTTGAAGGATTAGCTTGCGGCCCCGCCATGGAAAAACGTTGGGGCCAACGCGCAGAGACTTTGCCTGATGATCATCCCGCCTGGAAGTTGGAAGCTCAATACCTTTCACAAGCTTTGACATCTTTTATTTACACCATATCGCCACAGCGAATTATCATCGGCGGCGGAGTGGGATCAAATTTGAATTTATTGAAAATGGTTAGAGAGCAAACTCAAGCACTTATTAATGGATATATTCCATCGCAAGCTATTTTGAATGAAATCGATTCATATATCGTCTCACCTGATTTGGGAAATCGTGCAGGTGTATTGGGTGCGATTGCTCTTGCAGAAGAAGCCTGGAATCAAAAACAGGAAAGACCACAATAATATGGTCTTTCCTGTTTCATTATCATTTTTAGTTGATCTACCCAGCAATCTTTCTCAACGCTTCACCGAATCTTGCGATCTCATCCAACGTGTTGTAATGCGCTGCGCCAACACGTACCATTCCGCCGCTCTCCAACAAACCTAATCGTTCAAGAACTGCCAGCGCATAATAATGACCATCCCAAACATAAAAGCCTGCATCACCTAATTGTTTTGCAACATCGTTTGAATGTTTGCCATCCAATGTAAATGAAACTGTGGAGACGCGTTCATCAAGCCGCTTCATATCTGTGAGGCCATAAATGCGCGTGCCTTTCACAGATTGGATCGTTTCAATTAATGCGCGTGACAATTCAAATTCATAAGCCTTCAAAGCGGACATAGCCTGTTTGAAAATTAATCTGCGACCTGTGAATCCCGCATCTTTCCATACTTGAGCTTGATCACCGCCAAATTGATTCCCGATCCACTCGAAGTATTCCAATGCGCCCAATACACCTGCAATACCTTCATGATTCTGCGTACCTGTTTCAAATTTATAGGGCAATTCATTCGAAGCTGGACGTACTTTATACGGCTTCAACTCATTCAAAAGATCATATCTTCCATATAAAGCAGCTGCATGTGGACCAAAGAATTTATATGAAGAACATACAAGAAAATCACAGCCTAGATCCTGTACATCAATTGGGCCATGCGGCGCGTATTGTACAGCGTCAATATAAACCAGTGCGCCTGCATCCTTTGCCATTTTTGTTAATTGACGAACAGGGTTAACTGTCCCTAAGGCATTCGAAGCATAGCCAAATGCTACGATCTTTGGCTTGCGTTCCATGGCTTTGGCAAATTCATCCACTTTGAGCGTGCCATCTTCCACGTCAAAATCGATCCATGTGAGTTTGCATCCTTTATCTTCGGCCACCAACATCCACGGTGAGATATTTGCATCATGGTCAAGCCGTGTGACAACGATCTCATCACCTGCTTTCAAATTACGCGCAAGGGTACGGGAAAAATATAATGAAAGAGTAGTCATATTATTGCCAAAGATAATTTCCTCTGGCCGTGAGGCATTTAGAAAATCTGCCATGGCAACATGCGCTTGATGCAAAACTTCATCTGATCTTCGGCTGGTTTCGAACATACCTTCGTGATTGGCATTTGATTCGAGCAAATATCTGTTAATGCGATCCAGCGACGGTTTTGCAATTTGTGTTCCACCTGGATTGTCAAAGAAAACAGCAGGACGATTAAGCGAAGGAAATTGCTCACGAATTAAATTAAGATCAAGAGACATGCAAGACTCCTTTAAAAAAGCAGAAAGATTTTATGGCAAGATTGTACCCCACACATACATTTGTTAAATAAAATTCACCCCGTATAAAAATACGGGGTGAATTTTATTTTTATTTAATTCTAGCCAGGTCAATACCTTAGATGGTTCTTCGAGTGAATAAACTAAGCAAAGCTACAAAGAGGGTTGAACCGATCACAGACCACACTACTGGAAATGACTCGCCGTCTATCGTAACTCGTAATGGTTCGGGCAAACCCAACTGACCTGCAAGCCACATCCCGACTAAAGCACCTATGAATCCCACACCTGCAGAAACCAGGCACCCGCCAAAGGAATAACCTGCCAACATCTGGCCGAGCATACCGCAAACTGCTGCAACTAAAAGCAGCAACAAGAAACTAGTGATAGACATGTGAATCTCCTTCTACTGCTTACAACGAGTAGCAAATTTATATGTTATGTAATTTTTCCTTTATTGAAAAGCTATCATTTCAAATTAATAATTTTTAATTCCCCGTATTGCGACTATTTATCTTAATTAAAAATGAGCAAAATATAATCCTTATGCTTTGCTCATTTACTGATCTAAATGTAAACTTTTACTATTCGTTTGCACGCATTTCAGCTTCAGAAAATTCCTCTGGTGTATTTATATTTGAAAACGCCAAGCCTGATGGATCAAAATGTTTTAATTCTTCAGTTGTAAGGATGCGAACTTTTACATGAGGAAACCACGATACAACTTTCCATTGATCTGCATCAATCGCAGATTCAATTGCAGGAAGACAAGTCTCACGGCGATATAAAGCATGCAGAGGTTCATAGCCTGCACCTGTTTTTGAAATCATGACATCCGCTTCTTCCTCGACCATGAGCCTGCGCGCGCCTTCGAAAAACAGCCAACTCGCGAAAGGCATATCACATGCCACTACTGCCACCAGTGGATGAGTAGCAGATGCAATCGCAGTGTAGAGTCCGCCCAAGGCGCCGCGCCCAGGCTTGAGGTCCGAAACGAGGCGCACATTAAGAAAAGTATATTCAGCAGGCCGATTCGTCGTTACAATCAATTCATCTGCAATTGGAGTTAGCCTGTCAATCACGCGTTGAATGAGAGGACGGCCAAGAAATGGTTTCAAGGCTTTATCTTCGCCCATACGAGAAGATTGTCCGCCTGCTTGAATCACTACCGTTAGTAACATAGGTATATTATAGATGAGCTCGCTCGCAAATGTATTGGATGATCTAACAGTTGAAGGGGAACTGTACGAATCGCTGCCAGATAACGCGTTACGATGTTACGCGTGCGGACACGAGTGTTTAATACGTGATGGCAAACGCGGAATTTGTCAGGTACGATTCAATGAGGGAGGGAAACTGCGCGTGCCATGGGGATATGTAGGTGCATTACAAAGCGACCCAATTGAAAAGAAACCATTTTCACACGTAATGCCTGGAACAAACGCGCTGACGTTTGGAATGTTAGGCTGTGACTATCATTGCGGGTACTGTCAAAACTGGTTAACGTCGCAAGCCATGCGTGACCCTGCTTCAGATGCATCTGCTCAATTGGTGAGGAAGATCACGCCTGCACAAATGGTGGAACATGCAAAAAGAACAAATGCTTCCGCTGTTGTGTCTTCATATAATGAGCCGCTCATTACAAGCGAATGGGCTGTGGAAATTTTTAAAGCAGCAAAGCAAGCGGGATTAATGTGTGCCTATGTATCCAATGGAAATAATACAGCAGAAGTAATGGAATATCTGCGGCCATATTTGGATGCATATAAAGTTGATTTGAAATGTATGACCGATAAAAATTATCGTAAATTAGGCGGGGTATTGCAGCGTACTTTAGATGGAATCAAACGGGCACGTGAAATGGGGCTATGGGTGGAAGTAGTTACTTTAGTTAT
The DNA here is from genome assembly GCA_014379595.1 of Anaerolineales bacterium. Lineage (GTDB taxonomy): Bacteria > Chloroflexota > Anaerolineae > Anaerolineales > Villigracilaceae > Villigracilis. The sequence goes on from JACMLM010000014.1 coordinate 15,099, forward strand.
TCCAGGCTTCAATGATTCAAATGAAGAATTATGGGATGCAGCACGTTTTCTTGCAGAGTTATCAATTGATATTCCCTGGCATGTGACTGCTTTTCACAAAGATTATAAAATGACAGAGCCTGATAACACCGATTCAAAAACATTATTACGCGCGGCAGAAATCGGGCGCGAGGCTGGGTTGAGATATGTATATGCCGGGAACTTACCGGGCAATGTTGGAGAGTATGAGGATACCCATTGTCCGAGATGCAGTATTCAGCTTGTGAAGCGAAGAGGGTATGTCATCCGCGAATATAAAATTACCAGCGCAGGAAAATGTCCGCAGTGTGGGGAGAAGATCGCCGGGCTGTGGCCGAAAGACCCCTCCAAAGTAGGGTTAAACGGAATCGGTTATCCGCTGCCTGTATGGTAGTGTATAATTCTTTCACAAATACAAGTTTGAACGGAGGTGCCTTACTCGAGAGTACCAATTCCCTTTCCCCTATTTAAATCAACCCAATTTTAAATCAAAATTCTCTTGGAGGAGAACGTGAAAAAAAACATTTCTGTTTTACTTTCGCTGATAGTGTTGGCAAGCCTTATGCTTGCAGCCTGCGGCACCCCGGCAACGGAAGCACCTGTAGCTACTGAGGCTCCTGCTACCGAAGCACCTGCCACTGAAGCACCCGCTACCGAAGCACCTGCTGCCTATGAAGGCATGATGGTGGAAGCACCCGACTGCGAATATGGTGGTCAATTCAAATCCATCGAAGCTGTCGATGAATTAACTGTCAAGATGACACTCTGCGTGCCAGATCCTGCTTTCCCATCAAAGATTGCTTTTACATCCTTTGCGATTCAGCCATCTGAGTATCTTGAATCCACTGGCGGCAATGGTGATCTGCTTGAGAAACCCATCGGTACCGGCCCATACATGATCGAATCATGGGAACGCGGCAACCAATTGGTCTTAACAAAGAACCCCAATTATTGGGGTGAGAACATTGGCGCTGAAACCCTGGTCTTCCGCTGGGGTACTGAGTCTGCTCAACGCTTACTCGAACTTCAATCCGGTACCGTTGATGGTATCGACAACGTTGGTCCCGATGATTTCGCTACAGTTGAAGGTGATTCAAACCTGGCTCTGTTCAATCGCCCGGCTCTCAATGTTATGTATATCGCTTTCAATAACAACCCCCAAGTTGAAGGCTTCGACAACACCACAAACCCATTAGCCAACGAAATGGTACGCCAGGCTATTGCCATGGGTATTGACCGCAATCGTATTGTAGATAATTTCTATCCAGCCGGCTCAGAAGTTGCTTCCCATTTCACTCCTTGTTCCATTCCAAATGGTTGTGTTGGTGATGAATGGTATGCCTTTGATGCTGCTGCAGCAAAAGCTTTGCTCACCGAAGCTGGTTACCCAGACGGCTTCGAAACCGTATTGAATTACCGTGATGTTGTGCGTGGTTACCTGCCTGACCCGAACGTTGTAGCCCAGGATATTCAGGCTCAGTTGAAAGAGAACCTGAATATTACCCTCAACATCGAGGTAATGGAATCTGGTGCCTTCCTCGCGGCGTCTGACGCTGGTCAATTGCAGGGCTTGCACTTGCTCGGTTGGGGCGCTGACTATCCTGACCAAACCAACTTCCTTGGTTATCACTTCGGTGACGGCGCTTCAAAACAGTTCGGCGATCATTGGCCTGACATTACTGAAGCTTTAGCACAAGGCGCACAATTGGCTGACGATGCTGACCGCGAACCTTTCTACACCACTGCCAACAATGCAATCCGCACTCACGTGCCGATGATCCCTGTTGCTCATGGTGGTTCTGCTTTGGCTTTCAAAGCATCAGTTGAAGGTGCATTTGCCAGCCCGCTTGGCAATGAAGAATTCTCTGTGATGTCCAATGGCACAGACACTTTCGTCTGGATGCAGAACGCTGAACCCATCTCACTTTACTGTGCTGATGAGACCGATGGTGAATCACTGCGCGCTTGCGAGCAGATTACACAATCCCTCTTGAGCTACGAAACTGGCGGTACCGCAGTTGAGCCAGCTCTTGCTGAATCCTATGAAGTCAACGATGATTTGACCGAGTGGGTATTCAAATTGCGCCCAGGCGTAGTGTTCCACGATGGTTCTACGCTCGATGCGAACGATGTGGTAACTTCACTTTCCGTTCAATGGGATGCTGGCAATCCTCTCCACACCGGTAACACAGGTGCATTCTCCTATTGGAGCGGTTTGTTTGGTACATTCTTAAACGCTCCCCCAGAGTAATTCATCAATCAAGTAGATCTATTGGACCCCCGTCAAGAGTCATCTTGACGGGGGTCTCCCCAAATTGTTATGGCCACTTATATTCTTAGAAGACTCCTGCTCAGTATTCCCGTATTATTTGGAATCTTATTTGCCACTTTCGCATTGGCACGTTTAATTCCTGGTGACCCTTGCCGTGCCATGTTAGGTGAGAAGGCTACCAAAGTAGTCTGTGATGAGTTCAACCATCGCCATGGTTTGGACAGGCCCATACCGATTCAGTTTGGGGTATACGTTAATGAAATCGCTCACGGCGATTTTGGAAATTCCTTCCGCTATTCCAAGCCCATCACTGAATTACTGATGGAACGCCTGCCCACCACCCTTGAGTTAAGTATTTCGGCACTTTTAATTAGCATTTTTATTGGTATTCCATTAGGGGTGATCGCAGCAGTCCGCCACAACTCATGGGTCGATGTAATTACGATGATGTGGGCCAATGTCGGCGTATCCATGCCTGTATTCTGGCTCGGGTTAATGCTTGCGTATATTTTCGCGCTTGCCCTAAAAGACACATTTTTCCAACTTCCACCCTCAGGACGTCTTAGTCCCGGAATTATTACAGTCCCATTTTTTGAAACCTGGGCCATGCAACTGAGCGAAGACTCTTTTGCATTTACCATTTTTGATTTTGTCAGCCGTATGAATATTCCCAATGCAATCCTCAGTGGCAATGGAGAATTACTTAAAGACGCAGTAACTCATTTAATTCTCCCAGCTTTTGCACTCAGCACAATCCCCACAGCCCTCATTGCCCGCATGACGCGTTCTGCCATGCTTGAAGTTCTTGGGCAGGATTACATCCGAACGGCGCGTGCCAAAGGATTGGTTCGGCGCGCTGTTATTATGAAACATGCATTTCGTAATGCTCTATTACCTCTTGCCACCGTGATCGGTTTATCTTTAGGCGGTCTATTGGGCGGCGCAGTATTAACAGAAACAGTTTTCAATTTATCTGGAGTTGGCCGTATTCTTTATGATGGTATCACTGCCCGCGATTACGGCATTATACAAGGATTTACAGTAGTCATTGCAATTTTCTTTGTTGCTTTGAACTTGATCGTGGATATTTCCTATGCCTATCTTGATCCTCGAATCCGCCTTAACTAATAGCTGATATGACAACCCAAACAGCATCTCCCCTCAAACTTGACACTGAAGGTCTCTCCCTCGATTCGGTGAGTCTCTGGCAGATCACACGGCGGCGACTCTTCCGTCGCAAATCATCGCTCCTGGGTATGATCATTCTCGCCATCTTAATAGTGATCGCCTTAACCGCGCAATGGATCGCTCCTTACGACCCCATTCTTTCCATGTTGGATGCTAACCCGCCGCAGGATATCGGAAAACGCTCTTCTCCATGTATTCATGCTTTAGGCTGTGCAGTAGATCAACCTCAGCACATTATGGGAACGGATGGCAATATCCGTGACGAGTTCAGCCGCATGGTTTACGGCGCACGACTGAGCTTATTGATCGGCATCTCCACTGTTACGTTTGCCATCATCATTGGCACGGTTCTCGGCGCGCTTGGCGGTTATTTTGGGGGCTGGATAGACAATATCATCATGCGCGTCATGGATGTGCTGTTGGCTTTTCCCTCTTTACTTCTCGCCATTGCCATTGTCACGGTGATTGGCCCTGGGCTTATTAATGCGTTGATCGCAATTGGCATTGTCTCCATCCCGGCCTATGCTCGTGTGGTACGCGGCAGTGTGCTTTCGATCCGTGAAATGGATTTTGTCTCAGCTTCACGTGCGCTTGGCGGAAATACTTATGATATTCTCTTCCGCCGTATTTTGCCAAACGCGTTGACCCCGCTCATCGTGCAAGGCACACTGGGTATTGCTTCTGCAATTTTGGATGCTGCTGCGCTTTCCTTTTTGGGACTAGGCGCACAACCCCCCACACCTGAATGGGGCTCCATGCTCGGTGCAGAACGCAATCAAGTTTTTACAGCCCCACACCTTGTCTTTTACCCTGGCTTGGCAATTATGCTGACGGTGCTGGCATTCAATTTATTAGGCGATGGTTTACGCGACGCACTTGACCCAAGACTCGCTCATATGAGTTAATTATGTAGTAACGACTTCAGTCGTCTTTTCTAGCTGAATGTACGAATTAAAACGCGGCCATTAATGATGGCCGCGTTTTTTGTTTAATTGTTTGCTTCTTAAAACATTCCCCACACCGCCAGCATACCAAAAATAATAACGACCAACCCTGCTCCTAAAATGATCTCACGCGATTCACGTTCATCCTGTAACTTCAATCCAAGCGACGTGCCCATCACTTCCCAACGCGGACTGGCAAACCACGCGAACATGGCACCGCCTAATAACCCACCTACATGCCCCCAATTATCAATGCCAGGTGTTAGGCCAATGAACAGGTTAATCGCAATAATAAAAACCGAGTTACTAATTGCCTGGCGTGCAAAATTGCCAAATAATTTTCTGTTTTGGTAAAAGAAGATCAACTGCGCCCCAACCAACGCAAACACAGCCGTAGACGCGCCCACGGAATATCCATTTTCACCGGTGAGCAAAAAGGAGAATACATTTCCTGAAAATGCTCCGAGAAAATATAATAATATAAATCTTCCATGGCCAAATTGTTTCTCTAAAAACGATCCAATGGAAAGCAAAGCATACATATTGAAGAAAATATGCGGCATAGAACCATGTAAAAATACAGGTGTAATGAAGCGCCACAATTCACCGGCGCGAATGGCTGAATTAAATCGTGCACCGTATACTTCGAGCCAGTCAATTTGATTGGCAGCATAGCCCAGAACGGCAACGCTCAACAATTGCAAAATATAAACGAACACAGTGAAGCCGATCAAGACATACGTCACCGTGGGCACGAGAGAGGGCAAAGCGACAGCTACTTCCTGAGGTGACGGAACAGGCTCAACGTTAAAGGATGCTTCGGGATCTTGATTCATAATGTCACCTTGCGATGTTGCACACGTAGATGTTCGGCGGAGATAATGGCGCGCACCTTATTAATTGTGTCATCCAAATGAAAATCCTGATTGACGATCACATAATCAAAGGCTTCAATGCGTTGTAATTCCTTGCGGGCAGTGGCAATTCGCAGGGATAAAGAATCAGCGGTCTCAGTTTTTCGTTCGCGCAAACGTCGCTCAAGTTCTTCTTCGCTTTCACAGGTAATAAAAATCAGCAAGGCCTCAGGTGCAAGCTTTCGCACAGTTTCTGCGCCCTGCACATCAAGCCGCATCACAACATCTTTGCCGCTCGCAAGGGCCTCGCGCACCTGTGCTTTTGGAATGCCTTTGTAATCACCATATACGATTGCATATTCGATCAATTCATTCTGTTCGATCATGCGGGCAAATTCATCTTTTGAAACAAATAAATAATCTTTTCCATGCGTTTCGGATTCACGTTTTTCGCGGGTAGTGGCTGTCACTACAAAATGGAATGGAAATCCGCGCTCGATCATGCGCTGTACAACAGAATCCTTCCCAACACCGGACGGGCCTGAAACAACAATTAAAAGCGGACTAGGTTTGCGGAGATTGAATGTAGTGGGCATGAGTTTATTTTACCAAAGAGACTCACCGCTTCTTTCGCACCTCAGCCTGATTCGCAGTACAATAGATTTATGCCAACTTATGACTTTATCTGCAACTCTTGCGAAAAACGATTTGAAGTCTTTCTGACTTTCAGTGAATACGGGGAAAAGGCCGTTCAGTGCACACACTGTGAAAGCAAAAATATCCGCCGCCGCATGACGAAGGTGCGAATTGCCAAATCGGATGAAAGCCGAATGGAATCAATGGCGAATGATTTTCCAGGTTTTGACGGCCTTGAAGATGACCCAAAAGCTCTCGGCCAAATGATGCGCAAGATTGGAGCTGAAACGGGGGAAGCCATGCCCGCTGAATTTGATGAAGTAGTGGATAGATTGGAAGCAGGTCAAAGCCCTGAAGAGATCGAATCGGTTCTACCCGATCTGGGCTTGGATAATTCAAATGATGAATAAAGCCTGATAAAAAATTATCGGCAGTTTTAAATAGCAGGGCATCGATTTCTGAAAATATGGAAATCGATGCCCTGTTTTTGTGTATGGGAATTTTTGACATGCTCATGCTTATATTTATAGTCTAAATCATCCCCTTTTTCTTAGCTGATTGTTCTCCCCCAAGTGGGGGAGAACAATATCCCCTTAACGACGGGTACAGCTGGGAAGACTTTGTTGTAAGATGAATTAATGGTCTGTATATATCTGACAGACGCAATGCTGAGTATTTACTAAGCATTGCGTCATGCTATTGGATATACCTGATGAAATCATTGGGGGAATCAGACAAATGGCTAAACTATTAACCGCGATGTCAATCTGTCTTATAGAATCATGACAAAGAGATAATTGAATAGATTTCCCTGCTGAATGGAAGGAAATGCTGAAATGAAATTCAAGAAGATGCTCGTTTTGCTCGGTATGATCCTCGTAATCGGCGCAATTTTAGCTGCCTGCAGCGGTAACGAAACCACACCTGCCCCGGATGCAACAGCTGCCCCTGTTGTTGCTCCGATTCCAGATACTCCGTATCTGGCTGAATGGCAAGGCTCAGGTCACGCGGATATAGCCAGTGAACCTTTCCGCCACTGGGATGCTGAAGACCCTGCTGAAGTACCCACCACTTGTGCCAAATGTCATACCAGCGATGGCTATCGTGATTTCCTTGGTGCTGATGGCTCCGAGGCTGGCACGGTGGATATTGCAGTAGCTGCTGATCATGCACAAGGCGTTCAATGTATAGCCTGCCACAATGCGGTAACAATCTCCAAGACTAGTGTTGTTTTCCCTTCTGGTGTTGAGATCAAAAATATCGGCGATGATGCGCGTTGTATGGAATGTCATCAAGGACGCGAGTCCAAGGTCAGTGTAGACGCGCAGATCGAAAAATTTGCAATTACCGATATGGATGCAATTGTTGCTCCCATCAAAGATGAACAGGGCGAAGATGTGCGCTTTGGTTTCCGTAATGTTCATTACTATGCCGCAGCAGCGACTCTTTACGGCGGCATGACACATGGCGGTTATGAATATGAAGGCAAGACTTACGACGCGAAGAATACCCACGTTGAAGGCTACGCCACATGCACAGGCTGTCATGACCCGCACACTCTTGAAGTTAAAATTAATGAATGCGCGAACTGTCACGAAGATGTTGCCACAGTGGAAGACCTCAAGAATGTCCGCATGGTCTCCTCCAATCCAGACTATGACGGCGATGGCGATGCACAGGAAGGCATGTTCTATGAAATTGAGAGCCTGCAGGCAACCCTGATGGCTGAGATCCAAAAGTATGCCAAAGATACAGCCGGCACCGGTATAGTATATGATGCTGCTGCATATCCTTACTGGTTCGCTGACGCCGATGGCGATGGTGCAGCCGATCAGGGTGATAATGGCTCAGTTGGTTATAACACTTGGACCGCACGCCTGCTCAAAGCCGCCTATAACTACCAGGTATCTCTCAAAGACCCCGGTGCATTTGCTCATGGCAACAAATACATCGTCCAACTAATTTATGATTCAGTGGAAGACCTTGGCGGGGACACAAGCACACTCGTCCGTACTGATGCAGGTCACTTCGCCGGCGATACTCTACCCTTCCGCGATTGGGACTTTACCGAAGATGGCGAGCCAAATTATGTTGTTCCGTTTGGCTGCGTGAAATGCCATACCGCACAAGGCTTGCCTACTTTTATCAAAGATGGTGGCACAACGGTCGTGACATCCACTGGTACAACCTCCACCACTGGCGTTCAGTCCCTGCCTTCCAGCAATGGCTTCCTATGCTCTACTTGCCATAATACAGAAGCCTTCCCCGAACGCTATACAGTTGCCTCCGTTGTCTTCCCCAGCGGCAAATCAGTCAGCTTTGGGGGCAAGGATGCCGATGGTAACTTTATAGCCGACGACTCGAACCTGTGCATCTCCTGTCATATGGGACGCGAATCCACGACTAGTGTGAACAGCGCCCTCAGAGGCAAAGAGGATGATACAGTCGATGCGAAGATCCGCTTCAAGAACATCCACTACTTTGCCGCAGGTGCAACCATCTTCGGTGGTGAAGTGCAAGGCGCTTACACGTATGCGGGCAAGGAATATGTTGGCCAGAACATGCACGCCAGCGAAGAAGGCAAGATGAATAAGTGTCAGGATTGTCACGACGTCCATGCGCTTGAACCGAAAATTGAAACTTGCGAAACCTGCCACAACACCACAGACCCAACAACCATCCGCGAGACTGATGTTGATTACGATGGCGATGGCGATATAACTGAAGGCATCAAAGGCGAAGTTGATACACTCGCAGAAGCCCTGCTTGCTCAACTCCAAATGTATGCAGCAGCGAACGGCGGCGCAATTAAATACGACACAGTTGCCTATCCTTACTTCTTTGGTGCAGACGACAAAGCCTATGCAGCATGGACTCCTCGCCTGCTTAGGGCCGCTTTCAACTATCAATACAGCCAGAAAGACCCGGGTGCGTACGTCCACAATCCGAAATTCGTCATTCAATTCCTGATCGACTCGATTGAAGATTTAGGCGGTGATGTGAGTACGTACACTCGCCCATAAGCAAGTCTCTGAAATAAAAAAGATGACGTACAGAAATGTACTCATCTTTTTATCTTTTTAAATATGAAGGAGAATGAAATGCACCAAAGGCTGCAAATTCGCCCGCCTCGTTTCTGGACCGTGATTCTGCTCCTCGGTCTCGGGCTTTTGATCTTCGCCCTGGCATCTTTCTCTTCGCCCGCCCAGGCGGCCCCTATCATCCAAACAGATAAACCTTCCGATGACTTCTGTCTTGCCTGCCATCAGCAAGAAGGATTAGACATTAAACTGGGAAGCGAATCCCTTCCCGTCACCATTAACCCAATTCAATTTGGCCTCTCAGTTCACAGCGAAGAAGGAATCGCCTGCGTCGATTGTCACGCGAACATCAGTGAATATCCACATCCCGATGTCAAAGAAAAAACCATTCGTGAATTCTCCATTAGCCTCGCTGATACATGCACTGAATGTCACGAAGAGCAATCTACAAAAGCACATGATAGTGTCCATCAAACAGCCTTCGACGCAGGCAATGAGAACGCTCCGCTCTGCTCAGACTGCCATAACCCGCACACACAACCACGCATCATCGGCCAGGAAAGCGGACTCTTAACCATCGCTGCGCGCAAGGATGTCCCTGCCACCTGTGCGCAGTGCCATACGGAAACATATGGTCAGTACAAGAACAGCGTGCATGGTGCAGCACTTGCCGATGGAAATACAGATGTACCCACTTGTACTGACTGTCACGGCGTACACAACATTGATGATCCCACCACAGCATCCTTCCGCAACAACAGCCCCGCTCTGTGTGCAGATTGTCATGATGATCCTGCAATCATGGATAAATACGGACTCTCCACCAAAGTGACAGAGACCTATTTAGCGGATTTTCATGGCACAACTGTAACCCTCTTTGAACAGCAATTCCCCGGTCAGGAAACCAACATGGCGGTTTGCAGTGATTGTCATGGCGTGCATGACGTCGCCAAAGTAGATACTGCTGAAACAGGAATCGCCTTGGGCGAAAACCTTCTTGTGAAATGTCAGCATTGCCATCCAGATGCCACCGCCAACTTCTCCGCCGCATGGATGGGTCATTCTGAGCCAAGCCCTGAACATTATCCGATCGTCTATTACGTAGACCTGTTTTATAAGTTCTTTATTCCTGCCGTGATCGGCGGCATGATCTTTTTCATTCTGACCGATATCTACAGACGGTTCATCAACCGCGCGAAAGGAGCAAAGCACTCATGAATACGGTGACACAAACATACTTGCGCTTTCCGCTTGCACGCCGCATTGAACATTGGGTGATGATGCTTTCCTTCACAACATTGGGCCTGACAGGCATTCCACAAAAATTCTCAACTTCGAATATTTCCATCTCTGTCATACAGGCACTTGGCGGTATTGAAGTTTTACGCACCATTCATCACACAGCTGCTGTTGTATTGTTGCTTGGCTCGGCATGGCACTTGCTTGTGATGGGATATAGCGTTTTCGTTCTCAGAGACAAGCTATCTATGCTACCCACTTTGCAGGATGCAAAAGACGGTATGCATGCTTTGTTCTACAACATCGGCTTTGCGAAGACCTATCCGAAAATGGGGCGTTACACATTTGAAGAAAAAATGGAATATTGGGCTTTCATTTGGGGGACTGCTGTCATGACCATCACTGGTTTTCTGATGTGGAACCCGATCACTTCAACTAAATACCTGCCCGGTGAATTTGTCCCTGCTGCGAGAGCTGCACATGGCGGTGAAGCTGTGCTGGCTGTGCTGGCCATTCTGATATGGCATATGTATGGTGTGCATATTAAACGCCAGAACAAATCCATGTTCAACGGAAAGCAAACTGAGCAGGAGATGCTGCACGAACATCCTCTTGAATTGGCCGATATCAAAGCTGGGGTTATCGCAGACCGCCGACCCGACGCCGCGACTCTTCGCAAACGTCAGATGATCTATTACCCCATCGCTGCCATCCTGACCGTTGCCATGCTCGGCGGAATCTATGGCTTTATCAACATTGAAGAAACCGCACTGAAGACCGTTCCTCCTATTTCACAATCTGTTGAAGCGACAGCAACATCAGCGCCGTAGGCATAAGCGTACATAAGTATATAGATATGGATGTAAAAACGAGTCGTCACAATAGACGACTCGTTTTTTATACTTGTTTACCAGTTTACGTGTTTACTTTTTCCTTACTCTTCCTGATGTCTTATACGCCCACCACACACTCGGCAGAATCGATCACCAGATTTTGCACGGGCCCCGCATTGTGGACAATATGATTCTTCGGCACTTTCTTCCTCAACTTGTGCGCGTGCCCTACGCCGTGATTTTTTAGAAGTACCGCGCCCTGCCCAACCCCAATAATAAGCAAAACCACCTACAATAATTGCAACTCCCATCCCTACCAACAGATAGGGCAGTGTATTGCTAAACGACATACGTCCCGGCGTATCCTCGCTTATATTAACAGGTTCAATTGTAAGCTGTGAAATACTAAATACATCTGATCGTTTTTCGTAACTTAAGTCAAATGAGAATTTTTCGCTGATAGCAATCGCACCAAAATCAGCCTGATAGTATTGCAATTTATCTGAATGAACGCCATCACTTTGCAGCGCAGGCGATGTTTTCAACTTGCTGGCATCGAAAGGTTGCTGCACTGTCACAATAAAGTTTTGGACTATGTAATCATTTAACCATTCATAATGATAGGAACGGGAGCTTCCATCTTTTTTTAAGCTGGGGTCATAATATTCCAACTGAATGGCATGCCCAGTGGCTTGGATCGAAACGACCAACCAATTATTATCCACTTTGGTTGAAAATTGCACACCCTGATCGGTTACCTCATCCAGAGATGGCCCAACCGCCACCACCAGCGGATTTTCAACATCTGCTGGTATTTTCAAATTAATTACAGATGGCAGGGATGTTTCAGGAGATAGCGTAATGTAATTGATAACAAGCATTTCAGCTTTATCATACTCAGGCCAGAATTGAACATTTACATTTGAAAAAATTACACCAGTTTGTGCGGATGTTATGGATGGAAATATAAAGAATATCCCCACAATCAATACTAAGAACCACCTGCGCATGGATGCCTCCAAACAATAATAGTTTCTTTCACCGCTTTTCCTCTACATTACCAAACTTACTTTAAGAAATTATGAATAAACATAATTCGAGCTTGGTAACGCATTTGAACACGCGTGCGGTACTATTATCTTACCATGCGACTTTTATTTAATCAGCCTGCCATCCCTGCCGTTGCATGAACCATTGTCCAACATGCCTTGTTGTATGGAGTGCGAATACCATGTTTCTCGCCACGCTTCATTACCGCCCCGCAGATCGCATCAATTTCGGTTGGTGCGCCACGGCTTACATCTTGAAACATGGATGAATGATTCATCGCCGTCTGGCGTGCCACATCTTCCACGGCGCTGACAGGATTATTAAATGGCAAATGAACATGCTCTGCTTCTGCCACTTCAGCAGCCTCACGTGCCAGCGCACCCATCATCTTTCGCGCTTTAGGATGTGATAACAACTCACCATTTGGAACTCGTAGTAAGGCGGTCAATGGGTTGATCGCAGCATTGATCACCAGCTTGCCCCAGATAAGCGACTCAGCATCATCAACGATCTGCAAATTGAAATTGGATGAACGAAGAACGGTCTCAAGGGGACCGAGAGCCTGATGCCGCTCTATAGATATGACTCCATCTCCGCCAGCTTTCACCAAACCTGGACCAAGCAAAGTTGCTCCAGTGGTAGTAATGCCAAGTGCAACACGAGCAGGCCCAAGGTTATGGATGAGCGTTTCACGATTGCCGAGTCCGTTTTGTAGAGTCACTGCGAGTCCATCGCTTGATAAAGATTGTTTCAGTTGATACGCAGCGCGTTCCGTTTGCCACGATTTGACCAGCACAATCGCAACTTTTGCGCCCTCTACTTCGCGCGGATCATCTGTGGCATGGACTTTATATGCGCGTTCATTTCCATTTGCATCTAGGATACGCGCGCCGTTTTGCTGCAAAGCATGAAGTCCATGCTTCCACGTGCCCAGCATCGATACAAAATGACCTGCTTCGCTTAATCGTGCGGCGAACAAAGTAGCTAATGCACCCGTGCCAACTAATAAAATATTCTGGCTCATTTTATTTCCTTTTGAAACGCCACCCATTCATCATCACTCATTTCAACCGTGTGTTCTTGCGCAGGGAAACGTTTGCTTTCCACATCATCAATATAATCTGTAAATGCTTTGTGCATTTCCGCATGGAAGTTTACATATTGCTTGACAAACTTCGGCGTAAAGCGTTCAAAGAGACCGAGCAGATCGTGCGTGACCAGTACCTGACCATCACAGCCTGCACCTGCGCCGATACCGATAGTGGGAATGGAAATTTCCTTGGAAATAAATTCTGCCAAACGTGATGGAACAGCTTCAAGAACTAAGCTAAATACACCAGCTTCTTCCAGGATTTTCGCATCTTCAAGTAAACGTTTCGCAGCAGATGCAGTTTTTCCTTGAGCGCGGAACCCACCTAATTGATGTACAGACTGCGGTGTAAGCCCAAGATGACCCATCACAGGAATGCCCGCGCCAACAATCGCGCGGACTGCATCAACGCGTTCGCGCCCGCCTTCAAGTTTGACAGCATCCATGCCGCCGTTTTGTAAAAAGCGGCCCGCGTTGCGAACAGCTTCTTCAGTTGAAACTTGATAGGACATAAAAGGCATATCGCCAATAAGCAATGAAGATTTTGCACCGCGAGCTACGGCGCGTGCATGATGCAGCATTTCATCCATGGTGACCGGCAAAGTATTTTCATAGCCAAGCACCACCATCCCGAGCGAATCGCCCACGAGAATGCAATCAATACCAGCCTGATCCATCGCCATGGCCGTGGGATAGTCATAGGCTGTAAGCATGGTGATCGGTTCCCCACGTTCCTTCTTCTGACGGAACGTAAGCGTAGTCACCTTTTTGCGTGAAGCGTTTTGTGACGTAGTTGTGGAAACAGTTGTTGTTGACATGGTACCCTCCGATAATGGTAGAGTCCTTTTCAATGTGCTGACACCCTAAATATGCACACGATTTCGGTTTGATTGGTTTAACGTCGTCACGTTCGATTTGATACATGCGACTTCTACATTATTCCATAAAAACGGGTTTTCTGCTATATAGTACTGCATGATCTTTGACAATGATATAAAATGATTTCTTACAGAATACAAAATTATTTTAGCATTTTTCACGAAAGCTAAGGAGTACTTAAATGGATACAAAAAAAATCATACGTGCAGTTGGCAGTGGATTTGCTGGTTTTCTTGTACTCCTTTGCGCAGAGGGTGTTTTCCTTCTTGCTTTATCGTCTTCCTTCGACCTTTTTGGAGGTTCCCACATCCCCGTACTAATATGGTTTCTATTGACAATTCTGATACCACCGCTTGTTATTTTGGCATCCGCACTACCCGCTATTATCATCAGTGGTGACAAAAAGACCAGCTTGATCTCTGGAATCATTGCCTGTATTTTCGTAGTAATTATTTTCATTCAACCATTTGAGGAATCACGCGGAGTTTTTGACGTGACTGAAAGCCTTGCCTTTATTACTGCCATTGGTTTCTCAATGCTGATGTCGAGTTTTCAACCCGCCAAAGGTCGAAAAAAGCGAATGGTTATTATTTTAGTTGTTTGGGTAGTTTTTTCAATTTTAGGTCTTGTAATTGCAAGCCTATCGCAAATTGGAGGAGGTTTGACAGTCCTGTTGGCTTGGCTCGTATTACCAGCAATAGCAGCACATCTTCAGTCCGAAATAGATATTTTTTCAGGCTAACGTAAGAATTTCAACTAGATGAGAAATATCCACCCGAAGAGTATTTCCCAAGAGTTTCGAACTGAAATCCCTTGGGCGAAGATCGTAAAAAATCCCCTTAATAAATCCTAAATTCAATTTATCCATCAAAAAATAGCAGTATAATTTAATTGAGAAATTTTCAAGAAACTATTATAAGGAGAGACTTGTATGCGAAGAATGTTTGGTTTTCTAATTGGAATTTTGGTTGGCTCGTTGGTAGGTTCCACAGTGGCTTTGCTGATGGCACCTGAATCCGGCGAGGACTTGCGTAGTCAACTCCGCGACCGTGGGCAAAGCTTTATGAATGATATTCGTCATACCGCGGATTCGCGCCGCATTGAATTGCGTGGACGGCTTGAATCCTTGCGAGCGCCGAGAGAGATGTAATTTTTGATGTAGGGTCATCCTGCCCAAGGGAAGGGAAACCCTGCCCCTACAAAATCAATTTATAAAATTCATCTACTCTCTTCATATTCATTCCATATTCTGCACCTGTGGAAATTATTTTTGCATTCAGACCTGCGGCTTCATGTCGCAGGTCTTCTCTTTCTATGGCCAGCAAAATCCCATCCGCAATCGATTGCGCATCATTCGGGTCAACCAGCAAACCGTTCTGCCCATGCGTGATCCACTCGCGGATGGATTCAAGATCACCAGCAACAGGAAAACATCCGCAAGCCATGCCTTCAAGCAAAGAGTTCGGTGTACCATCGTGAATGGCTGGTGAAACAATAATTTGTGAGCTGCGAAAAACATCTGCCATTTGTGAATGTGAAAGCAAAGGATTTAATTGAACAGCATGTTCAATATTTAATTCTTTGATCCATTCAATAGCCTGAATTTCTCCCTGCATCGAAGAACATATAAATTTTGCTTCAGGGCGTTTTGCCAAAACAAGTGGGATAGATTTGAAAAAAATATCATTTCGCACATAAGGACGAAAGCCGCGCGGATTAATAATGACTGGTGTAGTAACAGGTTCTTTAGCGGGATAAAAAATATCGCTTCGGATTCCGCCGTTACCTGGTGCCGCCAAAGTGGGTTTATCTACGCTGAGCCCCCATTTGTGAGCCAGGTCAATATCGCGTTCTGTATCTGCATGAAGGCCATTGACACTTTGCATTGTCAGGCGTGTGTAACGTTTCATCAAGGGCGTGGATGATGCATGTAAAGTAAAGTCATTGCCCCACACAGAAACAATAAAAGGTGGTTTAGAATCTTTTAACTTTGAATATGCATACGCAGTTAGCATACCTTCATATGGAACCCTCATCGCATGAACAAGATCAGGTTGAACTTCTTGGATGAAATTATGTAATTGTTTCGCGGAGCGGGGAATGGTCAACGGGCCGAGCCACTGTCTGATAAGAGTACGCAGGCTCAGGGTACGGGATGATGCGCTGCCAGGTTGTGCAGTCTTCTTTTTGGCTGAGCTAAAGGCAACAGGTATAAATTCCAGCCGCTTAATAGGGATATCCACATCACATTCAAAAGTGGATGCGAGATATATGTCATCACCGCGTTCTACGAAATAGCGGATCCAGTTTTGTGATGTGGGGGAACGGCCGTCAGCCACGAAGAGAATTTTCATCAGGTTCATTGATTATACCCATGCGTGTAAAATCTACACATTGCCCGTATACGCGAGACGTAGTATATTAGCGGATATGAACAAAAAACGCGTCCTCGTCGTTGAAGATAACATGGATACCTATGAGCTCGTAAAGTTCATTCTTGAAAAGAATGGTTATGAAACTTTTCTGGCAATGAATGGGCGTGATGGAGTCAATGCTGCGATCAAACAAATGCCAGACCTGATCATTATGGATATGGCAATGCCTGAAATGGATGGATGGACTGCAACTTCCATCATCAAGAAAAGAGATTCAGTGACAGCTTCCATTCCATTGATCGCATTAACCGCACACGCACTGCCTGGTGACCGTCAGCGTGCGATGGATGCAGGCTGCGATGAATACATCACCAAGCCAATGGATCTCATTGAGCTTTTAGGATCTGTAGATCAATGGGTAGGCAATCCCCAACAAGGCGGAGAGATTTCTTCATCGGGACAAACAACCTCATCACAATAACTGTATAAATCTTTTTTTCAAAAGGAAATGCTATGAAACAAATTTGTGTTGTCGGCGTGGGTTACGTCGGTCTCGTCACTGCTGCGTGTTTTGCCGATCTCGGAAATCGCGTGACTGCATTGGATATAAGTGAAGAACGTGTTGAAAATCTAAAAAAAGGCATTATGCCTATTTACGAACCTGGCCTCGATGAACTGTTAAAACGCAATGTAACGGCAGGACGAGTCACATTCACAACATCTTATAAAGATGCATTGAAGAATGCTGAATATGCTTTCATCGCAGTCGGAACTCCTTCAGGCGCAGACGGCGAAGCGGATTTGCAATATGTGGCCGCCGCAGCAAAGTCAATTGCTGAAAATATGACCGCGCCGATTGTCATAATCAACAAGTCTACGGTTCCGATTGGAACTGGAGACTGGGTTGCTGACATTGTGAAAAGTGCCCAGCCCAAACAGATCGAATTCGCGGTTGTATCTTGCCCCGAATTTTTACGTGAAGGTTCTGCCATTGCTGATTTCATGTCACCTCATCGTACAGTGATCGGTTCACTGGATAAAGATGCCGCGAACAAAGTTGCACAGTTGCATCTGCCTTTGCGTGCGCCCATTGTGATTACAGATCTGCGTACAGCTGAAATGATCAAGTATGCAAGCAATGCCTTCCTCGCTACAAAAATTTCATTCATGAATGAAGTCGCTGACCTGTGTGAACGGGTTGGTGCAGATGTGAAAGAGGTGGCCGCAGGCATGGGCTACGATGCGCGAATCGGACGTCACTTTTTGGATGCAGGTCTGGGTTGGGGTGGTTCGTGTTTTCCAAAAGATGTGGAAGCATTGGCCTTCATGGCAAAAGAAAAGGGACTTAATCCACGCATTCTCAATGATGTGATGGAAGTGAATCAAGATCGCCGTAAAGCTGCTGTAACCCACGTTGAAAAAATGCTTGGCGGAAATCTGAAAGATAAAACTGTTGGTTTGCTTGGTTTGGCTTTCAAACCGAATACAGATGATATGCGTTATGCGCCGTCGATTGATATTTCTGAAGCCTTGACCAAGGCTGGCGCGAAAGTCCGCGTTTATGATCCCGTTGCCATGGAAGTCGCCCGTCCGCTTTTGCCTGAGGCAGTGGAAATGTTCAAGAATGCCTATGAACTGGCAAAGGATTGTGATGCGCTCATGATTATCACAGAGTGGAATGAGTTCAAGCAGCTTGACCTTGAAAAGGTTAAAGGCTTACTGAAAACTCCCATTATTTATGATGGCCGCAATATTTATGATCCGAAATTGATGAAAGAAATGGGTTTTACCTATCGTGCTGTGGGGAGATAGTTCAGCAGTTAGATAATTAGAGAGTTCAGGGGTTGGTCGGATAGTCGGGTACAATAATCCCGCTATCCGATTTTCATTTTAACGATCAAACTAACATGAACAACACTCCTCCCGTTTGTAACTACGAAGGCTCCGATTACCAAACATCTTTTTGGGATGAAGGCGGACGCGAATATGAAGACCGCGCCGAGGCTATAGCACTGAAAAGAATGCTCCCGAAAAGTGGAAAACTCATGCTTGAACTGGGTGCTGGCGCAGGCCGTAATACCCCTCGCTATGCAGGTTTTGAGCATATTGTGCTGTTGGATTACTCTACAACCCAACTGGCCCAGGCCCAACAAAAGTTAGGACGCTCCGATCCACAGGGGGCCGCACCTAAATATATCTATGTGGCTGCAGATATTTATCGCCTCCCTTTCCGCGACCAGCAGTTTGATGCTGCCACGATGATCCGCGCTTTGCATCACATGGCAGATGCGCCTAAAGCATTAAGTCAGATACGGAACGTTTTGCAATCCAACGCCGTCTTTATCCTTGAGTTTGCAAACAAGCTCAATCTCAAATCCATTTTGAGGTTCGGGCTTGGCAGGCAAAATTGGAATCCGTTTACCCTTGAGCCTGTGGAATTTGTGAAGTTGAATTTTGACTTTCATCCAAAAGCAATTCGAAACTGGCTTGAAGGATTAGGCTTCTCCATAGAAAAGACGCTTACTGTTTCACACTTTCGCCTGGGATTGCTAAAACGCATCTTTCCTGCTAAATTCCTTGCTGCACTTGATGGATTATTTCAACCCACAGGTTCGATTTGGCAATTCACACCCAGCATTTTTGTGAAAGCAAAAGTTGAAGAAAAAAGCAATACGAAAGCTAATGGAGTTCCTTTCAACGTGATCGAGTTATTTAAATGTCCTGAATGTAACAATCAAAATTTGGAAGAAAAAAACGATCATTTGTATTGCTCAACATGCAAAGCTCAATGGGCAATACGCGACGGCATTTATGATTTTCGCGAACGAACAAACAAAGTAGTATAAATAAATTGTTACAGGCTGGAGATAAAACATGACTACACCGCCACAAAATCAACTACCAAAAGTCCCACCATTTCTTGTACGAAAAAAGGATGCCGCTCGCAAAAGCGGAGTAGACATGAGCGGCATGCTCAGAATCGTAACTATGCTTGTTAGCTTGACCGCACTGACGCTGTCCCTTGGCGGCGCAGGAGCATTGGTCTTCGATATTTTTAATGAGGGTATTAGTGGCAATCTGGAAGGATTACTGGTCAAGCTTGTTGTGCTTGGTTTTGCATTTATGTTTGGCTGGGCAGTGGGGTTGGTAAGCATTCGTGGGTTTGGGAATATGTTCTACCCCGTCATTATCAAATTCTATGCATTGACGATCCTGATCGCCATCTGCGTTCTTTATATTAAGGTAATTCAGAAACTTTACCTGCAGAATTATGACGCTCTGCACTTCTGGGCATATCTGGCGATGCTGCTCGGCGGGTTATTTGTTCTAATCTTCCTGCACTTGCTCATAGAAGATCATGATCTGCGCCCCTTTGCCATCCCATTACTGATCATCAGCGTATTGCAGTTGTGCGCCATTGTATTTCGCTATCTATTCGACAAAGACCCCAATGGATTTATGTTATTTGGAGACTTTACGATCTTCATAGTAATGATCTCTATTTCAGTTTTGATGCTGATGCACATCGGTGTACTTTCGCCCATACGCGATCAGGTAAGCGGGTTATTTAATCAAGGCACAAATCATAATGGGAACGGAACGGAATAACTCCAGAATCCCAGTTTAAAAAATTAATACTTCTAACTTATTTCGGTGATGATCGTCTGCCTCGCACCTGCGGAAATTAATGCACTCGCAACAGACTCCGCCTTTGCCTGCTCTGCCAGCGCGATCATATTGCCCCCTCGTCCGCCGCCACTTAACTTTGCACCCAGTGCACCTGCTTTACGTGCTGCATCTATCAATTTGTCCAGTTCGGGAGATGAGACTGTTAGTTGCTGCAATAAAGCATGATTTTGATCCATAAGTTCGCCAAGCAATTCAGGTTGTCCGCTTTCAATGGAACGGCGTGCAATAAGGGATGTTTGCCCGATCAAGTCGAATATTTCCTCGAATCTAGTTTTATCTTTTAGCCATAGCAGGCGTACGTCTCCAACGGATTCTTTTGTAGGCGCAGGAATCCCTGTATCCCCAATAACAATCGTAAAAGGTTTGCCTACAGTGAATGTTTCAATAGGTTGACCCTTAATAAAATAAACTGGTTTGTTATATGTGATGACTGTATTGTCTATTCCTGATGGCGTTCCATGATGAAGTTTTTCAATCTCGTAAACAAGCAGATTAACTTCGTCATCTGGGATGGGATGAAAGAGAAAAGAAGAAAGAGCACGGATTAATGCAACAGACACAGCCGCCCCAGAGCCGAGGCCTGAGGCGACGGGGATAGTGGATGTGATATTTATTTCGATGTCTGGTATTTGAGAAATTCCCAAAGCAGAAAAAAGCTTGAGAATAACCGAGGCAATTGGATGGTCAGCGGGAAGCGAATTAAGTTCGGCGTACAGGTCAATACCGGAAGCGTTAATAAAACCCCCTCTGCGGGACGAATCCGAAACTTCGACATCCACATGAACTTGTGTGACTGGCACAGCAAGCGCGGGGCGGTTATATACTACCGCATGTTCACCAAAAAGTATGATCTTACCAGGTGCGGATGCTTTCACGAAAGATAAAAGATAACTAGTACGGTCACTGCCCAAAGAAGCATTGCAATTTGAAATGGGCGGTCTGATAATAATATTTCTTCAGGCGCGCCGCCTGCATGTTTCACTTCAATCAAATATAAATAACGGAAGATTGTGTACACCACAAATGGAATGGTTAACATCATGCTGTGATTTTCGGGCACATTGGGCGCCAGGAAAGTATAAAGTGAATATGCCACAATGGTTGTACCTGAAACGATCATAATATATTGATCGAGAAGAGGCAGGGTATAGCCATCCAAAACCTTGCGGTGTGAACCTGCGCCTTGTGCCAGCAAGGCAAGTTCGGCACGCCGCTTCCCAAAGCCGAGGAATAGTGAAAGCAAAGCCATCACCGCATATAGCCAGGGTGAAAATCTCTCCACTTGAATAAGCGTGACACCTGCGTGTACTCGCAAGACAAAGCCTGTTGAAATAATTAGCACATCAACAATGGGAATGTGCTTTAGCCATTTTGAATACGCCATGTTGATCAGGAAATATAAACCTGTCACATAGGCGAAAGAAGGTTCAAGTAAATATCCAGCTACAAATGTAATCACAGCCAATAGAAAACCCGCTGCCCATGCAACGGCCACAGGCAATTTGCCTGATGGGATCGGACGGTTTTTCTTTTCAGGGTGCTGGCGGTCAGCTTCAATATCTGCGAGATCATTAAAGATATACACACTGGATGAAATAAGACAAAATAACGCAAAGCCAGCTAGTGTTCTTAGGAACGAATCGACCACCAGTAATTGCTTGTCAAATACAAGCGCGGCAAAAATAAATATATTTTTCGTCACCCATTGACGTGGACGCATGGTTTTTATCAGGGCATTTAACATGGAGATATTTTACCTGTGTTTATTTGCTTCAACGGAAAGGCTAAACCTGCTCTGAAATGTATCATGGCGACCAGAAATTTCCGGTCATCACCATCAGACACAGCAAATTGACCGAATCTTCGTAATAATCTTCATGCGTATCATATACGGAATCATAAACCGCGTTTAACCAATCCTGTTGGGCTGGGTCATTCATAGCCGCCACACCCATGGGTGCAACAAAAAACGTACTGAAATAGTCACTACCTGAGAGAGGGGTTCCATCCAACTCGTACCCTGATCGGATATTGGCAGGGTCACCCGCTGCACTTGACTCGATCCAATGGGAAATCTTCTGCACAATAGAACGGGAAACTTCATCGTCATAAATCAAGGCATCCAAGCCCACACGCCATGGATCACGCCCCGCGTTGTAGTTATATGCGCCATCCGTTACATTCTCTAAAAATTCTGACGGAGCTGGCTGCGGAACTTGATCCTTAATCACAATAAAATCAGGAAGCAAACCAGTCTCTGGGCTGTGATTTGTTTGAATAGCTAAAATTATATTTTGACTCTGCAACACAACATCATTCCAAACAGGGTCGTTCGTAGCTTCACCATATGCTCGGAAGTTAACCAGCATAAAGTCAGATGAACGCGGCGTATATTGATTGTGATTTGGTCCATGAGCATCGATCCAGTCACCCAGCATGGGCAAATGGCTCTCTGGCCCAATGGTTGATTCCAAAATACCACCGATCATCTTTTCTGCTTCGGCTTTATAGTTTACGCGACCATTGCTTCCCCATTGTGCATCTGCCAATAACAAACCAAAGGCAATATCAGCGTCGCCATCAAATGCACTGTCATTACCTTCAGGGTCGGGCACATTCCAATCCATCAGTCGGGAATCCACTTCACTGGGATGGGCGCGCGCAAATGCCCACAACCCATCAAAGATGACTTGCGCGTTAGGGTCATAGCCCGCCATAATTGGCACGATCATCATCCCATAGCCTTGTCCCTCAGAAACAGTTGTTCCTCGCGCCTCTTCACTTTTTCCAAACGCCACACGATACAGTGGAAATCCATCATCACTTGATCCATCTTCAACTAAATATTCTGATTTCCAATAATCATAAAATACACGCACATCATTATCAAGTTCTTCCAGTGAACGGTGACTCGGCAAAATGCTGTTTGACGCGTATTCCACATGCTGCGGGAAGGGATGTGTAATTAAATCCACAACTTCTGGCTCGGTTGCAGCGGGTGACGCAGTTTCAGTTGGAGCAACAGAAGTCGCAGTAGCTTTGGGAGTACAAGCCGATATCGCAAATATAAACACCAGAGTAAAACTCAAAAAGGGGTTTCTCATACAGCCTCCATTTCCTCTTTTATATCACCTCTAGCAGTAAAATAGAACCATGCCCAAAATTCGTTTGGATGTTTTGTTAATGGATCGTGGATTGGCTGAATCTCGCGCAAAAGCACAAGCCTTGATCATGGCTGGGCAAGTGCGAGTAAACGATCAGGTCGCCCTGAAACCTGCCACTGCGATAGATCCGAAATCCATACTGACAGTTGACTCCGGTCCACGCTTCGTCTCACGCGGTGGCGAAAAGCTGGATGCAGCGCTGGAGGCTTTTGGGATAGATGTCAAAGGATTAGTGTGCGCTGATGTAGGCGCATCCACAGGTGGGTTCACCGATTGCATGTTACAGCGCGGCGCAGAAAAAGTCTACGCGCTTGATGTAGGCAAAGGCATCCTCCACTGGAAACTACGAAATTATTCGCGCGTGGTGGTCATGGAAGAGACAAACGCACGCCATGTTGCATCACTGCCTGAAAAAGTTTCTTTTGTCACAGTAGATGTTTCTTTTATTTCTTTAAAAGTATTATTACCTGTCATTAAAAACTGGTTAACTGAAAATGCTCAGCTTCTTTGTTTGATCAAACCTCAATTTGAAGCAGGCCGAAAAGATGTTTCGCGTGGTGATGGTGTGATCCGAGATCCTGAAATCCACAAGCAGGTTTTATTGGATGTGCTTTCATTCGCGAAAAACGAAGGTTTTCACTTGCGAGGATTAATCAAATCTCCGCTATTAGGGCCAAAAGGAAATGCCGAGTTTCTAGTTTGGCTTGATCTTCGTTCAGACGAAAAATCAGTTGAAGAATTAGTAGGCGAAGTTATGCAAAAGGATCTTGAATGAACTGTCCAAAATGCAATTCTGAGTTAGCTAAGAAATATTACAAAGGTATGATCGAAGTAGATTCATGCCCGAATTGCCGCGGTATGTGGCTGGATTCAAATGAACTGGATCGGCTGGAAGATGCGGCATTTGATGACGACACACACAAGGGTTCCCTCGTGCATTTTCAGTCAAAGACAATATATCCCTGCCCACATTGCGGATCAGGCCTGGACGAATTTCAATATCGTTTATATGAATTGAAGCTCGAGTATTGTGCTCAGAACGATCATGGCTTCTGGCTGGATGCAGGCGAAGATGAACGCGTAATAACGTTTATGCGTCAACGTGCGATGGATATTCAACGCAAAGTAGATGCTGAATCAACATGGAAACAAACCTTAAAGGAAATGCATTCTTTTCTAAAAAAAAGAAAATAAAAAACTCCAGTTTTCTTAAAGAATAAATCTTGAAAATTCGCTCTCAGCTTATTATCTTCGTGTTCCTGCGCACCATTCTGAATACTGCTCACAGGATGGTATATCCATTTCTATCTATTTTTGCGCGCGGCCTTGGTGTGGATATTGCAAGTGTGTCCCTTATAATGACGGCTCGCGGCTTATTTGGCGCCATCAGTCCATTATTTTTTGCACCTATTGCAGATCAACGCGGGCGCAAATTTGGTATGTTGTGTGGCATTGTGATTTTTACATTTGGAGTTGGTCTCGTCGCGATTTACCCAACTTTCTGGTCCCTTGCTGCCGCCCTCATCCTTGCTATGATCGGCAAATATATGTTCGACCCATCCATGCAGGCTTACTTTGGCGACCGAATTCCATACGAAAAACGCGGGACAGCCTTAGCCGTTACAGAAGTTGCCTGGTCCATGTCATTTATTGTGGGCATTCCCGTGATGGGTTTCATAATTGGCAGATTTGGATGGTCCGCGCCTTTTCCTATTTTCACAATACTAGGGTTGATCATTTTTGCTGTGATTTGGAAGATTGTTCCAACTGAAGATACTCATCATACATTGACGAATGATTCTCGCTCTGGTTATCGTGCGGTATTTACATCTGTTCCAGCATTGGCTGGAATTTCCATTGCAATGTGTGCAAGTGCAGGCAATGAATTGGTCAACGTGATCTTTGGCGTTTGGCTCGAAGATTCTTTTGGATTAAAGATCGCCGCACTTGCTGGCGCTTCAGCTGTGATCGGGCTTTCTGAATTAAGTGGAGAAGGATTAGTAGCATTTACCACTGACAGACTTGGAAAACCGCTCGCTCTTACCATTGGCCTGATCGGCAATGCTCTGGCATCCATCCTACTTCCATTCATTGGGCAAACGCAAATCGGTGCATTGATTGGTTTGTTTCTCTTTTACATTACATTTGAATATATTCTCGTCAGTCATATTCCATTGATGACAGAGCTTGTCCCCTCGGCAAGGGCTACGATGCTGGCAATGAATGTCACCGGTCACTCGCTAGGACGTGCGCTTGGCGCGTTCCTCGCAGCTTTTATATATCAACAATTCGGGTTTATGTTCATCGCGTTAATTGCCATGCTCTTCAATGTAGCCGCTTTTTTGGCACTGCGGCGTATGCAAAAAGGATAGCATTTATTGTAATCGGCGTAATATGATGTGATGTCGTATAAATCAATGGGGTTTAAAACTGAGTCAGATCAAAGGTTAAGTAGCTTAAATAAAAGTGTCCCATCTTTCGACGGGAC
>JACMLM010000059.1 GCA_014379595.1 Anaerolineales bacterium
AGTCTTCGATATTAATGAAGCCTTATCATTTGATGGAAGAACAGGTCCGTATATTCAGAATGCATATGTGCGTGCAAATAGTATTTTAAAGAAAGTTAGCGCCCAGCCATCCAACCTGAAATCATCAGCCTTCAACTACGAATTAACCAAACATGAGATTGAGTTGATCGAGTTGATCTCACGCTTCCCACAGACTGTGCAGCAGGCGGCGAATGAATATCGTCCTCTGGTAATGGCAGCGTATGCATATGACCTGGCGAATGCCTTTCACTCTTTCTATCATGCGGTGAATGTTTTACAGACCGAAGATGAAAATATAAAGAATGCCCGCTTGCAATTGGTACTGGCATCAAAACAAACAATTGCAAATGCGCTCCGTTTATTGGATATTCAAGCGCCAGATGTAATGTGATGGCTATAGACATACAACAGGTAATACTTAAACAGACTAAATACCTAGGGATTTGGTCTGTTTTATTATATTCGCCCTGAGCGGAGGAGTGAACGTACTTCGTGAACTCCGCAGTCGAAGGGCATGATGAAGAAAAAAAAATGTTAAACCATCCTTCGCTCAAACCTCCGCTCAGGACAGAGTAGATTATGAAACCACAAGTTTTTAATGAGACAAGTCTTTTAAAAGAAGTCATGGTGTGGGGCGAACCTGGTTGCGAAGCTTTGCTGGCGCAGCTTCTTCCCAAATCTAAAAGCCTGTTCTTTAGTTATTATGAGGTTCCTGAGGCGCGTGCTGAATTCCGCAGAATGCAGTCTTTGATCGAGCAGGAAGATGTAATAGTCATCCGTGCCAAAGATGCTTATGTTCGAGCACTCGAAAGCATGGATATTCCTGACCTTCCCCAAAACATTCAACAATTGGAACGGCAACTTATCCAACGAGCAGATCAATATTATGAGACTTATAAGCAGGATAAGACTAATGAATTAAAAAATAGTGAATATCATTTGTCAATTGAAGAAATTTATCAAGAAGTTAGAAGTGATATTCAAACGGTTTTGCAGGAAGATATTAAGTTTTATGGGGAATCAAACGCAATTAAATTAAATCACCAATTATCCCTTTCACAAGAATTTCCTATTTGCAATATTTTCTACGGAAGAGACCAATCGAATACGCTAGGAGATAGGATCATCCTGTCTGTGATGCGTTGGGGAATCCGAAAACCTGAAACCGAGATCTATAAAATAGCTTTAACGGAGCTTGGATATAAGCGTTATATGGTTGAAATCGAAGAGGGGACAATCGAAGGCGGCGACTCGATCATCTTAGGAGATACATGCTACATCGGAGTTGGCGCGCGGACTACATTATCAGCAGTAAAGGATATCTACAGAAAGATCGGTGCAACGCTCGAGAAAAATGGAATTCAGATCGTGGCTGTTATTAATGAAAAGCATGAACAAGAGTCCACATCCCCATCTGACCCATCCGCAGAACATATGCAAGCCATGCATCTCGACATGTTTTGGATCCCCCTCGCCAAGGACCTTGTCCTTGCGGGAAGCGAAATTGACAATCGAAAAATGATACGCCTGGCAGGACAGAACGGAAACATAATCACCGAAGACCTAGGCAGTTTTCGTGACTATCTACAGGACAGAAATATTGAAATGGTCGAGGTCACACCCCAGGAGCAAAAGGATTATGCCGTCAATCTGCTCAACTTTGGGAATAAGAAATTGCTCGTGGCGCTTTCTAAAAATGAAAGAGTGATCCGTGAATTAGAATCAAGAGGATATAAAGTCATTCGTGCTGATCTCAATAAATTGATCGGCGGCTATGGCGCAGCACATTGCCTCACTGCGCCAATTGTGAGAGGATAATATAAATTGGTACTGGAGAAGTCGGTGATAGAATTCATCCACTTCTTTCTTTATTTCCATGTAAAATCGATTTGAAATGTTACAGCTCAATCTCTGACAATAAACTATCGCGTCAAAGAGATGCATAAATGACAACACTTTTCATGCAATGGTTCCGTCCCCCGGTTTTCAAAGATGATGAAGATAAAACGCGCAGCGCCCTGCTGTTGAACGTTGTTTTAAATACATTCATTATCGCTCTCCCCGTAGTTTCTCTTGGCAGCATTCTCGGTGGGAATTTGCCTAGATTGGCAACAATTCTTACTATCATTGCTTGTGCCTGGGTATTGGTCTTTGGGATCAGATTCATTATGCTGGCCGGACATGTTGCTTTAGCTGGCATTGGATTGATTACAGTCATTTTCACAGCCGTAACACTGACCCTCTACAACGTCGGTAGCATTCGCGCGCCGGCAACCTCTTTTTATATTCTGACAATCGTAATGTCTGGGTTGATCATCAGCCGCCGTGCCATTCTTTGGATGGCTGGCATCAGCACCATTACGGTCATAATGTTATTACTGGCAGAGACAAATGGATTGTTGCCCCCACCTAATTTAACGATCACCCTCACACAAGGAACAACATTTGCGGTAGTTTTTGCGATTATTTCCGTGCTTCTTTATCTTGCAGTCAAAAACATTGACGAAGCTTTGGCACGTGCTCGACAGGAACTCGCAGAACGCCAGCGCGTGGAAAAAGAGCGCGAAAAATATATCGAAAAGCTTGATAAACAAAGCGCAGAATTAGAACGTTTTACATATACAATCTCACATGATCTAAAAAGCCCTGTAATCACCATTAAAGGGTTTCTCGGCATGTTAAAAAAAGATATTCAAGACAATAATCAGAACAAGGTGGACGTGGATTTAAAACGTATATCGGACGCCGCCGAAAAAATGGGGACTCTACTCTCAGAATTGCTCGAACTCTCAAGGATTGGACGCGTCATCAACCCGGCCGAGGAAGTTGACCTGGGTATTCTGGCACATGAGGCAATTGGGAATTTGGATTTCCTCATTCGCTCGAAAAAAGTGAAAATCTGTGTCGCATCAAATTTACCAGTTGTTTATGGTGACCACGTTCGTTTAAGAGAAGTTTATGAAAACCTGATCGATAACTCCATAAAATATATGGGTGGACAGACATCCCCACTAATTGAGATCGGTGCACGAAGAGAAAAAGAAGTCATCTTATTTGTAAAAGACAATGGCACGGGAATCAATCCCATTTATCACGAGAAAATCTTCGGCCTTTTTGAAAAACTGGACGCAAAGAGTGAAGGTACTGGTATTGGCCTCGCCCTCGTCAAACGCATCATTGAAACACATAGCGGCAGGGTATGGGTCGAATCAGATGGATTGGGAAAAGGTTCAACATTTTTCTTTACTATCTCAAGCAATAAAGACGCGTAAGCATAAATATGAAGAGAGATCAAAACATTTTTTATTTTTCAGATTGATTGATTTCTCGCTTCTTGATTAACCCACTATCTTCACCATAATGCAAAATAAAGTAATTCGAGAGCAATGCGAGTCCAGCAATCATATAGCTTGCTGGATATGCAACGAGGGAAATGAAATCCAAAACAGACTGAGCATTTATTGAAATAAAATCGTATCCTCCCAGCCAGTAAAACGTGTTGACACTATCTGCCAGCGCAAAGAGGATCAACCCCCACCACGGACGGCTCCACTGCCCACGCCTGAAGAGGAGGGAGAGCCAAATCGCAATCGCGCCCTCTGTCAGGTCAAAAACGGGATAGAGAACCGTAATGAATAAAATGATCCAGGCAGAACCCTCTCCCAATCCAGCATTATCGGCAAGGTTGGTCAACCCCGCTGTGATCAATAATGCCAGCGCAACCAATCCCAGATATAAACGTCTGCCCTTTCTATTTTGCGCCCCATACACCAAACGGAGTTGATAATATAATGAAAGACCAAGAAAAAAATATCCGAACAGCCAGAAGATATCCACCAGGCGAAAATCAGGATAGATTGAATCCCAATAGATTGCGTCATAAACCACCCCGCTGATCTCGCCCGCCACCCAGAACCATAATCCAACAGCAAATGCCTGCCAAACGCGGTACGGAGTTTCGCTCTTCTCAAATTGACGCATTACCAATGTGCCAGCTATTGCTGCGCCTATGGCTGGGATCATAATAAGAACGTCAACAAGATTACTGCTCCAGAAAACAGAAAGTGTGTTAATGAATGGCTCAGCATAATATATCCAAACGATCAGAATCAATAGGATAACAGAAGCCAGAGCGGCAATCCATAATTTGTGTAAAGGTGAAATTCTGGAATTCATCATTTTACTCATTCTGAAAATGCAGCGGGAATCAAACGCTCGGATTGCAGTATCGCACGTTCGTCGGGATGGATCAGTGCAAAAGTCTCATTTAACAATCTCTGGGTAAGCATGTTCCCGATCACAAAATTCATCTGTACACCCATGGCCATAAACAACGAACGATAGGCGTGTGTTGCATCATTTAAGGATGCAAAGAAGTGCGAATCTGCCATCACGTTTCCTTCAAGCTGAATATTCCATTGCCAGGGTTGTATCTGGCGATTCAGCTCGCGATCCATAAGCTGTAAAAGTTTTTGCCCTACCATTTCACGATAACGACTTAAAATATGATGTCCCCAATCCACTGCTCCTTGCCGCAACATGGCGCACCGATATGCCTGGGTTGAAGGCGGATGAACATAGGTGGTGACTTCCCATAATGAGTCAGCAGAGCTTTCTATTTGGGGAGATTCGCTTGTAAATCCTTGTGGTGTGGAAAAAATGATCTCAGATTTTTGTATTTCACCCTGCCAGAAAAATGCAAACCCATGTACTGTAGTAGAAATAATTTCGACCAAGCCGCAAAAACGATCTTGCTTCCATTGGTCAAGTTGTTTTTTCCAATCGCCATCATTACCAATGGACAAATTATCTTTTTTCTGAGATTCAAGCGCCAGCCATGTTAATCGCCCAGCAACATCAGGCAGTTTAATGGCACGGAAAGAACCAACACCATTATTTAAAGACGAAAACTCGGTCAATGAAATCGCGTTGGATATACCATTTTCCAAAGTATATGCCGTGCAAGGTAATCCACCCCCTAAAACAAGAATGGCAGTTCGAGCAGCATCAATCGGCTTCTCGATCAGTCCACTGGATTTCTGGTCGCTAAAATAACTCTTTGCAGTTAACAAAGAGTCTCTTTCAGGAAGAGCTTCGGTCTGACTGAAGAAATGATTCATTTAAGTAGTAGTTTATTGTATAGGAAAATGTTCTAGATTCAGAATTTTACTTGATTTTTTCGTCTTTTCGTTATACCATTTTTGAAGAGAGCGGCTAAAAAGATGGCTAGGAATTTTAGCCACAGAGATCGCAGAGTCTATTGAGAAAAGCTCTGATTTCTCTGTGTGCTCTGTGGCTAAGCCCGCGAAATTAGTACCCCGTTTTTGAATTCTTTTTCCGAGGATGATAAACATGTCCACATTCGATGTGATCGCATTTGACGCTGACGATACGCTCTGGCATAACGAGCGTTTTTATCTGGACGCACAAAACAGATTTACCCAATTACTCTCCCATTATCATAAACCTGAATGGATCAATGAACGTTTGTATCAGACCGAGATACGCAATCTCCAGCATTTTGGATATGGCATCAAAGCTTTCGCTCTTTCTATGATCGAAACTGCCGTGGAGTTAACCGAAGGACGTATTTCGGGACAGGATATTCAAACACTTATTGATCTCGCAAAAGAAATGTTGAGCATTGAAATCCAATTGCTGGATCACGTGGAGAATGCAATTCCGCGGCTGGCTAGCAAATACAAATTGATGGTCATCACAAAAGGTGACCTGCTCGATCAGGAAACAAAAGTAGCCCGCTCGGGCTTGGGACAATATTTTCATCATGTTGAAATCGTCAGCCAGAAAACACGTGAGAGTTATGAGCGTATCTTAAAAAGATATTTAATTGCGCCTGAACGCTTTCTGATGGTTGGAAATTCGCTTCGATCTGACATTTTGCCGATATTAGAATTAGGCGGACATGCAGCCTATATTCCGTATGAAACAACATGGCTGCATGAAGTAGCTGACATGCCCCCGGATGGACAGGCAGGATTTTATAAACTTGGACATGTAGGGCAGTTACCCGTTTTGCTTGAAGAACTGGAACATAAGAAAAATTAAGTAAGCTAAGGACATGAATTCATATCATCCCAATGAACTAAAATTTAAGAAAAAAAAGGAGCTCTATATATGACAACTCTTGCACCCACTCTCACCGCTCGTCACTTCCCTCACACAGCCACGTGGCTACGGGATGTTTTCCTGGTCATTCTTGGCTCACTATTTGTGGCTGCGCTGGCTCAAGTTGAAATTCCCCTGTTCTTTACACCTGTGCCTATTACAGGGCAAACTTTTGGCGTCTTGCTTGTCGGCGCGGCATTGGGATC
>JACMLM010000060.1 GCA_014379595.1 Anaerolineales bacterium
AAGGATTACAGCGCCGTACTCGTGCATCGTTTGGAAGCGCTTGAAGTGGAGTGTTTGCCCGCCGACCTGCCCGAACGTATTACTGTTGATATTTCCACTCTTAAGGAGATCGGCAATAATATTCATGTGCGCGATATTATCGTCCCTGAGAATGTACTTGTGTTGGACGATCCTGATGAAATTGCGATCATCGCTACAATTCCCGTCGTCCAGGAAGAAGCTGATGATGCCGCTGCTGCAGTGGTTCCTGATGCTGAAGCAACGCCTGCGATCAGCGTGGATCGTGGTAAGAAAGAAGAAGAAGCAAAGAAATAAATTTCCTGCAAAACAAAACCCGTCATCATTTCGATGGCGGGTTTTTTATTGTTTAAGGATGTGGTCTCCCCCTACGGGGACTTCGCGATACGCCCCGAAGTGCGCGGGGCTACTCGACCACCGGGTATTCTGAGCAATGAAAGAGGAGATTAGTCATTTAAAATATCAAGTGCTTTCAAAAAACTGACAGTCATTCGCGCGGTGGCGCCCCAAAGCAATTCACCATCATACGGATGGTACGCGATCAATGACCTGTCTGAATCGCGCAATGAAAATTCCCAATAGTTATTGCGATTTGCGAGCCACAATAGGGGGATGGTAAAGACGCGTGCCACTTCGAAGCCTGCTACTTTAAAGGCATACGGCCACGGGATGACACCCACGATCGGACTCACCCGAAAACTGCTGATGGTCACAAATTGGCTGAGCCGCCCGAGCACACGCACATCGGCAACTTTCATGCCGATCTCTTCTTCGGCTTCACGTAAAGCAGTTTGTTCGGGCGTGGTCTCGCCTTCATCGGATGAACCACCTGGGAAGGAGACTTGTCCCTTGTGTGATTCGACTCTGTCCGTGCGGCGCGTGTACAACACATGCCATTCATCTCTGAAATAAGTGAGCGGCACAAGCACTGCTGCAGATCTCAGAATCGTCTCTGGCATTACAGGAATTTCAGCATAGCCATCTGAATCTGTTGCGTTTTGTTGCGCTTCAGAAAGTTTTTGAATGATGTATTCCTGAGTTAATTCTGGCATGGTATATGGCCACAGAGTGCACAGAGAAAGAGCAGAGAAAACCTCTGTGGACTCCGTGCTCTCTGTGGTGAATGCTTTTCGTTATACATAAAATCAACGATTAAGAAGTACCGCGAATTGGGCTGCCGCAATAATCACATTCTGCGGTGAATTCATCCAGCCATTCAATTTCGTAGGATCTAATTACCGCGCCGCAGGATGGACAATGCGTGGGAAGCATCGGTCTGCGAGGGACGGTGAGCCGCTCGGTTGGAATTTCTTTTTGGTCGTTGCCGCCTAATACACTTGCGATCTCGTCTGCTTCCGCATTTAGGTTACGTGCCGTAAGTTCCTTAATGGCCCGCTGACCAAAAGCTTTCATACGATGAATGCGTCCCTGTGAGGCGAAGATGGTGAGTCCACGCCGCAAATGAGCCACACCGATTTCAGTTTGTCCGCTTAAGATGGCGGCGCGCCCTGCTTCCATAAATAAGAATGGTGCGCGTTGTGGGAATTGTTCTTCAGCGCGTCCTGCTAATTCCTTGAATGCCTCTGCTGCGCCTGCATAATCTTCTGATGCCATTAATTGATTGGCTTGTTGCAGCATCTGAGGAACATCAGGCCTTCCCATTCTGCGTAATAATCTTTGCATTCTACGACGAAACACAGTTAATTCTCCTGTGTAAGGCGACATTAATGTCGCGCTACAGTTTATTCTTCTATGCCAACTTCATTTGTCAATTCTAGTCCGCGTGGGTCGGAGCTGGGTTCGATTTTTCTGCCAAACAATAAAAAGCCTGTGTGAGCGACCATCCTGTCTGTTGGGCGGATGCGGTTGGGGTCAGATTTATAATGGCGAAGGATAAGTTCACAAACTTCTACAAATGCGAAGTTGTATTTTTTCAATGCATGTAATGTCTTTTCCACTTGATTGAAAGTGGGGAGGATGGTGCCGAAGAATCCGCCGGGCCTGAGCGCAGCACGGACTTGCGCAATATAGTCATATGGATTTTGCACATCGAGGAAGAACGCATCTGCATCAGTTTCGTCGAATCCATCTTTGATGTCACGCAGTTTGAAGTCTACGCGCGAAGCGAGCCCCAGGCGTTCTAAATTTTTTCGGGCAAGATTCTGTGTATCCTGTTTTTGTTCATAAGAGATGACTCGTCCCTCTGGACCGATTGTTGTGGCGAGGGCAATGGTCATCGAGCCTGAACCCGTACCCGCTTCCATCACATGCTGCCCGGGCGCAATACCCATCATCATAAGAATATAGCCAATATCTTTGGGATATAAAATTTGCGTGGTGCGAGGCAGATCATTGAGCAAATCTGCAATCGACGGCTGCAATAAAAAGAATGGTGCTCCCATGTGACTGAAGACTTGTGAGCCCCATGGTTTGCCAATCAAGTCATCATGTTTCAGCACGCCGCGATGGCTTTGAAAATCTCCGCCAGCTTTAAGCGTAAAGTTGAAATGTTTATGAGTGAGGCCAACCAGTTGTGCGAGGTCGCCATCACGCGCGAGTGATGAATAGATCATCAGTTTATTGTACTCCCTCGTCCATTTTCTCTATTTGCGGTGCAGGTAAAGCAGCAGGTATCTTTGTCAGCTTGCGATTGGATGCGATCAATACGATGAACATTCCGATACCTAACACGATCATGCCGCCGACCATGGCTGGAATAAAATTGAAAAGCCATTCAGGCCTTCCAAGCGATTCGCCTAGGGCAGAAATACCCGCTCCAATAGCGCAGGCATTCCATATCCCATGTATGGTGACAGACATAAAATATGCAGCAAAGAATCGTACAATGCTTTTTTCACGAAAAGCGGATGCAATTCCCCAGCCAACCAAGCCCGAAGCTGTCATGTGCAAGAGGCTTGTGCCTGCGCGTATGCTAACAATGACAGGCCAGCCTGTCGTTCCGTCTGCGCTTGCATTCAGGCTTTCGAGTAACGCAAAACCTGCGCCGCTCAGTACGCCCATTGCAAACCCCTGAGCAGTTGACTGGATTCTTGTTGCAAAAATCCAAACGGCTAACGGCTTAAGCAATTCTTCTATCAGTGGAACAATGACTGCAATATAGCCAACAATGGTTGCGATGACAATTGGGTTTGTAAGATATGGCCCCACCATGCTTAGAATCCGATCTGGATTTGTTTCTCCTTCCAATATTTTGCCCATGCTGGCTAGTTCTTGAAAGAGAGCGGGTTGTGCGATGGCAACAATGACAGAACCCACAACGATGATTCCCAATAGCACAATAATTTCCAGAATGATCATAATGAATGGGCCGACCGTCATGCTCAACCCAAAGATGCCAAAGACACGCCAGCGTGGACCCAGCTCGATCCCTTTTGTGCCCAGACCAAACAATAACCAAAGCGGCGGCACGATCACAAGCACCGTCAATACAGGTAAAACGATCCATGCGAGCCATGCAATCTCGGTATAGGCAACGCCTCCACCAATGGCGATGGATAGAACAATTATGCCGATGATCGCAAAGATTTGCCATTTTGCAAAAGGGAAAACAAAAGGCTTGTCAGCCTCTGCGCGCCCCATTGCTTTTTGCAAAACAAACCATGAGCAAATTAATAGTAAGATCATCTCGAAACCAAAAGCAAATGCGCCGATCATTTCTGAGGCCGCGCCTTCGCTATTGTTAAAAAGGTCAAGGATGGATGCTATGGCTGTTACGAATGAAATGGACAGTAAAGTTAATACTCCCATCGCAAAGACAATCAAGATCAAGATCGAGGGCCAGTGATTTCTATTTGTTTGCATTATTTCTCTTCAATATCCACGCTTAAGATCTTGTCGCCGGGCGGTAACAGGCCGCCTTGGGCCGGGTCACGTAATGTTAATTTTTCAGCCACATCCAGTCCGCTGATGACTTGCCCGAAAATTGTATAACCGCCATTCAAATGTTCAGCTGGTCCAAAGGTAATAAAGAATTGACTTCCATTCGTATCTGGCCCCGAGTTTGCCATGCCCACCAGGCCGGGCTTATTGAATTTTAAATCGCTGATCTCATTGTTGAAAAAATATCCAGGGTTGCCTCTGCCCGTTCCGCTTGGGTCGCCGGCTTGCGCTGCAAAACCAGCGATCACACGGTGAAACGTCACGCCGTTGAACCAATTCTGTCTAGCCAGAAATAAAAACGAATTCACAGCTAGTGGAGCTTTATCTGGGAATAACTGAATTACGATATCCCCTTTTTCTGTGCGGATGGTTGCGATATATTGTTTGTTGGGGTCAACATCAAATGGCGGGCATTGCGTAAACTGCTTTTGGCCCAATGCGATCAAGCCAATCGTATCGCTCATATTTTGATAATCCAATAGATATGACTCTTCTCCATTGACGAGAATCAGCGGAACAGCTGCAATATTTAACTGTTTCGCCGCATCATACATCGACATCATTCTGGTCGTTGTTTCAGGAGCATTGATCGCAGCTTCGAGTTGGTCGCCATTAATCCCTACTTTGACAGCTTCTCTTATAACCCACGCATTGAACTCTGCTGGTTTTAGATCTTTCCATTCGGCATGTTTTGCAAATAACAAATCATATAGTACCCAGAACTGACCTTGTTCATCGGCTGCCAGTGCGGCAATGATGGCTTTATCTGATTTATCCAGGACGCCGATCAACGGCAGCGGACGAAAGACGAATCGCAAATTATCGTGATTCCGCATCAACTCCCCAACCACTGTTGCCATGCCACTGCATCCCTGGGATTGAAAATCGCAATACTCAACAAGTGTCACAGGTGCATCGGCGGGGCCAAAGGAAAAATCCGCATCAGTGACTGGAGGAAAGAGCGATGCAGAATTTGGTGTGGACGTGGGTATTACATTAATCGTGTTGCAACTAATTATGGGGGTGGGTGTGTCAAGAATAACAGGTTGCTCGATAACCAGAGTTTCGGTTGGTGTAATCTCTGTTGCCGATGCACATGCACTGAGAATGAAAAGGCTGGTAACAAAGATAAATAATGTTGAAAAGGTATGTTTCATTGGTCTCTTTATTAGTCTGGAGGAGATTGCTCACCGCACTGGCGTACGGCGCAAGTGTCGTCGCCTATTCGGCTCCTCGCAATGACATAAGCTATTGGTTTATCTCTTCCTGTAGTTGTTCAAAGTCTGTCATCCATGAAATGGTGTTGACAAAATCTGCCAGTGATTCGCTTTGTTCACGCAGTGCTCGTACAGCTGGGCCGACAGGATCTTGCCCTGCTGCACCGCCCGGTGTATCTGCGTAGGCTCCATGAAATGCAAAATATGCCTGGTTGATCTTGCGGAGTAAATATCCATTTTTTAGAAATACAAGGCGGCGTGACTCCATATAAGCTTCTGCTTCTTCTATTTTTCCTTCTGCTAAAAGAGTATCTGCTGTTACACGAGTTTTATTCATCTCGGCGCGAAAGTCAAACGGCGGGCGGAGAAAATCTCCGGGTTCGGGATGGTCAAACGGAGCAGAGATCAGGCTGAGGGGTGGGTGCGAAGCTCTTATCAGTTCAGGATAAAAGCGCTCGATGACGAGTCCGCCAATTTCGTTTCCAGCAATCGAGGCCGTTGTCTCATTCATAGTACGAAGTTCAGGTGAACCGTTATAAAAAAATCCAAGTGGACGAAGTGTAAGATAGTTGTGAATCCATTCATGTGCAATCGTGTTGAGCACCCAATTCATATCTGTACTGCGCATGACCATGGTTGGATACACTCCCACGCCGCCGATGTGTACAACAAGTGATGAAGTGTTGAGTCCTTGATCTACACGGTCTTCGAGCGCCACTTGTTCGTCCACTGTTAAGTCTGTTTCAAGTGAGACGTTTGCAGTTTGTTCAATACGATCACGCGGGGAAACGATGAGCGCCAAAGGCAGCGGTGTGGCATGATACCAAACATTGGGCACTGGCTGACCAATAGCAGTAAGACCTAATTCTGTAAGGATCTGGCTTACTTGATCTTGCAAGATCGATTCAGCGAATGGGGCAAGTTCTGTTTGTCTTGCGTAAAGTTTCTCAAGTTCAGAACGAGTTGGTTCTGTTGCAAGGTCTTTATCTATGATGGCTGCGTCGGCATAGAGCTGTTCAAGCAGATATTCTTTTTCAAGTATGGATTGAGTTGTACGTAAATATTCTGTAACGATCTGCTTTTGAGCGCCGTGCTCAATCGTGTACGGTACTCCAATGGAAGCAGAGCGTAATTTGAGCATGGCGGCGCTTCCCATCCATGAAAGATAGTTGAATTCGATCTGGCGGGTATAGGCGCGTATTTTCTCGAGCTTGTCTGTCAGAGAGGGGTTGCTATAACCAGTAACAGAAGCAAGGATGACAAGGACGAGCGTGAGTTCAAGTCCGCGAATGATACGTTGGAGCATGGATAAGATTATAACAAACGCCGCAATTGGCTCATTAGACCTTTATTAATCACCGCACCTAAAGCCCAGCTTTTTCGTAAACCTGAATTAGAATGAGTATGAATTTATCAAATCTACACAATTTTTACATATTAATTCGATAAACTTAACCTGTTGCAGGCGCGTAATACTGCTTTAACGCGGACTGCTAGTATTTTCGGAGGATAAAAATAGTATGAAACAATTTTTTGCAAGGTTTTCCCGCAGAACGTGGATCATTGTGGGCGTGGTTGCAACCATTCTGCTTATCGTTTTTTTTGCTAACATGGGCGGCGAAGAAGTTGTCCTTTTTCAAACTGAACCCCTGGCACGCGGAAATTTGGTGGCGACTGTCGGCGCGACAGGCAGTGTCCGTGCCAGACAAAGTGCTATTCTTACTTGGCAGACAACTGGGATCGTGAATGCTGTCAATGTGGATGTGGGAAATCAGGTCTCTCGTGACGATATGCTGGCCAGCCTCGATAAGGCTTCTCTCAGCCAGAATGTTATTCTCGCAGAAGCGGACCTTTCCAGCGCTGAAAAGGCTTTGGAAGATTTGCTTAATTCAGACACAGCACGCGCAGAAGCATCACGTACATTAGATAAGGCAGAAGCGGCATATGAAAAAGCCTACAATTGGCGTATGCAATTAAATGGCAAGATCGATATTAAAGATTATTATTATCAAAACGGAATTCTAAAAGTAAGAGAATACAGAGGCTACGCCGATGAAGAAACGCTTGCAGATGCAGATGAAGACCTTGCGTTAGCTGAGGCAGAATTAAATGATGCGCGTCGTGCTTATGAACGTTTGAAAGACGGCGCTGATCCTGCCGAAGTGGCTGCTGCAGAAGCGCGCGTGGCTGCGGCACAATCCACTTTGAATATGGCTTCCCTTGTCGCGCCTTTTGATGGCACCATCACACAAGCTGAACCTGCAGTAGGTGACCAGATTTCTGCCGGCTCGACAGCTTTTCGTATTGATGATCTTTCACATTTATTGGTAGATGTGCAGGTCTCAGAAGTGGATATAAATAATGTTGCTGTGGGTCAAGCGGCTACACTTACATTTGATGCGATCCTAGGAAAAGAGTATCACGGCGAGGTTGTTGAAGTGGGTCAGGCTGGAGATACTGTGCAGGGTGTGGTCAACTTTACAGTTACAGTTGAATTGACAGATGCAGATGAATTGGTGAAGCCAGGTATGACCGCCGCAGTAAATGTGGTGGTTAAAGAGGAAAATGATGTTTTGCTGATCCCGAATCGGGCGGTGCGTTTGGTGGATTCTGAACGAGTGGTATACGTGCTTGTTGACGGTCAGCCTGAACCAGTCAAGGTAATACTCGGTTCTTCATCAGGTATCGATAGTGTGCTGATTGAAGGTGACCTTAAAGAAGGCGATCCGATCATTTTGAATCCACCTGCTGTTAATGGCGGTCCGTTCGGCGGAGGCTAGTATGGATTGGGTGATCGAAGCTCGTGATTTGGTAAAAACTTATAAGATGGGTGAGTTTGATGTGCAGGCGCTGCGCGGTGTTTCATTTAAGATCAGGCGCGGTGAAGTGGTTTCCATTATGGGACCTTCCGGCTCAGGCAAATCAACCATGATGAATACGTTGGGTTGTTTGGATAGGCCGACCTCTGGTGAATATATTTTGGATGGCGAATCAGTTGGTCAAATGGATGACGACCAGCTTGCCAGCGTTCGTAATCGTAAAGTTGGTTTTGTATTCCAGAGTTTTAATTTGCTTTCACGTTTAACTGCAATTGGAAATGTTGAATTGCCTTTGCGTTATGCAGGGCTTACTGAGGGCCGCCGTGAACGTGCAAAAGCTGCTCTTGAAGCAGTAGGGTTGGGTGACCGTATGACCCATCGTCCTTATGAGCTTTCCGGTGGTCAGCAGCAACGTGTGGCCGTGGCACGCTCACTTGTAAATAACCCCGCCATCATTATGGCAGATGAACCAACTGGAAATTTGGATTCCAAAGTTGGGAAAGAGATCATGACCCTATTGCTTAATCTCAATAAAGACCGCGGCACAACATTGATCATCGTCACGCATGATGCTGCCGTTGCAGAGCAAACTCAGCGCGTGATCCGATTGCGAGATGGTGAACTCGAATCTTCTGGTGAAGAAAAAGAAGGGAGGAAGAAATGACATTTGGACAAGCCCTTCTCGAAGCTATTGAGAGCTTGAATGGTAATAAGATGCGTTCGGGACTCACGGTCCTTGGTATTGTGATCGGCGTGGCTGCAGTGATCGCAATGCTTGCAGTGGGGAATGGTGCACAAGCATCTATTACAGGTTCTATTAGCAGTATCGGCACGAATTTATTATTTGTGTTCAGAGGTTCGCCCGAGGGCCAACAAGGTCCTGGTGGTGGAGGTGGGAGCGGGAACAATGATCGTCCGCTCACACTTGCCGATGCAGAGGCAATCGCTGATCCTTTTGCTGCGCCATCTGTTGAATCAGTTGCGCCGGTAATTCAAGGAAATGGTGCAATATCATTTGGCGGCGAAAATTCCACAACAACCATCACAGGTGTCACTCCTGATTACTCCATTGTACGTAATCTCGAACTTAGCGAAGGCGAATTTATCAATCAAGAACAAATGTTGGGGCGTATGTCTGTCGTGGTGCTTGGACCTGAAGCCGCAGATGCGATCTTTGGTCGTCATGATGGAATTGTCGGTGAGACTATCCGCATGGAAGGTCAACCATTTCGCGTTATTGGTGTTCTGGTGGCAAAAGGCGGGGGAGCATTTGGAAGTGAAGATGATAGCGCTTATATTCCGTTCACTACTGCACAGGCACGTTTGCTTAAGCGTGGTTCGCGAGATGAAATAGATATTCTTTATGTGCAGGCATCCACTGCTGAATCTGTACCGCAAGCATCAGACGAAATCGCAAATATTCTGCGCCAGCGTCACCGTACACCGATTGGGGATGATGATTTTACTGTTTTTACGCAGCAGGATTTTCTGCAAACTTTTGAAACGATCACAGGTGTTCTAACAATTTTCCTCGGCGGTATTGCAGGAATTTCGCTACTAGTTGGCGGTATTGGTATTATGAATATTATGCTTGTATCCGTCACCGAGCGAACGCGCGAGATCGGTCTTCGCAAGGCATTGGGCGCACGAAAGAAAGATATTCTGCTTCAATTTCTTACCGAGTCTTCATTACTTAGTTTGGTCGGTGGAATTATTGGCATCATGTTTGGCTGGCTCATCGCTTTTGCTGTAGGTCAGATCGCTACTGCAACTGGGAATAATTTTGTGCCAGTAGTCGAAACAGACTCCGTCATTCTTTCAACAAGTTTCTCGGCGATCATTGGCTTGTTCTTTGGGATTTATCCCGCAAGCCGTGCTGCGAGCCTGGAGCCAGTCGAAGCATTACGGTACGAGTAGGCATCTGAATAATGAAGCAATTTTTGAAACGTCGAAGCGTCATCTTTATTATTCTCTTGCTGCTTATCTCAACTCAAGGGTGTATGAGTACAGGATTGAACGTCCCTCCTTCGTTACCCACGGCGCAAGATATTGAAGAACTTCCAACTGAAGAACAAATTGAAGTAACTGCTACCTCAACCATTAAGGTTGAAAAAAGCCCCAGCCCAACGGCAACGGAAATTATTCCAACAGCAACTTCCTTGCCTGCAGTCACGATCAGTGCTGTGAAGGGGAATATTTATATCCGCCGTGGACCAGGTTTAGCTTACAATCCGATCGGTGTATTGTATAAGGGTGCAAGCACTCAAGTGATTGCGCGCGATGTTCTCTCAAGATGGGTACAAGTAATTATTCCAGATTCTGAAATAACGGGCTGGGTCTCCATTCAAACGGAATATTCACAGTTAAACGGCGAGTTTGATGATCTGCCCGATTTCACTTTTACAGACTGGCCTGTACCAGCCTATCTGGAAAATTGTACAGCGCACGACATGTATGTGATGCCCGGCGAGATCGTTATCTCATCCTATTTTTCGGCGCCAAAAAACGAAGCCTGGCTTAACCCCGGTACTTACACAGTGTATGATCTTGCCGTCCCCGGTGAACCAGAAGTATTACAAGTGGACATTCGCGAAGGCGAGCAAGCTTCTATTAATAAAAATGGCCTGGGTGAAAAACATAAATGCCCATAGATTTTTTAATAACCTTCTCAGGTGGGATGTAAAACTATCCTGTTTACGATAAAATTAACTCATATCTAATTCAAGGAGACTTTCATGTCTGAAAAACTGAATCAATTGAAGGAAATTCTCGGAGAAGTGTCTGATCTGCAACATGCAGGAAGCGTATTGGATTGGGATCAGAATGTCAACATGCCTTCAGGCGGAAGTGAAGCGCGTGGCCAGCAGCTTGCCACGCTGGGTAAGATCGCGCAGGAAAAGTCCACCTCTGAAGAGGTGGGAAGACTGATCGATGACCTTAAGCAGGAATTCGAAGGCGCAGATTCGGATGATGCTTCGATGATCCGTGTGGCTGCCCGTAATTATGAAAAAGCGAAACGCGTGCCTGCTGAGTTTGTTGCTGAACAGGCGATTGTTACAACGAGATCGTTTGAGGCTTGGGTGGAAGCAAGAAGCAAATCTGATTTCTCCATTTTCCGCCCGCATCTTGAAAAAGTTGTAGAGTTGGTGCAGAAATATGTTTCGTTCTTCCCGCCGGCAGATCACCCTTATGATATTTTGCTAGATGATTACGAACCGGGCATGAAGACCGCCGAAGTAAAAGAAATTTTCAATAACCTGCGCCCAAAGCAAGTGGACTTGATCAAGAAGATCAGTTCAGTGAAACAGGTAAAGGATGATTTCTTAAACAAAAAATATAATGAAAAGAAAGTATGGGATTTTGGCGAAGCCATTATCACCAAGTTTGGTTATGATTGGAATCGCGGCAGGCAGGATAAAGCTCCGCATCCGTTCCAGACAACATTCAGTGTAAACGACACGCGTATTACAAATCGTTTTGAAACTGATAATCCGCTTTCCACGATTTTTAGCGCCATGCATGAAGCAGGTCATGCCATGTACGAGCAGGGTAGTAATCCCGCTTATGAACGCACACCGCTTGCAGGCGGCACATCCCTTGCTGTGCATGAATCACAATCGCGTATGTGGGAAAATTTGGTTGGTCGTTCACTTCCATTTTGGGAAAACTTCTTCCCTGAATTGAAAAAAACTTTTCCTTCCCAACTTGATGGTGTGAGTTTGAAATCTTTTTATAAAGCGGTCAATAAAGTTGAGCCGTCTCTTATACGCGTGAATGCAGATGAAGCTACTTATAATTTGCATATCATGCTGCGCCTTGAACTTGAGATCGGGATGGTGGATGGCAGCATT
The DNA here is from genome assembly GCA_014379595.1 of Anaerolineales bacterium. Classification (GTDB taxonomy): domain Bacteria; phylum Chloroflexota; class Anaerolineae; order Anaerolineales; family Villigracilaceae; genus Villigracilis. The sequence continues at coordinate 11,806 of JACMLM010000060.1, forward strand.
TCTATAAAAGACCTGCCCGAAATTTGGAATGCAAAGATGCGCGATTATATTGGCATCACTCCACCCAATGATGCGCAGGGAGTTTTGCAGGATATTCATTGGTCATACGGCTCGATTGGTTATTTCTCCACCTATGCGCTTGGCAACCTCGTCTCGGCCCAATTGTGGGAGAAGATCAATGTTGATATCAAAGATCTTGATGATCAGATTCGCAAAGGCAAATTTGATTCATTGCTTGGCTGGCTGCGCGAAAAGATCCATATCCATGGTCATAAGTATGACCCTCAAGATCTTGTGCAAAAAGTTACCGGGTCAAAGATCGACTCTGCGGCTTACGTCCGTTATTTGACTAAGAAGTATAGTGACATTTACGGGTTATAATTTGGATTGAGTTAATGAGACGCCCTGCTGATATGGGCGTCTCTTATTATTTATTATGAAATATAAAATATTGGTCATCGCTTCACTTCTTACACTTTTATCTGCGTGCTCGCAAGCAGCAGACTCAGCGCCTACGCCTTTGGTTTCCCAATCGCTGCCAACAGCTGTTGCACTGACTGGGGAGGCGATATTAGCCACAGCTAATGCAATGACCCCGAATGTATTGCCAACGGAAACATTTCTTCCTACACAAGAATCTGTTTCAACTGCGCTTCCTACCATCACACCTACATTTGAGGCTGGCTTTACTGAACTCGCACAAATCCATATCCTTGCACCAGGGCCAATGTCCAGCCTAGTATCCCCGTTCAATTTGCAAGTCATGCTTATATCCGGCGACAGTGAACTTGTGCAAGTGGATCTGCTTGGCGAAGATGGCCGTGTCCTGCAACGTGATTTGGAACGCGTGACTCAGGTCTATAATGGAAATTTTAGAAATTTCCGCCTTACTTTTGAAATTCGAGCTGTATCTGAAGCAGGTTATATTCGCATCAGCACAAAAGATAAACTTGGGCGCATTCAGGCGCTTAATACCATGCCGGTGCTTTTATATTCAATTGGTTCAGCTCAAGTCAACCCGGTCGCGAATATGATCTATGAGCGCGTGATGCTGGATGGAATAAAAGACGGCGACAAGGTTTCCGGGGGAGTATTAAATCTCAAAGGTAGACTCTGGCCCTTTAATGATCAACCTGTTTTCGTTGAGTTACTTCTCCCAGATGGAAGACCGATTTCTTCGCGCATCCTTACGTTTAACGGGATCGAAACTCAAGAATTTGAAACTACATTACCTTATAAAATAACTGAACCTACAGAGGCACGCCTCACTTTCCGTCAGGATAATCCGTTATTGAGCGTGACAGACCCTGAGCTAAAGAATTATATTTATGTATACACCATGGAAGTTTTGCTGAATCCATAGCAATGGTATAATGCACTCCGTCCGGGGTGTGGCTCAGACCGGTAGAGTGCGCGGTTCGGGTCCGCGAGGTCGGAGGTTCAAATCCTCTCACCCCGACAGGTTAGATCGCCTTACCCGAAGGCGGCAAAATAATCTCCTTCAGAATTTCTTCTGAAGGAGATTATTTTTATTAAGATGTTATCGTAGGTGTGTCATTCTGAGCGTAGCGAAGAATCTCTACGATTATTTCAGAGACCCTTCGCTTACGCTCAGGGTGACACTTAACTAATAGCTAATCCAAGAAAGGCTGATAATAAACAGGCACAACTCCAAATAACCATAATCCGATGTTACAAGCCAACATGAAAATAACTATGATCAACGGCAGACGATCCTGTAATCGTTGCGGTAATGTATCGTGCCAACCGCTGACCATAAGAATGGATAGCGCGCCAATAGCTGGGAATAGGAAACGTCCTTGTGTAGCACCTGTGGTGAGTCCATTTCGTGCTACGGCTGCAATAGTGGCTAATGCAATGAGCCATGTCGCTATCCATGTGTGGAATTGTGGATCTTGAGATTTTGTTCTTATCAGGTGGAGCGCATTCATAATTATGCCGATCAATCCAAATGAAGTTAATAAGATAATCACGAATGCTGGCAAAGACACTGCTATCCAGCCAACTTTCCCCCAATATGTCGAAATAATTTGGTCGGTGATGAGGCGCAAGTAATCAGATGTGATTCCGCTTTTGCGCAGGCTGAATAAACGCCATGTCACTTCGCCAAGAGCAGTTTTGATCGTTTCTGGAAATATAAAATAAATGATCCCTACAAAAAATAAAACTGCCAGGCCTGAATACACTAGCCATCTTTTTTGGGGCATGCGATAGAACCATGTCCATCCGATAATCATAAATAATGCCGCACTGACGGGAAGCACTGTCAGTTTGGTGGTCAATGGAAGAATGATAGCTAATGGAATTAAAATAAAAGACAGTAAGTTTGAGCGTGTGGATATCATTCGGACTGTCAGATAAAAAAGCAAAGCGCCTGCGAGTGTTCCTAAAGCATCATTACTCACTGATGACATGATGTGCAGATATTGTGGTATTAATGCGGCGAGTGTCAGTGAAGCAATACGCAGGGTGGGTTTTTGAGGCGCAATTAACTGAAATGCTTTCCAATTCAATAAAAGCGCGCCCGCACCAAACAAGATATTCATCCAGCGCAACGCATACACCCCCAGCAGAAAACGGTAGTTATCGGAAGTCCAATCAAATCTACGAATAGGGGTGCGAATATTGTCCTTGTATTCATGCGGCATGACATAATCTGAAAGATGCGTGTCAATTTTATCCAGCCCTCGAACTACCCATGAGCCAAGATAATAAAATGCTTTTGGCTGATTCATTTCATAATTATGTTCCAAAGTGGGAAAGCGATCCTTGCGTGCAAGATACCAAACGATGTGATAATGTGCAGGTTCGTCGGGCGCTTCCCAAATTGGCATGAGCAGGCTGTAACCGACTGCCAGAAAAAAATACAACGAAAAAATTAACGCAAGCCAGCGGCGTTCGGTCAGCGCATCCATAGTTGGTTTACCGTCTTAATGATTTCATCTTCTGATGTGCCAATGCGCAGGCGATGCAAGTTTGCATGTCCCAGTAGCAAAGCAATCTTGCGCAGGTTTTCACTCCATAGTTCGGGCGTGTCATAAAGCAAGCTGTTGACCATGATCTCGGGCCAAAGTTCTTCTTCGGTCAGCGACTCGATGCTGCTTTCAGATTTATCCCAGCGTTCAAGCAAACAGTATTCGACTCGATTAATTTGAATCATCTCTTGATACGTTAACTCATTATCCACGCGGTTCAATTCGACCCGATGTTTGGTCTCGTCTCGAACGGGTTCATCCACTGCATGAGCTGCTAATGCTGGAAAAAGTGGAAGCATGTCCGAGCGCAGTTTGATGCGCCCGACGGGAAATCCGCCCATCCATAATTTATTATCATGTTCACCAATGTAAACCATGCTATCTGATAACAACTTGTATCCATTTAACAATAATCGTAATGCAGTCGTGGATTTTCCCGTTCCATGCGGCGCTTGCAAAAGCAGGATGTGATTATCTTTCACTAATGCGCTGGCGTGCAACATGCTATATCCGTGACGCGTAACGAAGTTGGTTAGGATCGTATTTAAGATAACCAGACAAATTTGTTCGGGCTGGTCTGCCAGTGATGAAGATACAACTACATGTGCTTCACCGTGTTTCATGTCTGCAAAACAATTGCCCCATTCTCGCAAGTCCATGGAAAGCCAGTCGCCTGCGCCTGCGTAGTGGACGAGGTCAACGAGTCGCTTGGGTGGAGGAGCAGGGATCGGATTAGGATCGTGAACCGTGATATGCACTCGCCAGGTCGATTCATTTTGGAAGTCTGCTGTTGAATACATCTGTTCTGCCATTGTCGCAGAGTCCAGCACATGAGGATGATTGCTATCGAAGATAACAGGATGCCCAAAGATGCGGATTGTTCGTTCATATTTGGGCGCGTTGGCACGACGAGACCAAAAGTCTTCCATGTGAGGATTATATTTTTTGTAGAGTTCGTTGAAATCAGGCATAAGTTTTTGTCAATGCGGGGCGGGTTTTGAAAAGATAGAGGAATAATCCACTGAGGGTTAATAGCCAGCCTGTAACTCCAAAGGCGAGAACGGCGTTGGGCATGGAAGCTGGGAACAAATATAAGAGAAGCCATTCGAGTGCAACGGCGCATCCTAATAGAATAACAAAATCACGCGGCTTGTGAGCGAGATAAAAATTCATCCAGAGCGAACTCAATGAGACTCCTATCATCGCAAATCCCATCCAACCGAGAAGGGGCGACGCGGCGCGATAGGCCTCGCCAAATATTAACTGGACAAGCTGTTTGCTAAAAATAAAATATAAAAGAGTTAATGCTCCATCAGCTGCGAGGATAATAGCAGAGGTGCGAATTAACAAACCATCAGGCAGATTTTTTTCTGCAAGAATTTTGGCGATGTGCGGAAACATGACAACGACAGCTACCCCTGGCAGAAGTGCAACAATGCGTCTTAGTAAGATAAGACTTGCGTATGCGCCTGCCAATTCACCTGTCAAATACCGATTGACCCAAATCAGGTCAAGGCTGGTGAGGGACATAAATGCGAAGTAGGCGAGCAATGCATAAAGCGAGAGCTTCCATCCTTCCTGTAAAAAATTAGATGAAGGTCCTTCGCCTTTTTTCCAAACTGATTTTCCGAGAAATATGAATCCGCTTAATACACTTACCAGCCAGCCAAATGGTAATGCGATGATCGCACCTGTTAACCCGAAACCTGCTTGAACAAGAATCAAAGCGAGGACGATGCGCCCGAGTGCGAGTGCGAAGCGTGTGAAGCCAAACGAGATGAAATTCTCTTGTCCTTGTAACACACCTGCTGCAATAGGTCGCAGAGTGCTTAAAAAAATTAGAGTCGCACTAACTTGAATTGTCCAAATTGGCAGATTCAATAATTGCGCGATCACATTTGATAGCAGGAGAACAAGGATTGCCAGAGCAAGCCCAAGCCAGAATGCAGCACGCAGAAAGGATTGGAAAATGGCTGCTACTTTTCCTTCATCTCCCTTGCCGCGTGCTTCGGCCACAAAACGACTGACCACAGGCTGAAACACTCCGCTGGCCGTGACATAAACCAACGCAACTGAATTTAGTGTTTGCAACACAGCGAAATCAGCGGGAATCAAGACGCGTCCCATCCAAAAATGGAAGGCGAAATCAATTACATTGGCAAGGCTATCAAAAATAAATAGCGATGCAGTTTGAAAGTTTACATTGGATTGCAGTTGTGATAAACGCATATTGAATAGAACCGTTGTCGGGCTGCAAGCCCGACCTACAGATTAGTATCCAGTTTGTTAAATAAAGATGCACTTTTGCCGAGCCGTTTGAGTCGGAAATATCTTTCCATGCCGAAGTAAATTGTGTCCCAGCCGAAGCGCAGAGTTTCTCTTAAGGCGATAATTAAATGACCGACTCTACATACGATATTTGATTGTCCATACTTGCGTTGTAAAAAATCTGCGGGCGGGAAGAAGTATGAGGCTGTTTCAAGCAAGCGGATGGGGCGCAGGATAAATGCTCCATTGGAGGCTAGAAGCAATTGCCAGAAACGACTCGCAGGACGATTTTCGTATGTGGCTAGTTCCTGTTCGGCGGCGCGTGCCATTAGTTTTTTGGTAACGGCCCAGATGGTAGAGATAGGAAGCGCAGAAATGACTTCGTCAGGAATAGAAGCACCGAAGTGTTTTTTGCAAGTTTGCAATACCGAACTAAGAATATCCACTGCACCCCAATCACGGGCAAGTTGAATTGTTAGCTCCCAATCAACATCTTTATTTTTCTTTATTACTTCGGTGACATCGAGATAATACATCAACATGCCATCCGCTAGAATGATGCGTTGTAAATCATCACGATCAACGAGACTTGGCAAATAGACTGCGTGCTTGACCAGGTGAATTGCAAGGCTTAGCAATAGGTCTGGAATAGCCATCTCTTGAATCGGCGCATCAAGCAGTTGCTCAGATGTAGCACGATTGAAAATACTTTCATAATCCACGGTGAGCAAGGTGTATGGATGATCAAATGCCCAATGAATCTCGAACCACACGCTGAGGTCTGGAGAACTGCGTTGTTGATGAAGATGATGGCGGGTGAAATATTCATCTTTCAATAAATTGGGCCAATACTCGCCGATACCTTGTTCTTTCAACACTGCCATCGAGGCATCCACTTGATCATGCGGCACAACAATATCAATGTCACCGCCGGGCCGCATGGCAGGGTGGTTATAGATCTTCTCGCACAGCCAAAGACCTTTGAGAACAATGTTTTTTATTCCGCGAGATTCAGATGACTGGAGATAAGAGACTAGCGATTCGTTGAATTTGGATGCGGCACGCTGGTATTTCTCAACTTGTTCGTCGATTATTTTTTGAGCATTTTCAGGAACCGTAATATTTGCTCGTTCAAAGATTTGCGTGGCAAGTACGGCCATGCGATTATGGGTGAGAATATTTGCGAAGCGTAGCCAATCGATATTATTTAAATTGGGACGATAGTTTTCGTCGCGCCAGTGATTGGCAAATTCGTAAGCTAGTTTTTCTTCTGGAGTTAATTGCATTTGTAAGTTACCTAGTTAATGTGGTCTCGATAAGGCTGGAATGAACATCCAGTCACTCGACCACCTGTTGAAATTGAGTTTTACGCAGACTTCGCGATTCTTTGTTCGAGGCTGTAGCCAATTAATCCGAGGCTCAGTACGCTGAGTGTGATCATCAATCCTGTGGGGAGCACCCACCACTTCCACGCGTCACTTAGAAATGCTCCGCTGGCGCGTGCGAAATAAAGCATGGTTCCCCAGCTTTTACCTGATGGGTCGCCGAGACCTAAAAAGCTCAAGCTTGATTCTGCAAGAATGGAAGCTGATGCAACCAAAACGATTTGTACCAATGCCAGTGATTTCACACCAGACCATAAATGATTTGTCATAATCTGAAACGAGTTTGCGCCCAAGGCGCGTGCGGCTTCGATGTATGTCTCTGTGCGCATGGTCAAGACACGCGAGCGGACGAGGCGGGCAGGCGCGGCCCAGAAGAAGATGGCAAGTACAACGATTATGTTTCGTTGACTTGGACCGAGATATACACTGATCAAAATAACTAAGGGAAGAAAAGGGAGGACCAGTATCAAATCCGTGAGACGCATTAAGAGCGAGTCCACCCAGCCGCCTAAATATCCGCTGGCGAGACCGACGATGGTACCAATAACAACAGAGATGAATGAGACGATCAACCCTGTAAATAATGAGGCGCGTGTGCCTGCGATGAGTTCACTGAATAAATCCTGGCCAATATCATTTGTCCCCAACAGAAAACCTGCGCTTGGTTTTTGAAGTGGGAGCCCGACTCGTTCGGTGGCGTCATATGGGGCGATAATGTTTGGAAAAAATGCGAGGATGAGGAGTAGAGTCAAGATGAAGCCACCGACCCAGCCTGTGATGCGAATCAGACGTCGGCTCGAAATGACTGGGTTGGGTATAGTCGAAGCGCTAAGGGGACTTGAGTCCACTGGATTCAGCGTGGTCATGTAGTTGTCCTCTGCACACGCGGATCCAATAATGGATAGATCATTTCAGTGATGATGTTAAGAATTAAAATTGTGATAGTGAAGAGCAGAAAGCCGCCTTGCAATAATGGATAGTCACGCGACTTAACGGCTTCGAACATCATGTTGCCGATGCCGCGATAATTGAATACAGCTTCGATGACAGTTACGCCACCGAGCAGTTGACCGAGGTCAAGCATGAATGCAGTCAGCACGGGAAGCAGTGCATTTCTTAATGCATGTCTGAGGACGACCCAAATTCCTTTTACGCCCTTGGCGCGGGCGGTGCGGATGAAATCTGATTCCATGATGCCGAACATGGCGGCGCGCATGATCACGAATGCAGTGGGTAGATATGCAAGTGTGAGAACAATAACTGGCATAAGTGCGTGACGAGTTACGTCCGTAATGTTATCCCAGCCTTTCAAACGTGGAATGGAATATGAATCACCTGCGGGCAGCCAGCCAAGTTCAATTGCAAATAATGGAATCAAAAGCATCGCCAGCCAAAATGGTGGAACTGCACGGAGAAAATAAATAATGCTTAACAAGCCGAGATCAGAAGATGAACCGCGTTTTGTAGCTGACCAAATTCCCAATGCTGACCCAATGACTAATGACAATGTGAGGCTGACACCAACGAGTAACAAAGTCCAGCGAAAATTTTCACTTAAAACTTCGACGACAGATTTTCCGCCGCTGTAGCGATAGGATTGTCCGAGGTCCCCGCGCGCTAAATTGCCAAGATAAATTATGTATTGTTCACTTAGCGGTTTATCGAGTCCGTATTGCGCGCGCAAGGCATCAATTCGCGCCTGCCCTAATTGCGGCGCAGCGTTGCCCGCGATCAATTGCAATGGGTCACCAGGAACAAGGCGCGGCAGTAGAAAGTTAATCGAAATGGCGAGAAAAAATGTTATGGCAAATTCAATGGCGCGGCGGGCAAGGTTTTTTGTCATCGGTGGATTTCATTGGCTCAATGTAGTTTTGGATGCAGTGCAACTGCGGACGAACCATAATTATAGGTTGATCTCTTTGGCCAAGTCTTTCAAACGATTGTACACGATACCGAATTGAGAATCCCAATGCATACGAGGATAGGTTCCCTCAGGATGTGGATGAAGTGCCACGCGGCTCGCAGTACGGGTAAGCCAGAGTACCATGACCAAGTCTGCGTGAAGCTGACGGTTTGTGCGCTCCGCGGGGGATGGGATGTGTTCTTCAATTTCAGCTCGGGAATGCCAATAGTGTGAGAGTAGTTCTGAGCGGGGAATGAGGCGCCCACTATCAAACGGTTGCAAGTCAATATAAGCAAGATCCATTTCGGGCATGCCAATACCAACATCCTGCCAGTCAATCAACACCGCGGGTTGCGGGCCCAAATCAAAAGGGAGTGGCGCGTTGGTGGGTGTTGTGTCATTGTGCAAAAGAGCTATGGTTGCGTTTTCATATTTTAAGCAACTCTCACGCGCATACGAGATCAAATCTGATAATTGAGGAAGTGCATCCCAAATTCCCGCGCGTTGAACGATAGCAACCTGTTGGGGAATCGCGTCAAAATCCAATTGCGATTCGTGGCGTGGCTTTAACCATGATTCAGAAAATGAAATATTGGTTATGTGAAGAAGAGCATACGCACGCAGAACTGATCTTAATTCATCACGTGTCCATTGATAAGGATGTTTTGGAATCCGATGTGTTAATGACAAATCTTCCATCACGATCATATGCCATCCACTGGCTCGATCAGTGGTAACAAGATGGATGATAGGTTTGGGAATATTTATTTTGGGATATAAAATTTTATAAAAATTCGGTTCGCGTTCTGCTTCCAGCGGATCATTCAGACCTTTGGGATTGATCGCTTTGACGATAACTGATTCGTGCGAAGAGTGACCCTGCGTTAGCAGGGTCACTCTATAAACTAAACTCCATGGAAGCGTGGTCTTGATCAGCTCTACATGACATTCCTGCACATGTGAGCCAAGCGCCTGCTTGAGCAGATCAAGATCTGGTTGATAGGGTTGTTGCACGATGCGATTACGGAATATCTTGTGCGCCTTCGGGCAGGAATGACCAGATGGTCACGATGCCAGTGCCTTTCAGATAAACCCAGCCATCATAAGCCGCAGGGCGATAAGCAAAGTTGCCGCCAGGTGACATGAGAGGAATGAATGGAAGATTCTCTGTGAAGCGTTCCTGAACTTGTTGCCCAAAACCTTCAGTCTTGGATGGATCAGTATTCGAGGTAAGCTGCCCAACAAGATCATCAAGTTCGGGATCGCAGATACCAGTGAGGTTGCCCCAGCCAACAGTACCGAATTCACAGTTTGTCAGGAATTTGATGAAGCCGCGTTGGAATTGCGGGCCAGAAGACCAACCCCAAATGCCCATGTCGTAATCTGGTTCGGCTACAGCAACAAAGTTAGGCCAGATCAAAGCCACCGAAGAATCTATATCAAGGCAGTTCTGATGTGAGCCGAGACCTACATCATTGAGCCAGCCTGCAATTAATTCAGTTGCACGCACTTCAACAGGATTGTTTACATCACACAAAATACCAAAGTCTGTATTTGTGCCATTCAATTCACGAATGCCATCGCCATCGCCGTCCAGGAGTCCGGCAGCATCAAGTTCTGCGTTTGCTGCAGCGGGGTCAAATACATGCGGTATATTGAGCGACCAGGGCAGGTCGGGGTGGTACCAATTAATCGGCAGTTCCACGCCCTGTCCTAATAACACTACTTCAACAAGTGTTTTTGTATCGATCGCTTTGGATATTGCCTGTCTCACGGCAGGATCATCAAATGGTTCGCGTGATCCATTTGTGTAGAAAATATAGTTGAAAAAATCAGAACCTTTTGCAATTTCTATATCTTCATTACTTTCAAGCTCTGCTACAAATGCCGGCGGCACAGAGGAAAGTACTGCAGCTGCTTCGCTGGTACGAAGTTGATTGAACTGTTGTGTTCGATCCTTGACGATCTTGGCAATGATCTCCGGGACTACAGGTTCGCCGCGGAAGTAATCAGGATTCGATTGAAGCCTGTAATATTGGCCTGGTTCTACTTCAACGAGTTTATATGCGCCGGTACCGATCATGCCTTGGAATTGGCTCAACTCACCGCTTGTGGCTACTTGATCTTTCCAGATATGCTCAGGCAAAATGAAAGTACCTGCCAACCCTTCGTTAAGGAAGAACGGTTGAGGCTCTTTGAGGTTGATTGTGAGGCCGTAATCACCATTGGCTTCCATTGTGTCAATTGCGCCGAGGTTGTTCGCACGCCCAGCTGCGATGAGGAAGTTATAACTAAAAATTACATCATTCACATCGAATGTTTCACCATCATGCCATTTGACACCTTCACGCAGGGTGAGTGTCCATGTCAGGCCGTCTTCGCTTGGCGTAGCAGATGTGGCGAGAGATGGAATGGGTTCAAGCTCAGGTGAGCGAATGTAAAGTGAGTCATAGATCCAGCCGACCATCCAAAAACCGATAAAGGTATTAAAGTTGGCAGGTGTGATCGGGCCTTCATCGTTGTCAACTAAAACAACAAGAGGACCTTCTTCAGGAGCTTCCGTTGGCGCTTCAGTGGGTGCTTCGGTTGCAACTGGAGATTCGGTCATTACAGGTGAATCTGTTGCGGTTGCTGTGGCTGGAGAGCCGCAGGCTGTCAAAACAATACTAAAACATAGTATGCTGACAATAAGGGTTTGTATCTTGTTTTTCATTGATCTTCTCCTTGAAAGATTGTATTGTAACCATTAATACGCCCGTAAATAGATAAACGGATTAATTCAGTTTTCATTACACACGCCAGATAACTCAATAATTATCCTCCGAGGGTAATATCTTGTTTTGAATACCATTCGAGCGCTTTGGTGAGGTGTGTTGGTTTAAAATCGGGCCATAATTCATCTACGATAAAAATATCGGCGTAAATGGATTGCACAGGCAGGAAGCCGCTTAACCTGCTCCAGCCTCCCCAACGAATGATCAAATCGATTTTTGAAACATCGCGTGATTTCAGGTCGTTGATGATCCCTGTCTGTTTGGAAGTTGTCATTTTTAAATTATTCAGGTCCCATTCCCAACCGTAGTTCACCAAAAAATTGACCTTGATACCGCCTTTTCCAAAAGTCTTTCTTTCAGAAGTATACGGCAGCAACTCCTTGGGAAACATCTTTGAATCGGTGTTGCCCACCACCAATAAATCTGCGTCTTCCTTGGAAAGTATCTTTACACCTTGAATACAGGCATTGATGATGGCATTTCTTTGGATTATCGGCCTTCTGGCATTCTCCATTGTATAGCCATAATAGGTAACCTCTTCGATGCCGGCTTTTTGGATCAACTTAAAAAGCATATACCCTGGGTCTATGCCTTTGTCCCAGCCTTTTATTCTCGGTATGCCTTGAGTATCTGCCCATCTTCTATTCCCATCAGGGATAATACCAATATGTTTGGGTAATCGCATGTTAGCACCTCAGTGTTTGTTGATAGTACGAGTATGATTTTTTCTATATCATTAATACGCCTATAGGCAGATAAACGGATTAATAATCTTTTCTGCTTATTGAATTCTGCGTAGTACAATAATGCAGTTTGTGGAGTATCTTTTGTCAATTAGTTTTTCTGATTCCGAGCTAGTCCAAAAAGTAGCGCACGGCGATGAGCGTGCGTTTCTTATGCTGTATGACCGCTTTGCCTCTCATGTTTATGGGATCACATTGCGTGTGTTAGGCGACTCGATGCTTGCAGAAGAAGCCACTCAGGATACCTTTCTAAAATTATGGGGTCGCGCGAGGCAATTCATACCAAGTCAGGGTGCATTAGTTTCATGGCTGCTGACCATTGCACATCGTACCGCGCTTGACCGCTTGAAATTGGAAAACCGTCGCATACCTGCGTCAAATGCGTACGATCCAGAAGAAGTTTGGTCGATCATTCCCGATGAAAACACAACAAATACAGATGCCCGTTGGCGAAGCTTGTACTTTGCAGTGCAGTCCCTGCCTGTGGATCAACGCCAGGTGATTGACCTCGCTTACTATAAAGGGATGAGTCAAAGTGAAATTGCAGAAGTTTTAGGCTGGCCGCTCGGCACGGTCAAGACCCGGCTGAGAGCTGCAATGCAATCTCTTCGCGGGCAATGGCTCGATGAAATTGTTAAGTAAATCTAATGCTCTGTTTTATGGCGTACTTAAAGTAGAAACAAATATTAGGAAATAAATGTCTCGAGAAAACTGCCTTCCTTATCAGGAAAATCTTATTGCATATAGCCTTGGCGCCTTGGATGCCGAGGAGATTGCTGCTCTTGAATCTCACCTAAAGACCTGCACTGATTGTCAGACGGAACTTTTGGATTACCAGCAAATAGCAGCAGGATTAGTACTTGCCGTTCCACGACGGCTGCCGCCTTCGAGTCTGCGCCAGAAATTAGCTGGACGTCTCCCTTCGGCTCAAAAGCGGACCTCAAGCCTATTCGCTCTTTCTTTCAAACAATTCGCCGCTGGAGCAGTTTTAGCAGTTCTGCTCGGTTTGAATATTTTTTCCGCTCTCCAAATACAAAATCTTAATAAACAACAAAAAGCTCTTGCTGAGCGATTATCTGCTGAACAAAAAACCATCGCAATATTATCTCAACCAGGGACGCAAATCCTGTCAGTTAACACTGACCTAACGGATACAAGAGGTTCCATACTATTTCATAAAGACATGGCTACAGCCGTACTTATTTTATGGAATTTGCCCGAACTGGAAGCCAGCCAAACTTATCAGATCTGGTTGATTGATTCAAACGGTGAAAAAATTAGTAGCGGGCTATTTCTCTCCTCTACTGAATCAGACTACACAACAGCCTCAGTTCAATCTGCTTTCCCAATCGGGCAATTTGCTGCGGTTGGCATAACGGTCGAACCCTCTGGTGGCAGTCAACAGCCTACCAGTTCACCTATTGTAGTAGTCGAATTGTAAGATGCAGATATGGCTTTAAACTCCTTTCTTAAATTAATTCCCCAATATCGTGATTATGTCTGGGGGGGTGACCGCCTTCGCCCGGGACATAAACCCACAGCCGAAGCTTGGGTGGTTTGGGAGGAAGATCGAATCGAAAACGGTATATTGACTGGGAAAACTTTGCGTGAAGCTGCCATTGAATATGGATCTGCTTTATTGGGAGAGAAAGCTTTTGCACGTACAGGATTACGGTTCCCAGTCTTGATCAAGTTATTAGATTGTGCACAGTGGCTGTCTTTGCAGGTGCATCCTAATGACGAGCAGGCTGTTCGTCTGGAAGGTCCTGGTCAATTTGGGAAGACAGAGGCCTGGCACGTATTGGCCTCTCAACCCGATTCAAAATTGATCGCAGGCGTAAAACCTGACACAAGCTCGGAAGAATTAGATGATGCAATTCGTAACGGAAGGATCCTCCAACATGCCCAATATGCAAATGTCTCTCAGGGGGATACAGTTTTTATGCCCGCAGGCACACTCCATGCACTGGGGCCAGGCTTGTTGATTTATGAAGTTCAGCAAACATCAGACTGGACGTATCGGGTTTATGATTGGGGTCGTCCTGAAACTCAAACGCGTCGTTTGCATATTGATAAGTCGATCCAAGTCACCCGACCTGATTTTAGTACGCCGATAATTCCCCTGCCATCTGTTGGAGATGGCACATGTGATGTACTTGTCCAATGTGAATATTTTACGCTTGAGTTATTAGCTGCGTCTTCACATGTCATTGACCTCGATACGCGCGGTGAAACTTTTCAGGCTGTTACAGTCATAGATGGGAAAGCGCGTTTGCAAGCTGATGATGAAAGCATTGAGCTCGAAAAATTTCAGACAGCATTAATTCCAGCTAGTGCTGGTAATTATCAATTTCAACCTTTGGGGAATTGCTGCGCTTTAAAATCCAGTTTATGATTTAATACAAGATACTCTTAATTTAAAGGAGGATATTGGATTATATGAATCCCAATCCGCTTCTCAAAAAACTTGGTTTTTCAGATACCGACCGCCTCGTTATTATTCATACTGACGATATTGGCATGTGCCATGCTTCAGTACAGGCTTTTAAAGACCTATGGGAATTTGGGACGATTACATCGGGTGCAGTAATGGTTCCATGCTCGTGGTTTCCTGCCACTGCCGAAATGTGCCGTGCGAATCCTGAAATGGATATGGGAGTCCACGCGACTTTGAATGCGGAATGGGAAAGCTATCGCTGGAGTCCGCTTTCGACACGGGATCAGGCTTCGGGTTTGATTGATGCGGATGGTTACTTCCATCAATGGCATGAGGCTGTCTATCAAAATGCAAAGCCTGAAGCAGTAGCTGTTGAAGTCAATGCACAAGTTGAACGTGCACTAGCTTCAGGGATTGATGTCACACATGTTGATTCGCATATGGGCACGATCATGAATCAGAAGTTTATTCAATCGTATCTTCAAGCAGCTTTGAGCCGTGTGCTCCCAAATATGTTGCCGCGCATTGGTGCAATGGGGCTTGAGATGATGGGAATTACTGCGGAAGAATCGCAAACGTACGTGCCAATTATGGCTCAACTTGAATCACAAGGGATTCCAATGCTGGATGGATTGTTCTCCATGCCTCTTGAACATGGCGACGATCATATTGGGCTGGCGAAAAAGATGTTAAGTGAAGTTCCCGTTGGAATTACACATTTTATTTTGCACCCATCAATTGATACACCTGAGCTGCGTGCGATTTGTCCTGATTGGCGAGCGCGGGTTGCCAATTACAATGCGTTTATGAGTATCGAGCTTAAAGACTTTATTAAGAATTCTGATTTTAAATTGATCGGCTATCGCCAGATACGTAATGCAATGAGGAATGGATGAGATATTTTTTAGGAATTGATGTGGGTTCATCGAAAACTCACGCAGTGATTGCAGACGAAGCAGGTAGGTGTATTGGGTTTGGCAAGGCATCGGGTGGCAATCATCAAAGTGTTGGGTATGAAGGCCTGCAAAATGTTTTGAAAAAGTGTTTTGAGCAGGCAAAGGAAATGGCAGGTATTTCAATTGATCAAATTGTCGGGGCAGGATTCGGTGTAGCGGGTTATGACTTTCCATCAGATCGTGAAGAACATTTAGAAGTAATTGCTGCACTTGGGTTATCTTGTCCACTGGATGTAGTGAATGATGGTGTTAATGGATTGCTTGCGGGTGCTACTCATGGATTCGGAGTGAACGTAACAGCGGGGTCCTCCAATAATTGTCGAGGACGCAGCAAGGATGGAAAAGAAGGGCGGATCGTCGGGAATGGCATTATGTTCGGTGAATATGGGGGCGGATTGGAAATTACCATGCAGGCGCTTCAAATGGTGAATCATGCATCGATCCGCCGCCGACCTCCAACCAAGCTTACAAAAATTCTTTTGGATGCTACAGGTGCAAAAGATGAAATGGATTTAATGGAAGGACTCTCAAATGATCATTATCATCTTTTCCCATTTACTGCGGTTGAAGTGATACAAGCCGCACGTGACGGTGACGAGGCTGCAAGAGAAGTTGTCCAGTGCGCGGGTGAGGAATTAGGATGGCTGGCAGTTTCAGTTGCACGCCAAATTGGAATGGAAGATGAAACTGTAGAGATCATTCAATCGGGCAGTATATTTAATGGGGGCGATATTATTTTGAATCCCATGCGTGATATTGTGCTGAAGCATTGCCCCAAGGCAAAGATCATCCGTCTTGATGGGCCTCCTGTCGTTGGGGCGGTTTTGCTTGGTATGGAGCAAGTTAACTTTGATGGATACGCAGTTCATGAGCGCCTTATTCAAACTGCCAAAGAAATTGTTAATTGAAAAGTAGTCAAGCAAAATTTATTTTGCTTGACTACTTTTTTATAGTGGGTATTGAGATTTATTTGTAAATTCAAATTTGCATATTCATTTCATTTTTTAATCTGTATGCGTGTTTTCGAGCCATCTTAGGTTTTTATATTCGCGCACGTAGTTTTGGGCCTTAAAACTCGCACTTGCAATTCGCGCAAAAACGATTATACTGATGATTGTTTATGATTGATTTATGATGGATTGTGATTGAAAATTATGACCCTCGAAACTCTCTCCAGCATTGAACGCCAGCAGCAAATTCTGCGGTTTCTTGGCCGTCAGCAGCGTTTGTCTGTATATGAGATCTGCGAGCAGTTCAGTATTAGCGAAGCCACGGCCCGCCGTGATTTGGAAACCCTGGCTGAGCAAGGCAAGCTGCAACGTGTTCATGGCGGAGCAATCCCTGTTGGACAGGCTCCACCTGAATTACCGATTCTTGAACGTGAGACGGAACAGACGGATGAAAAGACTCGTATCGGACTCGCAGCCGCAAACTTGATCGCTAACAACGAGACAATTTTTCTTGGCTCGGGCACAACCATTCTTGAAATAGCACGTAACTTACGCAATCACCGCAACTTAACTGTGATCACCAACTCTTTGCCTGTATTGAACACATTGGCGGGTTTGGATCAGATCACAGTTATTTCATTGGGCGGAATGCTGCGCGAGAGTGAGCTTTCTTTTATTGGGCATATCACTGAGCAGGCATTGACCGAAGTCCGCGCGGATAAAGTGTTTATGGGTACACGCGGGGTAAGCCTTGAGCATGGGTTAACCAACGAGTATTTGCAGGAAACTCTGACAGATCGCGCCATTTTGAAGATCGGGCGTGAAGTAATTATCGTGGCAGACTATTCAAAAGTAAATCGTGTTTCCACTGCTTTTCTGGCTCCACTGAAAAGTATGAATACTTTTGTGACCGATTCAAAAGCTGACAAGAAATTTATTCAAGCATTGAAAAAACAAGATATCAAAGTAGTGATCGCCTAAATGGAGAGCCATGCTGCTTGAGAATTTCCGCCCACGTTCCAAACTGGTGACCAAAATAACTTTGGTAAACAAGCCAAAGTTCCCAGTCATTGATGCTCATGATCATCTCGCCGACCCATTTGGCGGCGGTTGGGACAAGAAACCATTAAATGAATTATTGGATTTACTTGATGAAGCTAACGTGACTCACTATGTTGATCTGGATGGTGGTTGGGGTGAAGATATTCTCAATCGTCATCTTGATTATTTCAAAGCGAAAGCACCTGAACGATTCCAAGTTTTCGGCGGTGTAGATTGGAGTCAGTGGAAGGAAATGGGGAATAAGTTTCCTGAGTGGGCAGCACAGCGTTTACATGTACAGAAAGAACGTGGCGCAGATGGACTCAAGATTTGGAAACCGTTTGGTTTGCATGTTCGAGATGATAAAAATGAATTAGTCAAAGTGGATGATGCGCGCCTTTCTCCAATATGGGAAACCGCAGGTGAGTTGGGTTTTCCCGTGTTGATCCATGTCGCTGATCCTGTTGCATTCTTTGATCCGATTGATGAAACGAACGAACGTTGGGAAGAGATTGGTGCACATCCTGATTGGGCGTTTACGAGTCCGCCATTTCCTTCGTTTATGGAAATCATGGATGGATTTTTCAACCTTGTCAAACAACATGCAAATACAACTTTTATCGGGGCACATGTTGGATGTTATGGCGAAAATCTTGGCTGGGTGGGAAATATGCTGGATGAGTGCCCAAATTATTACATTGATATTTCTGCACGATTGGGTGAACTTGGAAGACAACCCTATACTGCGCGGAAATTTTTTATTCAATATCAGGATCGCATCTTGTTTGGTTCTGATATGAGTCCTGATCTGGATGCATATCGTTTGTATTATCGCTTCCTTGAAACGGATGATGAATATTTCAATTACAACACTAGCGAAGTACCTGGGCAGGGACGTTGGTATGCGCATGGCCTATATCTGCCAGATGACGTGCTGAAGAAAATCTATCGTGAAAATGCGATGAAAGTATTAAAGATCAAATAAATATGGAAACTTATCACACCTACAACGAAATCAAGTCTCAAACTGAAGTATGGGCGCAGGCTTTGGATGTAGTTTCCGCTTCACGCTTCGCGCTGCCGAAAGCTGGTGACTACGATCAGGTCATTTTCACAGGCTGCGGCTCAACGTATTATCTATCGTTATCTGCCGCAGCAATCTATCAAGAGTTGACAGGTTGTGCCGCGCGCGCGATACCCGGTGGAGAGTTGTTGCTCAATTCGCAAACTGTTTTGACGAAACAAAAAACTTTGTTAGTTGCCATTAGTCGTTCAGGTACAACGACTGAAACTGTAAAAGCAGTGGAGAAATTCAAAAAAGAAAAACGCGGCGATGTGGTTGTCATCAGTAACTATGATGAAGTGTTATCGCAACTGGCAGATGTAAATATTGTGATCCCAAAAGGACAGGAAGAGTCTGTGGCACAGACTCGCTCCTTTGCTTCCATGCTTGTAGCTGTGACCGCGTTGTGCGCCACTATGGCAGAACGTGATGACCTATTGGATGCGATGAGAAAATTACCAGAGATTGGTAATCAGTTGATTGGTAGTTGCGAATCTTTTGCAAAAGAGATTGGCGAGAATTTGCATTATGACCGTTTTTATTTTCTCGGTTCAGGCATTCGTTATGGACTGGCGTGTGAAGTGAATCTCAAAATGAAAGAGATGACATTGACTCACAGCGAGCCATTTCACTTTTTGGAATTCCGTCATGGACCGATGAGCATGGTCAACGAAAATGCCGTTGTGATCGGGATGGTTTCAGAGTCAAATTTCAGCCACGAAAAAGCCGTCTTAAATGAGATGCAGGCGCTCGGGGGAAAGATCGTGTCGTTCGCGGAATCAGATTCTGATGTGTCGTTTAAGAGTCAAATTCCAGAACAGGTGTATGGGGTTTTGTATCTGCCTGTTCTGCAATTGATGGCGTACTATCGCTCGCTGGCAAAGGGATTAAACCCCGATAGGCCAACAAATCTAACTGCTGTTGTGAAGTTAAACATCTGAGGAGGTGCAAACGTAACCGTCATTTGCTGTGTTTCTAAAATTTCTTTTGTCAGTTATTAAATCAAAGGAGAAGAAAATGAATAAGAGATTTTTATTTCTATTGAGCCTGCTGGTAACGATGTCTATGCTGTTAAGCGCCTGCGGTGGAGGTGCTGCTCCCACTGATGCTCCTTCTACAGATGAAAAGGTGGAACTCCGTGTATGGGGGCATCAAGCACCCGCATTCAACGCCGCTGATCAGGCGATGTTTGATGCTTTCACGGCGCAGAACCCGAATGTAACAATTAAATATGAAACTTTCCCATGGGATGTTTTTATTCAGACCATTCAGACTTCTCTGCCTGCCGGTAACACTGCAGATGTCATTTTGATCCCAGGTGGTTATACCTGTCGTTATGCCTCGGGTGGACAATTGCTTGAGGTGCCTGCCGACGTGATGACGCTTGATGAAGCGAAAGAGGTTTTCTATGCAGCTCCGTTAGGCGGACAGACTTGCGATGGCAAATTGTATGGCTTCCCTGCTGAATACAATATTGAATACGGTGGCGCGTATGTGAACCCTGCTTTATTTGAAGCTGCTGGTGTTGCTTATCCGCCCAAATGGGAAAATTGGGATGCAGTCGTTGCTGATGCTCAGAAGTTAACCACAGTTGGTGATGATGGTGTGATGACGGTCGCAGGTTTGCACTATACAAACAGCGATCAGTTGTTCACCTATTTCCTCGCTGGTATTTTGGAACAAGGAAGTGATTACTTTGCTGAAGATGGAAAACACTTCAACTTTAATTCTCCCGAGGCAGTGGCAACCATTCAGAAATTAATGGACATGGCGCAGACCGATAAGGTTGTTGACCCGATTATCTTCAACGCCGATAGTGAATGGGTTGGTGAGTCGTTCGCGCAGGGCCATAACGGAATCGGCATTCTCGGTTCATGGTATGCGGGTGACGCGAAGTTGGCTTATCCAGATTTGGAATTTGATTATGTTACTTTGCCTCCAATGATGGGTTCTGATTACAAATTCGCTTCCGTAGGTGGCTGGGGTTATGTAGTTGGTAAGAGCACACAACATGCAGACCTCGCTTGGAAGCTCGCTGCATTCATGGGCGCAGACGAAGCGAACGTACTTGCTTTCAATTCAACATCGGGTACCGTCCCTGCGATGAAATCCGTTGCGGCTGATCCCAAGCTGTTAGAGAGTGCACCTTTCATTGCTGCGACATTACCGCTTTTGGAAGCTGGTCAATATCAAGGCAACCTGACCGACTCTGATCAACTCTCATATGAGATTGTCTACCCGACCATTCTCGATGCGATTCAAGGAAATCTCACAGCCGAAGAAGCTGCGAATAGTATTCATGAATCTGCGAATGCAATGGTAGATGCGGCGCAGTAGTAGTGAGAAGTAATTTGTAAAAAGTAATCAGTGTAAAAGTGTAGCGTGTTTTTTATTTGCCGAAGACACGCTACACTCTACAATTTTTTCATCCTTCATCATTCTGCTTTCATCCTTTAAATAAAGGAACGCCAATGCAAATCACTCCTATCTTCAAAAAAGAAATTGTCAGTGAAAGCGGTAAGCTTACGGCAAAACAACGCCGCTTTGCATATACTGGCATTGTGCCTATCCTGCTTTATATGGGATTGTTCACATTATTTCCGATCCTTTGGGCAGTGGTTATGAGTTTCTTTAGCTACACTCCCATTCGCGAAGGGAGCTGGTTCCTTGGCCTTGGCGGACAGAATCCATTCGTTGGCATTGAAAATTACATTGAGTTGTTCACAGGTACAGGCAAGCCCGCAGAGGTATTCCGCCTCGCTGTAAGAAATACTTTTCTTTTCACTGCGCTTGTTCTTCCAATGAATCTTATTATCACATTGCCTCTTGCCGTTTTGCTTGAAAGTATCGGCGAAAGATTCAAGACCTTATTCCGCGCGATCTATTTTCTCCCCACCATTTCATCTTCTGTCGCGCTCGTTATAATTTGGGATTATATGTATGCGCCTGGCTGGGGGTTGCTTAGTATTATGTTCAAGGCGGTTGGACTCGTGCCGCCGAAATCGTGGCTGCAAGATCCAAACACAATTTATTTTGGCGTCCCGCTTGCCATGCTTTGTGTTGTTATCGCGCATGTCTGGCAGGATTTTGGCTATAACCTTGTCATCTTTGTCGCTGCTCTGCAATCCATCCCGAAGACTTTACGTGAAGCTGCCCGCGTGGATGGGGCTAACATCTGGCAGGAATTCTGGCTCATTGTCGTTCCGCTTCTTCGTCGGACCGTTTTGTTGACCAGCGTTCTGACAGTGATTTCATCTCTTCAAGTTTTCGTCATCTTCCAGCTGCTCACGCGCGGCGGACCGAAGAATCAAACCCAAACCATGTTATTAAGCATTTACGAAAATGCCTTCCGCTTCGCAAACAATCTTGGACTCTCCGCCGCGATGTCCATGATCCTTTTTATCATTATTTTAATATTGACCGTTACTCAATTCCGCATTCTCAGAACGGAATGGGAGTATTAAGATGACTACGGAAACTCGAAAAAAACCTTCCATTGGCTTCATGCTCGGCAAATCTGGTGCATACGCCGTCCTCATTCTGGGCCTTGTAGCTACACTCCTGCCATTTTTTTATATTATTGTCACATCTCTCAAGACAGACGCCGAACTTCGCCAAACTCCACCCGATTTCTTTTCGAAGGAACCAACACTCAAGCATTACATCACTATTCTTACAGACGAAAAAATCCCACTTGCACGAAATCTATTTAACAGCATTTTTGTTTCCGTCTCGCGTGTGTTCATCACATTGTTTACCAGTTCATTCGCGGGTTATATCTTTGCGAAATATCACTTCAAAGGAAAAAATCTTGCCTTTGGTGTCATCTTGATCCAGATCATGATTCCATTTCAAGTGGTCATGATCCCCAATTATTTACTTGTTGTAAAACTAGGCCTTATTGATTCTCTTTGGGCACTCATCATTCCTGCCTTTGTAGATGCCTATGGCATTTTTATGATGAAACAATTTATCGAATCTATGCCTGCCGAACTCATGGACGCCGCCCGCATTGACGGGGCAACTGAATTTGGTATTTATAGCAAAATTATCCTCCCACAAATGGGACCTGTGCTTGCTTCACTGGGCATCTTCACTTTCATGGCAACCTGGAATGATTATCTCTGGCCGCTGATTGTGCTCACCTCGCCAGAAAAACGCACGATTCCATTATTGGTGGTTTGGTTTCAAACGCAGCATGTGTCCAATCAAGGCCTTGTCCTCGCTGCGTCCATCTTAACTCTCCTGCCAATTTTCCTCGTTTACATTTTTCTCCAACGCTGGATCGTGGATCAGGCGACTTCATCGGCATTTAAATGATATGAATCAACTTATCTCTTTCCTACCTTCGACGTTGCTCAGGACATGCTTTCTTCTTTCATTTATGACTTCCTGCGCCTCGCCTCAAACTGGACCTGAGCCTGCTCCTGTTACCCATACATACGTTGCCTCTGACGCATTCATCCTCAACCCTGAGCGCGGATTCTTTACTCCATACACTTTGCCTAGTTCAGCAGGGTTCAGTGCAATTCGGATTACTGGCAATACACTTGTGCATCTCAACATTCGTTTGGATGACTACCGCGAATCAGATATCCCTGAAGAAATTTTGCATGGGTTGCAAGTCAACTTTGAGGATGTTCGCGAAGCGGGAGTGAAAGCGATTATTCGCTTTGCATACAATCAAGGTCCGTTTCCAGATACTGAACCTGATGCAAGTAAATCCCAAATCCTAAAACATATCGAACAGTTGACTCCGTTGCTGCAAACCAATGCAGATGTGATTGCATGGGTCGAAGCAGGTTTTATCGGCGCGTGGGGCGAATGGCACACATCCACAAATGGATTGGATAACATCACTGACAAACGCGAGATACTCAACGCGCTAATCGCGGCCATTCCAAATCGTTTTGTGCAAGTGCGTTACCCCGCCAATATTATTGAGATGTATCCAAACCCCGAAGATGCTGCTAGAGCGCGCGTAGCAAGTCACAACGATTGTTTTCTTTCAAGCGACACAGACGTTGGTACATATGAACGTGACGGCGTTATCACCATTGAACGTGATCTGGCTTATCTCTCTGAATTGACTCGCTTTACACCCATGAGCGGTGAATCTTGTGCGCCCAACCCGCCGCGCTCGGAATGTGCATCCGCTTTGCAGGAAATGGCGTTATTACATTTCAGCGCTATCAATGAGGCCTATCACAAAGGTATTCTTCGTAGCTGGGAAGATGGTGGTTGTATGGAAGAGATCAATAACCGTATGGGTTATCGATTCTTCATGACTGCTGCTGACTTTAATGAACAAGTTCAGCCTGGTGGGGTGCTCGATCTTACAGTTCATATAAATAATATTGGATTTGCTTCGATCATTAATGAGCGTCCGCTATATGTTGCTCTCACAGGGCAAGATGCCTCTCCATATTTGGTGGAACTTGAAATAGACCCAAGAAGTTGGGAACCTGGAATGACACTGCTTAATACAAAACTTCATATTCCATCGAATGCAAAAGAGGGAGAATATCGTCTCGCGCTGTGGCTTCCTGATGGATATGAATCGTTGCGCAACAATCCATTGTATGCAATTCGATTTGCGAATGAAAATACCTGGGATGAAGTAACTGGACAGAACGTGTTAGGAAATGTGTCTATAACAAAATCAGTGAGTGGAGAATACGAGCGAGGCAATGAATTCAGTGTCATATCTGTAGAATCGGAAACTGCACGAGATATCCACTCTGTAAGTGAAGAGCCAACACCTGTATTTACAGCAACACCTGTTTTAATAGCTAGCCCAGAATCTGTAAGCAATGAATCGGAGCTTATTTCAAATATACAGATTCTGAATCAAGATACATCCATGACCATTAAATTTGATTTTGCGGGCAAGGTCGAAGACTATAATGGCTTTCAAGTTTTTCTAGATATTGATCAAGACCCAGCCACAGGTTTTTCATCCAATGGCATTGGTGCAGACTATTTACTTGAGAATGATACTCTCAATGTTTATGCGGGCGAAGGCAGTGACTGGAATTGGTCGCCAACAAGCGATGAAATTCTTTTTGATAATTCTAATAATGCAACTCAGTGGATTTTTGACAGCGCTGGGTTTGGAAAGCTCGCTGCAATTGACTTTGTTTGCCAGTTGGCGGATACAAACTGGGATACTGTATTTGTATCAGAAAAACAATCCTATACATTGAAATGAAACGAACTGACGTTGGGATCGCCCTCTTGATTTTCATTGCTTCATTAATTCTTTATATCCGCACGCTTGCTCCATCTTTGCTGTATGGTGACTCGGCAGAGTTTCAAACAATCGCTTATACGTTAGGCATTGGGCATCCAACTGGCTATCCTGTATATATTCTGCTTGCAAAGTTATTCACGTTTCTGCCTTTCGGTGATGTTGCTTATCGAGTTAATTTACTCTCTGCAGTTGCCGCTGCGTTGACCATTTCACTCGTATATCTCATTCTTCGTAAACTTGGTACATGGCAAATTCCTGCTATATTGAGTGTGTTCTTTCTGGCATTTGCAGAATTATTTTGGAAGCACGCATCCATTGCTGAGATATACACTGTATCCGCTGCGTGCCTTGCTCTTATTATTTATGCAATTCTTGCTTGGAGAGGATCAGGAAATCCGCGCTGGCTCTTTGTAGCTGGAATTTTCGGTGGCTTGAGCTTGGGAATCCATACAACCGTGTCACTGAGTGGAATTTCGATCTTTCTTTATCTTGTTTTATCTACTCGTCAAAAAACTGACTGGATTCAAGCCTCCCTCGGCTCTATCCTTGGCCTCGTTATTTTTCTTTCATCTTTCCTCTTTCTTGATTACCTCAACGCCTCTGCTGGTTACTACAACACAGTCGTTTACCACGCGCTCAGTGTGTGGGGAATGACTCCCGCTGATTTTGACTCGCCATTTGAGCGACTCGCCTTTCTTTATTTTCCTCCCCAATTCAGCGGGCAATTTTTGGCAGTTCCCAGTGAAATGATTATAGAACGTTTGAGGGATTTTTTCAGCGATGCATCTTGGAATATATGGATTGCCTTAATTGGCATAGCCTCTCTTTTTGTATCTCGAAAAAATTCTGTGTCTCGCTGGTGTGAAGCAATTTTGTTGTTTATTGCATTCTTCACCTTTCTTCTCTTTGCTGCCTCGTATGATGTATATGACTATTACGTTTTTTATATCCCTGCAATTTTGATTTTAGTGATCGCCATTGGATTGGGATTTAACGCAATTGCCGAATTAATCTCAGCTATCCCGAAGATGCCAATCTTTATCCCTGGCATTGTCGTTAGTGTTTTGATCCTTGCAAGCTTATGGTTTTCATTCCCAAGCGCACTTTCTTCGTGGAAGAATCGCACTCCGCCCATGATGGATGATTATGAAGGGCTGTTATTTGCTTTTCCAGATACACGCCGCATTGAAGCAGAATTAATACTAAATGATATTGAAGATAATGCCATTATCTTTACTGATTGGGATGCTGCTTATAATTTTTATTATGTAGCCCATGTTTTGCAAGGCAGGACAGAAATGGATTTCCATGAAACTTATCCACAGGAAGATATGAGCGGACTTGCAGATTCCACGCTTGCCTATATTGAAGCCAATATTGATATGCGTCCCATTTACTTCACGGAGTCTCCGTCAGAGTTGGTAGCATTTTATAAGATAACGAGAGCAGGCTCGGGCTTGTTCCGAATCGCAGAAAGATAAATCCAACATGGAGGTGAAGCGAATCAACATTCAGATCGAAATGCTTTTGTTGTTGCGAGCGGCGGGGTGCGTCCATTGACCAGCTGTGTTCCCTGTCTGGCATGCGGAAACGCGATGTCACAGCGGTCTTATTCAAGTCTAGAGGACAATCATGAAACGTAATTTAGTTTTCTCGATATGTACGATTTTGGCGTTGTTGGTGGGTTCGCTTGCCATGCCTTCGCCAGCCTCAGCGGCTTCCAGCACCCTTCTGCCTGTTTCATATACCACCACCAGCGGTGGCAGCGGAGGACAGCCCGTTGCAAACCTGACCGTGCAGGATCAATCAGGTTCGCAAAATAACTGGAATAAATACGTTGAGTTCACCACGCCCGGCACGAATACATATGCGGGCTATCGCACGTACACTGTACCTGGTTCAATAACTCCGTCGTCCATTACTGCAATTCAAGTGGCCGCGAACTTTTTAGGGCCAGCGCCTGCACAACAAACTTGGACATGGAAAATATACAACTGGAACACATCTGCATGGGTGACGCTGGGTGCAAACTCAGGTAACAGTTGGAGCGCATGGAAACTATTCACGTTCAACGCAACTGGCACGATGTCAAATTATGTCAACGGCTCAAATCAGATTCGGATTCAATTAGTATCAAACAACACTTCTGATAATTCTGACCTTGACTACGAAGCAGTTACGTTGACATATACCAGCGGCGCTACCGCGACACCGACAACGGTTCCACCAACTGCAACATTTACTCCCGTTGGGCCTACCGCCACATTTACTTCCATTCCGCCAACAGCTACATTCACTTCAATTCCGCCAACCAACACACCCACAGCCACTCCTCCAGCAGGAACATGCACACACTTTGTAGCAACTAACGGACTTGACACCAATAACGGCACATCCATCAGCACGCCGTGGAAGACCGTGCAAAAAGCTGCTACATCCGCTGTGGCTGGGAACATCGTTTGTGTACGCGGTGGAACATACAATGAGAAAGTGACACTGAATGCATCTGGCACAGCTGGTGCTTACATCACCTTTCAAAATTACACAGGCGAAACCCCGATTCTAGACGGCACAGGCATCACAGTCCCTGCGGCAGATAATGGAATGGTCTTTATTCAGGATAAATCCTATATTGTATTCAAGGGTTTTGAAATTCAGAATTACAAGACAACTGCCAGTGGTCGCGTGCCGATCGGTATTCGTATTGTAGGCACGGCACACCATATCGAAATTCGTAACAATAAAATTCACCACATCGAACATAATCGCACTTCAGCAAGTGGAACCGACGCACATGGGATTGCTGTGCATGGCACGTCAGGTACAACCGCACTTGACCAGATCATCATTGATGGCAATCAACTCTACAATTTGAAGCTAGGTTCATCCGAAGCATTGGTTATAAATGGTAACGTGACCAACTGGCAAGTGACGAATAACATTATCCACGATGTTAACAACATTGGCATTGATGCTATTGGCGCCGAAGGTACTGCTCCCGCCAATGACCAGGCACGCAATGGTTTGATCGCCTATAATGATGTGTACAACATCAATACGGCTGGCAATGTTGCTTATGGCAATGAGCGAAGCGGAGGCTGTATCTATGTGGATGGCGGCACCCAAATTATCATTGAATATAACAAGGCTCATAACTGCAACATCGGTGTTGAAATTGCCAGTGAATGGCCCGGTAAATCCACCAGTTTTGTCACGGTCCGCAATAACTTCATTTACAACAACACAGATGCTGGCATTGCCATGGGCGGTTATGATACAGGGCGTGGCTCCACTGAAAACTGCGTGATTGTCAATAATACGCTTTATAACAACGCCACAATTGCTGATGCCTGGGGCAGTGAATTGTATGTTCAATATGATACACGTAACAATATTATCAAGAACAACATCTTCCAGGCCAAGAGCGGAATGCCATACATCCTGAGTTGGAGTCCTGTCATGACCAACAATGTGATGAATAACAATCTTTTCTATAACGGCACGACCTGGCAATGGAAGAACGTGAATTACGCTACCTTCGCTGCTTATCAATCTGGTACAGGCAATGATGCAAACGGACTCAATAATGTCAATCCGTTGCTTGTCAACGCGGGAGCAGGCGATCTGCATTTGCAAGCGGGCTCTCCTGCTATAAATACCGGTCAGACTATCTCTGAAGCTGGCAGTTTGGACATTGATGGTCAGGTTCGTGTACAAGGTCCATCTATTGATATGGGTGCAGACGAAAAACAGTAATAGAATTCTTGCATAAGTATATTTATTAACTGTTTTTTCGGCAGTTGTACTGCCGAACCGTCAGCAGTACAACTGCCGACGGAACAAAGACGAAAAACAGTAATAAAGTATTCATAAGAAAATGGGGCAGGCTTAACAAAGCCTGCCCCATAAAACAAAGGAGCACAATATGACGAAAATCACATTCATCGGCGCGGGCAGTCTCGGATTCACATCCGAACTCGTGCGCGACATCCTCACTTTTCCGCTTTTGGAAGATGCCACCATCTCATTGATGGACATAAATTCTGAACGGCTTGAATGGGCAAAAAAGGGAGTCGAAAAATTGATCGCGGCTGGCAACCGTCCTGCAAAAGTGGAAGCGTCAACAGATCGAGCAGTTGCGCTCAAAGGCGCAGACGTTGTATTGACTACAATCCTTGCAGGCTCAACGGAAGTCTGGCGGCATGATATTGAAATCCCCAAAAAATATGGTGTAGATATCAATGTTGGTGACACACGCGGACCCAGCGGAATATTCCGCTTTTTGCGAACAATCAACCCCATGCTGGATATTGTGCGCGATATGGAAAAATATTGCCCGAATGCAATGTTGTTGAATTACACCAATCCAATGGCAATGCTGTGTGCCGCGCTTCAACGACAGACATTTATTCAAGTCACTGGCTTATGTCATTCCGTGCAAGGTACAGCCATGATGCTCGCCGAATGGATCGGTGCGCCGTTCCATGAAATTGATTATCTGTGCGCGGGTATTAATCATCAGGCTTGGTATCTCGAATATAAGTGGAATGGCGTGGATGCGTATCCGCTGATACATAAAGCGATCACGGAGCGGCCTGAAATTTATAATCATGAACAAGTCCGCAATGAAATGTATCTCGCGATTGGAAAATATGTCACCGAATCAAGCGGGCATAACTCTGAATACAATCCCTGGTTCCGTAAACGCCCTGAC
>JACMLM010000061.1 GCA_014379595.1 Anaerolineales bacterium
CGCGCCAGTCATTGCATTTGCAGAGATCGCGTTACTAATAGAAGCTATTATTCTATTCGGTTGGTTATCCAAACGCACACATGAACCGATCCAGGTGGGCAATGCGGTATGGAAAGGTTTGGTTGCGGCAGTCGTTGGAGGTATAACAACTTATTTAATTGCTTTGTATCTGCCTGGCGGAGCCATAGTAACTGCCTTACTCGGCATGACCATCGGCGGACTCGTCGCGCTGGCAATTGTCTGGTCTGAGGCCAAGCAGATTTTTAATTTGTAAATTGTAAATGTTATTGCGAGGGCGTTCTCCCTGGCACCGCCCACCAGGGCAGGTGTGTTCTTCGTCCGACACTTGCGCCGCACGCCACATCGTCCCGATACTCTTTCGGGAGTGCAGGTAAGCAATCTCCAACACGATATAAATCACAAATAAGAACTTTTTTAAACAGTTCAGAAGGAAAGTATAATAATTCCCATGTCTGAAAATACTGAACACACACAACCCAATCAACCAGTAATACAGGAAGACGATACCCAGCCAATCAAACCGATCAAGAAAGCTCCACGCTGGCGCTCCATTCTCATCAGCATTTTAGGAGTGATCCTGTTAATCGCCTTGGGGGGATTCGGCGGCTACTCTTCTGGTATCGGCGTCCGTGAAAATGCGGAAGATACTATTATTTCAAAACAACTTTCCGAGCAATATTCTTTTGCATTGGTAGATATTGAATTTGGGCGATATGAAACTGCAAGACAACGCCTCGAGTTCATTATTGCAAACGATCCTGGCTATCCAGGGGCAGGTCAAAAACTAACTGAAGTTTTAGTGTTGAGCGTTATCCCCACTCCCACGCCCATGCCCACAGTCACATCCACACCTGATTTTAGCGGCGCCGAAAGTGCCTATCAGCGTGCACAGCAGCTTATCCTTGCTCAAGATTGGCCCGGCGCTTTATCAGCCCTGGACACGATCCGCAAACTCGACCCCAGCTACAAAACCGCGCAAGTAGACGGAATGTATTATTTCTCTCTGCGAAATTATGGACATGCGCTCATCACTCAACAAGGCAATCTTGAAGGCGGTATTTACTATCTTACCCTTGCGGAAAGATTTGGTCCGCTGGATAACACTGCCGTTGGTCTGCGTGAAGGCGCACGAATGTATATTACTGGCGCGAGCTTCTGGGAACTGGATTGGAAACAGGCTGTAGATTATTTCAGTCAAGTTGGTGCTGGCTGGCCTTCTTTATGGGATGGCACATTGACAGCGTCTCAACGTTTATATACTGCATCCATGCGATATGGCGACGAACTTTTTGTCCGGCAGGAATACTGCGCCGCTTATGAACAATATAAAATTGCATCCGGCATCGCGAATTTAGATGAAGCCGCTGCAAGAAACTCGAATGAAGCTTCCTTGATATGTTTCCCAGCTACGCCTACTGTAATCGTTGTAACAACTGCCCCTGCAGTGGCTACAACTCCACCAGTGGTAGTAGCTGACACGCCAACAGAAACGCCAACAGAAACACCCACGCCTTAATCATGGCTACACCTCCTACATGGGTGCTTGCGATTATCTACTGGCTTCACATGCTGGCGACGGTTGCATGGGTTGGAAGTCTCGCCGCAATTAGCATACTCATCCTCCCCGCCTCAAAGCGGACCTTGAACCTGACCGACCAACTCAGCTTTATCTCAACCCTTCAAAAAAGACTCGAACCTATTGCATGGTTCAGCATCAGTTTATTAATCGTAACGGGCTTGATCCAAATGAGCACCAGCCCGCATTATGACGGTTTTCTCTCCATCAGCACACAATGGTCATTAGCTATTCTCACCAAACATGTTTTAGGGATTATCATGATCGTCGTAAGCGCCATCCAGACCTGGGAAGTTATCCCTGCGATACATCGCATACTGATGAAAAAAGAAAATGCTAATCCAGACGAACTAGCGAGGTTACAAAGACGTGAGATAATTTTATTAAGAGCTAACCTGATAGTATCTGTGTTGATTTTAGGTGCGACGGCAGTTGCGAGAGTATCGTAAAAGAGAGCAGTGAACAGTGAACAGAAAAGACCACTACATAAAAAAGTAGTGGTCTTTTTATTTAAAACATTTGCTTACAATGTGTCATGCTGAGCGATAGCGAAGTATCTCCCCCATAACAACCGAGACCCTTCGCTATCGCTCAGGGAGACACTTTATAGAGATATTATATTTGTATTAATTTTTGAGCCAATACACCGGTCAAATCATAGGCCATCGCGCCTGTAATTCTCACCGGCACAATATCACCTATGTTAGCCTGTCCTTCAACGAAGACCATGCCGTCAATTTCAGGTGCATCACGATAAGAGCGGCCAATGGATATGCCATTATCAAATCCTTCAATCAACACATCAAGAGTCTTGCCTACATAGGATTGATTCACTTGCAGTGAAATAGTTTGTTGAAGCTCCATCAGGCGCTCATAACGTTCCTGTTTGACCTCAACAGGTACCGGGTCACCTAGAGGCTCGGAGGTTGTCCCCGGCTCAAATGAGAATTGGAATGCACCCACACGATCAAAGCGAATTTCATTTACAAAATCATAAAGAGCCTGATATTCTTCATCCGTTTCACCCGGATAACCAACCAGGAACGTGGTGCGAATGGCAAGATCAGATATCGTCCCGCGCATTTTTCCAAGTGTCTTATGCACCCAATCAATATTGGACGGGCGCTTCATACGATACAAAGTTTTGGGGTGAGCATGTTGAAGCGGCATATCAAGATAAGGCAAAATTTGTTTGCGTGTTGCCATCACTTCGATCAGGCGGTCAGTGACATAACCGGGATACGCATACATGATACGAATCCAATCCATATCTGGTACAGAATCTGTCAGTTGTTCAAGCAGAATAGCAAGGCCATCTTTCATCCCCAAATCGTGACCATAATCAGTTGTATCTTGCGCGATCAATACCAGCTCACGTACACCAACATCACGCAATTTACGCGCCTCATTGATGATCGACTCAACGGGGCGTGAAACTGCCGTGCCTTTTATCAATGGAATCGCGCAAAACGCACATGGACGGCGGCAGCCATCTGCCACTTTGATATATGCGCTCGCACCAGCCACGCTGATACGTAAAGCATCTTTTTCATCTGAACCCACAACCGTTGCTGCTTCAGGTAAATGATATAGCGGCTCAGGGCGCGGACCTTTGCGAACTTCCTTCACCACCTGCACAATATCCATCCAGCGGCGTGTGCCGAGAATGCCATCAATGCCTTGCACCTTTTGCGCAACTTCCACACCATAACGTTGTGTGAGGCAGCCCGCTGCGATCAACACTTGTCCACTTTGTTTGGATTTGGCAAGCTCACCAAGCACACGATAGGATTCTTCTTTTGCGGGGCCAATAAATCCGCAGGTATTCACGATAAGCACTGCGGCCTGATCAGGATCATCCATTGAAAGATAACCATCACGCAAAAGCAATTGAGCCATCGAATCAGAATCGACGGTGTTTTTCGCACAACCAAGGGAAACTAAATGAAAAGTATTTTTTGACACAAGATTTTCCTAATTATAAATCATCCACCATCGGGCGGCGTAACAGTTGGAGTGAAACTGGGTGTAATTGTAGGTGTTAATGTAATTGTTGGAGTCGATGTGACAGTCGGCGTCGGCGGAATTGTCGCGGTAGGCGTAACCACGCCAGAGATCAAATATACGCGGCTGATCACTTCGCCAACACTGCCCATCAAACCAAGATCATTTCCATTATACGTAATTCTCAAAGCTGCGGCATTTCCTGTCAGTATTACTACTTGATTCTCTGCTTCAAATATCTTTGTTTCGCGCGGCGCAAGGCGCCCTTCAAAAGCGATCTGACCATCCACTGAAATTCTGGCAAAGACACGCTCTACAGCAAACACGTTCACAGTTACATTCGCGCTTACACCAGCTGTTGGTTGTACTTCCAGGCTGGAAACCGCTGCTGTGCTATTTTCAACAGGAGCAGAAGTTAAGTCTAATGTTGGCGTTGGAAAAGAAGTACCGCCAAGTACATCTACAATTGAAGGCGCAGTGGCTTCAGGCAACAGTTGCTCTTCCTGTGAATTGATAACACGCCCCACACCCCAGATCCCAAGTGCCGCCAGAATTGCAATGATCATCACACCGAAGATCAGGTCACCTGCGATGAAGCTTCGCAGGAAAGGCATGGACGTAATGACTTCTGTTTGAATTTTTTCACGCGGGGTTTCTGAATATTTTTCGTAACGACGTGCTTGTAACCCATCTGCAAAACGCAAAAGGATTGTATCAGTATCAAGGTCAAGAA
Organism: Anaerolineales bacterium; assembly: GCA_014379595.1. Classification (GTDB taxonomy): domain Bacteria; phylum Chloroflexota; class Anaerolineae; order Anaerolineales; family Villigracilaceae; genus Villigracilis. The sequence continues at coordinate 4,335 of JACMLM010000061.1, forward strand.
ACGTTGCGTAGTTTGCAAGCATTCCACGTGTTTGCACAGGCGAAGGCAATTTATCAAATGTCCCCTCCTCTAATGCTTTTACAAACGCAACTCGTAATTTTGTATGGCGTTCCACCTCATCCATCGTCAGGCTGATCAACTCACGCCGTTCACGTAATAGCGCACCGATTTCCGCGAAGATCACATCCGCCGGTTGAGATGGTTTAGCCAATTCAATGATTGGTTGGATTTCTATTACTTCAGATTCAGTTACGGATTCAGGTTCGGTCTTTTTTATAAAGCGAGATTGAAATAATGAAACAAGCTTTGAGATGGGACTTGGTTTCGCTTCACGCTCCGCATCAACTTCAAGCTGTTCTACCTCAACAGATTGACTCGGCTCTTTAGCCTTTATCTCCGTTATTTCTTCCTGTTGAAATATAGGCTCAACGATAAGAGTTTGAGCAATTTCTTCTTCTATTATCTTTTTCTTCCTGCCACGCGGTTTAGGTTGTTCTACTTCTACTTCAACTTCGGCGACAGGGGGTGTAACAACGATCTGCTCTTGATCAGGTTCTTCAGCAGATTCTATTTGAGGCGCTGATTCTTCTTTCGGACGGCGGCCAAATAAAGAGCTTAAGAAAGATCGTGCTGGCTTTTCATCCTGTGATTCAGTTAAAGGTGGAATTTCCGTCTCAACCAAATTTACTTGAGGCAAAGGTCCGCTAATTTCCCCCAAAGGGGAGAGTGCATTCCTTTGGAACTCTGCGATCATTTCATCTATATTCAGTTGAAGGTATTCAGCATAGTTGCGTAAAAATCCACGACCCTGCGCGGCAGAGGGCATGACAGAATAATCATCGGCCTCCAACGCCTGCAAAAAGACGATCCGAATACGTGTGGCTTCAGATGCTCTTTCAAGCGATAGAAAGCGAGCTTCACGTTCCTTCTTTAAGCGTTGACCTATGGATTCAAGCATAAATATAAATCTATTGTATTACAAACATCACCGACTTGCGCCGGTGATGTGATTTTGTACTTATTCGGCTGTGGCAGCGGGTTCTTCAACTGCAACTTCTTCTTCTTTGGCTTTGCGACCGCCACCACCGCTCTTCTTCGGCTTTTCTGCTTTTTCGGCTTCGGCTGCACGCTGCGCGTCCGTCACACTTTCAGCACTTTCGCCTTCACGGTGAACAATGATCTTGAATTCAGGAACCAGATCCATGGTAAGGCGGATGCGGGCTGTGAATTCACCAAGCGTGCGAATGGGTTGAATATCCACCTGCTGGCGCTTCACTTCAAAACGTACCTGCTCAGTCAGTGCAGTGGCAATATCCTGTGTAGTGATGGAACCATACAACTTGCCCGTGTCGCCTGCTTTGGCGGGGAAAGTGAGAGTGACTGCTTTGATCTGATCAGCAAGACCTGTAAGTTCTTGATTTTGTGAAGCGCGGCGGATCTCAGCCTGTGATTTGATCTTCTGCACTTGTTTCAAAGCACCTTCGGTGGCGAGTACGGCAAATCCCTGTGGAATGAGGAAGTTGCGGCCATAGCCGTCGGCTACTTTCTTAATATCCCCCGCACGTCCTAGTTTATAAACATCCTTAACGAGCATAACTTTCATATTTTCAAGCCCTTTCTAACAATAAGAGAGTCAGAACGAAGGGTACTACGTTCTGCGGGGGCAGATTGTACCATACCTTTCTTGTCAATGCAGACAAATACGATTAAGATAAAGACATGCCAACTATTCCCATAAACTTCCGCCGTGCAGCAGTTTTTCTGGGCATTTTCATTTTGATTTTATTGGTTATTGAATTTAATTCGCGCCTTGAGGAATTAAATCAATTAAATGATCAGCGGGATGAAGTGCGTGCCCTTGCGACTCAAGCTATGCAAACCCAAGTGGCTCTGCAAACACAGGTCTCATTTGCAGGGTCTACCGCCGCCGTGGAAGAGTGGGCACGGAGAGATGGTCATTATGTACAAGAAGGGGATCAACCCGTTATCCCGGTAGGTCAACCGGGAAGCGAGCCTGTTGTCATTACAACTCCCCTTCCTGCACCAACTCCCATGCAAAATTGGGAAGTATGGTGGCAGCTATTCTTCGACGAATGAATATGATAGCCCATTCATAAATGCAATTTAACTTACTTGTCTACTCCGTTTCCCTTGGAATTCTTGTATTTATTACAACTGCTATTGCCTCACGCACTTTTTTAGAATGGCATAAACCTGGTGCGCGTACACTGGGATTTCTATTATTGACCATGGTGGTGTGGGCGGCATTTTATTTGCTTGAAATCCTCCTCCCATCCCTGCCGCTGAAAATTGCCGCCAGGAAAATTTTATATCTTGGAATGACTTTATCTGCACCACTCTGGCTTGGGTTTGCCTTAAGATATACAAGCCGAAACAATTGGTGGACAGAACGAGGACATATTGTGCTGCTGACCATTCCCGGATGCATCGCTTTCTTTTTAGGGTTGACCAACGAATCCCATCAAATGATATGGACAACAATGGATATGCCTTCGGGCAGCAGCTTTGGTCCATTACATCTTACTTATGGGCCAGGCTTTTGGGTCTTTGCACTGATTGCATATGTTTTCATTGCGATGGGAATGTTTTTATATATCCTTGCCTATGTTCGATCTCCCAAAGCTTTTCGTACACAGACTGGTTTAATGCTGTCCGCTGCATTGGTGACCCTTATCGCCAACGTAGTCTTCCTCGCTGATTTTTTTTCTCCAGATCTTGACCCAACTCCGCTCTCTTTTGCACTCTCCGGACCTTTATTTGCTCTCGGCTTTTTTCGTTTTGGCTTGTTCAATTTATTTCCGATCGCTGCGCCCATGATCATTGAAAATTTGAGCGATGCGGTTATTGTCATAGATATCCAAAATCAAATAACAAACATAAACCCTGCAGGAGAAAAATGGCTTGTTATAAAAGATGAATTCGTCGGCAAACCTGTTTTTGATGTCCTGCCAAAACCTGATCTATTCAGAGAAAAATGGGATACCCCAAACGCGAAAATTAAATTAGAGATTGATAAAAACAACCAACATCTATGGTATGAAGCAACAATCACTCACTTATATAAAAGTGATAAAAGTTTTCTTGGACGTGTAATTGTCATCCATGATAATACACAGGAACAGGAGTTATTGGCAGCAGAGTTTCGGCGGTCTGCACAATTGGGACTTTTGGAAGAAGTGGGAAGGCAAATCGCAGATAGCTTTGATGAAAAGGAAATCTTTCAAGATTCACTTAACGCCTTGGTTGAGCGCTTCGGATATGCTGAAGCTGCAATCTCCATGTTAGTAGATGATAATATGCTTGAAGTAACCGCTATCGCCGGGACTCAGGATTTTGGTTACATGCCAGGGTTTAAGCAAAAGATGGGGATGGGGATTATCGGACATACCGCAGCAAAACAAGTAACTTACATTACCAACCAAGTAGCCAGCGATCCCTATTATTTTTCAAACGATGACCACCAAGGTTCAGCTCTTTGCACTCCAATTTTGAATGATAAAGGGCTACTGGGAGTATTGTATGTGGAAAGCGCCAAATCAAATGCCTTCAATGAAGACGATGCAAAGACTCTTGAAACACTTACCAACCAACTTTCTGCATCCATTCAAAGAGCCAGGCTATATTCCGCCTCACAAGATCATTTACGTGTAATGTCTACTGTACAAGCTGTATCGCACGTTGTGTCTACTACACTTGACCTAGATAATATCTTCGAGTCTGTTGTAAAAGAACTCAAAGTGGTATTTGGGTATACACATGTCAGCATTTACATCTTAAAAGATGAGTACCTTCATCTCGGTGCACAAATTGGGTATCCAGAGGAAATGGCGATCAAAAAAATCCATATTAGTCAGGGCGTTAGTGGAAGAACAATAAAAAGTAAAAAAGCCCAATTTATTCAAGATGTAACAAATGAGTCCACTTTTTTGCGTGCCGCAAATGATGTGATCAGCGAGATCTGTGTTCCATTACTAAAAGACAATGCTGTGCTTGGAATCATCAATGTGGAAGGAGATGCAGATTTGCTTCTGACTCAGGCTGATGTAGATATGCTCACTACATTAGCCGTTCCAATCGCTCTTGCAATGGATAATGCGCGCCTGCATGCACAGGTAAAAGAAATGGCAATGACAGATGCCGTCAGCGGACTCTTCAACCGCCACGCATTCGAGGAAACATTGATAGCAGAAGTACAACGCTCCACGAGATTAGGTTATCCACTCTCGCTTATTATTTTTGATCTTGATTCCTTCAAAGACTACAACGATAAATGGGGGCATCCCGCTGGAGATGTACGAATCAAAGGAACTGCAGATCTTATTCGCACTAACTTGCGAAAATATGATATCGCCGCAAGATATGGCGGTGATGAATTCGCCATCATTCTGCCAAACACAAATCAAGAAAACGCTCTGATATTTGCCAAACGACTGCATGGCGCTGCTCTCGCAAGCACAACAGATACACCTGTTGATGGCAAGGGAGCTCCTGGATATACATTAAGCATCGGTATCGCCACATTTCCAAAAGATGGTGATACACATACAACTCTCTTACACACCGCAGACCATGCAGAACTAATGGCAAAGCGGCTCGGTAAAAATCAAATCTTCCTTGCGAGCAACCTCGAAAAAATATGAATCGTTTAGAACTCTTCCCTGTTTCAACAAAAATCGAAAAAGACTCACTCACGATTGCAGGGCACGATATCTCATCTCTGGCAGACGTATACGGAACACCTTTCTATCTCTATGACCGTGAAACGATGGATGGCGCAGCAATGGGATATAAATCTGTGCTCGCTTCGCTCTACCCCGCACCTGCTTCTGTTACTTATGCAGGAAAAGCCTTCCTGTGTAAAGCCATCGCCCAGTGGACTCAGCTGCATGGCTTATGGGTAGATTGCACAGGGGAAGGAGAGATAGCAATTGCATTAGCAGGGGATGTGCCTTGTGAACATATTCTCGTACACGGCGTAAATAAATCTGCGGCTGATCTAAAATCTGCGATACAACATGCAGGAACAATTGTTGTAGATAACATCACCGAACTTCATAGAATTGCAAGCCAATTCCCAATTCCCAATTCCCAACATAGTACCCCGAGGGTGTTCCCTAATTTATGGTTCCGACTTCTTCCAGGCGTCGCCGTAGACACACATCATGCACACACACAAACAGGCCAGCATGACAGCAAATTTGGCATGACTCGTGACGAAATTATGGAAGCGGCATCATTTTGTAAAGAATACAATTTACCGCTCAATGGTATTCACTTTCATCAAGGTTCAAATTTCCGTGATGCGAATCCATTGAAAGCGGCAATTGAGTTGGGTCTTGATATTGCAAAAGAAATTGGGTTTGAAAACAATTGGCATTTTAGCCCAGGCGGCGGATGGGGTGTGGCCTATCATGAAGATGAACTGCCTCAGCCTGATATAGATGAATATGTACGTGTGATTGTGGAGAATGTACTTAAAGGCTGCAAAGCACGCGGGCTTCCCCTCCCCCATTTGCATTTGGAACCTGGTCGCAGTTTGGTAGCACGAGCGGGTGTAGCTGTTTATAAAGTGGGCGCAATTAAAAGACGCGGTGAAAAAGTTTGGATATTAACAGACGGCGGCATGACGGATAATCCGCGTTATGCCATGTATGGGGCGAGATACTCTTGTTTAACGGTATCAGGCGTCAGCAGAGAAAGAAGCGAGAAGGTTTCCATCGCAGGGCCGTATTGTGAGTCAGGTGATGTTCTCATAGAAGATTTGCCCATGCCGAAAATCAAAGAGGGAGAATTGATCGCCATCCCTGCTTCGGGTGCATATCATTTAAGTATGTCGTCCAACTATAATGGTTCTCGCAAACCTGCTGTGCTATGGCTGGAAGATGGCAAAGCAAAAGTAATTATTCAACGTGAAACAATTGATGATCTATGGAAACGCGATATCGGATTATAAAAAATCCCCGTCTCAACATCCGTCATTGCGAGGGCGCACTTGCTATTTGCCCGACACTTGCGCCGCACGCCAGTGCAGGTGAGCAATCTCCTTATTAGCGATAAGGTTGCTTCGTCGGAAGAGCAAGTGCCCTCCTCGCAACGACATGATTCATATAGAAAAAATCCCCATCAGTAGATGGGGATTTTTGTGTTTTATTTTTCCACTTTTTCAGTAACAGTTGCGGAAATTGAAGATGGCGTTGAAGATGCTTTTCGCATTTGATCTTCCTGTACCATACGAACACCATTGCTAACTTGACCGCTTAATTTTGCAATTTGATCCTGCAATTGCATGAGAGTATCTATTACATAATTATCGGCATCAGCGCGCGTATTTTCAGCCTCAGCGCGCGCCTGATTAACAATTTGTTCTGCACGGCGTTGGGCCTCTCCCATAATTATATCTTTTTGAACCAATTGATCGGCCTTGTCGCGCGATATCTGCAAAGTGCGGTTGGCTTCTTCCTGCGCCTGCGCCATGACACGATCGCGCTGGGCCATCACTTGCTGCGCCTTCTTCACTTCTTCTGGAATGGCAATGCGCATCTGGTCGATCAATTCCAACATGCGGTCTTCATCAACGAGAACGTTGTGCGTAAAAGGCACAGCTTTCGCTTCGTTGAAGAGTTCTTCCAAGCGGTCAATGAGTTGTAGGATATCCATTTTTGCTCCGTAATGCGACATTTATGTCGCTCTCCATATTAGCGACATAAATGTCGCGCTACAGATAAAGCAATTCTAGCACAAATTAATCGCGAAGTGCATTGGGAGGAGATTGCTCTCCCATATTAACTACTTTTGCCTTCAACGCCTTTTCCACATAGGCAGGGACCATGCTGGACACGTCACCGCCTAACATGGCGATCTCGCGCACTGTGCTCGAAGATAAAAATGTGTGTTGTTCGGCTGTGATCAATGCAATGGTCTCAATATCCTTTGCAAGACGTTGATTTGCTAATGCCATACGGAATTCAAATTCAAAATCAGAAAAAACACGTAACCCGCGCACAACAACCTGAGCTTCTACTTTATGTGCAAAGTCAACGGTTAGGCCGCTATAGCCTGTGACCGTGATCTTGGAGTTATCTTTGAATGCTTCCTGCACCAGCGAAATACGTTCTTCGGGAGAAAACATCAAACTCTTAAGCGGCTTGTCATATACGGCCATCACTACTTCATCAAAGAGACGAGCCGCGCGCGTGGCGATGTCAATGTGGCCGAGGTGGATTGGGTCGAATGTACCGGGAAATAATGCTCTAACCATTTTCTCTAAACCTTTTAACCACGAAGGGCACAAAGGTCACTAAGGTTGAAGGCCTTAAAAACTTTGTGTACGTCGTGTCCTTTGTGTTTAAGATACATCGCCTTTGCCTTCGCCCCAGAATCTTTCAAAGGCTTCGGCAAGCAAGGCGTGTTCGGTTTGTTCAAGATATGGGTCACGTTCAAACAAAGCTTGTGCTTGTACACGCGCTTTTTCGATCAAAGCTACATCAGTAATGCTTGCCATCTTCAACGTGGATGCAAAGCCAGCCTGACGCGTACCTAAAAATTCACCAGGGCCGCGGGTCTTAAGGTCAAGGTCTGCCAATTCAAAACCACTGTTTGTACGAGACATGGCTTGCAAGCGTTCGTTCTCGGTTGCATCTTCGTGTGTAGGAATGAGCAGACAATATGATTGATCTGCACCGCGGCCAACACGTCCGCGAAGTTGATGCAATTGCGCAAGACCAAAACGGTCAGCACCTTCGATCAACATCACAGTGGAATTTGGTACGTCTACACCTACTTCAACAACAGTGGTTGAAACAAGAATATCAAATTGTCTGTCACGGAATTTCAACATCACTTCATCTTTTTCACTAGGCTTCATACGGCCATGTAAAAGTCCAAGCTTGAGATCAGGGAAGACTTCTTTTGATAAAGTTTCAAAATCATCCACTGCGGCGCGGGCTTCGATCTTTTCACTTTCATCGATCAGCGGATACACAATAAATGCCTGCTTGCCGTCTTTTATTTGTCCACGGATCATTGTGAATGCGCGCTCGCGCTCCTGCGGACGAAGCACATGCGTATTGATCGGCTGACGCCCAACAGGCATTTCATCAATCACAGAAATATCAAGGTCGCCAAATACAGTCAGTGCAAGCGAGCGCGGAATGGGCGTGGCGGTCATCACCAGCAAATGCGGATTCGTACCCTTATCACGAAGTTCCTTGCGTTGCTCCACGCCAAAACGATGTTGTTCATCAATCACAATAAATTGCAGATCTTTAAACTGGACTGGCCCTTCAATGACCGCATGTGTACCGATGACTATTTTCACTGAACCATCTTGCAAACCCTGACGGATCGATTCTTTCTCCGCCTCAGGCGTGCTACCCACCAACAAGCGGATTTCACTCTGCTGCATCATCCCCCCATCACCTGCAAGCAGATTCGTAAAGTTGCGATAATGCTGTTCTGCAAGAATGGATGTCGGCGCCATGATCGCAGCTTGCGCACCTGCATTGATAACGATTGCGGTACCCAATGCAGCAACGACGGTCTTACCAGAACCGACATCTCCTTGCACCAATCTGTTCATGGGTCTGCCAGAGTCCAGGTCGGTGCGAATGTCTTCGAGCGATTTTTGCTGGGCTGAGGTTAGGGCGAAGGGAAGGCTCGTTAATCGAGAATCCAGCCACTCGGTCGAGACGGAGAAGCGGCGGGCTTCTACAGATTTCCAATCCCGTTTCTGGCGCAGCACTCCCATTTGCAGATAAAAGATTTCATCAAATCCTAAACGTTCACGAGCAGCTTTGAGTCGATCCTGCGAAACAGGAAAGTGAACTTGCATCAAAGCTTCGCTGAGCGATACAAGCCTCGCTGCTAGTTTAATTTTTTCAGGAAGCGCATCGGGAACTGCTGGGGCAAAATACGAAACTACCTGATTCATAATGCCGCGCAGCCATTTTTGAGTGATCTTTTCAGTAAGCGCATAAATGGGAACAATGCGCGCAGTATGCAAATTTTCAACTTCAACAGGTTCCCAATCGGGACTATTCATCACGAGGCGGCCAAGATACTGATCGATCTTACCAGAGACAGAAATCGCATCATCTTGTTTGAAACGGTTTACAAGCCAGGGTTGATTGAAAAATGAAATCCGCAATCCCCCTGTGCCATCAGTAATAACCACTTCAATAATAGACGCCTTGCCGCCGCGAATAGGACGAGTATGCACACTTTGAATTGAACCAATGACCGTAACTACATCACCATAAAAAAGTGACTTAATAGGTTTGAGCTGACTGTAATCTTCATAGCGACGAGGAAAATAATACAACATGTCGCCAAGTGTTTTCATTCCTAAATTTATCAACGTCTCTGCATGTTTTGGACCCACACCTTGAAGTACAGTGAGGCTTGCATTCAACGCAGCAGGAGTTTGGCTGGTCTTCGCGCCAGGCACAGATTCAGAACGAGGCTGAGGTGCTTGTCTTTGCTTCTGTTGATTTTGTTGCGGCTGGTTTTGTTGAGGGCGTGGCGCAGGTACGTCTACTTCAGGAGGCTCTTCTTGATGTACAGATGTTGGACGCGGAGCTTGTACTTCCACTTTTGGTTTTTGCCCCGCTTCTGGATATGTCTCACCAATGCGCTTCCATAAGCCTTTAAGCGACTCAGCCCGTCCTTCTGGGCTGAGCTTTTCATAGGATCGCAGGCGTGACACAACAGCCTGTATTACCTCTTCAGCAATGCCATCGGCGCGGGCTTCGCCTTCCCAAAAGTCAAGCATCTTAGCGAGTCCGCCGATGATGGCGGTATTGTCATATTTATTTTCATGTTCAAGACGGAAGAATTTTCTAAGCTTCTCTAAGGACGGTTGCATGAGGTCAATTTTATCACGGGCAGAAGATAAGATTAGGTAGGGAGGGCTACTGTTATATTTAACTTATAGAAGTTATTTAAGTATCCCCAGCCTAACTAAGGAACGGAATTCATCCATCCAACTGGATAATAAAAAATTGGATTTGTTGATACATTGTAAATTTTATCTTCCTCAATATCTATAAGTATACTATTCGTCTCAGAATCAGCACCTATAAAAATATAATGATTATCAGGAGACCATACAAAGATAGGCGTTCGAAAATCAGCATGTGTATTAATACATAAATTATGTAAAGTATTTTCTTGAGTGTCATAAATCATAAATTTAATACCATTCCAAAAAGCGATGTAATGCCCATCTGGAGACCATTCTGGGAATTGAATATAATTTGTTTCAGTTTCATCTAGAATTGGTTGTAATATTCCCTCACGCGTTACGATAGTGAATTGGTTATTCGCTTCTATTACAACTTTGTTCCCATCAGGTGACCATTTAGGCTCTTCAGAAAAATCAGTTGGATGTTTAGGTATCCATATTGTTTTGTCAGCAGAAAAATCATAAACAGCGTGTCCAATATTAGGACCGCCAGGAAAAGGTGTAGCAATGGCTCCAGAAGTATCTCTCTTTAAGTACACGCCCCATTCCAAATTTGGGCTGTATTCTATCAGTGATTTCAAACCAGGGAAGAAAATGTCACTTTCATCAAAAAAATCTGGCAAAACATTAGTAATGTAATTTTGTTTTTTAGTAAATGGATTTATTAACAAAACCGTTCCATCTCGCGATGTGTTAGCAATGTATAGCAAAATATTCTCATTATCCAGCCAGCGAATCTTGTGAAGTCCTGGAATCTCAAAAACAATCCTTTCCACCATCTCCCCTCGTGCGTTAAAAATATGTAGATACGCCCTTTCAAATTGCCATAACTCATTTCCCGCAATTTCAATCGTAGCAAGTAAATCCCTGTTTGGCGAAACAGATTCATCTGGTGATGTGTATGAATTTTCAGATGTGAGAGGAATTTTGTATGCTTTGTTCGATTGTATTTCCAAAAGAATAGGCGAATATGATCCTCGATTTACTAATGAACCCTTTGTAATACTTGCAAGCGAGATCTCACCTCTAGTCTCATCAAAGCACACAGGCAGGTTTACTTCAACTTCTATAAGAGGTGCTGAGGTCTGTGATACTTGAATTTCAGGTGTCTCTGTAAAGGCAGGCAACGTTGACTCACCCCCGCTAATAAATGTTGGTGGAAAAGAAGTAGGTTGAGCTGAGCTACACCCAACTATTAATAAAATTAATACAGATTCGTAAATATATTTATTTTCCATATTGCTTCAGATTAAATTATTCAGAATTGATTATGTAGCCACACAAGATTTTCCTTCGGATAAATAATGAGGTTGAAGTCGAGAAATATACAAAATCATCTTGAATACTTTTTCACCGCCGCAAATCCCAATCCGTTCGGCCCAACATGTGTACCGATGACAGTAGTCACATTTACAAAAATAATATCGCGTGGAATTGACATTCGCACGTTTTGCATCAGCTCATCAAGTAATTGCTTGGCACGCGGTTCGGCATTGGTATGCAAGATAGCAAGTCGTTCATATTCTCCCCCACTTAATAAAAAGTTCAACATGCGTTCGTCAGCTTGTTTTGTCGTGCGGACTGCACCAATCGCCTTCACTTCACCATTCGTTAATTCGATCAGCGGTTTGATGGAGAGTATTCCACCAAGTGCTGCTACCGCAGCTGGGACTCGTCCGCTGCGTTTGAGGTATTCCATAGTGTCCAGTGCAGCGGAAACATGTAATCTTTTTCTTGTAGACTCAATTGCATCCAATGCAGGTTTCAAGCCGAATTCCGCTTCTTCAGCGGCTGCGACCACTTGAAAGCCAAGTCCCAGTGAAAGCGAGCCACTGTCAATGCAGGTGACTTTATCGGGGAATTCCTGTGCTGCTTGACGCGCTACATTAACAATAGTTGTCAGTTGACTTGCAGCATGAATAGAAATGATATGGTCACAGCCTTGCGAGAAGAGAGTCTCATAAGCCGTAATGAAATCTCCTATCGAAGGTGCAGCTGTTGTGGGCTGAGTCTGAAACGAGGGCAGGCGGTTATAAAATTCCTCGCGCGTGATCCCGATTCCATCTGCGTATTCTTTCCCATCTAAAACAAGAATGGATGGTACGACTTGGATCGCATGTTGTTCAATAAGATAGGCAGGGAGGTCTGAGGTGGAGTCTGTGACGATACCAATTTTCATAATGAAAGTTTAACATATAACAGGTGACAGTCACTTTAAAAGTGACTGTCACCTAATTCCTATATTTTCCCTCTTGACATACTGTGTATTACACAGTATCATGCGATAAAGGTATATATATGGCAAACAGTGAATCGCTCGATAATGTTGTCCTTGAACTGCGGCGCGGCGTGATCGTGCTGGCGGTGCTCAGCCAGTTGAATGGCGAGCAATATGGATACTCCCTGTTGAAGTTGCTTTCAGATCAAGGGCTGGAGGTTGATCAGGGAACGTTGTACCCGCTTCTCCGTCGTTTGGAGACGCAAGGATTATTGGAATCAGTTTGGAAGTTGGAAGAAGCGCGGCCGCGCCGTTATTACGTCATCAGTACTGATGGTAAGAAACTCCTTCCGAAACTGAAAAAGGAATGGGCTGATATTGTTTCTGTGATGAAGAAGATGTTGGCATAATAAGAAGGAGAATGAAATGAAATTAATTGACCGCTATGTAAATGAAGTTGGTAAACGCCTTTTGGTACTTCAAGGACGTGAAGATATTGAAAAAGAATTGCGTTCTACCTTGGAAGATATGCTCGAAGAACGTGCTGAAAAAGAAGGTAGACCTGCGGATGAAGCCATGGAAATTGAATTGTTAAAAGAATATGGCTCACCAGATGCAGTGGCTACCACTTATAACCCACATCCATATTTGATCGGTCCACGTGTCTTCCCGCTCTTTTTGAAGATTCTAAAAATTGTGCTTCTGAGTACTGCTTTCGGTATGACTGTTGTGATGATTATTAAATTGGTGACTCAAACTCCGATGATGGGCAGTGATTTTACGGAAGTCCTTGGAGATGGATTGGGCAATATTCTTTCAACAGTCATTGCCGCATCTGGATATGTCGTTTTGATATTTGCAATCATCGAGAGAACCGTTCCAGATCTGGGTCTGAAGGAAGAAGATTTTAAAACTGAAGATTGGGACCCTGCTGCCCTCGCCAAAGAGCCAGACCCTGATTCTGTCAACCGCGGTGAATTGGTTGCTGAGATTGTATTCACTTTCATTGGGCTTGCGATCATCAATGAAATCTTCTACATTCCTGTTTTCACAGATGAGTTTCGCAAGTTTGTGCCATGGATCAATGCAGCTTTTGTTACTGAGATTTTGTTAGATATTTACCTGCTGCGTAAAGCCGTTTGGGATACAGGAACACGCATTGTAAAAATTGCGATGGAAGCTGGAACCATTGTCATTGCAGGCATTATGTTATACACACCAAACGTAATCACCTTTTCATCTAAAATTTTCGAAAATGTCCCTGAGGATTCCTCAGTAGATATAGAGGTAGTCACGAGATTCTTTGATGTTGGAGTTTCGATTGCGTTTATCGTCGTTATCGTCGTGGCAAGTTTTGAATTGGTCAAAGCGGCAATCGGATTGATAAGAAGTTTTACAAGAAAATAGTTTTCTCTAACACAAAAGTGACAGTCACCTTTAAGGTGACTGTCACTTTTAAAAACCTATTTACTTATCTATTAAACTACTCTATCGAAATAATAAATTGATAATGCGGCTGCCCGCCTTCTTGCACTTCGACATTAAGATTTGAATACTTTTTGTGGATCAAATCTGCAATACGGTTTGCTTCACCATGAGTCATGCCTTCGCCATAAAACAAAGTGACAATCTCATGCTCACTTGCATTTGCTTTTTCAAGTAAGTCCATCATCCCTTGTTCAACAGATTCAGCTGCTAGTGCTAACTTTCCATCCAGCAAAGCGATCACCTGACCATCTTTCACACTGACGCCATCAATTTCAACGGTGCGTGTTGCAATCGTGATCTCGCCTGTTTTGACAGTGCCCAAAGCTTTGGTCATTTTTTCGGCGACAGAAGCAAGCTCCCCGTCGGGTTGAAGCGAGAGCATCGCAGTCAGTCCCTGTGGAATTGTCCGCGTCGGCACAACCATCACCTGCTTAACAGTCACTTCCTTGGCTTGATTCGCAGCAAGGATAATATTTTTATTATTCGGCAAAATAATTACTTTATCAGTTGGCAGATTTTCAAACGAACTCAAAATATCCTGCGTGGATGGATTCATACTTTGTCCGCCTGCCACTACTGCAGCCACACCCAAACTTGCAAAGATGCGGCTTAAGCCTGCGCCCGGCGAAACAACCACAACTGCAATTTGTCCCGGTTCCACTGTACTAAATTGAATCTGCTTGCTCTTTTGAATATCATCCATTTGAGCAAGAAGATTTTCAATAGCAACTTTCGTCACCGTGCCAATGCCCATAATGTAATCGATCGGCACATAACGATTTTCAGTAGGCACATGGATGTGCATTCGATACATACCTTCGCCTTCCCCTACCTGAATGGATGTGCCCATTTCTTCAAGCTTTCCATAAAACGAACCCAGATCTAATTCACCATTCGGAACAAAATCTACAACAATTTCGTAATCCTGTCCCTCTTCTACTTCTTCCATCGCGCCTTGCATATTCATCGCAGAGAGCGCCTGCACATTCATGGTCGGCGTTTCAAGCGACTCGCCATACACATGCCGCAACATTCCCTCGAGAATAAAAAATAAACCTTTGCCGCCAGAGTCAACCACACCAGCCTGCTTGAGGACTGGAAGCAGATCAGGAGTCTTCTTCACAGCTTCATCTGCGGCTTTGACAGCGACCTCCAAAACTTCAATCGCATCTTTCGCGGACCCTCGAACTGCTTCTGTTGCGATGGCAACTTCTTTAATGACGGTTAAGATCGTCCCCTCAACCGGCTTGACTACGCCTTTATAAGCCGTATCACGCGCCTCACCAAATGCAGAGACCATTGAATCAACATCAAGCACGGCTTTGCCCTGTAGGCCACGTGAAATGCCCCGCAATATCTGGCTGGTGATCACACCTGAATTTCCACGTGCGCCCATCAAAGCACCTTTGGAAATCGCAGCAGCCATTTCACCGAGATTGCTCGTGCCTAGATCTTTTATTTCATTCCAGGCAGCTTGAAGAGTCAACGTCATATTTGTACCAGTATCGCCATCAGGCACGGGAAAGACATTTAAAGCATTAACATTATCTTTGTTCGTACGAAGCCAGGTAAGCCCGGCATCTATTAATTTTTTAAGAGCCAAACCGTCTATCTTTTTCTTGCGAAGTTTTTCAACGCGCGCAGAATTAATAGCCATGAGTCTCTTATCTCCTAATCTGTATTGCTGATTCGCAAACCAGCTACGTGCACGTTGA
>JACMLM010000062.1 GCA_014379595.1 Anaerolineales bacterium
GGATATGGGAAGCCAGCCCAGCTTGACCCCGAAGAAATACATCAAGAGCAGCGCCAGCCAGAAGGTCGGCACGGCAAAACCCACAAAGACAAAAACGGTGATGCCCTTGTCCAGCCAGGTATCGCGGCGGGTGGCGGCCAGGATGCCGATTGGTATCGCCAGACCGAATTCCAGCAGCAGGGCGATGACGTTGAGTGAGATCGTGACCGGCAGACGTTCCTTGATCTTGTCTACCACCGGACGACCATCCGACGAGAAAGAGTGCCCCAGATCCAAGCGGGCCAGTTTGCCGATCCAGCTGAAATACTGCTCGTGCAGCGGTTTGTCCAGACCGTAGAACTTGGTCAGACGTTCGCGGGCCTCCTTGCCGACCTTGGGGTTCATGGCCATCTGCATCTCGACCGGTTCACCGGGGGCCAGATGGATAACGGAGAAGGTAATCAGCGTGATGCCGAACATCAGCGGGATCAGCATCAGGATTCGTTTTAACAGGTAACGTGACATTATATTTGTGCTTTCATGGGTGCGATAGCTTCCAGGCCCTGCGTAGCGAGGACAGGGTACGGTCTTGAATTCCGATGGATACAGCGCCTCTTTTTTTCCAATTGGAAACAGAGTTCGGACTTTTCAAGTAGCGTACATCAGAACGTCTGCAGCCCATTGATTCAGACTCTTTCCGTGTGCTTCAGCCATCATTGCCGCGTGAGCATGAACTTCGGGGGGTACTCTTAACATCAGTTTTCCTGAATACGGTTTTTGTGGCGCTCTTCCCAGTTTTTCACATGTAGCGAGATAGTCATCTACAGCCTCAACGAAAGCTGCGCGCAACTCAGTGACGGAATCGGCGTGAAAGCCAATGACGTCTTTAATTCCTGCTATGTGACCAATGAAACATCCATCTTCATCGCTGTATTCAATTCTGGCGGCATACCCTTTACAAATCATTGTGTTCATGGCTTTACTCCCGCGTTTTCCAAAAAAGTTTTCGCGTCTTTAACTTGATATGGTTTCGCCTCTTTTGCCGGATGTGGTCGGTGAAACGCAGCCACTATGCCATTCAAATAGAAGCGAACCCGTGATCCGGCACCTTCAACAGTCTGTGCGCCTAACGAGACAAAAAGAGACTCGATTCGCCGCCATTCCAATGTAGTTGGGACCGGCTGTGAGAAAATATCATTCAGCGTTTTTCGATGCGCCTTATTCATATTGAGATAATAAACATGAATCGGCACGGCTTGCAATCACATTTTGATAGCGCTTTTTATTTGCCGCTCGATAAATGCCGTTGCTGATCCTGTTAATAATTATCATCATACGGCTCATCAATATATTCCCACATCTCGTTTTGATGCAGCCATATCGGGTCGGCATTTTGCCGAATGAACTCGTCAACATCCATGCCATCAATGGTTGGCGGCCGCTGGACTCGTTTCTGCTTGCCGTTCATGAAGACATACATGTATTCCAATCGTCTTTGTTTTTTTGCAGCCTTTTCGGCCGCAGTACGTTTGCGTTTCTTTTTCACCTTTTTATCATTCATTAATTCGACTCGATGATCAACCCGTTTCCCGCACACCATTCACTTAGCGGCTCGGGTCGATCGGAAGCATTTCAGCGAGCAGGGTTTCAGGCGCGATGTCCTGCTCGTTTGGCCAAGTTACCGCGCCAAACAGGATTCCTACACGATTGAAATAGTGAATGTCCCTTAGTTCGCTAAAAACTCCTCGATCCAGATATGGCTTGAGGTCAAATATACCCTTACGACCATCCTCAACTTCAACATAGATACGATAGTCCGGCATTGGTTTTACTGTTTTCACATCCCAGTACATGGCAACCTCACAGTGGAGTGATTTTGTAAGGATTCTCTCCGGAAACAGCCAGTTCCCAATCGGCCTGCAGCTCATCCCGGTGTAGTTCTATCCATGCTTGCACCAGTCGCAACTGTTTGCGTGGCAATCCACCCGCTAAAACCTCACCATCCTCAATGTCAAGTTGTCTCGAGTCAAGGGTTGCCCCCTCTGGGGTACCTTCAAGTATTTGGGGTTGGAGCCACAGAGATATTTCAGTTGATTGAGTCATAATTTCCTTTTGTGAGCTAACTTTATAGCTGAGTGGTGCCAGGCGGACGGCCTCTAGGGCGCGAAGTTAATCACGATTCGCAACGACATAACCATGATGCTCAAGCACGGCTTGGCATACGGCAAGAAATTCAGGCATTTCCAGATCACTCTTCGCATCGTTGGTTCGCCAACCGCAGATCCTGAAATCGGCTTGGCCCTTCCCGTCTCCAACGTGATCAACGGTCGGAAGCAACGCGAAACCCCGCTTGTAGTGGCGTCCATGTTCTTGTGACTCATCATTGTCGTACTGGCTAATAAGTGACCAGTCGAGCTTCTCGCCAGTGTATGCATCAAGGCCGCCACTCTCAGCGACTGCGGCATGAATAGCAACTCGGTACGCTTCACCGATAGCTGTTTCGTTACCACGTCGGCGATCACGTTTGACGTGTGCCTGCGCTTTGCGACGGAGCCAACGCTCGTAAATTTCGTGCGGGACTTGGCCTGACAAAAATGTGGGTATCTGATATTTCTTCGGCAAGTGTGTAACCTCCGCGTACATGTTCGTAAGCAGCCAACGGTTCGCGCAGTTGACCCGTTCGGGCAGTCTTTCCGCCCGACCGGTGTCCAACTGCCTGGTTGGGACTTCGCCTTTTTAGCCGTTGGTTTATCTGGATTTGTCAAATGCGTGGGTGACCCTCGAAGGATTCCCTACTTATTTTTGACTGTCAAAGCCTTCAAACTTAGGTTTTAGCCTGCATTGAAGGAAAGCCTCAAAGAGCGAAAGAGTCCTAATTCCGCATTTTTCATCTAAATGATAATTTATGCGGTCAACATTGTTTTTAATCCAAGCTCCAACGGTTTCTTCAGTTATGTCGATATTCAAATTTTCACAAGTCTTAAGAAGTGATTTTGACAAATTACTGTTGGAACTTTTCGAATTGTAGTGCTGGCTTGTATAGCGAGCATGGCTCTTAGCGCCAACTTTGCCTACTTTCAAGCAATGCCCGTTCCAGGAAAAGACATATACTGCCATCGCTCCCAGTGGTATTGATGATGGTGGCAAATGAGGGGCGGGTAACACTTCGTAATTCAGAGCATTTGTTGGCAACTCTACACCTGAGAGTTCTGCAACTTTGTAAAAGTCTCTAATCAAATTTATCGCTGATTCAGTCAACGAGGATTGTGACTCCAAATTTGATTCTAATTGCTCAGTCTTTTCGTAACAAATTCCCACCTGCATAACGGTAAACTTTGCGACAATTGGTTCAATGCCCCGCTGAAAGTACCATTCTTCGACTTTACTGCCGTCCCTACATAATCCTAATCCAAATTCCCAGTACGAGAGGTAAGATTCCCCTCCCTCTGCTGCATACATATTCCCAGTACCAGCCGAACAGTCCAAGGCATATTCCCAGTTATTCGGACGCATGCAAACCGTTCCATCCTGTGCAGGATTCAAAGAAAGAGAAGTAAGATAACTTGCCGCTTTGCTGTCCAATGGGCGATATGCAGAAACCAACAATCGTCCATTACCGGCATTCTGTATTGCAGCTATGAGGTGCCCGGCCCTTTGGATGGTTACAATTTCCCGCGTTAGATCAACATGTCCAAATAGTAGGCTCCAGTTATCTCCTTCAACAACGAGATTGTCAGGATCTTTCTCGTGTGGGGCAATAAGTTCTGATAAACGGATTATTGCAGGTTCGCATTCCAACCATTCTTTTGGATGTTTTGATGAATAATCTTGTAGCCAGTAAAGCATATCCTCGAATTCAACATCTCCCGTAGAAGCTATCATTTCAAATGACTTAGCGGGGACTGGATACTCAAGATCAGGCAGCTCGAATTTTGCAAGCATCTCGGATTTCCAGCTGATTTTGCAGTACTTTATTTCAGTCACCAATTGACACCTCACAAAAATTTCTTATTCAGCCGTGTCGCCTTCTTATGATCAACTCGTTAATCTACGGTTTCCCTATATAGTCTCTTACAACTTGAGTCGTAACATTTTTTGATAAGACTTCAGCTTGCAAGAGCTGGAACAATAGTCAATTCGGTTATTCGGCAGCATGCGGCTATTACGCTGCGACCAAGTTTGGTGAGGTAATAACGATAGGTA
>JACMLM010000015.1 GCA_014379595.1 Anaerolineales bacterium
CCTTCGCGCATAATATTTAGCAGAAGTTCTTCTTGCTGCCCAGCCGCCATTAATACTTCAACAACACCCTTCGTCACTACGTAAAAATCTTCGCCAGGGTCGCCTTCACGAAAAAGAATCTCTTTATCGACTAATTCTTTTACATCCATCGCCGCGAGAATTCCATCCAGTTCTATCACTGGAAGATCTGTAAACAAAGGGATTTGAGAGAGGAGATTAACAGTCATATCAAAACTACTTTGTGGTTAAGTCCATTACTTCTTTTCCAGCCAATTTATCCTGTATGCGTTGTGCTACAAGGTCCAAATGAGCAGGGTGATTAACATAATCAAGATCGTCAGTTTGAATGGTCAACACTGGGCAAAGGTCAAATGCGCTCAACCATTCATCATAAAATGAATCAAGTAAAGCTAAATACTCAGAAGAAATACCTGTTTCCATATCGCGGGCACGCCTGCGGATACGATCCATGAGTACAGAAACAGGCGCTTTGAGATAGATTAGCAAGTCTGGGCGCGGCAAGCCACTTACAACCACTTCAAATAATCGGCGGTAGGCAAGATAATCACGTTCGCCTAAATTCCCCATATGATTTAATGCACGGGCAAAAATATGAGCATCTTCATAAATACTTCGGTCAAGAATGGACGAACGCGCATCGCGGGCAGCTTCTAGATATTGATCTGCGCGATGCCCTAAAAAGAAAATCTGCAAATGGAATGACCAGGCACGCATATCTCCATAAAAATCGGACAGGTATGGGTTATCCGCCACAGATTCATATCCCGTCCACCAGCCGAGGCGCGCACCCATACGTTCTGTAAGTGTGGTCTTTCCCGCGCCAATATTTCCTGCCACTAAAACCAAATGCTTTGCCATGGATGGCTTGTATTTTATCATGTATAAGATTGCGAGTATAATATTTAAAATTAGGAGATGATACATCAATGAAAATCCGCGACGCATCTGGCTGGACTATATTTATTTTTGGAGTATTAGCGTTTCTCTTTGGACTTATCGGCCTGATCCGCCCCGAAATTATTCTTTCCACCCTCGGTTTTGAAAGCGTAGACCGCGCCGCCCGCGCCAGCAGTGATTATACGATCGTCTTTATGACGGCGTCTTCCATGGCATCCTTCAACATTGGCATTTATTATGTCCTTGCGGCAATCAATGATGTTAAGATCTTCTACCGCTGGACCGTTCCTTTCCGTATTGTGACGTTTACCGTGTTCACAATCCTTGTCATTGCAAAGATAGCTCCAGTGGAATTTATCGGTGTAGGGATTTGGGAGCTTGTAGGTGCGCTTTCTACAGGAATTGCACTTTATAGTGAAGATCGTAAAGTTCAAGAAGTTCCAGTAAGAATGAAACAAGGCGCGAAAAGAAGCAGAAAATAAAGAGGCTCTTATGAAATCTCGATGGATAGAACATAACGGGAAGAGAATCCTTTACCAGGATTATTCCAACTTTTTTTTCAACGAGGATGCCGTAAAGCAGGAGCTAACGGAAGTACAGTCTATCGTTCTAAGCGAACCTAAAGATTCTGTTCTAGTGCTCACGAATATGTCTAACACTGAAGTTACATTAAATTTAATGCCTTTATTCAATGAAGCCTCCCGTGCGACCAAATCATATGTCAACAAAACAGCAGTGCTGGGCGTCACAGGCGTCAAACGTACACTGGGAGATTTGCTCTCCAAGATCACAGGTCAGCCGTTGATGTATTTCAACACTGAGTTGGAAGCAAAAGAGTGGCTTACTAAATAACCAAAAGCTCCTGAAATCAGGAGCTTTTTTATTACACGGTTTCGAGAGTGCCTCTTTGCTTGGCTTGTGTTTCAAACCATGCAAAAAGAAAATATCCCAATAAACCATACATCAATCCGATACCGATCTCACTGACCATTAGAGGAAAAACATCGCTCAAGCTTCCGCCAGCTACTAACATACGCGAAGCGGCAATTCCGCGCGTGAGAGGCAACACATTTGAGACAACCTGCATCCACACAGGTAGTGTTGAAATAGCCACATTTGCGCCTGAGAAGATCAACAAACTAAAATATACAAAGTTATTCACGAACATTACGTTGGCAGTCAGCAGACTCAAACATCCCATCAGCAAGCCCAGTCCGCAGGTGCTGAAGGTGGTGATAATGATCGTTAAACCAAGAGCAGGCAGATCGGTCCGAGAAAGATCGAGACCCATGAGGAGGACACCCCAAGTTAAGGCAATGATCACACCAATGGTACCGTCAATGACATGCATGAAAGCACGCCCAAAGAAAATCATAAAGCGGTTGGCAGGAGTCCCAAAGAGATAAGGCAAGGTCCCAGCATCGCGATCCCCGCCCACACTGAAAGTGACTCCAAAAATTCCGCTGACAGCCGTGATCTGAATCGCATTGCCAATTACATAAAAATCCGTGGCTGTTCCATCGGTGGCATAAGAACCCAAAAAGACAAAGAAAAACATTTGAGCCAGCGGCATGAGAATTTTAGATGCCATGTATGTAACAGGTCGCAGCCACGCAAACAAAGCTCGATATGACAGAATGGTTCCCTGCCAAAACAAATAAATGTTTTTAGTAAAGGTATTCATCTTTAATCTACGTCCAGTGTTGCATCAACACGCGCCTTGTATAACATGATCTTGAAAAGCTGGCTGGCAATAACGAGATCGACGAGACTAAAAATGATCATCATTGCCCACGAGAACAAAACTTGATTCAAAGGCATCATGGCCGTAGACGTGCCATGCAAAGCCGTTGCTGCCCAGTATGGTGGAAGTAAATAACTGATGGGAGTCGTCCATTCTGGTAAAAGCGCAATCGGGAATAAAAAGCCGCAGATAATATAAACAGGGAATTCCATCGCGTTTTCCCATTGCTGCACGCTGCGATACATAATAAATATAGGGGCAATGGTGAGACCAAAACAGATAAATGCAAACATGCTTATGAACAAGGTGATAAAGAAAAGCAAAGGCTGTGTGAGTGTTAAAGAATATCCAAAGAGGACAGCGGCCAATGTATAAGAAGAGACCATCGAAAGCAGGGACTGAACGACATTGGCGAGGTTTTTACCAAAGACGATCACCTCAAACGGTGTCGGCATACCAACCAACGATTCGAGAGTACCCGTCCAGCGTTCCACGTTAATGCTATTGCCTGAAACGAACAAGAGACTGCTCCACAAGCCTGTCAGACCACTCCCCACCACAACGAACATTGCATAATCTCCGCCTTTGTCTTTGAGCATAAACATGGCAAGAATGGCAATGATCATAGGTTGGAAAATAATAGCAAAGATAACGAACCCCTCGCTAAATTGAGTTCGAAGGGACATCTCCGCAACTGTCAAAACAGTTCGCCAATATTTAAAGAGATTACTGTAATTCATGCTGCGCCTCCCACGAGACGAACATACGCATCTTCCAGAGTTGGCTCACGCACGATCACACGCCCCACACGCTGGCCTTCCAACGCGGTCATCACATCTGGCACAGCCTCTGCTCCGCGTGTAGTTTGAACAAGTAATATTTGCTTTTGCTCGCGGTCTTCAATAGATAAGGAATCTACAAATGGCAGAGCACGCAATTTTTCAAGCGCAGTTTCAGATGCGCCAAAGGTCTCCACTTCCACAACGGAAAGATCAGAAACATGCTTCTTTAATCCACTTGGTGTATCCATAGCAATTACACATCCTTTATTGATGATCGCAATACGATCCGAAAGGGCATCTGCCTCAAACATATAATGCGTTGTCAGCAGAATGGTTTTCTTTTGAGATTGCAAATCAAGAATCACATTGCGAAATTCGCGTGCGCCAACGGGGTCAAGACCAATTGTCGGCTCATCCAAGAAGAGAATATCAGGGTCATGTAAAAGTGTACGTGCAACATGCAGGCGCTGCTTCATACCGCGTGAATATCCGCCAACTCGTTCATTGCCCCGTCCCTTCAAGCCAACCAGTTCCATCAAATAAGGAATTCGTTTCTTTGAGACCGAAGGGTCAACACCATACAAACTCGCGAAATAACGCAAATTATCATCGCCAGAAAGTCGCCAGTACAATCCACGCTCACCACCAAAGATAAAACCTATCTTCTTACGAACTTCATTGGCACCTTTCACCACATCCACTCCAGCCACAGTTGCAGAACCAGCAGAAGGGATCAATAATGTCGTCAGCATTTTTACAGTGGTCGTCTTGCCAGCCCCATTTGGCCCAAGCAATCCAAAAAGCTCGCCCTGTTTCACTTCAAAGGAAATATCGTCAACAGCCACCACTTCTTTAATGGAGCGATTAAAAACGCCAATTTGAGCACGATATACACGACGCAGATGATTAACTTCTATTGCGTTCATTTGATTCCTTTTTGGAACGATGGGATTAGTACAAGGTACTGTGTAAATTTTAAAAATCTAGAAAATTATGCAGGTAACAGTAGAACAATTGTACACTAACTGAAATAAAATTTACAATGCGATTGTTGTATACTTGAATCATGAAAACGAGAATCCTTTCCATTATCGCAATCCTGATTGTTGTGGTCCTGCTTTTTTCATATGGCGCGAATCGTCCACAACAAAATGACAATGTGGATATGGACACGCTTCGCACGGAAGCAGTTGAGACATACGCATCCTCCCTAACCGAGACATTGGTTGCGGTCCCCTCTGCATCTCCTACTCTGACAGTCGTTCCCACATTCACGCCTCCGGGACTTACAACTACCGTTGAGCCAACTGCTACGACAAATCCCTGTTACAACCTGCTATGGATCGAAGATGTCACCATACCAGATGGCACACAAATGAAAGCTGGCGAAGTATTTACAAAGACCTGGCTTGTACAAAATATCGGTGGATGCGCATGGCCCGCTGGATTTACATTCAGCCACGTCGGCGGAGACCGTATGCGCGGCGATGCGGTCGTGCTTCAAGAGTCCATTCAGACTGGCTCAAAGCGCGAGTTATCTGTTCAATTGGTTGTACCTCCTGGCCAAACAGGGCTGATCCAAAGCTCATGGCGCATGGCCGACGAAACTGGAAATTTCTTTGGCGATACACTTTCGGTCAATATTAATGTTGGAAATAGTACGACGCCCGCCGTAACAAGCACCCCATAAGTTACTGCTCAAATATATTAACTAAAAAGCGGACGAGTAAAACTCGTCCGCTTTTTGATTCGCTAAATGCCTGCGTTGCTCAATATCCTGGACAAGTTGGAAAGCGCAGCGGTGAGATCTGGATATTTCACTTCAAAATGTTCAATCGAAGTCTCAAGGCGATCCATCATCGATGGCTCAGGCTGTTTTGATTCGGCCCGCTCCAACAGTTCACGGATGTCCGCAGAGAGTTCGCGCAAAAGCTCCTGCCCTTTTTCATCATCACTTTCGATCTCTTCGATCTCTTTATGCAATTTTTGAAGTAGGTCATCAATTTCCTGATTATCCATAACAGCACCTCTTTTGGTAGGACGGATGGTTAAACTCATATTACTATCTATATTTTACAACCTTTTCATCTATTTCACTTGACTCGTCATTAAAGAAGTTCATGATCTGCCTGTTCAGCTTCCTGATAGATCATCTTTACCTCTTCTTTTATCTCAAGAGATGCACTGGGTGTCATCGAAATAAATTTGACCAAGTCGCGCGCCTGCCGTAGCAAGTCTTTTACATTTGCAATATAAGATAGATCGTTACGTCCGCTTTCAGGTGGGATGGGAAATTCTCGTGCTTTTTGGATTAACACCCGAGCACGTACAATGCGTTCAGCAGCTGGAATGAGTTTTGCCATGTTGCTCCTTATATAAGTTTCATTATTCTACTATCCGATAAAAATGAAAATTCTATCGCCAATTTGTGAAATATGATACAATGCAATTACTTAATCAAACGTCAACCAGTGTTTGGTAAAATCACTTTTGCTGGAGATTCAAATGACAGAAACAAAACAAGATTATATTCCTGCACTTAGTTATCGTTTTCTAACTCCCTTTTATGATTTCATTCAAAAATATATTGTACGCGATGTGCGCTATAAAACATTGTTAATTGAACAGGCAAAAATCCAACCCGGGCATCATGTTTTAGATCTCGGCTGCGGAACAGGCACATTGGCCATTATGGTCAAACAATCACAGCCAAACGCTGAAGCCTTTGGTTTGGATGCTGACCCTGATATGTTAAAGGTGGCAAAACAAAAATCAGATGAAAAGCACGCTCCTGTCACATTTGATGTTGGTTTTACAAATCTGCTCCCCTACCCCGATGCTTCTTTCGACCGCGTCATGTCCACTATTATGATTCATCATCTGAAAACACCCGATAAAATAAGAACCGCAAAAGAAGTTTTTCGCGTGCTCAAGCCAGGCGGCGAATTACACATCATAGACTTTGGTAAGCCAACAACAATTTATGGAAAGTTGCTTGGTCCATTCCTACATAAATTTGAAGAAGCGAACGATAATATTGACGGAAAGCTTCCTGAAATCTTTGGTGCGCCCGGATTAAAAACAGAAATCCTAGGCGGCTTCTGGACGTTCTTTGGTGATTTAGCTTTTCTTAAAGGTGTGAAACGCTGACCATTGACAATAGACCGTTGACCGTTTTTTCCGTCCATGGTCCACTGTCTACGGTCAAACAGGAGAAATATGTCTCGCATAGAGTCTGCAATCAGCGTTACAAGATCAATTGAAGATGTGTTTACATTTTTAAGTAAACGTGAAAGTCATCTCAATTTCATTCCGAGAATGATCAAACTTACCCAAACTTCTCAGGGTGACTTCGGACGAGTCGGCTCCACTGCGGATGGAATGCTCAATTATTTCGGAATCAAAATTCCTGTGCAATATGAAATCATTGAACATGAATCAATCAACAAATTAGCCATGAAAGGCTTGATGGGTCCAGTCTCATTCAAAGATGGCTATATTTTGAGCAAAAGAGCTGATTCAACAGAGATCAAATTTTGGCTGGAATTGAATCCGACAGGCTGGACAAAAATCTTTACCCCATTCATGGGTCTGATTGGTAAAGTCCATGCATGGGAAACGCTCAGAAATTTGAAGAGAGAGATTCAGAAATAACTCTGGTGGTCGAGTAGGTCAAGGCGATAGCCGAGACCCTATCGAGACCACACATTTTATGTTTACTTGCAATTGGTGGTCTCGATACGCCCTTCGCAACGAACGCTCAGGACTACTCGACCACCAATTCTCGCTAATATAAACTTATGGCAATTGACCTGTACAAACCCTTCACCAACCCGATCACCCGCGAGACGTTCCGTTGCATTTCATCCACAGAAGAAGCCTATATGATGGAATGGACAGTGAATCCCGGGGGATACGTCCCATTTGAGCATGTGCATGTCTATCAAGATGAAATATTTCATATCCAACACGGGGAAATGCGGAGCAAAATAAACGGTAAAAATACAATCGGCAAGGCAGGTGATATAGTTACAATTCCCCAAGGAACAAAACATATCGCTTTCAATGACAAAGAGGAGCCATTGGTTTGCCTTGTGGAATATAAGCCTGGCTTGGATCATTACATCACGATGCAATGCTTCGCAGGGTTAACCATTGACAAAGATTATGACAAAACAGGTTTGGTCAACATTCCGAAAATCATGTTTATGCTAAGAAAAGCGAACGCACAATCTCTTACTCACCCCGCCTTTGCACCTGAATGGTTATTTCGATTGGGTATGAATGCTTTTTATTTACTAGGTTTGGGGATGGGTTGGGACAAGTTGTATAAGAAATATACACAGTCGATGTGATAACACGAAATAAATAATGGAGAATAAAAAATGAATCTAAAACTTTGGTGGTTCGCCTTACAAAAACCAGTCAAGGAAAACGATAAGAAAGTCTGGGATAGCTTCGATGTCGTTGCGAAGTGGTTAATTTCCACACGCGCCACAGTGACTCAACTCACTTTGTTATCGGGTGTGATCGCTGGCTTGCTTGCCCTGCGCGATGGTCACTTTGATTTTCCGCTTTGGCTGGCAATGACATTGGGAATTTATTTCGCACATTCAGCCGAGAATCTTGTCAATGATTATATTGACTTCACACGCGGCATTGACGAAGATAATTATTATCGCGGGCAATATGGGATTCATCCGCTGGTGCATAAATTTTGGACCAAACAAGATTGGACACGTTGGTTCGTCACAGCAGGTACAATCGCAGTGTTATGCGGCGCGTTCGTTCTGTTTTATACAAATTTTTCTCCCGTTGTCATTGCGCTTTTCATTTTCGGCATTGCAATTTTGCCAACGTATGCCTGGCCTCTCAAATATTTAGGACTTGGTGAAATTTTGATTTTCGTCAATTGGGGCATGGTCTTAATTCCTGGCATGTATACGATTATGGCCGGTGAAATTCCAAACAACCTTCCCACGCTTGTGATAGCAGGTATGGCATTCGGTTTTGGATTCGGCAGTTTCAACTGGGGCAAACACATTGACAAGATCGAAGCGGATAAAAAGAAAGGCGTCGGCTCACTCCCCGTTCGGCTTGGTGAATTCAATTCGCGCATGGTCAACATCTTCACGGTTCTGCTCGCGTATGCGCTTGTGGTTTACCTCGTCGTTATCGGATTTTATTCGCCAACTGTGTTGCTGGTTTTCCTTGCTGCTGGTCGCGGATGGGATGTGATCAAACTGCTCAGCAAGCCGCGCCCCAACGAAGCGCCCGCAGGTTTTGAATTATGGCCTCGTTGGTTTTCAACTCCCCAATTACTGCACATTCGTCTCTTCGGTGCAATGTATATTCTGGGAATCATTTTGGATATTGTTTTGAGAGCAACCCGACCGTAGACCGCGGACGATAGACCATTTTATATATACTATACGGTCTACCGTCTATCGTCCATGGTCTAAAATCAAAAGGAACAAAAATGAAAATCGCAATCACTGGTGGAACAGGTTTTATCGGAAGACATTTAGCACGCGATCTCATCGCGCACGGACATGAAGTCATCGTCATTGCACGCGGAAATTATTCTCGTAACACACAACCCATCGAAGGTGCAACATTTATCGCGCTCGATGCAAACGATACAACAAAACTCACCGAAGCATTTCGTGGATGCGAGGCCGTTGCTCATTGTGCTGGCACAAGTGTGGAAGATGGTAAACAAACTTTGCAACGTCTCCATGCAGATGGTGCGCGTTCCGCTGTCACCGCCGCAGAAAATGCAGGCGTGAAAAAATTTGTTTTGCTTAGCTATCTCAGCGTGCGCCCCAACGTCAACTCGGCGTATCTCACCACCAAATGGCAGGGCGAAGAAATTGTCCGCGCTTCAAAAATCAATTACACAATTCTCAAAGCTGGGCTGGTCTATGGCGCGGGCGATCATTTACTAAATAACTTGAGCAATCTATTTAAGAAAATGCCAATCTTTGCACAAGTTGGATTGAAAGAAAAACAAGTGAGGCTTCTCGCTGTTGAAGATTTAGTTAACGTGATTCGTGAAACGCTATTGGATGAAACCCGCCTCTCGCGCCAGACCGTAGCTGTTACTGGACCTGAAGAATTTCCCTTCTCCCGGGCAGCAAAGCGAATTGCCAAAGCAATGGGCAAACCATCACTCATAGTTTTACCGTTCCCAGTTTTCTTTCATCGTATTCTAGCTTTTTTCTCAGAACGATTTATGCCCAAGCCATTGATCACAAAATCGCAAGTGCAAATGCTTGCTGATGGAATCAGTCAGGCTACACCTGAGAGCATTCAATTGCCTGATGATATGAAACCGAAGATTGGATTTACCGAAGAGCAAATCAAAAAGGGATTGCCGAAGTAATTCTTCGAAAGGGTTTAACAAATGCGTGCATTAGTCGTTGACAGTTCTGCCTCCGGACGGATTGCATTGCACGATGTTCCTGAGCCGATACCAGCATCTGGGGAGGTGTTAGTTGAAGTACGAGCCTTCTCTATCAATCGAGGTGAACTAAGAGCACTTGGTTCAGTTGCAGACGGTACGCGCCCAGGTTGGGACTTTGCTGGCATTCTGCAGTCGGACATCGAAAATGGTGTTCAAGCTGGAGATCGAGTAGTTGGAATCCAATCTGGAAAAACTTGGGCAGAGAAAGTGGCAGTGCCACAAACTTGGCTGGCTAAAATCCCTGATAATGTTTCGTTCGCACAAGCAGCAGCCCTTCCCACTGCTGGTTTAACTGCATTGCGTATTCTTCGATTAGGATCTGCAATCCTTGGTCGTCGTGTTCTTATCACAGGCGCATCAGGCGGAGTTGGTCGTTTTGCTATCCAACTCGCCCATCTTGGTGGCGCTGAGGTGACAGCCTTAGTCAGTGACAATTCAACGCGAGCTACTGGACTAAAAGAATTGGGAGCTGACGAAGTTATTTCTGATATTGCTAAACTCCGCGGACGTTTCGATTTGATTCTGGAGTCTATTGGCGGCGATACACTAGCCCACTTAATGAAGATGATTGACCCATTGGGTACAATAGTCATGTTTGGTAACAGTTCTGGTCAACTTACTAGTTTCAACGTACGGGATATTTATTTGGATGCTTTCATTCGTTTCCAAGGCTTCGAACTCTTTTATAACAACGAACCATTCGGACGTGATCTGGGATACTTGGTTAAGTTAGTATCTGATGGCAAGCTTGATTCTCAATTAGCTGACGAGTTGCCTTGGGAACAAATTTCAGAAGCTTTGCAGCGACTCAGCAACCGCGATGTGTCTGGAAAACTCGTCATTACACTCACGGGCTAATGCAGGTCTCGCTTTTATGCTGATAATATGAAACCAAAAATTCAATTTACAGAAGAGCAAATCAAGAGCGGATTGCTCTCTTCCATCATCAGATTGCATAATGCTGTTATGCAATATATAAGGCGTTATACATCGAAATTGCTGTATAAGACTCCAATTTGGGGTGTTTTACGACATGTCGTATAAACCATAGTTAGGCGCTACGAGGTTAATTTGCACAATAATATTTTCTTGTCCATGCTGTTGATAATCACTTTGGCATCTTGCGTGCCACGCTCCACAATAATACCAACGGCGACAATTTTTGCTTCCCCAACAAAACAGCGAACGTCAACTATTACTCCAACATTAAAGCCATCTGAAACAATAACAGCTATTGTGACCGAAACACCATTTCCACCGGCTGAGCCGTTTACGATGATATCAAAGGATTCTCCTAATGGAGAATATGTTGCTTATGCATATTTTTATTATGGGACTGAACAACAAACTATCGAGATCAAAGATAAGATAGGAGAACTGATATGGCAGGTTCCCTATCAGGGAGAGTTGCCAATAGGGTATGACCCACGTCCAACGATCAGCATCTACCGCTGGTCTAATGATAGTTCTCAATTGTACTTTTGTTATTCTTGGGCTCCTGATGGCGGCAATCATTTTATTCCCGGCGGGTGCAGCGATTTGCAGACAATTGATATTAGGACAGGACAAATCCAACCTGTGTTAATGGATTATGCGAATTTTGCCATTTCGCCTGACGATGCTCAAATCGTTTACCTTAGTTGCGAAAGCCAACCGTGTGTAATTCATATCAAGAATCTCTCGACAGGTTTAGAAAAGACGGCCTACATACTATCTGGTTCAAAGAATTACGTTGCAATAGGAAATCTCGAGTGGTCTCCTATTGGCAATGGTATCGTTTTTACTACGGAAGATAATACTTACATCCGCCAAACAATTTACCTGAATATTTCCACGATGAAACAAAGAGTAGTAAAAGAGTATCCCGCCCCTGAATTTCCAGGTTGGGCAGAGTATGAAGGCTGGATTGACGATAACACCCTGGAGTTTTTACAATTAGCCAATACCGGTATTCAAGTTATTCACGTGAAAATCACAAATAGCGAGACCATCGTGATAGGCACGCCGACTCCCCGCTATTGAGATACCTGAAATCGCAGCCCAACACAGCATGCAGTGGATTGGCGGGTGGGCTGCGCGAAAAATGTAGTCTTGTGAAAATATCTTAGTTACGTTGTTTGTGGTAATCTCGCCGCCAACAACTAACGCAAACCGTTAGGTTCTTATAACTTAACCCACAACTTCTTCAACCCTCTAAAGATTGGATGTTCTTGCCATTCCAAAATATCTGATTTCAATGCCAAATGGGGGAAACGGCGCAAGATGGTTTCAAATGCAATTTCTGCTTCCAACTTGACCAGCGGTGCGCCGATGCAATAATGAATTCCCAAACCAAAACTGAGGTGACGGCCTTCATCTCTAGTAATGTCAAATTGATTTGGGTTATTAAATCTTTCAGGGTCACGATCAGCAGAGCCAAGAATTGTGTTGACCAAATCGCCTTTGCGAATGGTTTTTCCTTTAATC
Organism: Anaerolineales bacterium; assembly: GCA_014379595.1. Lineage (GTDB taxonomy): Bacteria > Chloroflexota > Anaerolineae > Anaerolineales > Villigracilaceae > Villigracilis. Next base: position 12,377 of record JACMLM010000015.1, read on the forward strand.
TCAGCATCTTCCAATGCTGAACGATAGGTAATTTGAACGGGGTTATCGTACCGAAGAATTTCGTCAATAGCAGAGCCAAGTAACTCAGGTTGTTCTTTCAATAATCGCATTTGATCGGGATGCTCCATTAATGCGAGTAAGCCATTGCCAATTAAATGCGTCGTGGTCTCATGCCCTGTGCTGAGCAAAATGTTGATATTGGCAACGAGTTCGTCTTCTGTCAGCATGGAAGCTGATTGGGATTCACGAACCAATCGACCCGAAGTGTGATGCGGAACAGGACAGCCATCTCCATCCGATACTGAAAGCAAGATGCTTAGCAAATCCTCCCCCATATTGTCACGCCGCTTGCGGGCAAGATCTTTGATATATTCTGTCATTTCGCCCAAACTTTGTGCGGCGCGTTCCAATAGGTGCTGCGGCTTATGTTTTACCGTACCAAGAATTGCAAAGAGATCATCAGACCAGGCTTTGAATTTCGGGCGATCACTTGCAGGCAGACCAATCAGTTCAGCAATGACCATGACAGGCAATGGATAGGCAAGATCGCGAATAATATCCATTTCATGATTGCTCGTATCAAGTAATTGATTTACGGTGTCTTGAATATATGGGCGCAGGCGTTCCACATAACGCGGTGTGAACGCATGATTCATCAAACTACGAAGATGTGTATGTTGTGGTGGGTCTGAATAAAAAAGTGTTTTGGAAAATGAATGATAAACAGGCTGTGCAATTTGCTGCTGCGTTTCTGGCAGGCGTTCAAAATTTCGCATTAACCCCTGTGCGCGCGAAAAACGATCATCAGTATAAAGTGATGCAATATCATCGTAACGAGTGAGAACCCAAAAGCCCATTTCCTCATCCCAATGGATTGGGTCGTGAATTCGCAGCTTTTCATAAAACGGATAAGGATTCGCACGGATTTCTTCACGTTGCAAATTGACCAAACCGAGCGTCTCAATACTCGGTAACATTTAAAAGCTCCTCAAACCAGTTGTGCTGAATCATCGTGCGAAATTATACTACCTATTTGTGAAAATGGATACAATCGAATTTGCAGAGTACTTCTTCTGTTTTGACCTGCACTCTATACTGGAATAAATTTAGATCTCACTCGTCATGATAAACAGTGGCTTCATTTCAAAATTTTCATATTTGGGGCGATACCGCTCCGTATCGTAATAACGATCAACATCTACCAATTTTTTGGTGGAAATAATAATGTCCAATGGCATATTATCGTAACGGCCATTTTTCAGAACCACCAGCCTGCCATGGATGCCTCCCAACACAAGGTCAAGCGCGAGGTTGCCGAATGCCATGGGAACAATCGAATCAATTGCATCCGGGTCGCCGCCGCGAACCATATAACCAAGATTCTGGTTGATCACATCAATTGGCTTCCCCTTATTGTATTTCGTAGAAAGCTCTTTGATCCGCGCTGAAACCAGATCGCCAATGCCGCCCAACTTGGCATGACCATAAGCATCAGTGGTGCCATCTTTAAAGACCATTTCGCCGCCTTCATACATGGCTCCTTCCGAAATCAGCAGCACTGAATAATGGCTGGGGTTGGCATCGCGGTCTTTGACCAGAACTTCGGTCAGGTGTTCAATATTAAATTTATATTCAGGAATAACACAACGGTTCGCGGCGCCAGCCATTGTTGGCAGCATAGCTGTAAACCCGGCATAACGCCCAAATACTTCAAGAACCATAATCCGTTCATGCGAACCGGCAATGGTCCGCAAGCTGTTGGTTAATGAAATAGTACGGGTGACGCAGGTGCTAAAGCCTATGCAATAATCTGTTCCTGGCACATCGTTATCCATCGTCTTTGGAATGGCAACCACTTTAAAACCTTCTCGATATAAGCGCACACCATAGCTGAGCGTATCGTCGCCCCCAATGGGAATCATGTAATCGATACCCAAGTAATCAAGGTTTTTCAGGACTTCCGGGGTCAAGTCATTTTTCTCTTCATTGTACTGACCCTGCAAATGCAAAGGAACGTTCTCCTTCTTGACCTTACTAGGGTTTGTACGCGAGCTATGCAGGAACGTCCCGCCTGTGCGGCCCGCCCGATTAACGATCTCCTCGGTCAGGACTTGAAAATTATTGCTGTTATCAGCATCCTTATCACGGATGATATCCACCAAACCGCCCCAGCCTCGCCGAATGCCGATCACTTTATAGCCTTCACGCAATGCACGAATTGTTACCGCACGAATGGCAGGGTTTAATCCCGGCACATCACCGCCCCCAGTTAGAATACCGATCACGCCTCTTTTTTTGTCCATGACAGCCTCGCTTTATTTGGATTTATGAAAATGCTTTTTCGTAGCCCGAGATAATTTTATCCCATAGCAAATTGGATTCCGCATCTATCGTTTGAAATTCAGGGTGTGCCTCAAACCAGGCAAGTGAGCGGCGCACTCCCTCACTCCATTTCACTTCGCAATTGTAATCTGGCACGAAGCGTTTGATCTTGCTATTGTCAAACACCACACTGTTGGATTTGTCACCGATCAGGCTGCCTACTGCATGTTCATCATATATGGCAATAAAATCGCTGGCGATGCGAACCACGTTCGGACTTAAGCCGAGAGCTTGATACGCTTCGAGGTAGATTTGATTCCAACTCAGCACTTCGTCTGATGTAATATGAAAAGCTTCGCCGATGGCATCTTTATTGCCAAGCAAGCCAACCAGACCTTTTGCAAAGTCATCATTCCAGGTCAACACCCACAGCGATGTACCATCGCCTGGGATAATAACCTTTTCGCTGCGTTTCATGCGGTCAATTAATGTCCACGTAAATGGCATTTGGAAAGGCCCATATGTGTGCGATGGGCGAATGATGGTGACTGGGAATCCATCTTCACGGTATGTTTTCATCAATAAATCTTCGCAGGCAATCTTATTGCGTGAATATTCCCAATAGGGATTCTCCAACGGCGTCTCTTCTGTAATCAGATAATTCTGAGGCGGCTTTTGATAGGCGCTTGCGGAAGAGATAAATACGAACTGATCTGTTTTATCGCGAAAGATTGAAATATCGCGTTCAATATCATTGGGAGAAAATGCAATGAAGTCCACAACTGCGTCGAAATGATGACCCGCTAACAGCGCGGAGAGATGCGCTGCATCAGCGTGGATATCTGCTTCTAGAATGGTCACATTTTTGGGGGCAGGGAATTTTGTCGAAGAGGAACGATTCAAAAGAAAAAGTTCGTGGCTACGCTTAAGCGCAAGGTTGCCACAGGCAGAAGAGATCAAACCTGTGCCACCAATAAACAGCAATTTCATTTATCCTTCTCCTAATTCAGGAATGGGTTCGGCGGATGCACGGTTTGCAAGATAATTTTCGACGAGGAAAATAGCAAGCGCAACCCAGACAATGCCGAAGCCAATTAATTGATTATGGCTGAACGGTTCTTTATAAACAAACACACCAAGTAAAAACTGGATCGTAGGCGCAATGTATTGAAGCAAGCCAACCACCCACAGCGGAATTGAACGCGCCGCTGTGGCAAACATAAGCAGCGGGATCGTAGTAAAGAGGCCTGCACCGATCATAAGAAAATCTGAAGCAACACCCGTGTTAAGAAATGCGGCTGTCTGGTTGATCTGCGTAAAAACCAAATACACAAGTGCAGGGATAAAAAGAATGCCTGTCTCAATGGTGAGGCCATATAGTGAACCAAACGGAGAAAGCTTTTTGGCAAGACCATATAAAGCAAATGAAAATGCAAGACAAAGAGAAATATAAGGAAGACGGCCATATACAAAAGTTAAGTAGGCAACACCCAGCGTGGCGAGACCAACAGGAATCCATTGTACTAACCGCAAACGTTCTTTGAAAAAGATCACGCCCATTAATACACTGAGCAGCGGATTAATAAAATAGCCAAGACTGGTTTCAACAATAAAACCTGAATTAACTGCCCAAACATAAACAAGCCAATTAATACCGATCAGAACAGCAGCTATAGTGTAAACACGCAATACTCTAGTGGTTACGGTTTTTTGAAATTCCGACCATTGTTTACTAAAAAATATGATCACCAACAATAAGAGAAATGACCAGATAATGCGATGCCCAATTAATTGAAGTACAGGAACATGATGAAGCAGCTTCCAATAAATTGGAAAGAATCCCCAGGTGACATATGCTCCGATTCCGTATAAGATTCCTTTATTCATTGATTCTCCGTGAAATGATTTGAAATAAGAAGACCTTGTTGGATAGCAACAAGGTCTCTGATGAGGGCGAAGATTATGTTCTTACAGCTTTCTCAAATACCACTTCCCTGAGACAACTTCAGCCACATCACGTGCAAAGTCACCTGCTGTAGCGTAGCGGTCATCTGGGTCTTTCGCCATGGCTTTACTGATCACTTCCTGCCAGACCGCTGGAATATTATTTTTCACTTTACGAATATCAGGGATAGGCATTTGGACGTGAGCATTAATAATCCCAGTAGCGGAATTACCCGAGAAAGGAAGCTGCCCTGTTAATAAACGATATAGCACAATACCAAGCGAATATACATCAGAACGTCCATCTACTTCATCGCCTTTTATTTGTTCAGGACTCATAAAGGCAGGTGTACCTACCAACCATGTGCCATCATCATCGGTAAAGGTTTTGGATTTGGCGATCCCAAAATCAGAAAGAAAAATCTCGCCAGTAGAGTCGTATAAAAAATTGGAAGGCTTCACATCGCGGTGAATGATCTTGCGCGCATGTGCTGCATCCAACGCTTCAGCAATCCGTTTAAAAATATGAGCGATCTCAGTTAGTTTAACTTCCTCTTTTTTCAGACGGTCATCCAGAGAGCCGCCTGCCATATAACGCATAACAATATAGGGCTGTTCACCCTGTGAGCCAAAATCATAAATGGGGACAATACACGGGTGCTCAAGCGCAGCGATCAATTCAGCTTCCTGGAGAAAAAAGTCGCGATATACCTTATCTTCTATAGTACGGCTAAACATCAACACTTTTACAACAACTTGCCGCTGAATATAGGGATCACGGGCTAAAAAAATGACGCCCATACCGCCTTGCGTCAACTCTTTTTCGATTTCATAACGTCCAATAGTGGATATAGTCATCTTCTCTTAACCAGTCATTTTTAGGATGGAGAGTAGTATAGAACAATTCATTATATATGACAACACTCATTCCCAATCGATCAGTTGCCGCCCCGAAAACCCCGCTTCGACCTCATGCCAAAACTGTATACTATCCTCGTTATATTTCCAACACAAATACACTTCCCTGCCATTATGCAAAGCAACGAAATCTATTAATCCAACAGTCAAGTCTTTGACTTCGATTCCCATATCTTGAATTTTATGGAGAAGTAAATCAAGGCGATCAAAATCCTTCAGTAGCTTACTCAAAGTAGGATTCCCACCATTGCCTGCAGATTTCTCAACCAAATTCCACAGCTCTGGCTGGTGAATGCGAATCTTCTCCCCAATTTCCATCATCTCTTCAATTATTGGACGAACAACAATTAATGCTTCGTTTGCTTCTTTGGGAGTGTAATATTGCGGCATAAATTCCTCGAACGAACAGTATACACCACTAAAATAGGCGACTCACGAGTCGCCTATTTGATCTATATGGATAAAACTAGCTTAAGAATTTGAATGAGGTTTCTTTTGGAACAACATCCAAAACAAATCAAAAGTTGGATACGGTATCACCATTTTATCAGGAATGATTCTCAGTCCGCCTTGCAGTGAACTGAGTGGAGAGCTTTGCAGCTTATATCCTAAAAGAGATTTTACATGTGCGCCATTTAGACGTTTTGCCGGGCGTCCTCGTGCAACTTCGGAAAAACCATATTGAGCAACGAGGTTGCTCAACCCCAACGGCGAAAACCAATGCAACACACTTGGCGGGCTATATTCATGCCAGTTTTGACCTAAAAGGCGCGCAACCCAACTTTCTCTATTCCATGATTCGATCAGCCAGAAACCATTATCACGAGTGACATAAGCGGCTTTTTGCAACGCCTGACGAATATCTGAAAAGTGGGCAATGACCTGGATCATACTCACCAAATCAAATTGCTGAGTTGACGAAAAATTTTCAAGACCACCTGTTTCCATTTGAAGGCCAAGATGAGCACGGCCATGTGATGCCATGGATGCATTGGGTTCAAGTCCCATACCCTGCCAGCCACTTTCCTGAAATCCTTTAAGCAAAAAGCCCGCAGCAGCTCCCACATCAAGCATAGTGCCTGGTATAGTATATTTTTTCAAAAGAGCGCCATATCGCTTTCCATGTTCTAAAAGAAGCTTTTCTTCCCCAAGATAATCGGAATAGCCTGCTGCGCCACCCGTAAAATATTCATCCTGATAAATCTGGCTGGTATGTTCAGCAGAGGGTGTTATTTCGACAAAGCGGTGATGACAAGCTACACATTCGCAAATCCAATATTCATATTTCTGAAAAACGCGATGGGCTGGGCTATTACAGATTGGGCAATTCATAATTTCCTCTTTTATTTTGTGATAACTTCCATCATAGCTATAGAAACACAATCCTAAAAAAACTTCTCACAAACATCTACTTTATACAAGCACAGCTTGATATCCCTTTTTCTTCGCGGCAGCGATAATTTGGTCCTCATTAACTTGTGTCTCGTCAAATACGACGATCATTTCCAGTCTGTGATAACTGGCATTGACCTCTTTGACTCCCTCGAGAGAGTCTTCGATGGATTCGAGTTTCATGGCGCAATTCGTACAATGCATGTCTTCCACGCGAAAGGTTTTTTTGATCATCATTGCCTCTTTATTCAAAAACGATCTGTCCCGTGTACATTCCCATGGAACAGGTGAAGAAGAGAGTCGAACCTGCCTTTTGCGCAGGGATATTCACCTGGACAGTGCCTGTATCAGGAAGCAGTTCATAAAAGTCCAAGGCGGGAATGACAAAGTCACGCGCGCAGGAATATGTTTCATTGGTAATCAAATTCAGCTTGAGTTCTTTGCCAGCAGGGGCTTTCAAGGTGCCTGGAAAATACCCACTGTTTTCCACGTTCAAGACGAGCTCACCTTGGGACACGAATGACTCTGAAGACTCCACTGCCGATGCTGATTCATTTGTGGACAAGAATAGGTTACGAGTCAAATTTTGAAATGACAGAGGCGAACCTATTAAGTTGAGTCCACCATCCAGAGTCACAAATCCAAAAATCAAAACGAGAACTGCAACGAATCGCATAAAGAATTTTTCGAGTCGCGCACCAAGTTCAGTTGTCAAGTATGCAACAAGGAAAAAGACAGGGCTTGTGCCAAGCGTGAACGCAAACATCAATGCCGCGCCCATTACAACACTTCCGGTTCCAAGCGCGGTAGCCATCATGGCCTGCGTAATACCACAGGGGATGAAGACCGTAAGCGCGCCGAGGAAAAGAGGTGTAACAGTATCTGTGCCTTTGGCTGTACGGCGGATGTAGCGAGTGATAAATTTCGGCGGTTCAATAGAGAAGTAACGAAAGATGGGATGCACGTTGAACATGCGCATTGCATTACCGATCATGAAGATGCCAATGGCTATCAGGAGGAAAGCGCGAGTCATTGGACTAAGCGTGAGGTAGGAACCCAACCAGCCAAGCAACGCACCCAGCAAAGTATATGTGATGAGTTTTGCGACGAGAAATAAGAATATGGGAAGGGCACTGTTTGTGCGCAGATTCGTTTTGACTTTCTCTTTTTTGCTTTGTACAGTGTGCTCAACATAGTCCTGTTCGATTTGATGGGCAAGAGAACTTGCCAGCAATCCCCCCTGCACCGCGAGACAACTCAACCCGCCTGTAGTAACACCTGTGATGAAGGCAACCAAAAGCTGACTCATTGCGCTTGAGTCTGTGTTTAGCGTGAAGGCTTGCATATTAGGCTGAAAAATGATCAGCATAAAAGCAATTGCAACAAGTACTACACCAAGCATAACGATACTAACTGAATCAACGGAAGGTTTTTGTTTTTTTGACATATTACCTCAATATATGAAATTAAATCTTCTGTCTTCGCAATCGCAAGCTATTACTCACTACAAAGACACTGCTGAACGCCATTGCACCAGCAGCAAGCATCGGGTTCAAATACCCTAATGCGGCGGCAGGGATCAACACCACATTATAGAAAAATGCCCAGAACAAATTTTGCTTTATTGTTGAAAGAGTCTTGCGCGAAAGATTAATTGCGCGCGCAACGCCTCGCAAGTCTCCGCTCATCAACGTTACGGGCGCTGCGGCCATAGCTACATCTGTTCCTGTGCCAATCGCGAGTCCCACATCCGCTTGAGCAAGGGCAGGCGCATCGTTGACACCGTCACCCACCATGGCAATAACATTCGGGATTCGGGATTCGAGATTCGGTGTTTGGAGTTTTTTGACTTCAGAAGATTTTCCTTCTGGTAACACTTCGGCTAATACATGATCAACGCCAACTTGCTTTGCAATGGCTTCCGCAGTTTTTTGATTGTCGCCAGTGATCATCACAACTTTCAAATTCATCTTGTGCAATTCTGCAATCGCGTCCTTCGAGTTATCTTTGATCGTATCTGCCACGGCAATAATTCCTGCAGCGACATTATCAATCGCAACCAACATCGCTGTCTTCGCTTCAGATTGAAGACGCACCACTTCGGACTCTAGATTTCCCAATTGGATTCCTCGCGCCTGAAACATTCTCACGTTTCCGACAATAACGCTTCTTCCTTCGACATCAGCCTGCACGCCATGCCCAGCCTCTGCTTTAAAACCAGTGGGTTCCACTAACTTCAATCCGCGAGTGGTTGCCTCCGCCCAAATAGACTCACCCAGCGGATGTTCACTCCCTTTTTCAACAGAAGCGGCGAGGCGAAGTAGTTCGTCGTTTGTAATTTGCAATTGGTGATTGGTAATTATGTCAGTTACGGTGGGCTGACCTTTCGTGATCGTCCCAGTTTTATCTAAAATCACCACATTCACTTTTCCTGCGCGTTCCAATGCCTCGCTATTGCGAAATAAAATTCCAATTTCTGCGCCTTTTCCAGAACCAACCATAATGGCAGTGGGCGTGGCAAGCCCCATTGCACACGGACAGGCAATCACCAACACAGCCACCATGTTGATCAATGCCCGCTGGAAATCGCCAGGGTCGCCAATAAAGTACCAGCCTGCAAAAGTAGCCAATGCAATCCCAATGACCACAGGCACAAAAATCCCTGAGACCTGGTCCACGAGTTTTTGGATCGGCGCCTTGCTTCCCTGCGCATCTTCAACTAGTTTGACAATTTGGGCAAGCGCGGTTTCCTTGCCAACTTTTGTCGCTTCAAATTTGAGCAAACCAAGTTTATTTAATGTCGCGCCAATCACAGGATCACCCTGCTTTTTCTCAACGGGAAGCGATTCACCGGTCAACATGGATTCGTCAATTGTGCTTCGTCCTTCCACCACCACGCCATCCACAGGAATTGTTTCGCCAGGTTTTACGAGGAGCATGTCTCCGACGCGTACATCATCAATCGGCAGATCCACCTCAACGTCCAAACGAATGACGCGCGCGGTTTTGGCGCGTAATCCCATTAATTTCTTGATCGCTTCGGAGGTTCGTCCTTTTGCACGCGCTTCCAAAAATTTTCCCAGCCGAATCAAAGTGATGATCACAGCCGATGTTTCAAAATAAACGTGGCCTGAAATCAAGCCCAGTGTGATGATGATCGAATAGAAATAGGCAACTGATGTACCCATCGCAATGAGCACATCCATATTGGCTGAACCATTGCGAAGCGACTTATACGCGCCAACATAATATTGCCCGCCTACATAAAATTGGACCGGGGTGGCAACCAACCACATGGCGTAATGTACCCACTCGGCATGTGACCACATTCCAAGCAGGCCAAAATCGCGCAGCATGGAAAATATAAAGAGCGGTACCGTGAAAACCAAACCAATGATGAATAACCTGTGTTGCTCATTAATCTCATGCTCACGCGCTTTGGCTTCGGCATCTTCTGCTTCGCCGCCAAGTTCCATGGCTTCAAATCCCGCGGATAAAACTGCGCGGCGCAACTCAGCCTGGGTGATGATGGTTGGTACATATTTCACACGTGCTTTTTCAGTAGTGAATGATACTTGCGCGTCGAGCACGCCTTCAAGTTTGACGAGGGCCTTCTCAAGGCGACGAGCATCATTATCATCAGAGAGTCTTTTAATAACCAAATCCGCTTCGCCAGTGGCAACGCCATAACCTGCACGATTGACTCGCGCGATCATATCGGGAAGTCCGAGTTTGGCAGAATCAAAATCGACTGTGGCGCGTTCAGACGACAGGTTGACAATTGCTGTATTCACACCGTCCAGTTTTTTGAGATTGCGCTCAACGGTCGCGACACAATTCGCACAGGTCATGCCCGTGATGGGAAGGGTTAATTGTTTGGTATTAGACATAATTCTCACTTTTGATTTAGATTTTTTCAAATGCCTTTTCAATATTTAGATCTACTTTGCCTAGCTGCTGATCAATATCTTCTACATGAAAAATAAGAGAGACGGTAAACCAGGCAATGCCCAACCCTGCCAGAAATCCTGTAACAAGACGCATCCACGAATTAAATGAACCGAGTGCATCGCCCGCGTAAAACGAAGCAGGGAAAGAATTACTGGTTAACATGGCAAGCCACTGGTTTGTATCGCGAAACCCCTGACCAATTCCTGCAAAGTCGCTAAGTGTGTGCGTTCCACCATCAAAAATCATTGGAAGCAAGAGGAGTATAAATCCCCACCACTTCAATGGCTTGACTTTGCGTCGAAGCGGCCACCACAGTGCTGCGAACAACCAAATACTGGTGTAGAACCAGATCATGCGATCAGACCAGGCAACCTTCCAACCAATATCCGCGTTGCCAACAAATTTCCGTAAGACCAGTGGATTGATCGTATTCTGCCACATGGACTGGATTTCCGTGAGCGAGTACATACTCTTTTGGCCGAAAAGAAAAAATGAACGCTCTGGCAATTGATGACAGAAAAACGAGTAAATGAAATAGATTGCGTTGCCCGTCTTTGTCCATCCAAAATTCATCATTACGGGAGCCAGCCATGGCAAAAAGACCCATAAGCCATAAACGACAAGGAATATTTCAAACCAGTGGTGAGTAAGCCAACTACCAAAAGTTTGGAGAGTGTATGGTTTTGTCTGTGCAATCATAGTAGACATATCCTAGAGTATATTCGATATAAAACAAGATCATTGACATAGATTTACGCGTCCTAATAATAGGAACTCCTTTTATTTTAATTCCCATTCAAAGATACGCGTGGGAGCGTCTACGTTGAGGATGGTGAGGGTGAGTTTTGTCGCGCCTTCGAGAATGGACTTACCATCTTTAGTCGCAGGAAAGATCAACTTGCCTTCCACATGATGGCCGCCGAGCGGCGCGTCCCAGAGGGTGGCTTCCACGCTGACACCTGTGTCGGTGGTGAGAGTGGATAGAGTTGCCAAATCCATGCTCAGGTCAATGGAGTGGGTGTCCATGACCACGTCAAATTCAAGCGTGTCAGTTGGCGCATTCATGTTGAGTGGGGTAATTTCAAAGATTATTGCACCTTGCTCATCAGTACGCATGGCAGAATCATTTGAAGGGGAAGAAGACTCGGTCGAAACAGAATCAGACTGAGGGTCATCCTGAGCAGCAGTTGAAGTAGCAGAACATGCGGCAAGCACAAGGGATAAAGTCAAAAGCGCAGGCAGGATAATTCGTTTCATATTGTCTCCGGAACAGGTTGAAGTTTTTGTCGTTCGCGGTAAAGCACAAAGAGCATGACGCCAATTCCAATTAGATTCATAGCGAGACCGACGAGCATGAACGGACGCTGGTAGCGGGTGAGAAAACTTGCCGCTGCACTAAGACCGAGAATGGGCAGAACATCGGTAACGTGATGGATGCAACAAGCAACCATTGCGGTGGCAGATGTGCCTCCGCTCGCGCCAATCATCGAACCAGCATGACCTGTGGATGTGATTGGAATAAAGAGGCGAAAGCGCAAAATGGTATAGAGCGCGGCTTGAACGCCGAAGCCGACGATGATCGGGAGGACATACCAGCGGTCACGCATGAGTTGCGAGGAAGCGTAGTCCCAGCCCTGCGCCCAGGTGAGAATGCCAATATAAAATGAAGCGATGAAGGCGGAGCCGAGCATGAAAGCCACAAAGGGAATTAGAAAACGTTTCACTGTCAATTCCTAGTTTATTCCACGATCAACTTGCCGCGCAACATCCCCATCTGACATTGGAAGCCATACTCCCCTGCTTTATCTGGAGTGAATTCCAATGTGACTTGTTCGCCTTCTGGTAAGTTTGCATTTTGATTGAAGTCAGGAAATAGGACTTTTTCAGAACACGCGGAACTTTCCTGTCGCGTGAATGTCAACCGTACAGGTCGCCCTTTTTGCACAACGATCACATCGGGTGTGTAACCGCCTCTCACAGTGATCGCCACTTCCTGCGCACCAGATGCGGATACGGCGACACGAGTCTGTGCTTTGGGCGCGAACCAGAAATACCAGGCGATGAGAATTGTGAGGCCTAACCCGAACAATACAACAGTGATTTGGGATGGGGACATTTTGAACTCCAGATTTTTAAATGATTAGACGATTTTGCGATCTTGAGGAACATTGGACTTAATCAGCGGCGCCTTTCCCGATGCACTCTTGGGTATTTCAGTGACATGCTGAACTTTTATCAATGGTATGATCGCACCTTCTAATGTTAATTCTTTTCGGATCGCGTCAGACACCGCCTCATCGCGGATGCCATTGCGCGCTCCACTCAATAATACGGTCAACGATGAATCGGTCTCCTGTACCACCTGCCAGCCACTGACAGGCAGAATATCCATCACTCGATTGAACACAAGGGGCTGAATTAAGAGTTGCCCGCCCTTTATGCCTGGCATGGAAAGCGCATCTTCCATACGTCCCTGAACGCCATCTATAAAGGTAAATGGCAGGCCGCATATCGAACATGGCTCCGCGGACAATCGAACGCTGTCATTCATCTCGTAACGGATTAAAGGCTGGGTACGGCTAAAAAGCGTGGTGACAAGCAGTTTTGTACCAAACTCTCCGCGAGGCACAGGACGGTATTGTTGATCCACGACCTCGACCAGCAGAAGATCTTCAAAGACATGCATGCGGCGGCATAATTTGTATTCTGCGGCGATGTCAGCAGTTTCCGTCGCGCCATATTGATTGAAAGGCTCGTCGCCCCACGCGGCTTTCACACGTCGGCGCGTCTCGTCTGTCAATACTTCGGAACTTGTAAATACTTTCTCAGGAGCAATGTGGAGTCGTCCCGCCAACTGTTCCTCCGCAAGAATGCGAGACATGGAAGCATACGCAATCAGCAAGTTGGGCTGCCATGCATTGAGTTGTTTTACAATATTCTCCAAAGGCGAACTGGCCGCGATACGGATGGAGGGTGTTGACGGAGTTTTCACGGTAACAGCCACCTGGGACGACATATGCCAGGGACTGATCGAGGCCACGGTAGCCATCCGCCGTCGGCGTAACAGGTTAACTTTTGCACCCGACCATTCCTGTCCACGAGCAAAAGAAGCAATCACTGTAATCCATTCTGACTCATTGAAGAGGAAGAAGCCCGGATGACCACTGCTACCGGATGTTGCGGTTACCAAATAGCTGTCCAGATAACGCTGCTTATCTACATTGCCAGAGGAAAATTCCCGCACCTTTTCCAGACGTATGGAAGGATCAGTCACCAATTCGTCAAAATTTTCCATCAGCATGGCTTTGGTAAGCACCGGTAATTCATTCAATGGACGATCTGTAAGACCTTGATGAAACTTTTGATAGAAGGGCGAGTGTGCATAGGCGTATTCACGCAGTTGCCTCAAAGCATCCGCCTGACTCGCCTCCAGTTGTGCGCGTGTCCAGGTTTCGTGCTTTCGCAACTGTCTGATTTCAGATAATAACCTTGGCAGGATCTTAATGTTCACCAATTACCTCGCAGTGAACTTGGGCTTGAATCCACGCAGACGATTTGCATTGCCAACAACAGTGACAGATGAGAATGCCATCGCCGCACCCGCGATCAGCGGACTGAGCAATACCCCGAAGAAGGGGAAGAGTAATCCCATTGCAACAGGAATACCTAGAACATTGTAGAAAAACGCGCCAACCAGATTTTGATAAATGTTCGTCATCGTGGCACGGCTGACCTCAATCGCGGTCACCACACCTTTGAGGCTGCCTTTGATGAGCGTAATATCGGAGGCTTCGATGGCAACGTCTGTGCCTGTACCGATGGCGAGACCCACATCCGCTTGCGCGAGCGCGGGCGCATCGTTGATGCCGTCACCAACCATGGCAACCTGCTTGCCTTCCGCCTGTAGTTGTTGAATATTATTTGCTTTATCTTCGGGGAGCACTTCAGCCAGCACACGTGTGATGCCAACTTTGCGCGCAATTGCTTCTGCGGTGCGGCGGTTGTCGCCCGTGATCATCACGACTTCGATACCCATCTTTTGCAAGACAGCAATGGCTTCGGCAGAATCTTCCTTGACGGTATCTGCCACCGCAATAATGCCTGCGGCTTTGCCGTCAATCGCAATAAACATGGGAGTCTTGCCATCGTCAGCAAGTGATTTTGACTTTTCTTCAAGTGAACCGAGTGCAATATTTTCGCGGTTCATCAACTTGAGATTACCGATCAATATATTTTTATCTTCAACTTTTGCAGAGACACCATGACCTGGAATAGCTTCAAAATCCTTTACCTCAGCCAGTTTCAATTTGCGCGCCTGCGCGCCATCGACAATCGCCTGTGCCAGTGGATGTTCACTTACTTTTTCAACTGAAGAGGCCAACTTTAATAGCTGATCGCTGTCCACTGATGATTGCTCACCAAGTATCACATCCGTTAATTCAGGTTTACCCTTTGTGATCGTACCAGTCTTATCCAGCACCACGATTTGAATCGCACGTGCGGTTTGCAATGCCTCACCCGAGCGAATGAGAATCCCACTCTCTGCGCCTTTGCCGATGCCGACCATCAGACTCATCGGTGTAGCAAGTCCCAACGCACATGGGCAGGCGATGATGAGCACGGTTACACTTGTAACGAGCGCATAAACCAGTTGAGGTTGCGGCCCGAAGGCGAACCAGACGACGAAAGTCCACACAGCCAGGATCATCACGATGGGAACAAAATAACCAGAGACCGTATCGGCAAGTCGCGCAATCGGCGCTTTGGAATTTTGTGCGTCCTGCACCATCTTAACGATCTGCGCCAATGCGGTGTCTTTACCGACTTTCGTTGTGCGAAACTTGAATGCGCCTGTTTTATTAATGGTCGCGCCGATGACTTCATCTCCCATCTTTTTGGAAGCGGGCATTGATTCGCCCGTTAGCATGGACTCATCCACAGCGGAACTACCTTCGACGATGACACCATCCACAGGAACTTTCTCACCAGGGCGCACTTGAATCACATCACCGACCAACACTTCTTCAACGGGAATGTCCATTTCCTTGCCATCGCGAATCACACGCGCGGTCTTGGCTTGCAAACCAAGCAGCTTCTTGATCGCTGAACTGGATTGTCCCTTGGCGCGTAGTTCAAGCGCTTGTCCCAAAACGACCAACGCAATTACGACAGCAACAACATCATAGAATGGCTCCGATGTCCCTTCGGGAAAAACCGATGGGAACAAAATCGCAAAGGTCGAATACAACCACGCCGCACCTGTGCCCAATGCGATCAATGTATTCATATTGGCAGAGCGATGTTTAAACGCCGCCCAGCCACCCGTGAAGAAATCACTGCCAGACCAGAACATAACAGGTAGAGTCAATAACGCGGTCACGCCCCATACCAACCTCAAGGAGTCCATGCTCAAGTCACGCAGGACAGGCACGATCTGATAATATGCCGTGATCATCACAATGACAGAGATCGCGGCTGCGAACCAAAACTTGTTCATCAACTTACGGTATTCATTGGCGTGGGCTTCTTCCTGTTTGTCCACAGGTGCGTCGCTTGTTGCTTGTCGCGATTTGTAACCCCAGGTCTCAATGGCTTTGTTCAATTCTGCCAGCGTTGTATTTTGTGGAAGATAATCCACTGTCGCTTCCTGAGTGGCGATGTTAACGGTTGCATTCAAAACGCCTTGTGTGGATTTCAACTCATCTTCGATAAACTTCACACACGAGGCGCAACGTAAATTCTCGATCCCGATCTTGACGTTCGTGCCGCCGACTTGAAAGCCAATGGATTTGACCGCACCCACGAGTTTTGATACATCCACTTTTCCCGCGTCATACTGGACCTCAAGCCTGTTCGCCGCTACGTTGACCTTGACCTCAGCGACACCATTCACGGCGCGCAGAGTCGACTCAAGGTGTGTCGCATGATCCTTTAACGGCAAACCGCTCACGGGTAGCTCAATGCGAGTGAGAGTCATTTGCGGATTGAAGCCCGTCGTTGCAGACGTCATCATGTAATGGTGCGGGTCTTTGTCGAATTGATCGACACAGGATTGAGAGCAAAAGTAAAACGTCTGCCCCATGTGCTCGCGTTTCGCAAAAGCACTTTGGGGTTCGATTTCCATTCCACATACGGGATCATGTTGAGTCATAGTTATCTTCCTTTAATTTACACAATCAGTGCATTCCAATTGTCATATGTGTTCTTTATCTTGCCCGGCGAAATGCTTAACGCGATGATCAGCATACCGGTGATTAGATTATTGATTCCTGAAACGAACGTCGCTCCACCGAATACCCACGGTAGCACGATAATGGCGAGTGCAAGCGCAATATTGATAAAGCGAGCGGCGCGGGTCACTTCTGCAAAGGCGACGATGGCAACCGTTACGACCAGCGCGCCAAGAATGTGATCGCTATCTGCTGCCTGACCCTGGGTTTGAAAGACGTCGGGCGCAATCATCAGCCACGCGCCTAATAACGCACTCACGAGCAGATTCCACGGAATTGTCACGCCCCAGAACATCTGACTTGGATGATCTGTCTGCGGTCGTTGTGGTGTCAGGTTATCTCCCAAGGCATCGCCACCAAGCCAGAACGCGCGCCAAACCGATTTGCCGGCGCGGCGAGTTTGCATTAGGAACTGAAGCATGGCAATCACTTCGTCAATCGAGAGCGCGATCATAATCAGCATAAACAGCGCCGAGAGAAGACAAACCGTACACCACTCGCCGATGATGATCGGCTGCAACATGATCAGCACAACACTGACCACGCCAAGGGGTATGACCATAAAGCCAAAGAGCGCCACCATCCACGGCATGGTGCGCCAGCGGCGCGGGTCGCCCATAAAACCCGAGAGGAGTTCGACAAGATAGACAAACGCGCCCAGCCCACCATCTGAGATGGGAAAAGATTTAGAGAGATCGGAACCGAGAACCTTAACAGTGCCGTCGCCAAAAATCGGATCCCAGACCCACGAGATATGACCTAATTGAAACGCGGTCATGTAGCGTGCAAGGAAAAAACTCAAGAGCGCAAGAGCCAGAATAGGCGCGCGCTGCTGCCATGAGGCCGGGTTGTACGACCACCCAAGCGGAACATCGGGTCCCGGCATGGTCATCATCATGGGGATGAGCACAGCAAATGTAATCACGAGCATGCCCACCAAAGTATCGTTTGCATATGCGGCAGCGTCTGGCGCCCAAAAAGCGATCGGAGCGAAAGCCAGCCATAAGCCTACGAATGTATTTGCCCAGGCAGCCCAGACGCGCTTTGTGCGAAAAGCAATCACTGCCAAAACTGTTACTAGAATACCGCTGATAACGTCGCTCCAAATCAGCGGGACGCTGCGATAACCGAGTGAGAATGGGCTGACGATCAACCACAAGCCCAGTACAAGTAATGGGATTTGCGACCAGCGGGACATGGAAACCATCTCCATCATCATTTTGCCGGTCTCAGGCATTTTGGCTTGGGCTATATCCTGTGCACTTTGCAATTCCTGATAGACATGCGCTTCATGTTGCAGCAATTGACGCGGAAGTTCAAGCGCCAACTGCCGGTGTTCCTGTTCCATCTTCATCATTGCAATATGCCCGCGCGGGTTTTGCTCCATCAGCGAATGTGCTTTGGCGTCTTCTTTTTTCTGAGCATCTTTTTCGCGTTGGTATGCTAGATCCAACTGCCTTTGCAGTGCGCGCATCTGTTCGAGCTGTAACTCTTTAGCGAGCACATCATCATTGTCTTTGTCAGATCCGCTCATATTCATCCCCATTGAGTCATGATTGCCTGCGTTCGAATCGTTCATCTTTGACATGTCATGCTTTGGCATGTCTCACCAGTTTGGACTTTACTTTCGATTTGGACTTTGCTTTATTAGGTTTTGGTTTTGCCTTCGCTTTAGGTTTTGCCTTCGGTTTGGGCATTGTATTTGAATCGTTCATCTTTGACATATCATGCTTTTCCATGTTGATCTCCTTCGGTTTGGACATTGCCATTGTATTGGGCATCGTAATCATATGCTGCACCTCTTTGCCCAGGCGCATTAATTCATGAGGCTCAATCTCTTTCGCCTGATCGACCGGGGATGCCAATTCGCGCAGCCAGAGCGGCGGCTTGATCTCATTCTCACGGTACCACGCCAGCGGATCGGCTTTGAGTGACGGTATCATTTTCGGCAGTGTGTCACGCACTGAGTGTTTGGGCTTCCAGCCCAGTATCGTGTGGGCACGCGTAATGTCAAGTTCGAAATTTTCAGTTGCGAGATCGATCATCCAGGGTTTAATAAAGGGAGGTCGGCCCAGTGGGAGTTTCTCCTGCGCCCATGCACCCACTTTGGCAAATAGTTTGGGAATGGAATATGTCTTCCATTCTGAGTTATGGATCAAACGTCCGAAGATGCGCTGTAGTTCATCATAACTGGGTGACTCAGCCTCACCGATGAGCAGCGTCACTTCGGCAGGCAGTTTCTTGCGGCGCGCGACCGCAAGCACAATAGAGTCCACCACATCTTCGTTATGCACGAATACCTGTCGACCGGCAGTGACCTCGCCAGGAAAGAGATAGGCAGTGATGTCGTGTTCATAGAAGCGCTGTATCTGTTGTGCCAGTGGAATGGAATTACAAAGATCATTGTATACGCCGGCAATGCGCAGGATGACGGTGGGGATCTTGCCCCGTTCGGCGTGAATTACCTTTTCGGTCTTAACCTTCGACTCTGGATAGGGCCATTTGGGCTGGAGCGGCGAATCTTCGTTGATGCGTTTTCCGGGCGCGGAAGGTGCGTGCACCAGGTCTGTACTGGAAAAGATAAATTGCTCAACCTGAAAATCCTGCAACATTCGCAACAGGCGCTCGGTGCCGCGGACTGTGACTTCATCATAGAGCGGACTCGGCGCGCCGGAAAAATCATAATAGGCGGCCAGATGGATCACAGAGGCAATGCGGTTACCGTGCATCTCACGGATGGCTTCCAGTCCGCGGCGCAGGCTTTCGTCTGAAGTTAAGTCCACGTACAGACATTCGGCGCTGGGTGGGGGATGCGACGGTGCGCGCCGGTCAAAGCCGACTACATTAAATGATTCCGACAAACGCTTCGCTAGCGGATAGCCGATCCGGCCGCTGGTACCTGTGATTAAAATAGTATCTTGCTGTTGCTTCATAGTTAGTTCCTCAGCAATCACCCTGATGCGACCAGGGCGTTCTTTCTGATAATCAACATTCAGATACCAGCTCAAAGAAAAGCGCGCAGGTTGCGCAACTGGTTAACCGTCGCTGCTACGAATGAAGAAAGGGAACACCAATCCGATAACCCAGAGTAGAGCCGGTATCAGGAGCAGCCATTTGAAATCGGAATTAAGCTGAAAATTAGTTAGAGTCATCATCCCAACTGTGAATAGCCCCGCCAACATAAGGAAGATCCAAGTTCGTTTCTCTCGCATGTCAGATGCATTCATCGCCGCTAAGATCGTTAGCAGGCCCGAACCCATCATAAAGCCGCCCATCACAGTAAAAACATGGTTCGTCCAACGTTCCAGACCCGGTATGGCAGATTGAATATCGCCTATGCTAGTTTCCATATAACGTAAATCTTCTGGGAGCAGTGGGGGGCGCAGGAATATAAAATATAAACCCAACCCAATCAGCCAAATACCACAGGCAATAAAAAGAAATATAGAGATGGGTGGACGAGACTTTCGTTTTTCCATTAGCGGTTACCATTCTCTGCTAAAAACTGACGGATGCAATGGATGTAATGGATGAACCATTCCATCCGCCAGTTAAGCCCTTTTTTCTGCCTCAGCCTCGAGCTGATCCAGGCGTGTGTAGTAGTCTTTAATTTCTTTCAGGTGCGCCCATGCAATTTTTCCCGTAAGCACAGGATCATCACCAGTCACATTGGTCTCCGGATCAATCGCGCCATGTTCAAGTTCTATCTCTAACCCGCGCCGAAACTGCTCCAGGTTGATTTGTGACCAATCAATTTTGAGTTGCGTTCCGATCGAACGAGCTTCTTCAGTTGAGAATTTTCGTTTGTTGTTCATTTAATTAATCCTCGCATTTCTTGTAACTACTCAGCTCAGCCTACTTTAGAAAAAAAAACCATGCAGCGAAAAACTCTGATCTAAACTTTCTGCACATATCTGTTCAAGATATGCAGGATGGCCTATTTCGCAATAAGCCATCCGTAAAGGTTGAAATAGTTTTCAGGATGCAGGAGGTGTGGAGTTGCCACCCTTGCGCACAAGCCAGACGACGCCGAATGCTGCCAGAACAATTAAGCCAACAGGGATCAGCCACATGAAGATCATCCCGACCCAACCGAGGGGAGAAGGAGAGGAAGCGTATCCCCAATTATTCATCATGCCGCCAGGTCCGAGCATACCGCCTGGCCCCATCATGCTCCATCCACGATAGCCCCAGCCACCCATCATCATGCCTCCTCCAAACAGGAACAAAATGGCAACGATGCTTATAATTCCAACGACCAACCAGTTAACTTTTCGCATTTTATATTTCCTGTTTGTCGAGATACTTTTCAGGGCTCTCGTCGAAGGACTTTTTACAACCCAGCGAGCAGAAGTAATAAGTCTGTCCATTGTATTCAGATTTTCCAGCAGCAGTTGCGGGATCAATATCCATGCCGCAGACGGGATCATGTACTGTAGTTGCCATAATTTCTCCTTTTTTAATAGTTGCATTTTGTTTATTATTAGCTTGAAAGCGCCGCCCATGTTCAGCGCCTTTCCATCGTAACTCTTAAAATTGGTCATCATGTTGATGGTTGGAGCCTAGGTACATGGTAAACCTAAACTGTGCAAGTTACATCCATCGGCAGGAGAGTATTTGTCCCCGCCACTTGGGGGATGCCGCTGGAGAACTCCTATTTTTACAGTGTGATCAAACCTTCAGCCGGGTAATTGATCTCTGCCAATAAAGCTTTGATAGTCTGCTCACTGGCAGGTGTATCAAAGGTAATTTCAACTTTCTTAGTGGTTTCATCTGCTTTAACAGATTGAATGCCCTGCAACTCACCCACTTCGGTTTCAATCGTATGGATGCAATGTCCGCAGTGAATGGCGGGAACGTTATAAGTTACTGTAGTCATATTTTATTTCTCCTTGGGTGGTTTAAATTTTTTATTCAGAAACAACGATCAACTCACCGATCATACCTGCTTCAATATGACCTTGGACAGAGCAGAAAATTTTGTAGGTTCCAG
>JACMLM010000063.1 GCA_014379595.1 Anaerolineales bacterium
AGGCAAAAATTTTGTTGTAGCAGGCTACGGCTGGTGCGGACGCGGTCTCGCATCCCGTGCTCGTGGTATGGGTGCTATGGTCATCGTGACTGAAACAGATCCAATGAAGGCGCTTGAAGCGGTAATGGATGGTTATCAAGTAATGGCCATGGCTGAAGCCGTTAAGATCGGTGACATCTTTTGTACTGTAACGGGTGATATCAATGTGTTGGATGGAAAACATTTTGAAACAATGAAAGATGGCGCGATTGTTGCCAACTCTGGTCACTTCAATGTTGAGATCAACATCCCTGCTTTGGAAAAGATGAGCAAGAGAGAGCCAAAACATGTGCGTGAATTCGTTCATCAATATGAGACGAAGGACGGACGTAAGATTAACATCCTCGGCGAAGGACGTTTGATCAACCTTGCTGCTGCCGAAGGGCATCCTGCTTCTGTTATGGATATGTCTTTCGCCAACCAGGCATTATCTGCCGAGTATATGGCGAAGAATGCAGATAAGTTGGAGAAGAAGGTATATTCTGTTCCAACCGATATTGATAATGAAATCGCCCGCCTTAAACTTGAAGCAATGGGCATAAAGATCGATATCCTCACCGACCAACAGTTGAAGTATTTGAATTCCTGGGAAGAGGGAACTTAGTTTTGTAAGTGGTTAATAGTAAAAGGTCTCGCTGACATTTGTTGGTGAGACCTTTTTTGATATTGTATATAAACTTAATTTAAATCAGGGATTTGGAAGGGTGGCATAGCCTCAAAC
This sequence comes from Anaerolineales bacterium, assembly GCA_014379595.1. Lineage (GTDB taxonomy): Bacteria > Chloroflexota > Anaerolineae > Anaerolineales > Villigracilaceae > Villigracilis. The sequence goes on from JACMLM010000063.1 coordinate 761, forward strand.
ATGGGTTTGGCGAACAAATAGCCCTGATACAGATGCACACCTAGATCGTTGAACCACGAAAACTCTTCGACAGTTTCTACTCCCTCAACAACAAAGTCTATGCCGAGATCAACGCAGACTTGTGCAATGGCGCGCACAATAGCCTGTCGTGGGCCATGGGACTGAATGCCTCTTGCCAATCCCATGTCCAGCTTAAGAATATCAGGCTGAAATTCGGAAAGCAGGCTCAAACCGGAATAGCCCGCGCCAAAATCATCAATTGCGAACTTCATTCCAGCCCTTCGGTATTCGTTGATGACCTGCGCAAAGTGAGCATGATCACCAATCGCTTCGACTTCAGTTGCCTCGACGACGATTCTCTGTAACGGAAATAAATTTCGATTTGCGGCCTCGATCATGGAATTCAATCCAAACTCTACATTCAGGACTGCACTGGGAAGAAAGTTGAGATTTAAATGGGTATGGATTCCAATTCGTGCGGCCACTTCAATAGCTTTGGTTCGGCAGGCTGAATCAAACGCTGGAGTCTGCTCACTTGAGTAGCGCTTTATTACCTGGTAGGCAGGCTCGTTGTTCAGGCCACGGACAAGTGCCTCGTGCGAATAAGCAGTCCGTGTATCTATGTCAACAATCGGCTGAAATGCGAATGAAAAGCCTGATTCGTTAATATCATCCAAATCATAAGCAGGTGGTGGGGAATCGCTCACTTGGCGGCGCCATCCAGCCGCGCACGCCAGCGACCTTTGGCAAAGGCAGAAAGTAGTTTTTTGGCACGGCCAGGCTGCAGATTAGTTAGAGAATCGCCTTTTTGAAAGAAATCACTTAAGCCTTCAACCTCCTCCAGTTCGGACGGGGCGACTTCTGAAAACCCCATCGTCCAATCTCCGAAGGCACGTTCTGCGATTGGTTCCTGAATGATCATTGTTACATTAACATGACGTGGATCTGCAGAGATGATTTTAAACAAGTCTATCAAGGTTGCTTCGTCGCCTTCCAATATTTGAAAGAAACTGTTTGAGATGTAGAGCAGCATTCCAGTTACTGAGCTTTGAGAATTATTACTGCGTGCAACTTGCAATATCTGCTTGAGGTCAGAAGCATCGAGTTGTGGAGAAGCGACGCTGGTGTAAATAAGATGCGTTAGATTGGCTGAGTTCATATTTTTTAACCTTTCTTCACGATTCAATATAGGCATTTCTGCTTCGTGACATCCAATAAAAATTCTTCACACATTTGTATACTATACAACTATTCTGTTTTTTTCGCAACTTCACCAATGGAATTCTGATCTATTTTTAAAAATGCCTAAAAAGAAATGCCCTGCAAAATATTTTGCGGGGCATTTTTATATCTGGGAAAACTTACGGGCAGATGATGACTACATCTACTTTTGCAGATTTACCGCCGTCGTTGAAAGCTTCCACGCTCAGGGTAATTGGTACTCCCATGGGGAATACCACCGGCGGAATTGGATGAGTGGTTATATTCGGCCCAACAGTTCCAAATAGGCTGCCGTTGAAATAAACGTTAAAGCCTTTTTCATTATTGGCATTGTCCTGCCAGGTAATATTTCCAGTATATTGATAATTAGGTGGAGGAAGCGGGATGCAGACTTTTGCGGCAACCAGATTGGTGACAGCGGCTGGCGGTGTTGGTGTGGAGGTTGGGGTAGGTGTTGCTGAAGGAGTAGGTGTGGGTGGTACTGCATACTCCTGCAAACCAGCTATATTCCCGCTAACGGTTGCAAATTGGCCCCATAGCCAGCATGTTCCCGAGCTGCCAGGGGTTCTGATTATCCAATAACCCGATGCAGAATTTTTCCCGACCACTTCCGCGCTTTGTCCAACCAGCAATCCGCCAACCAGGTCATATTGCGTACTGGGGCCTGTGCGGCAATTCGTGTTTTGGCTCACTGTTACAGTTGGTACAGATGGCGTGGATGTGAAACCTGGCGTTGAGGTGAGCAGAGGTAGAGGTGTTGCTGTGGCTAAAGTGGCCGTGGGTGTACTATTCGCAAGGGCAGTTATGGTTAAGGCCAAATCAGGTGTTGGACTTGTAGTTGGTTCTCCGCTGGGGAGATTGCAGGCTGGAAGGGCAATCATCAAAAGTATAGATAACAATAAGAATGGTTTCTTTTTTAACATATTTTCTTTCTCCTTTTATAACTATATGATTATGACATAACTTGTTGTCAGGTCAAGGAGATGAATATGCAATTAGTACCAATTATTAGTAAATCATTAGTACTATATTTTTTACATAAGCCGTTCTACTCTTTACTCATATACTTATTAATAATAAAAGCCTCATTGAGAAATCCATGAGGCTTTGACATGTATATATTAGTTATTTTCAACTGTAAGCTGTAGTACGATTTCCGCGTAGGAAAAAAGTCAAGATAAACCCGGCAATAAATCCGCCGATGTGGGCCATGTAAGCTACGCCACCAGTGTCTGAGGCTGCGCTGGTAATGGAAGCAAAGCCGCTGAACAGTTGTAGAACGAACCACAATCCGATCACGATCAAGGCAGGCATGGGAATAATGCCTCTTCCCATTAACACGCGGACTCTTCCCTGTGGGAACATTAGGAGATAAGAACCAAGAACACCTGCAACTGCTCCAGAGGCTCCCAGGTTAGGAATGTTTGAGCCCATACTAAATGCCAATTGTGAGAATGTTGCTGCAAGGCCGCAAATCAAGTAGAAGACAAGGAACTTGACCGATCCAAAGCGATCTTCTACATTATCACCGAAGATCCATAAGTAAAGCATATTGCCGCCAAGGTGAACCCAGCTTGCATGCATAAACATGGAAGTGAATAGGGTTGGAAAATCAGCAACAGGATTGGCCATAAAACGGCTGGGAACAAAAGCCCATTGCTGGATAAAAGCATCGCCGCCACTTAACTCTACGAGGAAGAATAAGACGTTGAGGACGATAAGCGCATATGTGACTATTGGAACAGCTCTACGAGGTGTATCATCACCGAGTGGGAACATAGGATAAATCTCCTTTTACTTGTAATATTTATTCTTATTTAATTAATAATATTAACGAAGTAATTCGCTTTGTGTTATATAAAACCAAAGTATGCTATTTAGATGTTAAGGGCAATTAAGTGCAAGGGTGATGGCCACCTTTTCAGATTTGCCTGTATCGTTAAATGCTTCCACCTTCAATAAAGCACCGGTCCCGCGGAAAACCGTCTCTTTGTAAACATAACTTGTACTATTTGGCCCCACAGAGCCAATAAGTCTATCGGGTTGCGGGCCAGCAGCAAAAATACTTATCGCATAAATATTGAAACCTTTTTCGTTATTGGAATTATCAGCCCAGGTAAGTGTTGCTGTAATATCCCGATAATTAGGATTGTTGCTTATGGTGCATGTATTTTGTTCACTCAAGTTTGAGGCGGCTGCAGGCGGGGTGGGTTTCGGCGTTACCGTTGGTTTGGGTGTGGAAGTAGGCGTCGGTGTTGGAGGCGCTGCCACTTCAGCCAAACCGCTCGTATCCCCGCGGACAGTTGCATATTGACCCCAGAGCCAGCAAGTCGCTGATGAATTGCTCGGGGTCTTGATGATCCAATAATTGGAAGCTGAATTTTTGCCGACTACTTCAGCAGTCTGACCGACGAGCAATGCGCCGCTTACATCATACTGTTGGCCTGGACCTTTGCGGCAATTTGTATCCAGGCTGACAGATACCGTTGGCGTCCCTGAAGTTGACCCAGGAATAGGCGTATCAGTAAAGGAAATGGACTGGGATGTTTCAGGTGTAAATGTAAAAGTGGGAATTGAAGTGCTTGTTATAGCCTGAGTCTCTGTCGGCGTTGTGCTGGGAGATTGAAGGAGTGCGGCCTGTGCAGTGATCGTTGCAATCAGAGCTGCGTCATCCGCAACTTGTCCGCCGGGCAGATTGCAAGAGCTAACGATGCTAATAATAACGAATGAAAAAAATATTCTTCTTGACTTTGACATTTTATTCTCCTTATTGCCCTGTTATTGTTTCACACAATAGCTTCCACTCTTCTATCGATAAAGTCTCTGCTCTTCGCATGAAATCTATGCCTGCGGAGGTAAGCAAGTTCTCTGCTTCTTTGGGTGAAATATGCAAGCCCGCGGATAATGAATTGCGGAGTGTTTTTCGTTTTTGACCAAAACCTGCTTTGATTAGTTTGAAGAAAGTTTTGATTAATTCATTTGGGATAAGAGGTTCGTTATAAATATCAATTCGTAGAACAGCAGAGTCCACTTTGGGGGCGGGGTGAAAAGCACTGGCTGGGATTTTTGCAGCGATGCTGGGCTTGCCATACACTTGCACACTTAAGGCTAATAGACTTAAATCACCGGGTTTGGCACAGATCCGTTCTGCAACTTCTTTTTGAACGGTGAGCACGACTCTGCGAGGTTTGGGATTACTTTCCAATAAGTGACGAATGATCGCGGATGTGATGTTATATGGAATATTTGCAACGACGAGATAATTAGGCTGTTCTATAATTTCTGAAATGGAAAGCTCAAGAATATCCCCATGAACCACACGGACGTTTTGATAAGGCGTGAGAACTGCTTTTAGTGGGGCGAGCAGGTCCGGGTCCAGTTCGACCGCTGTTACTTGTTTGGCAGAGACAGCCAGATAGCGAGTTAGACTACCGAGGCCGGGACCAATTTCCAAAACACAGTCATCATGCTGAATCTCTGCCGCATCAGCAATCTTTTCAAGAATGGATGAATCTTGTAAAAAATTTTGCCCAAGGGCTTTATCGGCGCGTAAATGAAATCGTTTAAGAACAGCAGTTGCGTCAAGTGCAGGAATGGATGAATATTTTGTCATTCGCAGACGATCTCGGTTTCTTCTTCTGTTGTTGTAGATGGGACGACGATGTGCGGCTCGGGCCATGTGCCTGCGTGAAAACGTGCAACGTAATCGCGCAGGATGTTGAAATCTACATCCCAGATGGCAACCCTTTTTTCAAAAACGGGATCGTAAATACGTGTTTGCGTAAATAACTCATGAGGGAAGCTTGCGAAGACAATATTTTCTGGCGGAAGTTTTGTGCCCAGACAGGCCAATTGACCAATTTGCGCTGGCGTGAAATCTGTGAGGATGTTATCGCGGAATGATTCGATCAACTCTGGTATTTCGGTAACAACTTTTGGGTTGGTAAGTTTTTTTCGTAATGCACAAAACACAATGTTTTGATTATCGGCACGTCCGAATGTTCCTTCCTGACGATTGCGCGCGACCTTCAAAGCCTCTGCACCATTCAAATGATTATTTCCAATAGGCAGATCTGTGCTGTCGGCTATATCTTTATTAGGGACATGAATATCAATTCCACCCACAGCATTGACTACTTTTTCAAAAGTACGCATATTAACAGACACATAGTGATCGGTCTGCACACCAAAATTTAAATTAAGTGTAAGCGCAAGCAAGCCAGGTCCTGCACTAGGGTCGTCCCAATATCCAAAGCCCCGCTGACCATATAGATAGGCTTGATTTAATTTTTCATGATCCTGTCCATTTAAGTTATCTTCAATGTGAGGAATCTCTACCCACAGGTCACGCGGGAATTCCAGTACTGTTACTTTTGGCGTGACAAAATCCACGCGTACAATGCGGATCGCATCTGCCAAGCCGTATAAATAACTGTCGGCGCGAGAGTCTGCACCGACCATCAAGATGTTCATAACGTTTTGACCGCCGCACATCGCCGTAGGAGTGTTTGTCGGAAATGAAATTGTAGGAACAAGTGTTACCAGACCCGATGATGTAACTTCTGTGGCAGGAGATGGCGTCCACGTAGCTGGCAATTCTGCTGCCGAAAATGGAAGAGCCGGGCCCAGCGGTTGTGACGCAAATAACTGATAGCTTTGAAATGCGTAATATCCTATCCCGCCAACCAGAATAACAATAACGAATAAAAGAACGTAGATGATATTTTTTTGGGCTCGAGTCATTTTTTATTTCAAAAAATAAGGAATCTCTGCAGGCGCAGGTGCAAGAAAATATACAGTGACCCAGCCTGAAAGAGCGCCGATGGCAGGGTCGTCATATCCCAAATCGATCCACTTTGTGCGGGGTACACCAAACGCAGTTTCAATAATGGGCCCGCCTCCCGTATCTCCGATGGTTGCAATGCCGTAACTAGGAATGTACACTCGCATCCCGGCTAGCTCACTATAGATAGAATAATCCACTGCCACTATTCCATGGCCAGCTCTCGCGCCGCTTGCGGTTCCATAAGAACAGCCTCCCGTGCCAGAATTACAAGGTGAATACCATGAAGCATACATTTCTGTTGCAAACCAATACTCATAAGGAATATCGCCTCCCGCAGGCGCAAGCACAATCTTTTCTCCGCTTTGTACAATACGCACTTGCGGTTCGCGCATCACTGTTTCATCTTCAGTTGCACGGCTCACTTCTTTTCCATCTTCATAACGAACACGGGTGCGGATCATAGTTATGCCATCGATACCAAGCTGAATCGTTTCCTTTTGACCAAAAGGTACATCAGGCGATGAGACTACCTGCTCTGTAAATGGAATTGGCTCCAATGCGACTTCGATAGTCTCATTGACTCGCACTACGCGGATCTGCCCGTCAGGAGGAGGCGCTTCATTCATAAGCGGGGAACTGGTATCTAAACCAATGAGCGGAATCCCAGCCTCAGCAAGTGCCTCACCAACCGTCCCTGCGGCCGAGCGGATGTTAACTATATTTTCGCCTACATAAATAGTTAGATCACGCGCGGGCGTATATATGACTGATATGACTGTCAGAGATTCTATAATAGGAGTTTCAGCAGGCGGGTCGAGCAGATCATTTTTGCTTAATGAAAAGCCTGCTTCATTCAATGCTTCAGCAACTGTCAGCGCGGATGTTTGAATCGTTTGCTGGCCTTGCGGCGTGTTAAGAGTCAAAGTCACTGCGCGGCGGATTTGTAATTGGATAGAATCTGTTGCAGATATTGGCTGGTCTATAGGAGCGGGAATTCCATTGACCAGAACACGGTCATTTGGTTGTGGCTCGAATCCGTTTTGTATAAGCAAAGTCAACGGCACGCGTTCACTAGACACGCTGGTGTGAATTTTTTGTCCGTCTATAATCGTCACAGAAGAAGGTGTATTTGGCTGACACGAAATTAAAAGGAATGTCAGTGAGCACGCCAGCCAACGAAAGATTTTCATAAAGAGTATTATAAACTAAGCAGATTTTCCTCGTTCCATTCGTAAACACATGCAGGGATACCCGTTATTGTCTCCTGCAAAGCGGCTTGCCTCTTTAAATCCTTCGCTTTCATAAAGAGCAATCGCTTTATGGTTACCATCCAAGACAACTGTCCAGGCATACTTGCCGATCTCGCGGATTCCAATCTTGAGCAGTTCGCGGCCAATGCCTTTGCCATAATGATCGGGATCAATATAGAGCCAGGCCAGATAATCATCGTCCACGCCGGCAAAGCCAGCGACTTTATCATCAATAACCGCCACAAATTTGCGACTAAGTTTTAGGTCTTCAACTTCCTTATCTTGTTCAATAGGAATAAATCCGCGCGGATCACAAGAGCCGACCAATTCATCAGGCCGTGCTCGGTCATGGATCTGGCAGATTGCATTCCAATCTTTATCTTCATAATCACGATATGTGACCATATTTTTCTCTCTCAAAATAACAGGTGACAGTCACTTTGGATGATTTTTGCCCGAAGAAACAGACAAGATAAGTGACTGTCACCTTATTTTATAAAGTCCATTGTAAACCGAATGAAATCCAATGCATCATTCAAAAGATCACCCTGTTCTTTATGTTCTGAGGCGGCCATAGCCTTATCGATAAGTGATATCCATGGAGTATCCAGTTTCTGACGCGCCCACTGGATCGCTTTAGGTTTGGAGACAATTGTCCCATGTTCAAGCGCATGAAGGACACGGCACATAGTGATGACAGCAAAAGCTTGATCTCCGATTTCATGCTCACGCAGCCATGACGGGTCATCAAGCATTGGAAACCACCATTCACGCAGTACGCCCAAAACTGCTCCTCGAATATCACTCGCTGTCACAAAATCAATTATCGTTTTCGGGTCAGGACCTTCCACAACAACACCATATTCGCGCAGGACATGCCGCTGAATGATCCAGTCACTTCCCAGTCCGTCCATATAGAACTTCCCCTCGTTGATTGTTGGACAGCGACTACCATTTGGATTGTGTCTGCGAATTAGTTCTTTGGGAACGTAAGCCCCTTCCAGTTTGCCAGCCCGCTTCAAGTTGGTTGCCCAAGTACGGTTATGCATTGCTTCGAGTTCAGAGATTGTTTCATCTGAAAGCGAATCGGTTGTGACAACGAGGAAATCAATATCGCTGGTTTCGGAGTTAAAGTCACCACTGGCGAGTGAACCATATAAATACATGCCAAGGAATTGTCTTCCTAAAATTTCTTTCACGCCGGAAAGAAGTAAATTTATAATCTCGTTCACATCAGGATAGGGTGTAAATTTTTTATTTTGCATGGTTCGCCTATTTGATGATCTTCCCATCTTTAACAGTCCACACATCAGATGCAAACTGCTCAATGAAATAACGATCATGAACGACTGCAAGGATTGTCCCTTTGAAGTTGGCAAGAGCTTCTTCAAACCGTGCACGTGACGGAATATCGAGATGATTAATCGGTTCATCGAGCAATAGGAAAGTACAGCCCTGTGCGACGAGCATTCCCAATTGCAGGCGGGCACGTTCACCATACGAAAGTTCACGCATTGGGCGAAGCGGATCATCATCTTCAAATAGAAAATAATGTAGGAAATTTCGCGCTTCAGTTTCATTGAAGGATGTAACGCTTTGAATGGTTTGCAGTGCGCTGAGATTTGGATCGAGCAGTTCCTGTTCTTGCGTCATATATCCAAGTTTGACTGTTGAGCCAAGTTTCAACGTGCCTGCAAGAGGCTCCAATTTTCCAGCAATTGTGCGGATGAGTGTAGTCTTGCCTGTACCGTTTGGACCCGTCAATGCAATGCGTTGTCCCGCCCGGATGTTGAGATTCAAACCCGTGAGCAAAGGTATGTCATACCCAACTGATAATTTTTCAGTGATCAACACATCTTTAGACTGATGCGCAGACGTACCAAAATCCAGTTTCATTTGCCAGTTTTGGATTGGCTTCTCTTTGCGGTCTTCCTCTAAAGTATTCTCAATACGTTTTTCTATTCGTAGAGCGCGGCGTGCGGTATGAGTAGTGCGATCACCAAAGAAGCCTTTGGCAAATTTATCGTTTGTGTCGCTTTTGCCGCCTTTTTTGAATTGCGATATGCGCCTGAGATGCCTCGCTGCATTATGTAATTTTCTTAGCTCAGCAATCTGATCGCTATACTCTTCATATTTCTTGTCGTATTCTTTTTCCTTGAATTCCAGATAGTCACTGTAATCACCTGCATATGCCCGCAGGGATTGTGTCTTCGGGTCAAGTTCAAGAATGGATGTAACAGTATTATCCAAAAACGCACGGTCGTGTGAGACGATCAGTACAGCGCCTTGAAAGCGATTGAGCCAATCTTCAAGCCATTCGAGCATTTCAATGTCGAGATGATTGGTTGGCTCATCAAGCAATAACAGATGTGGATCTTCGAGTAAAACGCGAGCGAGCATGAGTCGAGTCTTTTGTCCGCCGCTGAGGTGAGAGATGGGCGTGTCGAGGGGAATGTCGTTTAAGCCGAGCGGTATGAGGATGCTAGTAAGTGGTGAGTGGAAATTGGATAGGCGGGTGAGGGTTATGTCATATTTTTCTTGAAGTGTGGAATTGTTTGGGTCTGCGGATAATGCCGAGGCAAGAGATGCAATCTCAGCTTCAAGATCTGCTTCTGAAACGGTATGCAGGCTAAGGGTGGATTGAAGCGTTTGTCCCTCGTCGAAGATCATGCCCTGGGCAAGATATCCTATTCTTAAATTAGGGCGCGTTGAAGAGATAACTCCTGAGTCGGGATTTTCGATTCTTGCGAGGATGCGCATGAGGGTGGTCTTGCCTGAGCCGTTCGGGCCAATGAGGCCGATGCGTTCGCCCGCGCTGATGTTGAAATTTATATTTTGTAAAATCGGCTGGATGCCGTAACTTTTATGAAGATTGTGGATGCTAAGCATAATGACTCCGTAACTTAAATAGAAAACCGAGGGCAAGCCCTCGGCTAGAATCTAAATAGATTTAGCAGGTGTGTGCCCTAAAAAACTTGGTTAGTTACATGCTGTCCGTCATTCGCTGGGGTCCTTTTACCACTATGCAGTACTATGTAATTACGACAATGAGATTATATCAACTGGTTGGAGGGTTATCAAGGTCTAGTTAACAATGTCGTTGCGAGGGTGCTCTTCCCGAAGCAATCCCTTTGTTATTAGGAGACTGCTTCGCGGAAAAACTGCTCGCAGCGACATATTGTTTAATTCTTCAACGCCGCTTCAACATCATCCAAATGTTCATTGCGGTGTAAGGCGCGCACAACCCAGCGTTTGTTGTAGTTATAGATTTCCTCAAGTAAAGCTGGCGGATAATTTTCCAAATGCTTATCTAATGTTTCTGAAGTTTCAATTGCAATGCGTGTTGCTTCGCGCGGTGGGATGACTGCCCAAAGCGGCAGGGATAGATCATTTACTGCAACTTCAACTTCGGGTACGAATAGCTTGCCATTACGCTCGGTCATATCAAGAGCGTACATCACACGCCTGTCCCAGAAGGCGAGATGCGCGAAGGCCATTCCTACTGTCCAATGTTCACCGACACGGTGCTTCATTTCCTCGTCGGTGAGACGTTCAGCCAGTGCGCGGATACGATCTGTTGAAGCGCGATTAAGTTCGATGTAAGATTGATCCATGAAAATCTCCTATTTCTTTATTTTATAAAGCATCTTTAGTGTAATCAAATCGAAAGAAATGTGGAAGGCAAAAAAACCTGATTGAAAAGCAGAAGAAAAATAGGTAAACTTACTCATCTTAATCTATTGGAGAAAAACGTGAAGAAAATTTTCAACTCTTTCATTCTAGTCTGTATGATCCTGGCGTTTACAGCCTGTTCTGGTGCAAACGGACCTCACACAACCTATGATGTGCTTACCACTGAATTTTTATTTTCGCCGTCTAAGTTCATTGTCCCTGCTGGGCAGGAGATCACATTGAATATAACTAACAACGGCGCGGTGGTGCATGACTTTGTCATTTTTAAACTCGGCACAGACGCCGGTGATCATTTTAATGAAGAAGATCGCCCGAATGTTTATTGGGATGTGGAAGTTCAACCCGGCGAATCAATAACAACAACTTTTACTGCGCCCACTGTGCCTGGTGAATATTCCGTCACTTGCGGCATACAAGGTCACCTTGAAGCAGGCATGAGCGCTGAGTTGACTGTCGTAGCCGAAGAATAATCATTTACAATGATGACATGCGAAAATCATTGATCACCAGTCCAAGCAATCCGCTGATTAAACAGGCACGTGCTTTACATCAGAAGAAGGCACGTTCCGAAAGCGGATTATTTCTAGTGGAGGGGATTCATCATGTGGGTGAAGTAGTGGAAGCAGGCTGGGATGTGAAGGAGATTCTCTACGCATCTGGTTTGTTGACCAGTCCCTTTGCGCACGACTTGATCACGCGTCTCTCTTTTCAGCCTCAACCTGTCACCGCGCAAGTAATGGAATCATTAGCTGACAAAGAAAATCCCCAAGGCATTCTCGCAGTCGTTCATCAGAAGAAGACTCAACTCAAAGACCTAAAGCCAATCAAGCGAGCTGTTGCATTGGTCGCTTCACAAGACCCTGGCAATGTCGGGACAATTCTCCGCACCATGGATGCAGTGGGTGCCGATGCGCTTTTTCTGCTCGATGGCGGCGTGGAGCTTTATCATCCTACAGTTATCCGCGCCAGTATGGGAACTTTATTTTGGAAGCCAATTGTGCAAACATCATTTGATGAATTCATCGCGTGGACTCGTGAAGGCAATGTTCAACTCATTGGCACATCTGCCAAAGCAAGTGTGGATTATCGCACACTTGTCCCTCAAGCTCCCTGGATCTTATTATTAGGTAATGAGCAAAAAGGACTCACTGAAGAGCAGACAGCCGCATGTGATGTAACAGTGTCCGTTCCAATGCATGGACGTGTTAGTTCATTGAATCTTGCTGTTGCAGCAGGAGTATTGTTGTATCAGTTTGTGGAGAAATAAAAAGAGAACAACCGTCCGCTGGCACGCTTTGTTAAGCGCGGTATTGAGATCATGACAGAATTTCTGGAACTTCGTTTGAAGGGCGAGGATTTCGAATAAGCAGCGAAATGAGTGACGCAAGAATTGCAGTGCAACCAACTGAGACCGCTAGTAATTTAAGGAAAGCACCTGACTCTAGGACGAATGGCAATACAAATGGCATTGGAAGCAGGAAAACGGGTCCAAACATAATAATTGGTAAAGGTGTAGGAGCTAAGATTAAACTGGTTGATACAACGAATATGATTCTCTTTAGTATATTTGATATCCCTAGATGACGGAAGAATTTTAGAGCAATCCAGAATCCTGGAAGGAAAAATATAAGTACATAGTACAAAAGCGTTGACAGTCCAAATAGTATTTCCGTGGCGCTGCTCTGTTCAGGATGAGGGTGTCGGTCGTTAAACATTTTAGGAGTTTGTATTGTTCTGCCAGGGTAACGTGGATCATTCTCCAACGATTGCTCAAGTTCTGCCGTAGCTAGTGCTTTACGAATAGATTCATATTCCGTAAACCCTGCCTCGCTAAAAGCATATTCATCCTCTTCGTAGAAATGTAGCCAAACTGCTAGTAGTTTGTACTCTCCATCCTCGGGAGAGTATGAAATTGTGAAGTTTCCCTTTTTGTAAGATCGCTCCTCTAGGTCTGCGAACTTACTAGGATTCTGTGGTTGCTTTACATAATCGAGCGACAGGATGGCTTTTTCTGCCTGATTGATTGTCTGCTCTGCGTTCCAATCAGGTTGAATTAGTAACTGGATATTCGCGTGTGCAAGTGCTCTCGATCCTCCGCCCCTAGGAAAAATGAACTCCATGCGAGCGAACATGAGAGTGCAACACCAACAAGCCAAATCAAGAACTTGCCTAGAGCTTTCATTCTTTTTCAACGATTTGTTGCATATTGAGGAATATCCTTATTAATGATTGAGGCGAAACGAACTAAGCGCCCAACTATAATTTATGCGGAACTGTTCTGTATAATTCCTTATATACAGATTATACGCCCAACTTGAAAACAAAAAAGCCTCCTCGCGCAGAGAAGGCTTTTTTATTTTTAGAATCAGCTTTCAGTTACGAATGAGACGAATTAAATCTCGTCCTCATCATCGTCTAGCCAGTCATCATCTTCTTCGTCCCCATCTTCTTCATCCCAGTCTTCTGTTTCATCTTCTTCCCAGCCTTCATCTTTCTTGGCAACACCGTCAGTGGGGGTATATGTAGCACAGCCAGTATCCGGGTCTACTTCAACGGCTGCGGCAGAGCAATAACCTTCATCCAAGAACACGCAATCTAAATAGTGGCACTTAATACGGGGCATTTATCTTCCTCCTGCGATTGGGGGTGTTTTAAGTAAGCGAGTGACCGACAGAATAAAAATTATTATCATTGTGATTTGTGTAGTAACACAAAATGGGCAGATGGCTTTGATTTCTACAAGCTCCACATATATAAGCCATATTGTGAAAAGAAAGCCAGTGAGCGCCATTCCAAAAACAAGGATGGTTCCGTTGGTCTTAAAGAAACTATAGCGTGACTCAAGCAACAAGGCGATTAGTAGTGCCCCAAACCCAATCATGCCGACGAGTGGAACAGTCAGATTGTCGGTTACCTCTGAATAACGGCTGTGAATAACAGTATTGCAACCACCGCTTCCCAAACACATATCGTCGTTACCCGTTGTTTTATAAATATGCATATAGGTTGAAACCAACAAGCCTATAATCACAAACGCAACGGATGCGCGGTACAACCATTTATCCATGTATCCTCATAAAAGCAAAGCTTCCACTTCCTGACCAACAGGCACGCATTTTACACCAGCGGGGATGATTAGTAAAGCATCCGCCTGTACCAATGAGAGCAAATTTCCAGAACCCTGATGACCAGTTAAGGTTGCGATGTAGACTCCCTCTTCGTTACGGATTTTTGCACGTAGATAACTTTCACGACCATCAGACTCGATCTCTTCATCGCATCTTACTTTAATCTTGAGTCTGCTTCCGTCCAATTGGCCACTCAGCTTCTCAAGCATGGGTCGAACAAAAACCTCAAACCCAACGAATGCTGAAACAGGGTTTCCCGGCAGCCCAACAAATGGTTTGTTGCGATATTCGCCAAAAGCCAACGGTTTGCCTGGTCTCATGTTCACGCGCCAGAAATCCAGCTTGCCATTAGATTCGATCACTTCTTTAATATAGTCAAATGCGCCCACGCTTACACCTGCGGAAGAAATAATCAAATCTACTTTTTCATTCGCAGCCTTTTCCAGTAAGTCAGTCACAGATTCGCGAGTATCTTTTGCAACACCGAGCCGTAATAGTTCCGCGCCTGTGCTTTCGATCAATGCGGCAAGTGCATATGAATTTGAGTCGTGGATCTTTCCATCTGTGAGCGGTGCATCTACTTCTATTAATTCATCACCAGAAGAAAACAAAGCAACCAGCGGTTTTTTATATACTTCAACATTTGCAATCCCCAACATCGCAAGCAAACCCAGATCCTGCGGCTTGAGCTTACGGCCTTTTCTTAATACAATATCTCCTGCATGTAAATCCATCCCACGCGGGCGGACGTTTTCTCCAGCCTTTACATTTCTTGCAAATGAAACCGTTTGCGGTGCAACCGTCCCCGCTTCGCGCGAGTTGAAATCTGTATCTTCCACAGGAATGACAGCGTCTGCGCCTTGTGGTAATTGTGCGCCTGTCATAATGCGTGTGGCTTGGCCTTTTGTAAGAATCACCGTCGGTGCTGACCCAGCTGGAATATCTGCAACCACTTTCAAGGTTAAGGGTGAATCGACTTCGGCACCTTGTGAGTCAACGGCGCGGATGGCGAAACCATCCATTGATGAGTTATTAAAGAGGGGGAGATCATGTGCCGCAGTAACATCTACTGCCAGCACGCGATTGGCGCACTGAATCAGCGGAAGCGTTTCTTCTGTTGTGTTTTGAAAATGGGAAAGGATGCGTGCGCGTGCGTCTGAGACTGATAGCATAGCTTGAGGCGGCGAGATTATACCTCATTGAACGTTGTGTAATGTAATATTATTATTGCAATGAAATCAGCCTGGGTTTGTTCTATGCGCTTCCATTACATTGGGAAGATTTTCGATGCGGGTGAGAATGCGGCTGAGTTGAGCGAGGTCCTTCACTTCAATGATAAGGCGTAGATCAGCAATGCTGCGATTGACATTTACTTTTACATCGGCAATATTGATGCTTTCATCTGAAAGCAGGTTTGAGATATCGCTTACCAAACCCTGACGGTCATATGCTTTAATTTTTATGGGCACAGGATAAGTGCGTTCTACGTGCCCCCACCCGACTTGAAGTAAACGTTCACGATCTTTTGTTTGTAAAATATTTGGGCAATCCTGACGATGAATCGTTGCGCCGCGTCCACGGGTGATGAAGCCAACCACTTGATCTCCTGGCATCGGGTTGCAACACTTCGCCATGGATGAAAGCATACCTTTGAGGCCAACAACTTCTATCGCATTCGTAGATGTAGCTGGAGTAACGGATGGATTGACCTCAAAAATATCGCTGACTTCTTCCTGCTGGGCGAATAATTTGATGACCTTTCCAATTGGAAGTTCGCCGTTGCCAAGATCAACAAACATTTCATCGGCTGTTTTGAAACCAAGGTCGCGAGCTGTCTTTTCAAAGTTGATCTCGTTAAGCCCAAGCCTTTGAAGTTCGCGTTCTAATGTGTCGCGACCTTGCACGAGATTCTGTTCATCTTCCTGTTTCTTGAACCAAATTTTGATTTTTGAGCGGGCACGTTGTGTGCGAACAAGACCAAGATTTGGATTTAACCAATCGCGGCTTGGTGCACCTCGCTTCGCAGTTAAAATTTCAACCTGATCGCCTGTCTTTAATTCTTGATACAACGGGACAAGTTTTCCGTTAACACGAGCACCGCGGCAGCAATGACCAATATCTGTATGCACGTGATAAGCAAAATCAATCGGTGTCGAACCTGCGGGTAGGTCAATTGCATCACCGCGCGGAGTAAAGATGTACACACGATCTTGAAATACATCCGTGCGCATAGACTCAACGAATTCCGCGGCATCACTCACATCGGAGCGCCACTCCATCATTTTTCGTAATGAATTAATACGCTGCTCGTAATTTTTATCTGCGTGTTTTGTGCCTTCTTTGTAGCGCCAGTGTGCGGCGATACCATACTCCGCATTAATGTGCATTTCATGGGTGCGGATCTGCACTTCAATCGGACGTTTATCTTCGTAAATTACTGCCGTATGTAAAGACTGGTAAAAATTATCCTTGGGCGCAGCAATATAGTCATCAAACTCACCGGGGATGGGCCGCCATGTAGTATGGATCACACCAAGCGCCGCGTAGCATGCAGGCACATCTGGAACGATAAGGCGCACCGCGCGCACATCCATCACCATATCAAAGGGTTTGTCCTTTTTTTGCATTTTCTTGTAAATTGAAAAAATATGTTTCGGACGCCCGCTGATCTCAGCTTTAATATTATTTTTCGCCAACAGACTTACTAAGTTTTCTTTTATGAACTCAAGCTGTGCTTCGCGTTCTGGCCTCTTCTCAGTAAACAGTTCTGCGATCTCTTTATACTTTTCAGGGTTCACATATCGAAAGCCGAGGTCTTCCAGTTCCCATTTGATTTGCCAGATGCCCAGTCGATTTGCAAGGGGGGCAAAAATTTCAAGAGTTTCCTGGGCAATTCGCATGCGTTTACGCTCAGGCATATGACCAAGCGTGCGCATATTATGTAAACGGTCAGCCAGTTTGATGAGCACCACACGTACATCATCGCCCATGGCCAAAAATGTTTTCCGTAGAGTCTCTGAAACGATATCTTCTTTGCGGCCAAGTAAAGCTGGAACAACAATCGCATCTTCTGTTTCCTGCCCGTTGTTGCCATTATCAGCATGTTGATCTCCACGCGAAACGCGCGGAAGGTGAGTTAACTTTGTCACCCCATCCACTAAAATTTTTACAGTGTCCCCAAAATCACGACGGATATCTGCGAGCGTGATGGTCGTATCTTCCACTGTATCATGCAATAGACCTGCTGCTACCACTTCTGGTGGCACTTTTAAGTCAGATAAAATATTTGCAACCGTAATACAGTGATTGATATATGGTTCGCCTGAATGACGTTTTTGCTCGCGATGCGCTTCCTCTGCCACCCGATAGGCGCGTTGTACCACTTCGCGATCTGCGAGCGTATAGTTTTCAGGAAGCTGCTCCAGAAGTTTTTCAAGCGGAATGGTCGTAACTGAAGATTTCATTCGATTATCGCTTGTCTCATAATCAAGTTAACTTTTTATCAGAAATTGCGAAGAGAAATTAAATTTTTCTGTTCACTAAATTATGCGATACTGTGTAATTGTACTACCGCTTCTTTCCCCGCTCAGTCTTGATCCGGTTTTCTGAATCATCTTACGCAGTGCCCATGCTGGGTATAATTCCAGTTATGCCGATCAAAAATAATGTCACCAGGTTTTTAGATGCGCACAAAATAAAATATACTGCGCATGAATTGCCTGCCGAGAAATTAGGTGCAGTGGATGCCGCTCAATTGTTGGGTGTTCCTATTGAACAAGTTTTCAAGACCATCGTCACCACGCGCGAAAAAGGGAAACCTGTGCTGGCTGTCATCCCAGGTCCACGTGTTGTGGATTTGAAACTGTTGGCATCGTTTTTAGACGAGAAAAAAATGTCTTTATCTACCCAACGAGAAGCAGAAATGTTGACGGGTCTGCAGGCAGGCGGGATATCACCTTTGGCGTTGATCAATAAAGGGTTTCAGGTGTTAATGGATTCCGCCTCGCAAGAGTTTGATGAAATTTATATTTCAGGTGGTCAGCGCGGCTTGAATATTCAATTACCTGTAAATGATTTGGCGAAACTAACAAATGCACGGTTTGGACAGATTAGCAAAGAAGAATAAAAATGACTCACCTCGAAATTAATCTTTCGTAGGTGAGTTTGTTTTTAAGCCCAATTTTGGACGCTGAAAAACGCAGAAAACGCTGATTCTTGCTTTGTTATCAGCGTAAATCAGCGTTCATCTGCGTCCAGATTAAATTTGGGGTTAATTATGTTTTGTTATGCATCGAATTCAGAGACCTGTTTGCCGTTCACCCAAATTGTATAATGGCCCTGTGGATAATCACCGAGCGGGAAACTAATCTCAAATGGCTCAAGCACTAATATACAGGCTGTGTTTGGGTCTGTAACAGAATAAACTTCCATTACGATCTTATTTTCTGCATCTGGTTGATTCGCAGCCACACGAAGTTTGTGGCAAGGCGTGGGCAAATTACCTTTGAATACGAGTGTAAACTGCAAAGGAAAACTTTCCAGCGTAAGCAGGTCAACAGTATCTAAATAGACTACATCGCGAGTAAGATTTGCATCTTCAGGGTTGGGGAGGTAGTCGCTGGTTGGCGGAGTGGATGGCTCATTGTTATTAACGGGTTCATCTAAAGCAGGTGTACACGCTGTAAGAGTAAAAAATATAATGACAAGGGTGAGTAGAGTATTTTTCATGTTTATCTCCAGATTGTTTTCTACTCTTAACGATGCCTCCTCCAAAATGTTCCTCTAATATGAAACAATATCTCCTACAAAGCCGCCATTGACCCAAATTGAGTATAGTCCCGCGGAATATTCTCCTAGCAAAATGCTGGTCTCGAACTGCTGGAATACATTCTCGCAATCAACATCTGGATTCACGATGCTGTAAATTTCAATGAATATCTGATAAACATCGTCAGGTGGGTTGACCTTGATCCGCAGTTCATTACACACACTTGGCATGGAACCCAAAATCGTTAACTCGGTGCGTAGAGGTGTGACGTCAGCGAGCTCTGACAGATCCAAAGAGGTTAAGATTACTCCCGCCTGTTGCATACTTACATCTTCAGGAATTGGTGCGTATGGATTCTCCTCCGGTGTAATGACCAGAGGTCCGCTAGCTGTTGCTGTGGGTTGCGGAGTTGGCTGCGCGAGACATGCACTTAATAGTAAAGAAAAGCATAAGAAACATACGCCGTGAGAGAGTTGTCTTTTCATTCTTATTATTTTATCTCTTTTGTTCGGAGCGCGGACTTTAGTCCGCGCTCCATGATGTATTCTTTTCATGCTAGAATTTCTAAAAATTAAACTACGGAGCTTCCCATGAAATCTCTTCTCGAAAAATTAAACATTCAACCTGTTAATGCAGGTGCATCTACTGGTGTGGACAATTGGTTGATGGATAAAAACGGCAAGGAATTAATTTCATACAATCCAACCACAGGCGAGGCATTGGCGAAAGTGATTCAAGCCACGCCTGAATCGTATGAGAAAGTAGCATCAGCGGCGCAAGGTGCTTTTCTAAAATGGAGGCAGCTTCCAGCGCCGAAAAGAGGCGAAGTTGTCCGCGATTTAGGAAATGCGCTTCGAGAAGTCAAAGAAGCATTGGGAGATTTAGTCACGCTTGAGATGGGAAAAATCCGCGCGGAGGGGCATGGCGAAGTGCAGGAGATGATCGACATTTGTGATTTTGCGGTGGGGCAATCGCGCATGTTGTATGGGCTGACGATGCACAGCGAAAGGGCCTCGCATAGAATGTATGAACAGTGGCATCCGTCGGGGATTGTGGGATTGGTGACGGCGTTTAATTTTCCTGTTGCGGTTTGGTCGTGGAACTCTGCACTTGCGGCGATTTGTGGCGACACTATAATTTGGAAGCCCTCATCTTATACGCCGTTGACTGCGATTGCGGTGACGCATATCGCGAACAAAGTGATGGCGGATCATAGCTTGTCTGGAATCTTTAATTTGACGATTGGTTCTGGACGTGATGTTGGCGAGTTGATGTTAAATGATAAACGTGTGCCGTTGGTTTCATTTACTGGTTCAACCAGTGTTGGCATTCATGTTTCTGAAACAGTCGCAAGGCGTTTTGGAAAAACAATTTTGGAACTGGGTGGCAACAATGCAATTATTGTCACGCCAAATGCTGACCTTGACATGGCGACGCGCGCGATTCTATTCGGCGCCGTTGGAACAGCGGGACAACGCTGTACATCCACACGCAGAATTATTATGCACAAATCGATTTCAAAAGATCTCACTCAACGACTCGCGAATGCTTATCAACAAGTTCGCATCGGCGACCCGTTGGACGCAAATATGTTGATGGGTCCTTTGGTGGTGAATACATCGGTTGAAGAAATGATGGACGCAATTAATAAAGCAAAAGCAGATGGCGGCGAAGTTGTTTCTGGCGGTGAGATGCTTTCAAATCTCGGTCCGAATTTTGTTCAGCCTGTCATTATCAAAATGCCTGCCCAAACCGAAATTGTCAAAACAGAAACCTTTGCTCCGATTTTGTATTTGCTTGAATATGAAACCATTGAAGAAGCCGTGCAGATTCATAATGATGTGCCACAAGGGTTATCATCTGCTATCTTTACAGATTCAATGCGCGAGGCTGAAACATTTTTATCTGTAGGCGGATCAGATTGCGGCATTGCCAATGTCAACATCGGCACATCAGGCGCGGAGATCGGCGGCGCGTTTGGTGGTGAAAAGGAAACAGGCGGCGGACGCGAATCTGGTTCGGATGCGTGGAAGGTTTATATGCGAAGGCAGACGAATACGATTAATTGGTCTAAGGATTTGCCGTTGGCTCAAGGGATTAAGTTTGGGGAATAGATTTCGACCTTATAATGAATTATTGCATTTATAAGGTGATGGGTTATCTAAGAGGAAATAAACTTGATAAATAAACGATTACTGATAGAGGCTATTTTAGGTTTAATCTTGGCTTTGATTTTGATAACTGTTTTATCTTTTCAACTTCATGAGACTCGTTTACGAGTTGAAGAGATTACTGAACAAGTAAATCATGCTCGCGCTGGAGAATTAGCTGGAATATCTCAATTGCTTGACATGAATAATGGAATAAACATGATTCAAAGCGGATTGCTGGCAGTTGAAGCCGCAAAATATGGTCAAGATTTACAGGCAGATCAAGCCTTGCGACGTTATCTTGATTTGGCGGCCTTGCCAATTGCCAAAGTATCTCATGGTGATAAGCTTAATACAGTTTATGTAGCTTATAGCCCCGATGGACAGTATGTTGTGTCGGCGGGAGGAAATATAATAAAAGTATGGGAGGTACAGAGTGGTCACATCATTGCCAGTATGTCCAATTATGCTGTTGATTCTATAGCATTCAGCCCAGATGGTAAATATCTTGCTGCAGGTGGATGGGATGGAACTGCACGAGTGTGGGAAGTAAATAGCGGAAATGGGTTTATTTCGCAATCAACTAATCAATACGATGTATCGATGGCATTTAGCCCAGATAGTAAGTTTGTTGCCTGGAGTGCAGAAAACTCCATACGAGTTTGGAATATCAAGAATAAAAATGAAGCCTTTCATATAGAGTATGAGGGTTTTGTTACTCATCTCATGTTTAGCCCAAACGGACGATATATTCTCTCCAGTAGTAAAGACCGAAGCGCGCGAATTTGGGATGCACAAAGTGGACAAGAAGTTATGGAATTACCTCATTATAGTGAAGTAAATAAAGCAATATTTAGTGCAGACGGAAATTATATTGTCACTGCCAGCGACGACAATTATGTGCGAGCATGGAATGTGACTGGTTGGGGCAAAATTTTTGAGATGCATTACAGAGATAATTTGCATAGCGTTGCAATTAGTCCAGATGGGCGATTTGTTGCTGTTGGAGGGGAAGATAACACAGCACAGATATGGAATGTATCATACAAGACTGAAGTAGCTCGAATGACTCACAATAATTGGGTAAGCTCTGTGGCATTCAGCCCAGATGGTAAATACGTAGTTTCTACTAGTTGGGAGGGACCTGCACGAATATGGGTAACAACGACTGGGCATGAAGTTGCTCGCTTTGCTGATGCTAGTATATATTCAGTTGCTTTTAGTCCTGATGGAAAGTATATAGCAACAGGTGGGTGCGAAAGTTTGACTTATTATCAGCAGGGACAGCCTTCGATATGTCAAGGTGTTGCAAGAGTATGGGAGATATCAAATGGAAGTCAAGTCTTTGATATTTCTCAAAGTCATCTTGGTGGGATAAATTCAATAGCATATAATCCAATAAACAAGAATCATGTCCTAACTAGTAATCGCGATGGAACAGTGAGAATTTGGAATATTCAAGATGAGGATGAAATCATTCATATTGACCTTGGTGATGAGGCAGGTTCGACATATGCTATTTTGAGTCCAGACGGTAAATATATATTAACTAGGAGTACAGCTGATAATACAGCTCGAATATGGGATTCGGAAAGTGGATTGCAAGTTTCATATATGAATTATCTTGATGATGTCGTAGCAATGGACTTTAGTCCAAATAGTCAATATGTGGCTTCAGGTAGTTTTGATGGAACAATAATTGTATGGGAAGTCAAAACTGGACATCAAGTGAGAAGTATCACTCAAGTAGGCAGTGTACGGAATCTTATTTTTAGTCCAGATGGAAAATATATTGCATCTATTGACTCGGGCAGAAATGAAAATATTGTTTTACCAATGACGGAAGATATTGTGCAAATATGGAATTTTTCCAATGGACAGGAAATAGCACATATAACTTATCCATCTTGGGTAACTACTATAGCTTTTAGCCCCGATAGCCAGTATATTATATTAGCAGGTACTACAGATCCATTAAAAAAGAACTTTAATGGCATTATCAGTATACGCGATATATTAACAGGAGATGAAGTTGCCAACTATATGCACCCATCTCATATTTATGACTTGCTTTTTACTTCTGATGGAAAACATCTCATATCAAGTAGTGGTGATAAATATGGAACAATCGTAATGTGGGATATGCAGATTGAGAAGGAAGTTGCTAGAATTCTTAACGGAAACCCAGTTTCTTCTTTATCTCTGAGTCCAGATGGGTACTATCTTGTTGTAGGAGGTCGTACTACTCGAATATGGGATTTACAAATTGATACACAACAAATTGAAGTAAGAAATGAACTTACAGAAGATTTGTCATTTATAGCACATGGTCGTTATCTGCAAAGTAAGAATGAAATTGTAAACATAACTTATGTTGATGGTTGGGGAACAAAATTTAGCCCAGATGGTCGTTATATTCTTACAACTGGCTGCGATTTTAAACACTATGGTTATTGTAATGAGGACCACATTTTTATTTTGTACTGGCAAATTGAAGATTTAATTGCAGAAACATGTCGTCGATTGCCTCGGAATTTCACTTATGCGGAATGGGTAGAGTATTTTCCGAATGAGGAATATAGAGCTACATGCCCTAATCTGCCAATGGAAAACCCTCCAACGCAGTAATACTCGTTTAAGAAATATTTCGAAGAGTTGTGCCATTATTAATCTTTTTGATATCCAAGCCCAAATCTTATGCAAATCCTGCGGACTGTGTTGCTCAGGTCATTTATTTGCCTGGGTGCGACTCAATGCCAATGAGTTGGATAAATCTGAAGCATTGGGTTTGAATGTGATTCGAAATGATCCACGTCAACGGGGATTTACACAACCGTGTCCAGTTTGGCAGGGTGGAATTTGCACAGTTTACACGTCACCAGATTACCCGCGTAGCTGCCGAAAATATAAATGTCAAGTGCTGAGAGAAATGGAAGATGACAATATTCAATTATCTGAGGCGTTGAATGTTATCCAAAATACATTTGAGATGATTCGTGAAATTGAACCGCTTTTACCAGTTTCATCCGCGATTAGTTTTCGCGAGAAATTGATTACCTATAAAGAAATTCTCGAACAAGAAAAAGGGAAGGAATATACTGTTGCTGAACAGGAATTTTTACGAAGAGCAGAAGAACTGTTAAATGTTTACGATGATCGCTTTGGGGTCGATGATTTTATTGATTATGATTCTTAGCGTAGGGGCACAGCGCAATGATCAATCGTCAAAATCATTAACCGACTCGCTCTGCCCCTACATAAACAACGCTTTCAGGTCATTTGTTGTAGCAAAGAATTTCCGAAAAGCTGATGTTTCATTCAAAACCCCCCGCAATGCAATAAATAGCTCGGCCTGTAAATATGTATTCTTCTCTTGCTTCTCAGTCGATAAAATAACCTGATCTTCATCTATATCCACAGTCAATTCACCGCTTGCCGCCAGCCATTGCAGCCCAATTTGTATTGCGATCTCGCGAGAAGCCATTGCGGAAGCAAGTTCTTGAATCGTTGTTTTACCTTCACGTTTGTTGATTGCAAATTTGGATAAGCCAGCAAGACGATTTAAATATTCGTTGGGTTTTTCTTCGGCAGGCAAAACGCCAAATACATAAATCGTTTTCGGTTGAACAACTTCTAATGCTTTTCTCAATTCCGCTGGCGATGGGGGAGTTGTGTAAATCGCCAATTCATTGGCTTGAGTCAATTCAAAACGTGATTTGCCTTTTGATTTATCCGCGCCTTCTGCCCAAACTAATGTTTCAACGTTTAAACTTTCAAACTTTCCACTTTCCAATCTCCAGTCTCTAATCTCTATTTTCTGCTCTCTAATCTCTGCTAATGCTTCTTCTACAACTCTAAACTCTTCAAATTGAATGGATAATTGTTTTTGTCCACGGAAAGTAGATGAACGCAAGGAATAGGCAATATCAAATTTACTTCCTGGTTCTGGTGAAGTCTCATTCGCGCCGCCCCACCATAAAATCGATTCAACATTTCCATGTTCATCTTCCACATTCAAGCGGAGATGTTCCTTTGCCTTCCCAATTTTCGAAATGGATTTCAACTGCACACTGTTCGTTGCAAGTATCAAGGCAGGATTCCCTGGACCAAATGGGGCAAGCGATTCAAGCGACTCGGCCAATTCCAAATTGAGTTCGTCTAAGCCAAGCCATGCATCAATTTGCAAGGTTGGTTCTTCGCGGATGCTTTCACCAAGTTGTTTCTCAATCGCTTTACCAAGCCCTTTGCGGAACTGAGCTAATTTATCAGCATCAAATGCCATGCCCGCCGCCATAGGATGCCCACCGAATCCGCGCAGTATATTTTTTTGTGACGCAATCGCCTCGGTAATATGCAGTCCTTCCACCGAACGAGCAGACCCGCGCATAATTCCATCTTCTGATTCATTCAAGAGGATCGTAGGCTTGTGATAACGGTTGACAAGTTTATTCGCTACGATTCCCACCACGCCGCCAGGCCAGTTGGGATGTGACAACACAATCGCAGGTTCTTGCAGGAGATCTGGATTCGCTTTAAGTTGTGCTTCCGCCGCTTCGTAGACTTGTGATGTCAATAATCTTCGTTGTGCATTCAGTCCCTCAATTTGTGCAGCGAGTACGCGCGCTCTGGCAGAGTCTTGTGTAAGCAATAATTCAACAGCAGGGTTTGCGTCGCCCAATCTTCCCAGCGCATTTAATCTCGGTGCAAATGTAAAGCCGATGGTTTCTTCTGTTAAAGTTTCTAAATTTGTTCCTGATAACTCCGCGATCACTTTTAAACCCAAGCGATTTGTTTCTCTTAACTTTTGAATCCCTTTTTTAGCAAGCGCGCGAGTTTCATCTTTTAACAACGCAACATCGGCAATTAATCCAAGTGCAACAAGATCAAGAAGAGAATCGGGACTAGTGACTAGGGAATCGGGATTTGTTTCACTATCCCCTAGTCCCGATTCCCTAGCCCCGATTAATGCTTCTGCCAACTTATAAGCCACACCAACCCCCGCCAAATTTTTTAGTGGATGATTCTCTGGCAGCAGCTTGGGATTGATAATTGCTTTTGCGTTTGGAAGTGTTTCACCTACGTCATGATGGTCTGTGACAATTACATCCACACCGCGCGAGTTTGCGTACTCAATTGCTTCGTGTGCAGTGATGCCTGTGTCACAAGTCAGAATCAATTTCGCGCCATTATCAATAATTGGTGTAAGTGATTCAATATGAACGCCATGACTTTCTTTCCCGCGAATTGGAATGTAATAAACAACATTTGCACCCAACATTTGTAGAGTCTGCACGAGCAGGGCAGTGGATGTTTGCCCGTCTACGTCGAAGTCGCCCCAAACACAAATCATCTCGCCTTTGCGTATAGCCATGTTGATAATTTCGACTGCTGATTCAATATTTGGAAATGATGTAGATAAAACTTTTTCTGGATGTAAAAACGCTTCGGCTTCTTCGGGTGAGCTGATTCCGCGTCGGAGCAGAGTCTGCGCGATAAGCGGAGGCAGGTTCAGAGTTGAGAATGAAGTGGGAATGTCAACAGGTTGAGGGTCAAGCCAGCGAGTCATAGTCATCATTATAATTTACCCCTTGACTCTAACACTGTGTAAGAGTGTATAGTAGCATTCAATATGTTTAAGATCGGTGAATTTTCCAGATTAAGTCGCGTATCTGTGCGGATGCTGAGACATTACGACCAGTTAGGTCTTTTGACTCCCTCGCAAACGGATTCGTTTACAGGCTATCGTTATTACTCAGCGGATCAATTGCCGCGTTTGAATCGCATCTTGGCATTGCGTGACCTGGGCTTTTCGCTTGAACAAATCGCTGGGATGTTAAATGAAGATGTTTCAACTGAACAGTTGTTTGGAATGTTGAAATTCAAACGTGGGGAAGTGCAGCAACAAATGCAGGAAGAACAAGAAAGATTAGCGCGTTTGGAAGCGCGGATTCGTCAAATGAATGAATCAAAACATGAAATCTATGATGTGATTTTGCGCGATGTCGAATCGGAATTGGTTGCTACGTATCGTGAAGTTGCAGCAGATGATAATCGTATTCAACAAATATTCGATAAAGTTGAAATTTATGTTGAAGCACATGAAGGTGCTCGGGCAGATAAACCGCCTTTTACAATTTATTATGACGATGAATATCGAGATGCAGAAATTGATTGTGAAGTAGCTGTGCCGTTGAAATATCCAATTCCAGAAAGCGAATCAATTCGAGTGCGTCAAACCCCAAAGCTATTCAATATGGCGTGTGTCGTCCATGTTGGGAATTACTCTTCCATTTATCAACCTTATAACGCACTGTTAGGTTGGATCGAGTCGAATGGATATCAAATGAAAGGTCCAATTCGGGAAGTGTATTTGCGATATGGAACTAGTACTTTGGAATTTGCACTTCCGCCCACATATCTTTCAGATGACCAGGATCAATATGTGACTGAACTTCAATTGATGGTTGAAAAAAGATAGGAGAAAACATGGCTTACTATTTGGTCAAAGCAAAATATCATAAAAATTTATTGAAAGAATTAAGAACCCGACTTGATAGAGGCGAGATTCAAAAGATGAGACCGTTTGGTCAGGCACTGCAATATGGTTTGGATAACGCACGCCTAGACGAACATGATTCCAGTTTTGCAGTTTGGGAAGAGGAAGATTATTGTCGTCCGCCGTTGGCACAGGAACGAGCTGCTGTGCTGGATACATATTTCACGGACCTTGAAGTTGAAGTTGTGAAAGATGGTGAAGGCTGGGGAAAGATTGAAGCATTAACAAAGTTATGGAAGGAAAATGGAGATTAATATGCGTTATAAACTTTTAGGCAAAAGTGGATTGCGAGTTTCAGAATTGTGCCTTGGCACAATGACATTTGGAAATGACTGGGGCTGGGGCGCTGAAAAAGATGAAAGCAAAAAGATATTTGATTTATTCGTAGGGGCTGGAGGAAACTTTATTGATACGTCCAATAATTATACAAATGGCACAAGTGAAAAATTTATCGGCGAGTTTATCAAAAATGATCGCGATAGTTTTGTAATCGCAACCAAATATACATTGAGTGAACGAAAAACTGATCCGAACTTTGGCGGCAATCATCGTAAGAACTTGATGCGTTCAGTTGAAGGCAGTTTACAAAGACTTGATACAGACCATATTGACTTGTTATATCTGCACATGTGGGATTATGTCACACCAGTGGAAGAAGTTATGCGTTCGCTTGATGACCTCGTCCGCGCTGGCAAAGTTTTATATGTTGGTATCTCCGATACGCCTGCATGGGTTGTGTCACAAGCCAACACAATTGCAGATTTACGAGGCTGGTCACGGTTCATTGCATATCAAGGTGAATATAGCCTCGCAAGCCGCACTCCTGAACGCGATATCATTCCTATGACCCAAGCCATGGATATGTCTTTTCTCGCATGGGGTATCTTGGAAGGCGGCGAGTTGACTGGAAAATATAATTCTCCATCCGATGAGCAGAGGCGCTCCAAAGATACAAACGAACGAATCAAAAAGATTGCTTCCGTTTTGATGGACGTTGCCACAGAAACTCAACATACACCTTCGCAAGTTGCAGTCAATTGGGTGCGGCAAAAATCACCTAATGTTATTCCGATTGTGGGAGCGCGTAGTGAAAAACATTTGAAAGATAATTTGGGTTGTTTGGATTTTGAATTGACTCAGGAACAGATTCAACACCTGAATGACCCCAGTCCCATTGACCTTGGATTCCCGCATTCGTTTCTTTCCTCTGACCACATCCGCGATTTGATCTTCGGTGAGACGTTTTCTAAAATTATGAATTGATTTGTAGGGACGACCCGCCAGGATTGAGGAAACAATATGCCAATCGTTGGTGGGTCGCCCTTACTTTAAGTAAAAGAGTGGTTGACTTGCCTATTTAAACAAAAAACAGCCTCCAGTTAAGAAAGAGGCTGTTTTTTATCCACAAAATTATTTCTTTGGGGCACCTGTCCCATATTTGCTGAAAGGAAATATCAAATAGATTCCAACAAGCAGATAGGCAACAAAATATGCCAAGCCACCAGGGCGTTCGCTAAAGTTAAAGAGGCGAATATACATGAATGCGGCAATAGTAATAAAGATGAGCAATCCATAGGATGTAATCGCATGGTTCAAAAGTGCGTTCTGACTTTTGTCCCACAGAAAAGGCACTACACCAAGAGCAAGTGTGAAATAGAAAACCCCAAAACTTCTCAATGTAAATAAAGACATGACTTCGGGGAAAATTCCAGCATTTGTTCCGATGGCACCAATTTGAGCAGTCATTCCGTAAATGCCTAGAAAGCTAACAAAGATCACAAAAGCAATTACCATAGCGCTGTGCAATTTTGACATGCTCGGTCCGCTCAATGCATTGGATGGGCGAATACGAATGTAATCTATGACGCCCACTATTGCAGTGATTACGTTGACAATTAATGTTATGAAATATAGCCATGCAATTGGGTGTTGCAATACTAATTTGTCTCGGAAGAGATAAAGCACAATTAACTCGCCAACACCAAACATCCATAAATAAAGTAGAGCCGTGTAAATCAGTTTCCATTCCCAACGACGAGCCGCGAGATAAGCCAACCATGCGTTTCCCAAACACCAGCCACCTATAGTGATGGTCATGAACTCAGTCACTTTCCATGCAAAGACGGGAGCGAGTTGAGCAGGCATTAAGAATAATAATGCTCCGAGAACTGCGTAAAGCAAAGCACATAAATAAGTGAGCCAGCGCGAAATGTTTGAAAGCATGTTTTCTCCATTCAAGCTAAAGATATAAATACAACACAAATTCTAGCTATTGGTTTCAATTGTATAATTTAATTCATGATAGATCTGGGGTTGAAGAATTACTCAAAAAGGAACATTCAATGGTATTTTCACGTCTTTGTTTTGGAGGAAGCCGCCATGAAACTTTATAAAAGCATTTTTGTTCTCTTATCTCTTTTACTTGCGTCTTGCAATCAATCATTACCTTCGCCTCAATTGCCAGACCTTGTGGTGTCGTTCATTAACGTCAGTATGGTCGATATGAATGGAAGGTGCCTGAACGGGTATCAAATTCAAGCAACTATTTCAAATCAAGGCACTGCAATTGCAAATAATGTAACTGCTGTGGAAACATCTACAGGGCAGACCTTCACTATTGATAAGTTGGAGGCGGGACAGAAATTTACTGTCACTTTACCTGCTAACTCGCCAACAGGGATTTATGTTTTCATTGTTGATCCTCAAAACACGACCCCTGAAATTAATGAAACAAATAATAACCTTTCATTCCTCTCACCAACCCCAACGCCCCCTGTAGAATGTATTCAAGCCATGCCAGGTGTGACGCCTGTTGGAACCTTGGATTTATCTACTGACCCAAGTTTGTCTATGACTTTAACTGCCGCCCCAACATTTCCAAATGTGCCGCCGCTTTCTCGCGAAGTTTTGTTAAATTCGAATTATCGTTCTCAGGACTGGGGAGAGTTTCAGCTTACAGATGGTGTATTTGAGCGAACTTCAACCTTATCCGTAGGATCTTCTGATGCATTTACGACCCGCTTCCAGGAACCAATCATCTTTGGCGATTTAAACAGTGACGGGTCTGAAGATGCGTTGGTAGTTCTGAACACTCAAAATGGGGGAACCGGTCATTTTATTGAGCTTGCCGCAGTTTTGAATCAAAACGGATTGCCATTGAATGTGTCCACTTTATATTTGGGTGATAGGGTAATAGTTGACTCTGGATATATTCAGGCTGGATTGATTATGTTGAATATGGTTGTTCATGCACCAAACGATGGTTTGTGTTGTCCCAGCCAATCTGTCACGTGGAGTTTTAGGCTTCAAGATAATCAACTTATTCAACTTCCGTAACTAAATATTGAAAGTCATTCTTTCAATGACAGCCTTTGGCAAATTTGGTAATTTGCTTCGTTCAATTAAAAAAGTTGTAATTTCTGTCAACTCTTTGAAAATATAATGTTGCCGTAGCGCGCCTTCCAAATATCCAGCGCCGCTTGTGCCGCCTGTACCAACGCGCATCCCGATCATGCGGCGAGTCATGAGCATGTGTTTATAACGCCATTGCGAGAGCAACTCATCAATATCGATCAAAGTTGTCAGTAAATCAAATGGCAAGTGGAAAATTGGCAGGTTGCGATACATCATAATAAATAACACGGCTCGCATCGCATGGACTGAAAAATCACCAGAGCCTTCTTTATAAAAGACGCGCTCCAATTCATCCAGCCGCCCATGCTCTGCGTTGGACAAGCTGCTTTGATATATTTGTTTGTAATCACTCCAAAACTTTTGCGTACCTTGTTCAACAGGAAATAGATTTTGGTATTCCTTCCAAAGTGACTCGTCGAAGAAAGGAGTCCGCTCTGCCCATTTGACGATCAACTCTTTGAGTGTCGCATCTTTCTCAACCTGATTAATGGTACTGAAATCCTCCGAGCTGAATCCACCTCGACGCGTATTTTTGTAATAATCGGCTTTGTATCTGTGCTCCATTTTCAGACCTAACTTCGCTTCGATAATTCTGAATTGCAAACTTTGGAATCCAGAAGATGGCAATAATAAATTCCTGAACTCAAGAAAATCCATTGGCGTCATGGTTTCGAGTATGTTGACTTGCTGATTCAACACTTCCAGAATTTTTACAACACGCTTTAGTTTATGAACAGCAATGCTCATTTCCCCAGCGTTGTCTTGCACATTATCCGTTGAAAAGATTTCGCGAACCCTATCTAATTCGTGAATGATCTGCTTGAACCAAAGTTCATAAGCCTGATGAATGACGATGAACAGCATTTCATCTGTCGCAAATCCACTTTTTGGATGCTGGCTATTAAGGATTTTGTCGAGTTCAAGATAATCTCCGTAATATAGAGAATTGGGTTCTTCGTTTGTCATATCATACTTTCCTGGAATTAATATTCTTTATTTTCTATAAGGTAACTTCGTGGGTTAATTATCAAACAAGGACTCGGTGTATTAGTATCGAGTCCTTGTTTAAGTTTATTATCATCCTGTCTTGCAGTTCAGAAAGACGCAATTGCATCTTTCATATCGTCATAGAAATCCAGAACCATGTCAAAACCAGCGGTTTTAAAAGCCAATTCGGAGTCTTTTGAAAGATTTACGAGTTTTAGATAGGGAGATTTATAAGAGCCGTCAGTGATGCCATCTTTCATATCATTTTCGCTGAGATTGACATCTGGATGGATGGCATTCAAATCCTTGAAAATCTTGTGCAAGGCGCGGAAGCCTGCACTGCTCACAAAAGGGGAATGAGCTAAATCTACAAGAATATGGCGCGCGCCGCCTTTGATCAACTCGTCCGCTTTTGTTTGAAATATTTTATAGCTAGCTGAATCAAGATTGCCGTCAATATGCAGGACCGTAATGGGAACACGTCCGTTTTCAGTTAATACCTTGATCTCCATGGGATTCTCCTTCGTGCTGGTGTGATGATAAACATCAGATATTGCTTTATTTTACAGCAATTCAAACCTAAATTCATCCTTAACGTATCCTAAATTTATGGAACATATGAGCGCTCCGTTCGTTAGTCATATCGACGAGAAGCCTTTTCTCGCATTATGAAAGAAGTACAACCATGCAAACTAAGATGCAATTTCAAAAGAATGCGAATGTCATGTCCGCAAGTGGACATTCCGTCGGTCAAATTGACCGTATCGTGGTGAATCCTCAAAATAATGTGGTCACTCATCTGGTAGTTCATCAAGGTGGTCTGTTCAGTAAAGAAGATAAGGTTGTGCCCATTGAATGGGTTTTAGAGACGCATCCATACGAAATCGTATTGTGTGATGAAGCAGGTGATCTTGAAGCACTTCTCACTTTTGAAGAGGAGCATATTGTTGATGCTGATGATGGTTCTTTTATAGTCGAGGAAAACCGCCAGCCAGTAATGTATGGGTCTCCAGTGCAAGGATTGTCTTTACAGCCAAACCCTGATGAAAACTATGTGACCAAGATCGATAAAAATATTCCCGAAGGAACTGTAGCTATGAAGGAAGGGGCCAAAGTTGTTACTGCAGATGGGAAGCATGTAGGCACCGTGGAGCGTGTTTACACAGATATTCCAGAAGAGCAGATCACTCAC
Organism: Anaerolineales bacterium; assembly: GCA_014379595.1. Lineage (GTDB taxonomy): Bacteria > Chloroflexota > Anaerolineae > Anaerolineales > Villigracilaceae > Villigracilis. The sequence continues at coordinate 33,906 of JACMLM010000063.1, forward strand.
TTGCTTATTTCTTATGGCATGTTCTCCAAAAAGACAAAACTTGTCCCAATTGATTGGGTGGAGAATGTTACTGAAGATCAGGTTAATCTTTTAGTCCATAAAGTTTCAGTAGATGCGCTCACGGACACTTCGATCCTGAAATAGTGAGGAGCTATCAATGACAAATCAATTACGTCAGAAACCTGGCAGCAGCGGAATGGGTGACTATTACCATGTTGAAGTTCTTCCAAAAAGTGGTTTTGTCACCTTCCGCACACAGGATGTAGGCACAAAAGGTCATATTCAACGGGTAACTGGTAAACGAGCGAGTGGATCGTGGGCCACGGTGAAATGGTTGATCGGTAAAGAAGATGCGCACCTAAGCAGTGGCAAACTCGTGGCTGATACAAAAGATGCTAAAGATCTGATCAAGCAATTAGGCATACAGCCAATCCATTTGAGCGGTGACCGCTTTAAAGCTAAAGTAACTTCAGCAGACAGCAAGAGTGCAAAACCTGCGCCAGCCAAAAAGACTAAAAAAGCACCAAGTACCAAACGTCCGAGTGCAAAAAAATAATAAGGATATAAAGATAATGTTAGCTAATCTTTCTACCAATAAAAAGCAAGCCGCATGCGAAGTTTGCGGCAATGAGTACGATAAATATCTTGAAGTGCGATTGAATGGTGAAACCCATATATTCGATTGTTTTGAATGTGCCATTCATGCCATTGCACCAAAGTGTGCTCATTGTGGATGCAGTGTCATTGGCCACGGCATGGAAGCAGACGGTATTTTCTACTGCTGTGCCCATTGTGCCAGTCAACATGGCATTCATGAATTTGAAGATCGTATCATCACTGAAAGGAGTTCGATATGAAACTAAAAGAGATTATGACACCCAATGTAGAGGTCATTCACCCTGATGATTCTTTACAGATCGCAGCTCGTAAAATGCGCGATAATGATATAGGTATTCTGCCTGTTTGTGATGGTGACCGCTTGATCGGCATCATCAGTGACCGTGATTTGGCGATCAGAGGGTTGGCTGAAGGAAAAGACGCCACTACCATGATAGGCAGGGATTTGATGACATCTCCAGTAATGTGCTGCGATGAAGACCAGGATGTTACAGAAGCGGCTCAGATCATGCAGGAGAATCAGATTCGACGCTTGATCGTTTTGAATAGCTCCAAACGTATGGTCGGCGTTGTCTCGTTAGGCGACCTGGCCGTGAATGACAACAGCGACCACCTCTCGGGTAAAGTATTACAAAGTGTTTCTGAACCAGTCGCTGTAAAATAAATGCTTATTAAGAAAATAAATACAGCCTGCAGAAAAACTGCAGGCTGTATTTATTTAAGTGTATAGTACAAATCTTAATTTATCTTTAACACACCTGAAACACATGGTTAACCCTGCACTCTTATACTCTCATTATCAATGAACTTGAAAGCATGAGGAAGCAGTGCGTATGATTTACATCATCCTAATCTTTTCAGAACTTGTGATCGCCTCTTTGTTTCGTCAACGTGAGCGGGCTGAGTATTTGAAATATCTCCTGTCAAGCCCGTTGAAATAGAGTGTAGTTCTTTTCGGTTTTTCTCCTCCTTCGCAAGCCCGCCTTTCAAGGCGGGCGATTTTGTTAACAAAACCATTGAAAAACATTCTTCGGGGGGTATAATTAATTTAATAGAAGTTGCACGGCCCCAGATAGTCAAATTCAGCCGAAGGATTTGCATGTGACCACTCTCTTTTTTGCAACAGATATACACGGGTCGGATATTTGCTGGAGCAAGTTTCTTAATGCAGGGAAGTTTTATGGGGCAGATAAATTAATTCTCGGGGGCGATATGACGGGTAAAGCGGTTATCCCGGTTATCCATCAGGGTGGCAAAAATTACCGCATCACATTACTTGAACAGGTGTTTGATATTACGACCGACGACGAACTCGCAGACATGGTCAAGCGTATTCGCAGCCGCGGCTATTATCCGTACATGACTACTCCAGATGAAATTACTGAACTCGAGAAAGACCCCGAGCGGGTCAGTAAGATATTTCTGGCTGAGGTTTTAAAAGTAGTCCAGCAATGGATGGACCTTGCGGATAAAAAATTAGATGGTACAGATATGCAAGTGTACTGCTCGCCCGGTAATGACGATGCGGATGAAGTGGACGCGGTCATTCGCTCCAGCCGACGCGTGCTTCTGGTCGAAGGGCTGGTATCTCAACTGGATGAGCATCACGAAATGATCGCCTCAGGCTGGAGCAACAGAACTCCCTGGGATACGCACCGGGAAGAGGACGAGGATCAACTTGCAGTTAGGTATGAAGCGATGACATCGCAGTTAAAGGATCCGCATAATTCCATCTTCAACGTGCATGTCCCTCCATATAAATCAGGCCTGGATGAAGCACCCGAACTGGATAAAGACTTGCGTCCTGTATTGGCAGGTAACTCAATGATCCCAGTTGGTTCAAAGGCTTTGCGTTCAGCGATTGAAAAAGTTCAGCCGTTGCTCAGTTTGCATGGGCACATTCACGAAGGCCGCGGTTCAATACGGATCGGAAAGACACTCTGCATAAATCCCGGCTCAATGTACGAACAGGGCACTTTGCTTGGTGCGCTTGTGAAACTTGAAAAGAATAAGATCGATAGTTACGTTTTAACAACAGGTTAAACAGGTTATCCCGCATTCCATAATCAAGAGTGCGTAAAAATTATTAAGAGGAGAATGTTATGAGCAACTTGTTTGTCCGCAAGGCGACTGGCATGGTACGTTCGTGGTCAGTCTTCGACGCGTTTATCTACGCGTTCTTTTCGATCAATCTGGTGACGTTGGGTTTCTATATTTTCAGCCAGATGTATTACTTTGAAGGCGGCATGATCAATGCGCTGCTGGTCAGTGGCTTCTTTCTGATCTTCGAAGTAATCATCTACGCATCGTTGATCTCGATCATGCCGCGTTCGGGTGGTGATTATGTTTGGCAGACCCGTATCTTTGGCGGGGGCCTCGGCTTCGTCCTCGCAATGACGGGTTGGTGGTTTACGCTCTGGCTCTGGGTTCCGCTTTATGGCGATATGCTTCGTCATATTGTGATTACTCCAATTTTAGGCATCCTTGGTGCAACCAGCACAGCCTTATGGTTTGGGCAAACTGAGATCGGTTTGTTCGTCACCACTTTGATCACCGTGGCGCTTGCTACTCTCGCTGTTATATTGGGTATGAAGACCTATGCCCGTATTCAGAAGTGGTCTTTTTATGCGGGGATGTTGGGACTTTTAATTGTGCTCATTTTGCTCTTCACAGGTTCACCGGATGCATTCAAAGCCGGTCTTGAGAAAAATGCAGTCGAAATGTTTGGCGCGCAACCCGGTGTATATGATGCAACCGTTCAGGCTGGTACAGATGCAGGTGCAGTCACCCCATTAACGGGCGGCTCGCTAAAATCCATCTTCCTGCTTCTTCCTTATATTGTGTTTTTCAACTTGTTTCCCAACTGGGGTGCAACCTTGTATGGTGAAGTACGCGGTGCAACAGATTACAAACGTAATTTCGCCGGCATGGCCTGGGGACTTGGTGTAACTACCCTATTAGGAGTACTGTTCTTTCTCGGTGTTTCAAGAACGATTGGCTGGGACTTTTATATGCAAGCCAATGCAGCCTGGTGGAATTTTGCCTGGTATGGCGTTGCGGCTCCCTTGCCCGTTTGGCCCTATCCAGCCTTGTTTGCGGTATTCCTGACAAACAGCCCTATCATTCAATTGCTCGTAATTGTCTTAATGAGCTTCTGGTGGTTCGGTTGGGTTGGAACAGTATTCCTATCATCCACGCGCGTGATCTTTGCAGCCGCGTTCGATCGTTTGCTTCCTGAAAAAGCGGCTGAATTGAATGAGCGCACGGGCGCACCCGTCAATGCAATTTTGTTGATGGCGATTCCCGCTGTGATCGTTTCCTATCTCTTCGCTTTCAATGAAGCCGGCTTCCGCTCCTTAACTTTGTTTGGCACGTTGGTCATTGCGATCATGTACCTGGGTACATCCATCGCTGCCATCATTCTGCCATACACCAAGAAGGAATTGTTTGAGGCTTCACCAATTGCCAGTATGAAGATCGCTGGTATCCCGATTATCACCATTTCTGGTGTGATCTTTAGCGGCTTCCTTCTCTATTTGCTTTATCAATGGATACTCGATCCGAATGCCCTCTTTGGCATTGGGTACAGTATTAACCCAGCTGGCCTTAAGAATACAACTTCCATGATCCTGATGTTTGTATTTTATGTCGGTGCTGCGATTATTTATTATGGATTCAAATCCTATCGCAAGAGCAAGGGCATTGACCTGGACAAGGTGACTGCTGAAATTCCTGTTGAGTAGAATCTATAAATTAAGTGACAGTCACCTTTAAGGTGACTGTCACTTTTTGATTTGAGAGTAACTATGTCTGTAATTGAACAAGTCGTAGCACAGATCGATGATTGGAAAGGAAAAGAAATATCCATTCATCATTTATCAGGCGGGTTGACCAACACTAATTTTAAAGTGGAAGTGGATGGCACCTCTTATTTTGTGCGCGTACCCGGTGAAGGCACGGAACTACTGGCGATAGATCGTAACAATGAATATCACAGCGCCAGAGCCGCTGGGCAGGCGGGGGTTGGACCGAAAGTTTTATATCATTTACCAGAATATAGTGTGATGGTTTTGGAATTTTTGCAGGGGACTACGATGTCTAAGGAATCATTGAACGCAGCAGGCATGCCAAATCGGATGGCCGACTCGATCAAGAGACTCCACGCTGGCGAACGCTTCTTACTGGACTTCAACATGTTCCGCCTGACGGAGTATTATCTCAGCCTATGCAAAGAACGAAATATACTCATCCCTAATGGGTATTTGGAAAGAATGAAAATAGTTAATGAGATTGAGAAAGCCATGACGCTCCATCCAATAGAAACTGTCCCATGCAATAATGATTTGCTTGCAGAAAATTATATTGACGATGGTAAACAGCTATGGCTGATCGATTATGAATACAGCGGCAACAACGACCCGACCTTTGAACTTGGGAATACCTGTCAGGAAATGCAATTTAATGATGAGCAAATCAAAGAAGTATGCAGCACATATTTCGGAGAAGCCACTCCAGCACTAATTGCCCGTATGAAATTAAACATGATCATGTCTGATGTGGGCTGGGGGTTATGGGCTGCCATTCAGGCAAGCATCTCTACAATTGATTTTGATTTCTGGGGCTGGGCTATCGAACGCTGGGGAAGAGCCGTTGAAAAAATGGACTCAGCTGAATTTTCTTTGTGGATGGAAGAAGTCGCAAAGTAGACATGTAACATACATCCATGTTTACCTGTCTGGTTATTTACGTTTATACTTCCCCTTGAAGGAATTGAATCACTTGGATCTTGTAAAAGAAATGTACCGCCTCGTCGAAGCGGCAGAAGTGAAAAAAATTCAATTGCGAGCTGTAGGCGGGCTCGCTGTTCAGGTTCACAATAAAAAGAATCATCCTCTTTTTATTCGCGAATTTGGCGATCTTGACTTTGCCGTTGCTGGAAAACAACGCCGCGAGCTTGAAGCCTTTATGCCTGAGGTGGGATATTCTCCGCATAAGCAATTCAATGTTTTAAATGGAGACCAACGACAAATTTACTATCACGACGAAACAAATATGAAAATTGACATCTTCGTCGGTGATTTTGAAATGTGCCATAAGATTCCACTTGAAACCCGCCTCACAGCAGAACCTGTGACTATTCCGCTGGCTGAGTTACTTCTTTCAAAAGTTCAGATTTTCGAGTTGAATCATAAAGATGTAATGGATATTGCGTCTTTATTATTAAATGTCAACACTGGCAGGGATGATAAGGAAACCATCAACCTTCAGATATTGGCTCAGTTATGCAGTCAGGATTGGGGATTGTATAAAACCACTTCGATAAATCTTAATAAAGTAGATGAAACTATTAAGAAGGAAGAAATGCCTCTCTCACCTGGAGAAAAGGAATTAATTTCTAGTCGTATTCACGAAATCATAAAAACATTTGACGAGATGCCCAAGCCTTTGGCGTGGCAGTTACGTGATCGGATTGGAACGCGCGTCAAGTGGTACATTGAAGTAGAGGAAGTACGCAGGTAAGTGTTGGATGAATAAAAAGGTCAGACTTTTTCTCGCCATCATCATTCTCAGCGTTTCGATTTCATTATTAATATGGGGCTATATGCCTAATAAGCATGAGACAAGAGTCCAGCCGATTGCGCCGGCAGAAATGCAGCTTCCATAAATATAATCTGAAAATTTATTGAATACATGAATACTACTTCTTTGTGCCGTCATATTTTTTTGTTTCTATTTATTTTCTTATTAAGCCTGATCTCCTTTGCTTGTGGAGCTGCTGCCGGCACGCCTCCTCCATCTGACTCAGAGGCTTTGCCCACGCTGTCTATATCGCTCACGGAGTCTATAGCTCCTCCATTAATCCAGCCGACTCAAATTTCTGTATCACCAGCCATTCCTGAAACTCGCCGCCTGACATTGGAATTCCCAGCAAAAATGCGGGCAGGTGTTGAAGCGGATATTATTATCCTTACACTCGAAGTGGATGATCTAGGTAATATCACGCCAACCGCACAAATTGATGGGAATGTTGTCGTCGGTGAAACAGTTGAAATCCCTGATCTATATGAAACACATAATGTCACAGCTGAGGCACGGCTTGACCTGGCGGGCATGATCATTCAGCCCGCTCAAGCAGTCTTTGAGCCTCTCAAGCGTGGACAATCTGTCAAATTTTATTGGAGCATTCGTCCGCAGGAGACTGGTTTATATCGCGGTACAGTCTGGCTGCATTTGAACTTTAGTGACAAGCTTTCGGGAGAACAGAGTCGAATTGCTATATCAGCTCAAATCATAGAAATAGAAGCGGTGGATTTCTTCGGGCTGTCTGTCAATGTGGCACGTACGTCTGGGGTGATTGGGTCAGTTGTGGGAGGGGTCATCGGTTTTCCATTTTTGGAGAATATTATTAAATTTGTATTCAAGAAGAGAAAACAAAAAATTTAATCGCTTTCTTCTGTATGGTACAATTTTGAAAATTATAAGAATTCATGACGGAGTATTTAAATGAACGAGTGGCTTTACATTGGTTTATTTTTTATCGTCGGGTTGATCATTCCTTTTGGCGCAATTGCTGTTGCATGGATTTTGGGACCCAAAAAACCCAATCCCATTAAACAATCAACATATGAATGCGGTATCGAGCCAGTAGGCGATGGCTGGGTGCAATTCAAAGCCCAGTACTATATTTTTGCACTCGTTTTTCTTGTATTTGATGTGGAAACAGTTTTTCTTTTCCCGTGGGCAGTAAAGCTTGGTCAATTGGGTTTGTTCGCAGTGATTGAAGGTATTATCTTCATTATGATCCTTATGGTCGGCCTCGTTTATACCTGGCGCAAGGGGATGTTGGAGTGGGCTTAATTTTATTTCGAAATAGAAAAGGCTGATCGGATATTTTCCTTTCAGCCTTTTCTTTGTGTAAGCAGGAGTAACACATGAATTTTTGGAGTGATCCTCTAAAAGTAGCTGCGGATTGGTTGACGGGCATCCTCGTTGGCTGGGGCATGAATGCGGTTGTCGCTCATATCCTGTTGGCTTTCCTCGGGATCTTGATGCTTGCCAGTATCTTAATGGTATTGGATATTTTCCTGGTATGGCTCGAACGCAAGGTAGTGGCACGGTTTCAGGATCGGCTTGGACCTAATCGAGTAGGCCCTTTTGGATTAATTCAACCATTTGCAGATATTATCAAGTTGTTAATTAAAGAAGACACCACGCCCGATGGAGCAGACAGGGTAGTCTATAACATTGCACCTTTGCTTTCGATGATGTCGGTCTTGATTTTGTGGGCGATAGTGCCGTTGGCTCCCGTACTGCTCGGCGTGGACTTGAATAGCGGCGCTTTGTTCCTGATTGCAGCAGGTGCGATTGGTACGCTTTCAATTATTATGGCAGGTTGGGCGTCTAATAACAAGTTTTCGGTCATCGGTGCTTTTCGTCAGGTGGCGGTGATGGTCTCGTTTGAAATTCCCATGCTGGCTGTTTTACTAATCCCAACCATCTTTGCAGGTTCGATGGGCATGAACACAATTATTCAAAAGCAGGATATTTGGTATTTTCTTTTGTCACCTCTAGGCGCATTGATCTTTCTCATTGCAGCCATTGCGGAATTGGGGCGTGCGCCGTTTGACCTTGCGGAAGGCGAATCGGAATTGGTGGCTGGATACAACACAGAATATTCAGGTATGAAGTTCGGCATGTTCTATGCGGGCGAATTGCTTCATGCTTTTACTTTCGGCGGTTTCTGGGCGATTTTATTTTTTGGCGGTTATCGTTTTTTTGGCCTGGAAAAAGTCAGTCCCTTCCTTTCTATAGCAATTATTTTATTCAAGGCTCTGATCGGATATTGGATCATCATGTGGATCAAATACACGATGATGCGTATTCGTATTGATCAGATGCTCGCCTTCAATTGGAAATTTCTGACGCCTATCGCCTTCGTCCTTGTGATGGTGACCGCTTTAATGAATGCGCTTCTGCGCGACGCTTCAAGCTGGCTCTACATCACAGGCATGATCTTATCGAACATCATTCTCGGATGGGTGTCTTTGGAGATTGCCCGTTTGGTAAGTAAAAAGGAACGCGAAAGAGTGGAAGGTCTGAAACAGCCTGCCCTGAGCAAAGCCGAAGGGGTTGTGGAGGCCCATCACTAATAAAGATGGAGTAACTTATGACTGGTGAAAAAATTATTTTTCTTATTATTGCAGGTGTGACACTTTTCTCTGGTTTCATGGTTGTGACTTCAAGTAACCTTGTCCACGCGGCCTTGTGGTTGGTGGCAGCACTTTTTGGTGTGGCTATGGTATTTGCCTTGTTGAATGCAGGCTTTATAGCTGTGGTTCAAGTGGTTGTGTATATCGGTGCGATTGCAATTCTCTTTATCTTCGCTATTATGTTAACGCGCAGAGAACAACTTGATCATGGTGTGCAAGTCAATAAGAATTGGTGGGTGGGAGCACTTGTGGCTGTAGCTTCCTTTGCAGGACTTGTCTTTTTACTTCAGAGTTTTAACGGCTTTTCGAAAACAGCATTAGCTATCCCGTCTGGGTTTGATGCGGTGAATCAATTAGGCGATGCGCTCACCTCGCCTGCGGGATATGTCCTGCCGTTTGAAGTTGCATCAGTCTTATTACTTGCAGCATTGGTTGGCGCGGTGTATCTCGCTTTCAATAAAAAATAGGAGCGTTGATGATTCCTCTTTCATGGTATCTCATTCTTGCAGCGGCATTATTCAGTATTGGTTTATATGGCGTGTTGGCGCGCAGAAATGCAGTTGCAATTTTGCTTGGCGTTGAATTGATGCTCAATGCAGTAAATATAAATCTTGTGGCTTTCTGGCGTTATGGTGACGTTGCTCAAATGGCAGGGCAGGTCTTTGCGATCATTGTATTTGCAGTAGCCGCCGCGGAAGTGGCCGTGGGTCTGGCTTTGGTGATATCTGTCTACCGCCGACGTAATACGGTCATTGCTGAAGAACTTGATATCTTAAAGTGGTAGGAATTTATGGTGACTGAAACATTGATTTGGTTAATTCCACTTCCGCCTGTGCTGGCTTTCTTTTTGATCGTATTGTTTACGAATAAAAATAAAGTATTGAGTCACAGTGTGGCAATTAGCGCGGCATTCCTTTCATGGCTGGGAAGCATGATCGTGTTTGTGCGTGCGCTTGGCGTGGAACATTTTGGTGAACATCCTTTTGAATCTGCGATTAACTGGCTTCCAACTGGCGATACATGGTTGAAGATCGGCGTATTGATCGACCCGCTTTCTGCAGTTGTTTTATTTTTTGTGGCATTCACAGTATTGATGATCTTCATTTATAGCGTTGGTTATCACAATTTCGGTCAACCCGCAGGTGACCACGATCATTCTGGCTTGCCTCCTCATGGCGCAACAGTAACAGATGACCTTGGTCACAAACACACTGTGCTTTCCATTGAACCAATGTATTCGCGCTTCTTTGCATTTATTAGCTTATTTGCATTCGGCATGTACACGCTCGTTGTTTCTGATAACCTGCTCACGCTCTTCGTTGGTTGGGAAATCATGGGTTTATGTTCTTATTTGTTGATCGGCTTTTGGTATGGAAAAGAATCTGCAAAAAATGCTGCTGTCAAAGCCTTTATGACCACACGCATTGGTGATGTGTTCATGCTGCTTGGCATAGCTTTTCTTTATAGTGTAACTGGCACGCTTTCCTATCGCGAAATTTTCACTGAAGAAATTTTACATACGCTTGCCATTATTCCATCAGGAGTGCTTGGATTATCCGCTGCTGGCTTGATCGCTTTATTACTCTTCATCGGAACGATTGGTAAATCGGCGCAATTCCCGTTACATGTCTGGCTGCCCGATGCAATGGAAGGCCCTACACCTGTCAGCGCTATGATTCATGCGGCGACGATGGTATCCGCGGGTGTGTATGCAGTCATTCGTATGTTTCCGCTCCTCAGCCTTGACCCGAAAACGATGACCATCGTTGCATTCATCGGTGCTTTCACTGCCATCTTCGCCGCGACCATCGCTGTTGCACAAAATGACATTAAGCGTGTGTTGGCTTATTCCACCATTTCACAGCTTGGATTTATGATCGCTGCGCTTGGTATCGGTGCTTATGTTGCCGCGGTCTTTCATTTAGTAACACATGCCTTCTTCAAAGCCTTGCTCTTCCTCGGCTCTGGTTCCGTCATTCATGGCATGGAACATGGAGTGCTTCACACGGGCAATCACAAAGTTGACCCGCAGGATATGTTCAATATGGGCGGCCTGCGCAAGAAGATGCCAATTACATTCTGGACTTTCCTAATCGGCGGCTTTGCCCTTTCAGGCTTCCCAATTATTACGGCTGGTTTTTGGTCAAAAGATGAAATTCTCGCAGATGCATTTGGACATGGTCATTGGGCAGTCTTCATTACACTTGCAGTCGCGGCATTCCTGACTGCGTTCTATACAATGAGACAAATTACTTTAACCTTTTTGGGCGAAGCTCGCACAGAAGAGGCAGAACACGCGCATGAGACTCCCTTGACGATGACTCTGCCGCTGATTATCCTTTCGGTCTTTGCTGTGACATATGGCTGGGTCGGCATCCCCGAACATTTCCCAATCCTCGGCGGACTCATGCCAAACTGGTTTCATGAATTTGTTGGCGGTACTTTGGCTGAGCATCCAGAAGCTGTAGAGTTCAATATCGTCCCTCTCTTAACTTCATTAGGTGTTGCACTTGGCGGATTATTCTTCGGCTGGCTTGCATATCGCAATGTAAATTCTGTTGAACAGGATAAACTGCAAATTCCTTTACTTAAGAATAAATATTATTTCGACGAAATTTATGACTTCGTCTTCATCAAACCTCTAACATGGTTCTCTGAAGTCTTCGTCTCCAAATGGATGGACAAGGGTTTCATTGACGGCATTCTGCACATCTTTGGCCCCGCCACACAAGGCTTGGGAGCAATTGTCCGTAATTATTTTGATATACCCGTGATCAATAAATTCTTTGGCGACGGCTCCTCCGATGTCACCTGGTGGGCTGGAAAAAATCTTCGTCCCATTCAAACGGGCCGTATCCAACAGTATCTTCTTCTTTCAATAGTTGTTATCTTTTTCGTTGGCGGCTTGATTTATTATTTCCTGCTGAGGAGTGTCTAATGGATTTCATTAACACTCATCTCCTCAGTCTTATCTTATTTGTCCCAACCATCGCAGCGTTGTTCATGCTCTTTCTGCCAGGTGGCGAGACGAAATTATTGCGTTGGTTCGCACTCAGCGCCAGCCTGATTCCATTTGTGCTCACACTTATATTGTGGAACAACTTTGATTCAAATGCGACAGGTTTTCAATTTCAGGAAAATTACATCTGGTACGAAGCAATAAATTCATCACTGCATTTAGGCGTGGACGGCATCTCGCTCTCAATGGTTTTGCTCACAACTCTTCTCACACCGCTTGCCATCCTTGCATCGTTCAGCGTGACTGATCGCGTCAAACCATATATGATGCTTTTTCTCTTTTTGGAAACAGGCATGCTCGGTGTCTTCATGGCGCTTGACCTCTTGATCTTTTTTGTCTTTTGGGAAATTGGTCTTGTGCCGATGTACTTCCTCATCAATCAATGGGGAAGTGCCAATAAGGAATATGCTTCGCTCAAGTTCATGCTCTACACCATGGGCGGATCACTTGGACTTTTACTCGCTGTACAAATGCTCGGCGTGCTTTTTGGGACCTATGATCTGGTTGCCCTCTATGGGCTTTGGAATTCGCTGGATCCTGGTTCTGATCTACTGGGTATGCCTGTGCATACCGTCAAGACGATAGCCTTTTGGGCATTCACAATTGCTTTCGCCATCAAAGTCCCGATCTGGCCTTTCCATACATGGTTACCCGATGCGCACACTGAAGCTCCAACAGCAGGCTCAATGATTTTGGCTGGTGTTCTATTGAAACTTGGTGCATATGGTTTCTTGCGGCTCGTCCTTCCTTTATATCCAGTGGAAGCGAAAATATTTGCAGGCGCATTGGCATTGCTTGCAACCGCCGCGATTGTCTTTGGCGCATTTGGCTCATACGGCCAAACGGATTTCAAGCGCCTGGTCGCATATTCGTCAGTTAATCACATGGGATTTGTAGTACTCGGTATCGCTGCAGCAGGCCTGGCCGCCGGCACGACCGATGCTCACATCGCCATGAATGGTGCAGTGTTGCAAATGTTCAATCATGGATTATCCGCCGCAGGTATGTTCTTCCTCGTCGGTGTGATTTATGAAAGAACTCATACACGTGACCTAAATCAATATGGCGGATTATTTCCGCTTGTGCCTGTCTATGGCGGAATATTAATCTTCACATCCATGGCTTCGCTCGGCTTGCCTGGGCTCAATGGCTTCGTCTCTGAATTTTTAGTGGTGCGAGGTTCGTATCCAGTATTGACCATTTACACTGCCATTTCCATGCTTGGTTTGCTTTTTACTGGTGCTTATATTTTGAAAGGTTTAATGAAAGTTTTGCATGGTCCCATGAACGAACATTGGGCACACGGTGAGCATAAGTTAACTGAGATCAACACGCGTGAAATTTTCGTCATGCTGCCGCTCATGATTTTGATTTTAGCTATCGGTCTTTGGCCTGCATGGATTTTGGAAGTTATCAACAAAACAGTAGTAGCACTCTTCTAAGAGGCGATGATGAATTTTCCGATACTAAGTATTATTACAAACCTTCCGATCGTTGCAGCTGTCATTATGTTGATGATCCCTGCCAATCGGAAGAATGAGGTTCGTGGTGTCGCCCTTGCCGCTGCGATCATTGATCTCCTGCTTTCTGCATGGATGTATTTGCAATACTTGATTCAAGATATGACGGGCTATCAATTCATTGAACAATATAATTGGCTTCCACAACTTGGCATTACCTTTTATTTTGGCGTGGATGGGATGAGTGCTCCACTAGTGTTACTGACAGGAATTGTGATGTTTACAGGTGTTTTAATCGCATGGGGTGATGACGATAAACATGTGATGGCAGGTATCCAGGATCGTCCGCGTGAGTTTCTCGCTTTTCTTTTTATTCTTGCATGGGGGGTATTCGGCGTGTTCGTTTCACTTGATTTGTTCATGTTGTTCTTCTTCTATGAAATTGCAGTGTTCCCGATGTACTTATTGATCGCTATTTGGGGTTGGGCAAAGACTCGTGAATATGCCGCGATGAAATTGACATTGTATTTGTTTATTGGTTCTGTCATTGCTTTGGTAGGTGTGCTCGCCATGTATTGGGTTTCGTACCAAAACACAGGTGTCTTAACTTTCGACATGCTTCACATGGAAACAGCTAATTTCTCTGCTTCTTTTCAATATATATGGTTCCTGCCTGTCTTCCTCGGCTTTGCGGTATTGGGCGGTATCTGGCCATTCCATAACTGGTCACCGGACGGGCACGTTGCAGCACCAACATCTGTTTCCATGTTCCATGCAGGTGTGTTGATGAAACTGGGTGCATTCGCTGCGTTACGTGTGGGCATTATGCTTTTGCCAGAAGGCGCAAAGCAGTGGTCATGGTTAATTATGGCGATTGCAGCCATAGCAGTTGTTTATGGCGCTTATATTGCTTTTGTTCAAACTGACTTGAAATATATGATCGGCTTCTCGTCAGTTTCACACATGGGATTAGTGATATTGGGCATATCCACACTTAACCATAACGGTCTAGTGGGGGCGGGTGTGCAGATGTTCTCTCATGGTGTGATGACTGCGCTCTTCTTTGCTGTGACAGGTATGATCTACGACAGAGCGCACACACGTCAAATGTCTGAGCTTGGTGGTATGGCAAAAGTGATGCCGTTCGCAGCTGTGGGTTTTATTATCGGTGGACTCGTTTCAATGGGAATGCCTGGTTTCTCTGGCTTCGTTGCAGAGTTTCCCATCTTCATGGGTGTCTGGCGCGTACAATGGCTAGTGGCGGTGATTTCAAGTATCTCAATTGTTATTACAGCAGCTTACATTCTCCTCGCAGTTCGCCGTGTCTTCTTCAACCCCATGCCTGAAAAACTTGAAGGCCATATCACAGATGTTACTGTCATGGATAAAATAGCAATTTTCACTTTATGTTTTTTCATGGTGCTCATTGGTATCTTCCCGTCTTTCATGGTTCCCATGATGGAAAAGGGTGTTGAAAATATTCTGCGCCTTTTGGGAGGTGCATAAGTGTTTACTTCTGTAATGTTCGCTTCTATCCTCCCTGAAATTTTAATCACAATACTCGGCATGATTTTGCTGATCGTTGAGCCGTTCTGGAAGGAAGATCAACGCCGCAATTCAGGTTGGCTCACCGCGGGTGGACTCTTTGTCATCATTATTATTAGTCTATTGTTTGGTCAGCCCGGTGAACCTGTTGCTGTGCTGGGCGGTATGATCCGCTTTGATTGGCTGGGATTCTTCTTCAAGCTTCTCTTCATGTTTGCGGCGGCTGCAACGGCTCTTTTATTGATGGATCATGAGAAGGCGGGACATCGCGGCGAGGCATATCTTCTACTTTTAGCATCGCTTCTAGGCATGAACCTGATGGCTGTTTCGGCCGACTTGATCATGCTCTATCTTTCAATCGAGACCGCATCGATTCCACTTTACATCCTCGCAGGCTTTTTACTCGCTGACGATCGTTCCACTGAAGCAGGTTTCAAGTATTTGCTTTTTGGCACAGTTACTTCAACCATTATGCTTTATGGTTTTAGTTTAGTCTTTGGCTTGGCTGGCACGACCAATATCTATCAACTCTCCCAAATGTTTGCTGATGGAGAAGTTTCAGTTTTACTTGTGTTCAGTCTGGTGGCGCTTATTCTCGTAGGGCTTGGCTTCAAAGTTGCCATCGTCCCATTTCATTTCTGGGTACCTGATGTATATGAAGGCTCGCCGACTCCTGTAGCTGGTTTCCTTTCCACGGCTTCCAAGGCTGCAGGTTTTGCTGTTATCGTCCGCTTTTTCTTTGTAGCATTTCCTGCCTTTGCCTCCTCTTGGACGTTCATCCTTGCAGCCCTCGCAGCAGTCACAATGACCGTAGGTAATCTGCTTGCACTTCCACAAACGAATATCAAGCGCCTGCTTGCATATTCATCTGTTGCACATGCAGGTTATGCTTTGATCGGTGTAGTGGCTTTTAGTCAATTAGGTGCTGCGAGCGTAGTCTTTTATCTCGCGGCATATATTCTGACGAATTTACTTGCCTTCGGTATTGTGATGGCATTTAGCCAGGCCACTGGGCTTGAAGATCTCAAAGATTATGCAGGCATGAGTCGACGTAATCCGTTGCTGGCATTGATGATGTTATCTGCATTTCTATCGCTGACAGGTATGCCGCCGTTCGGTGGTTTCGTGGCGAAGGTATTTGTATTTGCCGCAGGTATTCAGGCAAATTACACATGGCTTGTGGTTGTGGGTATTCTCAACTCGGTAGTGGGTGTGTATTACTACCTTAACGCCATGAAGTATGTGTATCTGTATCGCATGCCGAATGAAGATGAGGAGAATCACCAGATCATATTGACCCGTCCATATGCAATTGCTTTGGTTGTGCTAACGATTGGCGTTATTTTGGTGGGGACGGTGTTTGCTCCGTGGTTTAGTTGGTCAGATGCCGCAGCGATGAATCTTTTTTAGTTTAGAAGCAGGTTTCAGGTCAGGTAGGAAACGGATTTCAAATTTAGCTTGACATCTTTTTGATCGCCCTGTTATAATTGTGCAACAAAGCACAATCGAGTTGATTTCTTAATAAACCTTGATGATGGTAGTTTTATCCTTTACAATAGCGTGCCAGATAAGTATTCCAGTGAGGTGATTTCTAATGAACGAAAAGAATATTCAGCAGGTTCTTGAAATTGAAAAGCAAGCCCAGGAAATGCAGGAAAAAGCCAAACGCGATGCACAGGAAATTCCTGTAAAGGCCGAGCAGGAAGCACAGGCTTTGATCGCGAAGGCAAAGGCAGATGCGCAGGAAGAGGCGCGTAAGTTAGTTGCAGATGCGCAGTCAGTTGATTCATCTGGCGCTGAGGCTGATATTGCATCAAAGAACAGTGAATTCGAAACACAGGCGAAAAAGAACTTCGATAAGGCTGTTGCTTTTGTTTTGGAACGCGTGATCGGCAGGGCATAACTCATGGCGAGTGGTGTTTCGGGCTACGCGGCAATTAGCACACGGGTGCGGGCAATGTATTCAGACTTGCTCACCCCGCAGGATATGACTCGTTTAAGCGACTCTCCTGATTTTCCTTCGTTGGTGAGTGCGCTTAAAAGTACTCCTTACGGAAAATATCTTTCGGGTCTCAAAGATAATGAATTGACACCACGCCGTGTCATTCTTGCTATTAAGAACAGACTGGCGGATTCTTTTTCAAGTGTGGTTCAACAAGCGCCAGAGCAGACTCGTCCACTGGTGAAGCAGTTATATCGTTATTTTGAAATTGGAAATCTTAAGGCTGTATTACGCAGTATTCAAACCGTTTCTTCATGGAATCCTGATGTCCCGACTTGGGATCGTGTACGCGACATCCTTTTCCCTTTTGGTTCGTTTACATCCATCCCTGCACAAGCGATGGTTGAATCTGGCAGTGTCAGCTCGGCAGTGGATCTATTGAAAGGCACGCCATACGAATCAACCATGTCTTTCGCAATGAAGCGTTTTTCTGCGGAGCAGAATCTTTTCCCATTGGAAGTGGCTTTAGATCTTGATTATTGGCGTCGTTTGTGGGCAGAAGCCAAGAAGCTTTCAGGAAAAGACCGTGAAATGGGCGTAAAGATCATCGGTTCTTTGCTTGATATGAATAATTTGATGTGGGTCATTCGTTATAAGATCTATCACAAACTATCTGAAGAAGAATTAATTAATTACACATTGCCTTTTGGTTATCGTGTTCGTGATGAAGATGTGCGCGCAATCGCAGCTGGTTCTGATATTGCGACAGTGGTCTCACGCATTTACCCAGGCATTGCGGATGTAAGTTCGTATCTTGAAAATCCTCATTCTGGTCTGCCAAAACTGGAGCATGAGCTTAAGCGACAGGTGGTTAAAACCTGTGTTGCTGCGTTTATCGGTGACCCATTCCACATTGGAATTCCGCTCGCATATTTATTATTGAGCGATTTTGAAGTACAGGATTTAATTGTTTTGATCGAAGCAAAGTCTTCCAACATAGTAGATGAGGATTATCGTCCGTTGTTGTTGAAGACTAATATGATTCAGTAAGTATCATCACTGCGTCATTGCGAGGAGGGCTTTAGCCCGACGAAGCAATCCCCAAGATTATCATGGAGATTGCTTCAGGCGAAAAAGCATCGCCTTCGCAATGACGGATAAAAATACATGGAGATTTTATGTTCTTTCCGAGAGAGATGACCGAAGTTGAATTGATTGTCCCTTCCAAGGACCTTGTGGCTGTTGCAAAAGTAATAAGCGGCCATGGTGTGTTTCATCAAGTGGATAGCACCTATTTAGGCTTGGAAAGTTTGGGACCCAGCGCGTGGCAGGAGAAAGCAGGAAATTACTCTGCGCTTGAACGCCGCATCCAAACCATTATGCAGAATTTAGCTTTGGCAGAGGAATATCCTCTTAAAGCCGCTGCTGATTCAATCGTGGAATTGGAAGTTGTGCGCCCTAATGTGGATCGAATTGATGAAGAAGTAAAGGGAACAAGCGACCAGCTTTCTAATGAAAAGAAGCGGCTTGAATTGCTTGAGAGTCAACTTCGTCAGTTGGAACCCATTGCAGATATCAATGTGGAAGTTGGCGCATTAAAGAATTCATCATATATGCACTCTATTTTGGGTGTGCTTCCCACAGCAAACATCAGCAGATTACAAACCAGCATTGGCCGCGTGCCGCATGTTTTCTTTACATTACGTGAAGATTCTCAAAAACCTGTAGTTTGGATCTTAGGACCAAAAAGTAATTCAGATATTTTAGATCGCGCTGCAAAGAGTGCATATCTTACGCCTCTGAGCCTGCCAGATGAATTCAGCGGCACTCCTGAGCAAATTACTGGCGTGCTCAAGAAAGAAATTGAAACTGCCAAGAAGAAAATTTCTGAACTTGAATCAAACTTGAGCAAGCTGGCTGGCAAGCATAAAACCGAACTTCAAAAACTGCTCTGGGACGTCCATATCAGCCGTGTTATGGCTGATGCCATTGTCCGCTTTGGACAGCTCCGCCACACATATGTAGTAGTGGGTTGGGTACCAACAGCGAATTTGGAAAACTTAACAACCAGGCTTAAGCAAGCTTCGAAAGAAGTTTTGATCGAAGCCATGCCAACCAGCCGCACGGGTCATCATTCCAACGTGCCTGTTGCATTGACGAATAACAAATGGCTGCGACCTATTCAGGAGTTGGTTACCACTTTCGGACGCCCAAGCTATGGTGAACTCGACCCCACTCTCCTGATTGCATTTAGCTTTCCGATTCTTTACGGTGCGATGTTTGGTGACATTGGTCAAGGACTCGTTTTGATGTTGGCTGGCTTCCTAGCGCATAACAGAATAGCTTTGAAGGGTCTGCAAAGCCTCGGTTTGCTTCTCGTCTATGCTGGTTTCTTTGCAACTGTTTTTGGATTTCTCTATGGAAGTATTTTCGGCTTTGAAGGTCATTTGGTCGAGGAATATCTTCATTTCCACCTTGAACCATTGTGGATGAGTCCACTCGAAAACATCTTGGCTATACTCAGTTTTGCGATTGATGCGGGTATTATCATCTTGATTTTTGCATTCTTGCTTGGATTGTTCAATAACGTCCGTTCACGAGATTGGGCACATTTCTGGTTTGGTCATACGGGTGTTGTGGCGCTTTGTTTCTACTTCTGCTTCCTTACTGTCATTGATGGACTTCTTGGAACTACACCTATTGCTCCTCAAGTCGCCGCTGCAATTGCTCGAATTCCTCTTCCATTCAACATTTTGACACCAGTTTTTGCACTTGGCTTGATGTTCAACAGCTTATTCCGCAACATCGTTGAAGGGCATCGACCTTTGCTTGATGGTGGTTTTGGTATGTTTGTTATTACATCCATCATGGATCTTGTTGAAGGCGCAATCAGCATGCTTTCCAATACACTTTCGTTCGTCCGTGTAGGTGCGTTTGCAGTCGCACATGGTGGTCTCAGCCTTGCCATCTTCTCATTGGCTGGTGAAGAGCCTGACTTAGGTTTTTGGATCACGATCATCATCGGTAATATTTTCATTATCGGGTTTGAAGGTCTGATTGTTTATATTCAGACGATGCGTTTGCACTACTATGAGATTTTAGGTAAATTCTTCCACGGCGGAGGTATGCGCTTTGAGCCGTTGAAGTTGAACCCCTCTCAAGAGGAGGCGTAAGCCCTAAGTTAT
>JACMLM010000064.1 GCA_014379595.1 Anaerolineales bacterium
AGGTTAAGAATAAAGAGTAGTTAGGCTAAGTGCCCGTTTTGTGGGTATGCAGTCTGACAATTTTTGAAATAATATTTGGCGGGTTTGTAACCTGCCCTACAATTAATTTTGAAGAGGAAGAATCAAGTATGACATTACGACAGATCGTGAACTTGCCTGAGCCCATTTTACGACGCAAGGCAAAACCAGTGACAAAGTTCGATAAAGACCTACAAACATTGATAGATGACATGATCGAAACCATGCGTGACGCGCCAGGTGTGGGCTTGGCCGCTCCGCAGATCAATATCCCTGAACAACTGGCTGTGATCGAATATTCAGAGGAAGACGAAGAAGAAGAATTTGAGTCTGAAGAGGCGGAAGACAGACCTCTTAAACCAAAAAAACTTTATGTGCTTATTAACCCGGAGATCATAAAAGTATCGGAAGAAAAAGTACTGGGCGTGGAAGGCTGTTTATCCATGCCAGGTTTGCAAGGCGAAGTGGAAAGGCATGAAGCCATACAAGTCAAAGCCTTAAATCGTTATGGCAAGCCGCAAAAGTTAAAAGTAGATGGTTGGATGGCACGTATTTTTCAACATGAAATTGATCACTTAAATGGTGTCTTGTTCACAGACCGCGCCACAAGTGTTTGGAGATTACCGGACCCAGAGGCCCCTGAAGAAATGTGATGAGTCGCATCCGCCGTCTCGCAAAAGATGACCTGCCCCGCCTGCGAAATTTTTGGATTGAACAATGGGGCAGCGAGGTCATCGTTGCTCACAATGAAGTTATCCGCTATGATGAAGTGGAAGGCTTCATTTATGATGATTGGGCAGGCGTGATCACTTTCATGATAAGAGACACGGAATGTGAAATCACTTCGCTGGATAGTTTGCATGAAGGAAAAGGAATTGGAACGGCTCTTATCAACCAAGTGGTAGAGGAAGCGAAAGAAAAGAAATGTCGCCGTGTTTTCCTAATCACTACAAATGACAATCTACATGCGCTTGGGTTTTATCAACGATATGGATTTGAATTGGTCACAATTCGACGCGGCGCAATAAATGAATCTCGAAAGATCAAACCAACCATTCCCTTAATTGGAATGAATAACATTCCTTTGCGCGATGAAATTGAATTGGAAATTTTGATATAAACAGTAGGGGCGACCCGCCGAGCAAGAATCAGATCCTTTGACAACATTGAAGGGTCGCCCTTATCATAATAATAAATGTATCTAAAACATCTCTCTCTCACAAATTTTCGCAGCCTTACCCGCCTGGATGTAGAACTTCCACGGCGGGTTGGTTTGCTTGTAGGTGAGAACGCACAAGGTAAAACCAGCGTGCTTGAAGCTATTTATTTTCTGGCGGCATTTACCTCTTTTCAAACTCATGTAGATCGGCAAATAGTCAACTTTCACGAAGCAAAAAATCCACTGGCGGTGACACGCCTCGTTGCAGACTATCAACGCGGCAAAGTAAAGAATCATTTGGAAGCACGGCTTATCCTTGAGCCCACGGGAGTCAATGGTCAACGGCTGCGCAAGGAAGTTTTACTAAATGGTGTAAAGAAACAAGTCAGCGACATTATGGGACATTTCAATGCAGTTATCTTTGTTCCACAAATGTCACAGATTATCGAAGGCGGACCCGATGAACGCCGTCGTTATCTCAACCTCGCATTGGCGCAGGCTGTCCCCTCTTATGCACGTGTTTTGAGCGAATACAACCAGGCACTTTCACAACGCAATGCACTTCTCAAAGCGCTGAGTGAGCGTGGAGGAGATGCGACCCAGCTTCAAGTGTGGGATGAAGCGCTGGTGCGATTCGGCGCGCAGATCATTTTGTGGCGCATTCAGGCTGTTCAGGAAATCGAACGCTTCGCATCACGCATTCATCACGAGCTGACTCGCGGAAACGAAGTGCTTCGTCTTGCCTATGAGCCTGCGTACGATCCGCTGCCCAAACCTGAGATGCAGTTGGGGCTGAAATTGGATACGCCTATTGACCGCTCCAGTTTGGATGCGGATGTAATTCAAAAAGGATTTTTAGCACGGCTGAAAAATATTCGCAATGAAGAGATCGCGCGCGGCGTGACAACAATTGGCCCGCATCGCGATGACTTGCGTTTCATCATCAATAAAGCAGATGTCAGTGATTACGGTTCGCGTGGTCAATTGCGGACGACATTGCTTGCGCTCAAACTTGCCGAAGTGGAATGGATGAAGGAACGCACAGGGGAATGGCCTGTGATCTTGCTAGATGAAGTAATGGCTGAGTTGGATGTCTATCGCCGTGCAGATTTATTGAAATACGTTGGTAAAGGCGAACAGGTTTTATTTACAACTACTGACACAAAATTATTTACGCCAGAATTTGTTGAACAAGCAGAGATCTGGGATGTTCGTGGCGGCGTAGTAATTCCAAGAAAGTAGGTCACGCTTGTAGCGTGATTTATGTATTCAAATAAGTTGTCACAGTAAAGTGAAAACCGTGAACTCAAAACAAAATTTCAAAACAGACCTGATTGCACTAAGTCATCCATTGACTTTAGTAAGTATTTTAGTTTTGCTCATCAATGATCATGTTTTGAAAGTGTATGCGCCATCCATATTAACGGGAAAAATAAGTGATTTTGCAGGGCTATTTTTCTTTCCTATTTTATTAAGTGCAATTCTAAACTTGATTTTCAAGTCATTAAATCTACAGGCACGGCAGGTTTCTATTGCATCATTTGGTTTTACAGCCATTTGGTTTATTTTGATTAAGACAATTCCATTTTTCAATAATTTCACTGAATCGGTTTTGTCAGTTCAAATCATTCGCGACCCAACTGACTTAATGGCACTGGTTATGTTTTTGCCTGCATGGAAGTTGAGAGCGAGTATTGAAGATCAAAAAGAAGTAAAAGTTCAAAAATTATCTTACGTGATGTTATGCTTTGCGTCATTGGCTGCTTTGGCAACAAGTCCTGCTTATACTCCAACCATTTACAATCTTATTGTTCACAAAAATATAATCTATGCCGAGTTTGATGAAGGCTATTTCTTCTATAGTACGGATGGTGGAAAAAACTGGGAAGAAGTTGATTTTGAACTTCCATCACAAGTCACTGAGCAAGCAGGGAAATATCCAGAATTACCTTTTACATTATGTCTGCCAGAAAAGCCAGATATTTGTTATCAAACAGGAGAGGAAACTATCCTTGAATCTCAGGATGGCGGGAAAATATGGGTTACTAGTTGGGGTTTTCCTTTGGGAAGGATGCAATTCTTCAATCGTATTTCTCAATATAATGATATAGGACCTTATGATTTAGCCTATATCGAGTTAAGTGGAGAATACACTATTAGTGCTGCAATGGGTACTGGAGGTATTCTTCTAAAAACAAAAAATAACGCATGGGAGTCAATTGAAGTTAATTACGCGGGTCCAATTTATTTCAATGCAAAGAGTTTTACAGAAGCAAAAAATAGTGTGGACAGAGAATTTCAAATATTTTGCTTTACCTTGTTTGTCTTTTTGTATATCAACATATTGGCAAATACTAAGAAACGAAATACTTTAGGGCGTAAACTATTAATTGCACTACCACTACTTTCCGTTGCAGCAAGTATTCTTGGGTTAGCTTTTGCAAATATTCTATACCCAATAATGGGTTTATTACTTTTCGTATTTGTTTTAATGATTGTTCTCTTAATATTCCTAGAGTTATTCACAAATACAAACAAAAGAGCAAAAGCAAACTTGATTCCGCTTGCTATCATCACTTTGGCATCTTACAGTTTATTTATTCTTTGGGCGTATGGCATAATTCCCGTTTATGAAATAGCACAATGGATCACAATAGGTTTGCATGTCTTTCTCTTACTATGGATTATCTATCCACCTATCAAAGAAGTTATTCAAACAAAACGCACCCTGCCTGAATGAAGTAAAATACTGCCCATGCCCGATATTCTCGTCGTTGGTTCGCTGAATGCAGACCTAGTCGTTAAGTCACCACGCTTTCCTCAACCGGGCGAAACCATCAGCGGCGAGGACCTGCAGATCATTCCCGGGGGCAAAGGAGCCAATCAAGCAGTAGCCGCAGCGAGACAAGGTGCAAGTGTAGCGATGGTTGGACGAGTGGGGAAAGATAGTTTTGGCCCGTTTCTAGTAGACAGTTTAAAATCAAATCAAGTAAATATAAAAAATGTGATTGACACCGAATCAGCAACAGGGACGGCCATCATCATTGTGGATACAAATGGACAGAACAGTATTGTTCTTTCGGCGGGCGCAAATGGAAAAATGTCATCACAAGATATAGATGCCATTGATATTGATGCAAAAATTTTATTGTTACAACTTGAAATTCCATTGGAAACTGTAATTTATGCTGCGAAGTGGGGAAAGCAAAAAGGCATGATCGTTGTTTTGAATCCTGCACCTGCTCGCGAATTACCCGATGAATTAATTGCAAATATAGATTACATTACTCCCAATGAAACAGAACTGAGTCTATTAACAGATAGTTCTGTAACAGATGAAGCCAGTTCAGAGCAGGCGGCGCAAGTTTTATTACAACGAGGGGCAAAAAATGTAATTGTGACTCTAGGAAGTAGAGGCGCGTTGATCGTCAATGCCTCAAACACAACTCATGTAGATTCATATAAAGTAGATGTCGTGGATACAACAGCTGCAGGTGACTCTTTCATTGGCGGATTGGCATATAAACTTTTGGAGTCGGACAGCAAGCTGTCCGCGCAAGAGCAAGCTCTTGCACTCCAGAAAGCAGTTAAATATGCCAATGCTTGCGGCGCGTTAGCAGTCACAAAGTTTGGTGCACAACCATCATTACCAACAAAAGAAGAAGTAGAAAGGTTCACGTCATTATTATGACCCCAACAAAAATTATTATTGACACCGACCCCGGTGTAGACGATGCACTTGCCTTTCTCCTCGCCCTTGCCTCACCAGAGATCAAACTCGAAGCGTTGACCAGTGTGCATGGCAATATTGGTATTGAGAAAACCACGCGCAATGCATTGGCCGTTTTAGAACTTGCCAACGCAAGTCATATCCCTGTTGCCCGCGGATGTTCACTTCCGCTTGTGAGTGCGCTGAATACGACAGGGGATGTAGTGCATGGCTCAAGTGGAATTGGTAATTCAAAGTTACCCGAGCCAAAGTCACAGCCTATTGAGCAGCACGCCATTGATTATTTGATCGAAAGAATTTTAGCTGAACCAAACCAGATCAGTGTATTCCCTATTGGCCCGTTGACCAACGTAGCGCTTGCGATCCGCAAAGAACCGCGTATTGTGCAGGCTTTGAAAGAACTTGTCATCATGGGCGGCTCGATCAAACAAGGCGGCAACGCTTCTCCATTGGCTGAGTTCAATATATTCGCAGACCCACAGGCGGCGCATATTGTTTTTCATTCAGGTATTCCGATCACATTGATCCCATTGGATGTCACTCACAAATGCCTACTCACTTCTGAAGATGTCGAAAAATTAAATAAGATCAGTTCCCCCATTGCGCGTTTCGTCCGCGATGCGACTGAAGTTTATATGGATTTTTATAGACAGCATGAAATCTTCGATGGTTGTGCTTTGCATGACCCTTTAACACTTGCCACCATCATTGCACCCGAATTGTTCACCTTCGAAGAACATTATGTGGATGTAGATATTTCCACTGGTATATCCACTGGAAATACGTTTGCTGATCTCATGAAAATATCGAAAAAGCCTGCCAATATGAAAGTTGCAATGGATGTGCGCGGACGCGACTTCATAAATTTATTCCTTGAAAGGATGGAAACGCTTAGTCGTTCCATTTCAGAATAAGAATGCCAAAACATATTATTTTAGACACAGATCCCGGCATTGATGACTCACTCGCCATTTTGCTCGCTCTTGCCTCGCCCGAGCTTGCTCTTGATGGAATCAGCACAATCCACGGGAATGTATCCACCGCGCAAACGACGACGAATGCACTTTCGATTTTAGAGCTTGCGAATGCAAGTCATGTCCCCGTTTACAAAGGCTGTGACCTGCCGCTTGTAAAAGAATCTCTGCTCAGCCCAGAGACTCATGGAGATACAGGCTTGGGGTACGCAAAACTGTCAGCACCGCAAGCGCAGGCTCAGGCGCAGCACGCATGCGATTTTCTGATAGAGAAGATCATGTCTTCGCCAGATGAAATCACATTGGTGGCAATTGGTCCGCTTACAAATGTCGCCCTTGCGATTCGTAAAGAGCCACATATCATCCAGAAAGTAAAAGAAGTATTGATCATGGGCGGGGCGATCAGACATCAAGGCAACACCACACCGTTGGCTGAGTTTAATACGTATGTAGACCCGCACGCCGCGCATATTGTATTTCATTCAGGAATGCCGATCATCCTTACGCCATTGGATGTGACTTATCAATGTATCTTTTTAAAAGAAGACCTGGATAGATTGTTAAAGATCGATTCGCCGATCACAAAATTCATTTCAGATGCGACACGTTTTTACATGGAATTTCATGATGAATATCAAAAGATAGATGGCTGTGTGATCAATGATCCGATGACCTTGGCATTGACCTTCATGCCTGAAATTTGCGATTATGAAGAACTTTATGTAGATGTGGATATTTCAACAGGCGTGGGGCTTGGAAATACATTTGCAGATTTTTATAACTACGATAAAAAGGCTCCAAATATGAAGGTAGCGCTTGGCGTAAGGCCGCGCATGTTCATGGAGCTGTTTTTAGAAAGGATGGAAAAACTGGCAAAGTCTATTTCGTGACCTTTGAAAATAAACGGTGTTATTATATAAGTAACACAATTCATTCTTAATTTATCTTTCTTGGAGGAAGCATGCTAGACAAAATTAAAAGCAATTTCACTACTCAAACCTGGGTGCTTATCCCTATTGCCATCGCAATTAACGTTGCAATCGGACAGCTGGTATTAGTGCTCAAATTGCCAGTGTTTTTGGACTCCATTGGTACAGTGCTCGTCGCCGTTTTGTGCGGACCCTGGGCTGGCGCATTAACAGGCGCGCTTTCCAATGTAATTTGGGGAATTGCATTTGACCCGGGTGCTTTCCCATGGTGGCCTGTAGCTTTCTTTATTGGTTTCATGGCTGGCAAGATGGCAGAGTGGGGCTTCTTCAAATCCTGGTGGAAGGTGGTCGTCACCGGAATTGTCATCGCTCTCACAGCTGCAATCATCTCAACCCCAATTTCTGTATATCTCTTTGGCGGTATTACAGCCAGTGGTTCATCATTCATCACAGCCTATCTTCTCCAAACAGGACAAGGCATCTGGTCTGCAGTAGTAAGCACAGCCTTCCTCACCGAACCTGTGGATAAGATCACCACTGCCATGCTTGCCTTTGCCATTATCCAGGGCTTGCCCAAACGCACAGTTGCCGGATATCCGAAAGCAGATCAAGTTGAAATTGAAGGCGGCTCAGACAAGAATCAGATGTACATTGCCATTGGTATTGTCGTGGTGCTGATATTATTCGCAGCTTTTCTGCTGCGCAGCATTCTCGGCGGATAAATATTTAATACTATCGTCATTACAAAAGGGCATGGCTCGCAGCCATGCCCTTTTGTCGTTTATAATCCCAGCTTATGCATGAACGCCTTTCCTTTCATATAAAAAGAGACAGCGTACTTCATCGTCTCAACCCGTTGACAAAACTAACTTTGGTTTTGGCGTTGATCATGGTTGCATTTACCAGTCCATGGTATTGGACTCCCCATCTTTTATTTCTCTTCGTAATCATCCCATTAAGTTTTATTGGAAAAGTATTTCGCGAGTTTTTTTTCGCGGCCACGCGCCTCATTCTCCCTGCGGCTGGATTTCTGTTTCTGATGCAAGCCTTCTTCCAGCCGATCGGCGAGCATGTGATCTTCAAGTTTTATTTTCTGGATATCACACAGGAAAGCCTGATGTTTGCATTCAAAAATGCAATGCGTGTGATCGTAATGGTTTCATCATTTACACTTTTTCTTCTCACTACCCACCCCAGTGAATTAATGTCAGATCTTACCCGCCGCGGATTGCCTGGTCAATTTGCTTATGTGATTATCTCAACACTTCAGATCCTGCCGCAGATCCAATCCAAATCGCAGACCATTATCTCTGCCCAGCGTTCACGAGGGCTGGATACCGAAGGTAATTTTTTCAAACGAGCGGGTTCACTGGTTCCGCTTGTAGGTCCGCTTGTTTTTGGTTCACTTGTTGAAGTAGAGGAAAGAGCGATTGCTATTGAAGCTCGCGGCTTTACATCTAAATCTATAAAAACTTCTCTGTATGAAATTGCAGATACATCCTTTGAGAAGATCATTCGCTGGGGCCTTATTATCATTATTATTCTTTCCATTGTGTTAAATATATGGCTTTAGTAAATCTTCAAAACGTAACCTACAAATATCCGCTTACAAAAACACCCGCTTTGCAAAATATAAATTTGCAAATTAAGGAAGGTGAATTTGTTGCGGTTGTCGGAGCAAACGGCGCGGGTAAATCCACGCTTTGCTATACGCTTGCTGGTTTTGCGCCGCACTTTTTCAAAGGTGAAATGAGTGGCAGTATTGAAGTGGCAGGCAAAGAGTCCAGTAAATCCACTTTGGATGAATGGGTCTTGAATGTTGGCCTCGCGTTTCAAAATCCATTCAATCAGATCAGCGGCGCAAAATATACAGTCTTTGAAGAGATTGCGTTTGGATTGGAAAATATTGGTGTGCCACGCGATGAAATGAAAGACCGAGTGAATGATGCTCTGGCTCTGACAGGAATTACGGATTTAGCGGATCGCTCGCCTTATTCATTATCCGGCGGTCAACAACAACGCGTCGCTCTGACCTCGATCCTGGTTATGCAACCCAAGCTGCTCGTGCTCGACGAACCGACCTCACAAATGGACCCCATCGGCACGCGCGAAGTCTTCAGCGTGATCCGCAAAATGGCAGAAGGCGGCATGACGGTTGTGATGGTAGAACATAAAATGGAATGGATCGCACAATTTGCAGATCGAGTCATCGCATTGAAAGATGGAAGTATTCTGTTGGAAGGCAAACCCGGTGAAGTATTAACTTCTGATGTTTTAGCTGAAAATGGATTTGGTATTTCACGCTATACATCCACAGCAAGAGAAGCAAAAAAACAAGGATTGTGGAAGAAAGAGAAATTACCGGTTACTTTAGATGAAGCTGTGGAAGGATTTAAGAAATGAAGATCGAAATTAACGACCTTCGTTTCACTTATCCTACAGGGCTGGAAGCATTACAGGGAATTTCACTCACCATTGAAGCGGGCGAGCAGGTTGCTATCGTGGGTCAGAATGGTGCAGGGAAAACTACTCTTGTAAGACATTTCAACGGATTACTGCAACCCAGTTCAGGATCGGTTTTGATCGGTGAGTGGGATACAAAAAAACATTCAGTAGCAAAGCTCGCATCACGAGTCGGGTATGTCTTTCAAAACCCTGATGAACAATTATTTTCAAAAGATGTAGGTACAGAGATAAGGTTTGGGCCGCGTAATTTGGGTTATTCAAAAGAGAAAATAGATGAGCTGGTCACGCGTGCGTTGTCGCTGACAGAATTAAGTGACAAGACCGATACCAATCCTTATGACCTTTCCCCTACATGGCGCAAGATGGCTGCACTCGCATCTGTGATCGCGATGGATACACCGATTGTTATTTTCGATGAACCCACAACGGGACAGGATGCGGTCAACGTGGCACGCATTGCAAATGTCATTGCTGAGTTACGCAAAGAAGGCAAGACAGTTATTACGATCACTCATGATATTGATTTCTGTGCAGAAAATTTTGATCGCGTGATCGCGCTTTCGAATGGGAAAATTTTACTGGATGGGTCCGCACGCGATGTGTTGGGTCAGGAAGAAATCCTTGCACAAACTTATGTTGACCCGCCCCAATTAACAAGGCTGGGAAAAAGATTGGGGTTAAAAGAAACGGTAAGAAATCAGGATGAATTTTTGAAGGCATTAAAATAATGTCGTTGCGAGGGCGTATTTGTTCTATGCCCGAAGCAATCTCCTCGTCAAGTTGGGGATTGCTTCGTCGCAAACAGCAAGAGCGCTCCTCGCAACGACATGTTATTTTTTATGAACTACCAACTCTTCATACCCTGAATCATTCTCCATCAGTTCACGCTTATAGACAACATCATCAAACGTGGCAATCACAATTTCAGCTGTAGTATAAATTATGCATCCATCGGCAAAATGCCCGCCAATGGTTTTTCCATCGCCGTCTGAAATAGAAATATGCAAATGCGAACCATTGGTTGAGATAGTGCCTGTCAAAGAAACTATTTCAAAGTAGCCGTCATACTCATTGTTGTACTCGCGGTTTGCAAGGCGCAATGTAGCGTGTGTAAGACTCCCCACGGAGGAAAGCACACACCCTGCTTCAATTTTTTTATCGGTAACAAAAGCTTCAATTGAGTCAAACAAATCCTGCCCGGGCTTTAGTCGAAAAGTATATGCTTTCATATTAAATATCCTTGTTGTTATTCAATAAGTAAGTTTTTCGGCAGTTGGACTGCCGAACTGTCAGCAGTGCAACTACTGACAGAACAAAGTAAAGACTTATGCAAGAAGTCAATTAATTAAAAAGACATGGAATGAAGTATCTCATATCCATGTCTTTTGATTTCATAAGATCCACTTACCAGAGCGGGAAACCGATCAACGCAGTCAACCAGATGATCATCGGTGGATATATTTGCAGACCAATCAATGCCACAATAATTCCTAAAACCGCGCCTGCTACAACATCGGACAGATAATGCACACCCATGGCCACGCGCGCCAAAGCTACCAGTGGCGCCCATATCCATAGAGCAGTAGCAAGCCAGAGCGGAGCAAGAGCCGAGGCTAATACCGCAATAAGAAATGCGCGGGCGGCATGCCCCGATGGAAATGAGTGTGGGTCAGAGTTGCGATAAATCCCGCCCCATTCTCCTTTTGGCCTTTCCCTGCGCACAAGAAACTTAATCGCAAGCACAACACCAGCCAATCCTAAAATACCAAAGAATTCAACTACAGCCCATTGTTTCCATAGCGGACTACTAATGAACCAAAGGATAATTAGTGCAACTGCCCAAAACCATGAGTCACCAGAATGTGCAAGGAAGGCAGAAAAATTTCGTAAAAGACCCGGCTTTTCGGCCACACGCAATTGATCCGAAAATCGGGCATCCAATTCAAGTAAAGGCCGAAGACTCATTTACCGCTAGCCTTCGCCTTTGCGATAATTTTTGTCTTTTGGGAAACTACTTTTTTAACGAGTTTTGATTTTACATTCTTCGTAACAGCAATCTTCTTATTTACAGATCCAGTTTTGCGCTGCCGGCTCGCAAAATCTTCACGCATTAATTCCAACTGATGTGGTTTATCAATATCCATGCAGGGTTCAGCCTGAGACCAAATAATGGCGCGGCCTTTTATACCAATTCTTTCAGATGCACGTTCAGCTAATCCCTGCAAAGTGATTTGACGTGTAAATAATTGAAAAAGTGTATCCCAACCAATCACTGCTGCCTGACGTAACGGACTCTTGCGATTGCCGATCAACGCTTCCCAGGTATCGAGATTTTGCGTCACTTGATTGACATGGAAAATATTCACATCTGCGCCGCATACTTCCATATCTTTTAATTTGGTATATGTACGATGCGAGGTGGGAAAGCGGGCTTCCATGACTTCACGCGGACAAACACCATAATAAAGATCATCTTTGGTCTGCATGGCTGTGTTTATCAGCCAATCCACCATTTCGCCTTTGATGGTTGGAATATCAGAGGAAACAATCAGAACATATTCGCTCTTCTTATTCAACTCAATCGATTTCTTTACACCTGTCACGATATTTGCAAGCATGCGTCCTTGATTGGAAACGTAATGCAAAGGCTTTTTACAAGTGAGGCCGCTTTTTGATGAAAGACCGATCACGATCACGTTATCAACTTTTTTGGAATCACTCAACGCGTCCAAAACCCACTGGATCATTGGTTTGCCTGCAATATCGATCAGCGCTTTTGAATTGCCATTCGAATAAGTATATAAAGGGTCGCCGGGGTGCGGGATTCCGCCAGCAGTTACGATCGCATCCATATTTAGTTTAGCTCCTGCAATTGCGGCTCGAAGCCCAGTTTATCCAGCATTTCAGTTAATTCAGGCCATGTGAGAGGGCGTCCCCTGCCAGAGATAGCTACTAATGCGGCTTCCATCATATTCGTACCGAATGAACGGCCTTCCAATACAGGTGTGGTTGTGATGAGATATTTCACGCCTGCTTTTTTAAATTCAGCTACATCTTCAGGCGTAGTGGTATTAGTAACGATCACTTTGCCTGTCAGATCATCGGGCATGAAACGTTTGATGTAATGACAATCTCCTGCAATGACAGTTGCCCAGGCATATTGTTTTCCCCATTTGGGTGTACGCTTCTCCTGCTTTTCCCCTGTGGGATAGATCCATGCGAAAGGCAGACGCCCCGCAATTGGCATTAGCAATGCAGCTACAGTCTTAAGCTGACTGATCTTATGAATGGCAATCGGAATATCCAAACCAAACATTAGGTCACCAAATATGATTTCATAGCCTGCATCTGCAAAAGCCTGAGAGAGTCCCCAGCGATCAACACCTACCGTGACGAGGACTTTTCGTCCTCGTGAGTTGATGTAATCACCAATTTTTTTATCTAAGAACGCAGGAGCTTTATTTTCAAGTGTGTTCTTTAATCCGCCGCCATCTACTATAGGAGTTTTCTTAACATAACGCACAATTGGCGTCACTGAATGAAAAGGATATCGTTTTCCATCTGCCACAACTTCCAAGTCTGCCCCGCCTACGCCGAACGCATCTACTGTTCCATCAAGTTCTTTGAATTTCAAAGCGGCGGCTTCCATATCACCATCAGTGCCAATACGTTCAATACTGACTTTTTCGCCAAGCAAAGTTACTTCAACAGCCTTGTTTCGTTTGGATGAACCAATGCTGATACTCACGGCTCGTTTCATGAAAATATTCTCCTGTTTTGATGGGTTCAACGAAAGTATACCCCGAACTCAGAGGCGTGAGAATGACGACGAAAATAGGCACAGCCCCCTCTGGGGAATCAGGATTCAGGTCCGCTGGGAAGCGTGAAAAAGAATGTAGATCCTTTTCCCGTTTCGCTCTGGACCCAGATCCTGCCTCCGTGAACTTCGACAATTCTCTTAACGAGAGCAAGCCCGATCCCGGTGCCGTCAGATGTTGCATCCAGTTTATTGAATAATCCAAAGATGCGGTCTTGATGCATAAGATCTATACCCAGTCCATTATCCTTTACATAAAAAATGGGTTTATTATTTTCAAATCCACTTTGGCCGATCTCAATACGCGGATCAGTTTGAGTTCCTGTAAATTTTGCAGCATTATCAATTAAGTTTTGAAGCACTTCGCTCAAGCGGCGCGGGTCCCCATATACAGAAGGAAGATCATCCTGAATCTCAATAATGATTTTCTTCTCATGAAGGCGGCCATATAAAAGTTCCACGACTTCATTTACCAACTCTTTGAAATCAACCTGCTGATATGGATTCATCAACCTGCCAATGCGGGAAAGTTCGAGCAATTCATTAAGAAGCACCTGCATCTTATCGGTTGCATCAGCGATGCGTTTAATATCTGCTTTTAAACGCACAGTATTGCCACTGTTGGCATCCTGCTCCAAAAAGCCAAGAAATCCTTTAATAGTGATCAACGGGGATTTAAGATCATGCGATACGGTATAGGTAAAACGTTCAAGCTCACTGTTTTTGTCTTCCAATTCATTGATCAACTTCTCGCGTTCAGACCCTACCCATTGACGCTGGCTGATATCTCGCACCATGATGATCGCGGATTCATAAGTGATAGGCATGATACGCGCCTCGAAAAATTGAACTTCCTCCCCAGGCGGCATTCCATATTCAAAAGCGTGGAGTTGACCTGTAGCAAGCGCACGGTCCAGCGCGAAAAAAGTTTGTTCGGCAATCGTTGGCGGAAATAATTCCTTTACATTCCTGCCTAGAAATTCTGAGGGTGACATAACGGGCGCAATTTCTGCAGATGCCATGAAATCCAAAAATGTTCCATCGTTTGATATCTCAAAGATCATATCGGGAATGGATGTGAGAATGGCACGTGTTCGCGCTTCCGCAGTTTCCAGTGCATCCTGTGCCTGCCTTTGTTCAGTAACGTCGTAAAACATGGACAAAATGCAGGTTTGATCCTTGATCTGTATCAATTCGTAAAAGGCAATTGCAAAGCGATGTTCTTCGTTATCATGTGTAAGGAATTCATAATTCGGTGTGATGATCGAATGTTCAGCCTTGATCTGTTCCACAAAATCCAGGCGCTCTTGCGGAGAATCCCACATTCCTAATTCTTCTGCCCTGCGGCCAATTGATTCTTGAGCGTTGTAACCACTTATTTTCCAATACGCTTCATTCGCATCAAGTAAAAGACCATCTTCAAGTGTGGTGATGCAAATGGCTACCGGGCTGGCATGGAATACTTTCCTAAATCTCTCTTCACTGAAGCTCAAAGCAGTCTCAACTAATTTTCGCTCATTCAACTCGATTTGGGCTTGTTCATAGAGACGCGCATTATCAATTGCAATCGATACGAGGGAGGCAAACCTTTCCAATAACAGAACCTGTTCGAAGGCAAATGTCTTTATATGATCTGTATGAGCAACCAACAGCGTGCCGACTACTTTCTTACCTGTTTTGAGAGGCACACCAATAATAGAGACGATGCCCTCTTCCTCTGCAACAGAGATTCTTCCTTCCCACTGGCTATAATCTTGTGTGACTATGGTTTCGCCCAATTCCCATACTTTTCCTGTTAACCCCAAGCCTTTCTCTATGGTATTCCCATTAAGAGGTGCAAAGTATCCATATCCAACTTCCTGCCGTAGGAGAGATTCGTCTGGCAGCACCAGATCAAGGCACACATGCGGCGTGTCCAACAGTTCACTGGCTTTTGTCAATATCGATTCAAGTAGAGGACCAAGCTCGAGGCGGTTGACCAGCCCCAGGGTGGTCTCATGCAACGCAGTAAGATAATCCGCTTGTTTTTGTAATTTCTCCTCAGTGCGTAATCTTTCCTGTAATTCAATGCGAGCAGATTGCAAAGTGCGCGACCAGCCTGTGATCAACAAGTAGATCAGTACACCCACAAGCATAAAGATGACGGTAAGATCACGCGCATAGCTAATAGGGTCATCTACATGAAAAACACGGAGTCCCAGTTTCTCCGTAATCCCAAAAAACCACACAACAGCTATACTCATCAGACCGAGAATTGTTGCAAAGCGCCAACCAAGCAAAAGGCTGGACATCATGATAACAACAAGATAGGCGAGCACTGCTACATCGCGAACGCCATCGGCAACCCATGCCAGATATGTCATTAATCCCCACAGACCGAATATAACGAAGACGCTCGCAGCGTATACATAGCCCAGCCTGAGAATATATTGCATGACCAAAAAAACTATGATGATCATGATAAAGACGATCATTGGGGTATTCGTTATATCTGTCCGTAAAAAGAGACGGGATAAGATCAATAAAAAGACAATAACTATCGCAATCCACGAGAAAGTGATCATGAATTGCGAAATTCGCGTTTTCTCTTCGTCCGCAAAAATGGGCGGGGCAAGCAAACGGTTTAACCTGTTGAGCATAATGTCATTATATATCGAAATAGGCTGAAGCCGTTATCAGCTGCCTTTTTCAAGGCAGACTCTTGAGTTGTATAAAGCCGTCTGAATGGGAACGGGGTAAAATATAAAACAAATCACTCCTGGAGATAAAATGAGATCATCGGATTTCCGAAAAGAAAAAGATTCGCTTGGCGAACTACAAGTGCCAGCTTTGGCTTTATACGGCGTACAAACACAACGCGCAGTGGACAACTTCCCCATCAGCGGACTAAAACCCTGGCGAGCATTCGTCTGGTCTATGGCGGCTGTTAAACGTGCAGCAGCACTGGTAAATTTTGAACTGGGGTTATTCAACGACCGCGAAGTGGATGGCAACCATTTCACAGCCAAGCAACTCGCAGATTCTATTGCGCAGGCCGCAGAAGAGGTAATGGATGGCAAATGGAATGATCAATTTGTCGTTGATCCTTTTCAAGCGGGTGCTGGCACTAGTCACAATATGAATGCGAATGAAGTCATCGCCAATCGTGCCACACAGATTTTAGGCGGTGAACTTGGTAAGTATTACGTCAACCCGAATGACCATGTCAACATGGCGCAATCTACCAACGATACGATCCCAACTGCAATTCGGCTTGGCGCGTTGTGGCGGCTGGATGAATTGTTAACTGCATTAAAGAATTTACAATCTGCACTTGAATCGAAGGCGCATGAATTTGATGAAATTGTTAAATCAGGACGCACTCATTTGCAGGATGCTGTGCCAGTACGTTTGGGACAGGAATTTTCTGCGTATGCAAAAGCAGTGGAACGCGATGCAGAACGAGTTCGCAGATCGGCTGAAGGGCTGAGTCGTTTGGGGATTGGTGGAACAGCTGTGGGGTCGGGTTTGAACGCACATCCTGAATACCATGCGCGCATGGTAAAGAAATTATCCGAGTTGACTGGCTTGAAGTTAATTGAATCCGATAATTTATTTGAATCAATGCAATCGATGGCGGATGCAGCGGATTTTTCTGCTTCATTGCGAACTCTGGCATTGACTTTGATCCGCATCGCAAATGATTTCCGCCTCCTCTCTTCTGGACCGTCCACTGGATTCGACGAAATCAGATTGCCTGCCGTTCAACCTGGTTCGTCCATCATGCCAGGCAAAGTGAATCCTGTATTGGCAGAAATGCTAGACCAAGCCATGTTCCATGTGATCGGCTGTGACACAACAGTGGCTATGGCGGCCCAGGCGGGACAATTAGAATTAAATGTTATGATGCCGATCCTTGCACATAATTTATTTGAAATGATGCAAGTGGTGATCGGTTCGGTCAACGCATTTACTGAGCGCGCCGTGAAAGGCGTGACTGCTAATCGCGAAAAAGCCGAAGGCTGGCTCGCTAAGAATGCAATTGTTGTAACAGCATTAAATCCTGTGATTGGATATTCACAAGGAGCAGCTTTGGTAAAAGAGGCACTGGCAAACAATGCTTCTATTAAAGAGTTAGCCATTGAAAAAGCAAAAGCAGGCACGCTGAAACATCGCGATGAAGACCGCGCTGTGACTGAAGCCGAGATCGAGTCTGCTTTGGGTGATTTACGAAAGTTGACTGAAGGTGGGATTGTTGGCGGAGTGAGCGGCGGCGGATGATTATCTAAAAAATTAATTTTGGACGCAGAAAACGCTGATTTTGCTTTTGATCAGCGAAAATCAGCGTTTTCTGCGTTTATCAGCGTCCCACTGGCTCTTAATAAAGAAACTCATCGAATAAAGATTAATTTCGAGGTGAGACATGATTAATTTCTCGTAATTTTCGCCCTCATTACATACTGATTGACCGCGCCGAAGCGATATTTATATTCCTCATCGCCGCGCATGAAATCAAATTCGTAGCGTTTGTTTTCACAACACCATTGCAAAACATAACTGAGCAAAACCCAACCTGGAGAAAGGTCCATGAAAGCGCGGTTGACTCCTGCGTTATAGCCCCATAATTTATTGTTGTAATCAAAGTTAAGTGCGGCTGCTATGCGTTGACCATCTGCTTCGAGGAAGGCGAGCCAGAGCCAGCCGTTTTCGTGTGCGGCGCGGATCACTGATCGCATTTGAGCGCGCATCGGTTCATGTAGAAAACCTGCTTTGCCTTGATCTTGTTCCATGAGGCCAAGAAACGAATCAATTTCAGCTTCAACATCGGCCATATCCGAAATCGCCCAGCGGACTCCACGTCCACTTTCTTCGGCGCGACGCATCTTGCGACGGATCTCGTGGCGTTGTTTCTTTTCCACACGAGAGAGATATTCTTCGAAGTCACCGTTCAATGCAATACGCGGAGTTGGACGATACATTTCTTCATGATGAGTCCAGCCTCGTTGTGTAGATTCTGCTTTGAGTACGGCAAGGGTTGGGGATGAATCGGGGAGGTTATACCAATCGAGTCCAGACCATGCGTAGGGGTGGGGTTCTCCCGCCCGATTAATTGAATCAAGAAAATCTATCAATCCAGCTATAAAACGCGCATGATCGTCAACCCGTACGATGAGATCAAGATAGTCAGATATCTCAATGCTTCCAAGTAAGAGTAATACAGATTGACCGTCGTATTCAGAGATAAACAAAGGAGCGATGCCAATCAGTTTTTCATCTTCACGTGCGCTGACCAGAATTAGTTCTGCTTGCTGGCGAAGCCATTCCCCACCGCCGCGATGTTCCCACCATGCCTGCTGATATTCATAACGTAAAAAAGGTGTATCTGTGATCGAATTTTTTAATAGCTCATTCCACTCTTGTGCGTTTAATTCTGAAAAATTCTTGTGAAGTGTATATTGAATCATAGCTGCAAATTTTACCAGTATAATGATAGCGAAGCGTATCCTTTAGGATAGGTGCTTACGGTTTATTCTTACATGCCTCTTGATATAACTCTCTCCCCCCTCTATAGAATCAACGGACAGGAAATTGCAAACTTACCTGGTCTACTTGCGCTCGCGCCTCCCAGTAATGTAGTGCGCGGCCGTGAAAAAGACAGGCTGATCGTATATTTATTACTCACAGGAAACTCCACTTTTTCAACAAGTGAATATTTAAAAGTAGCACAGGATGCAGCAAATGTTTTTTATCAAACTCCGCGTGCGCTTACCAGCGCATTGCGTACCGCCGCCGAACATGTAAACAAAACCCTGCTTGAACGCAACATGAGCACAAGCGCACGCGGTCAATATGCAATGGGCTGGCTGACGCTTATGGCAGTGCGCGATACACAATGCACAATTTCATCGAGCGGACCCATGCACGTTTATTGGTATAGCCAAAATGAAATGCGTCATATTCATGAACCTGTTACTTCAGGCAAGGGTTTGGGCACAAATCAAAACACAAACCTTCATTATGCACAAACTACGTTAAGCGCGGGTGATCGTCTTTTGATTTTTGGAAGAGCACCAAGCGCCTGGGATAGCACACTCAATGCGCCTGTCGCTTCTTCATTAGATGCAATGCGCCGCCGTCTAACAACACTTACCAGTGCAGATTTAAATGCAGTCTTGATGCAAGCGACTGATGGCGCAGGCGTTTTCAATCTTTTACAGGGAGCGCCTGAATCGAAAAAGGAAGAACCCGTTTCACTCCCAAACTCAAGCCTGCCTCACTTCGAAGAAACATTATCCACGCCTAATGTGGATTCTGCTTCCGCTCCGTCTGCACATGTTGTTCAAGCTTCAGCATATCCAATACCTTCAGAATATGAAGAACCTCAGGATCAACTGGGGACAAGTCCAGTGGCAAGCTTCCCCCGTATGAATAGCACTACGTCACGTGATTTTCCTTCATCCATTCCAAGAATGCAGACTCCAACTCTGGAGTCAGGCAGCTTGCTGCCTAAACAAATCCATCAGCAAGCTGATGTACTCCAGAATGAAGAAGACAGCGATCCACCCATACTGGAAGAAGAAAAATTTGTTGAGCCTGTAAAAGAGCTTGAACCCGAAGTTCCGCGCGAACCTTCTCAGATGACCCGTCAAACCGCGAAGGTACTAGCAACTGGTATTCAGTCTACGCGCCGTATGAGTGAATCCCTGGGTGAAAGATTCAAAAATTTTCTGCCGCGTCTATTACCAAATACAGAAACAAATGATCCCATCACGCCATCCACAACCTCGATGATATTCATGGCGATCTTGATCCCATTGATCGTGGTCACGATTGCCAGCGTGGTTTATTTACGTTATGGGCGTAGCCAGCAATACGATACCTATCTCGGGCAGGCACAAGAGATGAAGGCGCAGGCCCTCACACTCAGCAATCCTGTGGAACAACGCATCGGCTGGGAAAACGTGATCAACAATTTGAACATCGCTGAATCTCATCGTGAAACTTCCGAAACGACTGCACTCCGTCAGGAAGCAAATGCCAACCTAGATAGATTGCTGGGTATTACGCGCCTGCAATTTAGCCCTGCATTCAGCACCAATCTCGGTATTGAAGTCAGTCGTATGGCCGCGAGTGAAATAGATCTGTTTCTGCTTAATGCAGCCAATGGAGAAGTGATCCGCGCACAACCATCTAATAGTGGACGCGGCTATCAACTGGATACAGCATTTAACTGCAAGCCCGGGGTTTACGGTAATTACACAGTCGGCCCGCTTGTGGACATTCTCGCATTACCCGGTTTGAATTCGATTAATGCTACGTTGCTTGGAATAGATGCCAGCGGCAATCTTTTATACTGTGCACCGGGACAAGTAGCACAAGCCATTCCCCTGCCGCCACCTGATACAAATTGGGGACGCGTCACCGCATTCGTAATGGATAGCGGCAATCTTTATGTGATGGATGCACCCGCGCGTGCTGTATGGGTATATAACGGCAAAGATGGCACCTTCATTGATCGTCCATACTTTTTCTTCGGCGGACAAACTCCAGAAAAACAGGATGTGATTGACCTCGTCATTTCTGGTGATGACCTGTACATGCTTCACGCCGACGGACATCTCTCCACCTGTTCCTACAGTCGCATTGAATCCGTGCCCACACGCTGTCAGGATCCATCTCCATTGGTAAATCCATTCCCAGCCTATCAAGACACAGACCTATTTGCCAATGCCCACTTCACACAAATGCTGTTCACCGCATTGCCAGATCAGTCGATTCTATTATTAGATGCAGATACCGCCACCAGAGGCGTGTTCCGCTTCGCACCTCGTACTCTGGAATTGCAGAATCAGTTCCGCCCCACAATGGGAGCATCAAATCCGATTCCATCCAAACCAGTAGGCGCAGTAACCGTTGGGCCAAACCATGTGCTGTATCTTGCAGTGGATGGACAAGTCTATTTTGCAACAGATATGCCATAAGTAGGGGTGCGACGCACCGCAGCCATATTAGTAAGGAGAAAATCATGGCTAACTTATTCAGTTTCTTCTCTAATCTTTTCAAACCCGCTTCAGCAAAATTCCCATCAGATAGTTCCACTGAACCCGCGCAGATCACACATAGCAAAGTGTTAGTGATCGTCTATGATCCCATCATGGACAAAGCCAAAGGGACAACGCTGTCACAACAGCAGAAGTGGTTTCATCCCATAGACTTAATGAATGAGTTTATGACAGATATACTTCAAGTGAGCGGAGGCATGGCACGTTATCAAATTGTTGAGCGTGTGGATGTAGACGGGTTCCCAGCAAAGACCGACGGTTTCCAATACACTCCCCAAACTTATATGGAAGTATTAAATGGCAGGGCAGTTCCACATGCTCCTCAGGAAGTTAACTACAATGCCATTATTAGTAAATACAACATTCTGCAGCGTGTTGCAAGAAATGAGATCGATGAAGTATGGATTTTTGGTTTTCCACATGCGGGGTTTTACGAATCAGTAATGTGCGGGCCGGGCGCGTTTTGGTGTAATGCACCTCCATTGAAAAACACAGCCGAAAGTAAACGCCGTTTTGTAATTATGGGATTTTCCTATGAAAGACATGTCGGCGAAATGCAGGAGGCGTATGGACATCGCGCCGAATCGATCATGGAAATGGCTTTTAGTAAAATAACAGGCGATGCAAATTTATGGAAGCGCTTTACTCAATACGAGAAGATCGCATCTGGTAAATCAGCCTGCGGAAATATCCATTTTGCGCCTAATAGCCAGCAGGATTATGACTGGAATAATCCTACCCTCGTCA
The DNA here is from genome assembly GCA_014379595.1 of Anaerolineales bacterium. GTDB lineage: Bacteria > Chloroflexota > Anaerolineae > Anaerolineales > Villigracilaceae > Villigracilis. The sequence goes on from JACMLM010000064.1 coordinate 21,883, forward strand.
AAAGCGAGTGTTATGATTGGAAATTGAACTTTCCAAATTTTAAAGGAGATGTTCGCATGGTCGGCCCAGCTGAATGGGGCAGCGGAGACACCCGCGCACATCACAAATGGTGGTTCAGTCATTTTCCACGTGTGGCTGGTCGCAAGAACGGGATACATAACAACTGGTGGCAATATATTGTTGCTCCACAGCAAGTCATTGTATAGGGAGAGTAAAAAAAACTTCATGCAAAGTTTTAGAAGAGGCATATAAAAGTCATCAATATCTTTACTCTATCAGATACAACATATTAATTTATGGAAAAATATCTTGGACTTTCTGTTTCATTTATTTACCTGCTGGCAGCCATTCCTTTTGTGTGGTTGGGCCTATATGCATGGCGCAAACGTCCCGCAATAGCCGTTACTCCATTTGCATGGGCAATGCTCGGCATGGCCATCTGGTCATTTACTTATAGTTTGGAGATATTCTTTCCAACCCTCCCTGCAAAACTATTTATTACAAAAATTGAATACATCGGGATCGTATCCATCCCGGTTTTCCTTTTATTATTCTCGCTTGAATTTACAGGCAAGAGTCATTTGCTCTCTGTACGCAATCGGCTTTTGCTCTGGACCCTTCCTCTTCTGATATTGCTCCTCGTCTGGACCAACGAATCCCATCACCTGATGTGGGATATGGCTACTGTCACGGAGACCAGGGGAATTAAATTGCTGGATGTCCGCTTTGGTTTGTTTTTTTGGATACAGGTTATTTTTTCATACATTTTAGTGATTATCACCAGCTTGATCCTCATCATGGAAATGATCCAGAGGCCGGGCCTCTACCGAATTCAGCTCAGCTTTGTCGTTGTGGGTATTCTTATACCGTGGGTGGGCAGCCTGATATTTGTTGGAAAAATTAATCCGATCCCTAACCTTGATATCACACCGATATTATTTTTGCCGACCGCGCTTGGGCTTTCATGGGCAGTCATACGTTATCGCTTGCTAGAAATAGTGCCTCTCGAGCATCTTACTGTTCTAAAGAACATGAAAGATGGGGTCATCGTTGTCAATTCAAGCGAGCGTGTTTTATATATCAATCCATTGGTGGAGAGCCTGCTTGGGCGTTCGGAAGTGGACGTGATCGGCCAGCCGCTCTCCCATATTTCCGAAAAATATGGCCACACACTGAAATCTTATCTCACTGGCACAGAACATCAAGCTGAGATGCTGATTGGGTTGGGCGACCAGGCTAAAGTTTATGAAGTGATCGTTTCTCCCGTCTCGAATCCTGCATCTGCAAAAAATCAGATCAGACCTGATAATATGATCGTCCTGCACGATATCACGCAGCGCAAAGAGACTGAGAGTGATCTTAGCCGCCGCGAATCGATTATGTCTGCCATCAGCCTGACCGCAGAACAATTTTTAAAAGATACGTCGTGGGAACATCATGTGCCAACCATGCTTGGAAAAATTGGACAGGCAGTAAGTGTAAACCGCGTGCACGTGTTTATGAATTATATGGATCAACAGCAGATACTACATTCCAGCCTGTGCTATGAATGGGCCGCGCCTGGCATCACCCCCCAAAGTAAGAACCCTGACCTGCAGCATATACACCTAAGAGCAGCAGGTTTTAGCAGATGGGAAAAAGGATTGTCACAAAACTTGCCGATCCATGGCCTGATAGAAAATTTTCCGGAAGCTGAGCAAGCCTTGCTTAAGAAACAAGGCAGTATTTCCATGGCTGTCATGCCGATATTTGTGGAAAATGAATGGTGGGGATTTATTATTTTCGATGAATGTACTAACAACAGATATTGGACAGACGTAGAGTTAAAAGCTCTGCGTACTACTGCCAGCCTATTCGGCTCTGCTGAAACTCGCGCGCGCACAGAGCAAAAACTCCTGCGCAGACAGAGAACTCTAGAGCTCTTGCAGGATATCGTTCAATCTGCTTTGCGATCTCAAGATTTGCAATCCATGGCGCAAAGTATCGTACATCGCTTTAGAAAATTGATCAATGCAGATTCATGCTTTATCACACAATGGGATGAAGTGAATAAAATCCCATCGCCTCTCGCAGCTCATGGGCCATCCAGTGAAAGCTATCTAAGTATAAAGTTTGAACCTGGCAAGCTGACATTTGCAGAATCCGCTTTCAAAGCTGGCAGCCCTTTGATCGTGGATGATATTGCATCATCCACTTATGCCGATATAAGCGTTATCCAAAAAATTCATTCGAAATCTATGATCGTTATTCCTCTTATATCTGGCACAAAACGACTCGGTACCGTCTTTTTATTATTTAACCGCGTTCATCATTTTCAACAGGAAGAGATCTCGATCAGCCAACAAGCCGGTGATTTGATCGCCCTCGCTTTTGAAAAATTCCAGGCTGTGCAGCAGGCACAACAGCGTGCGGATACATCTGAGACACTGCGAAAAGCGAGTGCAGCGATTTCAGAGACACTTGAAATGAAAGACGCAGTGACGCAAATTTTGGAACAACTAAATCGAGTCGTTCCTTATGACAGTGCTTCGGTACAAATTCTAGTAGGCAATGAACTGAAGATCATTGGAGGAAGTGGATTTACTGATCCAGACTCTGTAATAGGTCAACGCTTCCCAATACCAGGTGATAACCCCAACACCATTGTGATGGAAACTGAAAAACCATTTCTTATTGCTGAAATGGAAGAAAAGTACGGCTTCTTAGATGATGTAACAAGCTTTCATATTCTTTCATGGCTTGGTGTGCCGCTCATATATCAAAATCGTATCATTGGATTATTGGCGATTGACAGCACTATACCAAATCATTTTACGCAGGATGATATCAATATTGCCACTACCTTTGCAGATCAAGTGGCTGTGGCACTTGAAAACGCTCGTATCTTTGAAGAAGCACAAGATCTTGCAATCACCGACCCATTAACCGGTTTATATAACCGCCGAGGATTGTTTGAGTTGGGGAGAGTAGACTTTGCAAGAGCCGCTTCTTTGGGCCGTCCATTTTCGGGGATCATGGTGGATATTGATCATTTCAAACAAATTAACGATACATACGGTCATGCAGCTGGCGACCAGGTATTACGTGAACTTGCAAATCGTTGTAAAAGCTGTGTGCGGGGATTAGACTATGTGAACCGTTATGGAGGTGAAGAGATCCTGATCCTGCTTCCTGAAACCAATCTTGATATAAGCAAGATTGTAGCCGAACGCGTGCGAGCCATCATAGCCAATAAGCCCATTCATGCGGGAGAAGGTTTGGAATTAAATGTAACTGCAAGTGTGGGTGTTGCACAAATGGATGAACATACAACCAATTTGGAAATGTTAATTACACGCGCAGATCAGGCAATGTACATCGCAAAGCACAAAGGTCGCAATCGTGTGGCTGTTAGTGTATGATGTATTATTTTGGCTGCCAAATTTGATACAGACTTAAATTGCCGCCATCACCATCTGACAGAAAAGAATCGATCACGCTCATTTCAGTCTGCTCGGCCAACCCAAGCAGTTCCTCCGCTGAGAAATGATGCACATACCGCAGGCCGTCTCCCCCGCTTCGCCAGTCTAATAAATAATCCCCTTCATCTAAATCACTTTCGTTAATTCCAACTTTATCCCATGGCTGAATGCGTGACTTGAGTTTCTCACTGTTCAAAAATTGCCAGTTGGACAAAATAAATTTTCCGTTTTTGTTTAGCAATTTTTTCACCGTCTTCAAAATATCCGAACGCATTTCATGGGATGGAATATGATGTAAAGCAGCGAAAGCAGTTATCAATGACCAGTTACTAGTTATCAGTGACTGATTACTGGTAACTGATAACTTTGATAAATCCACTTCCCGAAACTCAACCCCAAGTGTAGATTCTGCATTTTGAAGCAGAGGCAGGCTAAAGTCCACGCCGAGAAGCGCAGCTTTATGACCACGCTTGCTGATCTCGTTTAGAAAATGCCCATTGCCGCATCCCAAATCCAAAATGGAGACATCATCCTGAATCGAATCGATGATTTTTTTTACACCCGGTTGTAACCGCTGACGCGTGGCTGAAAATTGATCTCCAAAATGGTTATAAAATTCCCGGTTGATTGTAAGCAGGTGCTCAGCTGTGGCAGAATTCATAATAAGATTATAACGGTATAATCTGCCCATGTTATCGGTACAAAAGATAAAAAGACTTTCAGAAGAATTTGAAACGAAGACACCGCAGGAAATCATTGAGTGGGCGGTGAATAGGTTTGCACCAGATATTGCATTGAGTTCATCTTTTCAAACGCAATCCATGCCGCTTTTATATATGGCTACCCGCATACAACCTGACCTGCCCGTTTTCTTTATTGATACAGGCTATCATTTTTGGGAAACGCAGGAATTTCGCGAACAAATTGCCCATGACTGGAATTTGAACATTGTTGATCTATATCGCAGCCATAGCTGGGATACGTTTGCGCGGCAGCACATACGCACATTACCGGGAGAAGACCCAAACCTGTGTTGTTATATCCATAAAGTACAACCCATGCAAAATGCCTTACAAGGCTATAAAGCATGGATCAGCGGAATTCGCCGCGACCAGACCTCTGTGCGAACCCAGGCAAATATTTTAGAGCTGCAGGAAGATGGACTGCTCAAAATAAATCCGCTTTTGAATTGGACGCAAGTAGATGTGAAAAATTATATGGAAGAAAACAACCTGCCGGAGCATCCACTCTATGGAAAAGGATATCGAAGCGTCGGTTGTGCACCTTGCACAATCGCCATTGGCGTAAATGATGATGAACGCGCAGGCCGCTGGGCAGGCCGCACCAAAGTAGAATGTGGTTTGCATACCGATATGTTCAGTAAGAAAAATATCACTGAATCGAATTACGAGTCTCAAATTGAGACAATAAAGGCTAAATAACAAAGTATGGAAATTTCTGAACGACGACAACGCTGGAGAAAAAATAACGTACTCACGCCAGAAAAAATTATTCTGGCTCATCACGTTTTGGATGAAATACGTGAAGGCAGTGATGTAATGCGCGCCTTGCGCACGCATCCACTGGAGGGCGGCGAAGGTTATCTGACAAAAGCTGCATTGGTTGCCGCCTATAACCAAATGGTGGAAGCAGGCACTATAGAGCCAGACAGAGTCTTGCTTGAAAGTATTCGCATGAAACCGATGCGGACTCTTTCCGGTGTGACAACTGTTACTGTTTTAACAAAGCCCTACCCCTGCCCCGGGAAATGTATCTTCTGCCCCACTGATGTACGCATGCCCAAGAGTTATCTACCTGATGAACCCGGTGCGATGCGTGCGCTTGAACATCAATTTGACCCATATGAGCAAGTCCATGCGCGGATTCGAGCACTTGAAAATTTGGGACACCCAACCGATAAGATCGAATTGTTGATCCTCGGCGGCACGTGGTCATCTTATAAACGAGATTATCAGGAGTGGTTCGTCAAGCGCTGTTTCGATGCCATGAATGAACTCGAACGAGGCGCGCTTCGAGATCACGCCGACAAAATGGAAACGGCTGGAGTGGACATTGCTCAAGCGCAAGCCACAAATGAAACTACATCTCATCGCAATGTGGGCCTTGTGATCGAGACCCGTCCCGATGAAATTAATCCAGATGAATTGCGTTGGCTCCGTCACTTGGGCGTGACCAAAGTGCAGATGGGCGCACAAAGTTTTGACGACCATATTTTGGAAATTAACAAACGCGGACATGATGTGGAATGCACGCGCAAAGCCACAGCTTTATTACGTGCGGCTGGATTTAAGATCGTTTTACATTGGATGCCAAATCTTTTAGGGGCAACACCTGAATCAGACCGCGAAGATTTTGCAAAACTTTGGCAGGATTTTTGCCCCGACGAAATAAAAATATACCCGAATCAATTGCTTGCAAATGCAGAGCTCTATGAATACTGGCAGCGCGGTGAATTTCATCCATACACAACTGATGAATTAGTAGAATTGATTTCAGATATCAAACCAACGATCCCGCGTTACTGTCGCGTGAACAGGGTGATTCGTGATATTCCGGGCAACAATGTTGTAGAAGGAAATACGCGCACAAGTTTACGGCAGGATATTCAAGAAATAATGAAAAAACGCGGCACACGCTGTCAATGTATACGCTGCCGCGAGGTACGCGGTAAAGCGGTTGAATCAGCTTCATTGCATCTTGATGATCTCGTTTATCAAGCGGGTACAGCCGAAGAACATTTTATTTCATTCGTCACACCTGAAGACGGACTCGCAGGGTTTATCCGCTTGTCTCTGCCTGCAAAAGATTCAGCATTAACAGGCATGTCTGATCTGGATAATGCAGCATTGATCCGCGAAGTGCATGTCTATGGACAATCTCTCGCAGTTGGTGCGGAGCAAACTGGCGCCGCTCAACATTTAGGGCTGGGTACTCGTCTGCTAGAAGAAGCGGAGAATGTTGCACGAGCACATGGCTTCTCACGCATGGCTGTCATTGCGGCAGTGGGAACAAGACATTACTATCTTGGTCGCGGCTTTGAGCGTGGTGAGTGTTATTTGGTAAAGAAGATCTAATCTCAATCGTCAATACTCTGTAAAGCCACATTACAACAAATAAGTTAATAGAAACCTCCTTCCATCCTTTGGTATTAAGGATGGAAGGGTTTTAAAAGAGAAAATGAGCAAGAATCGGGTCGTGCAAATATAGCTTGTCAGCTACAATCTTAAAGTACATATTACGCTTTTTTATAGACCTTAGAATTTATTGTAAGGAGAAAAATTGAAAACAAAACACTGGATCGTCTTCATCTCTCTCGGCTTAATTTGGAGCTCGTCCTTCCTTTGGGTTGAGCTTGCCATTCGAGAATTGGGTCCGATCACACTGGTTGCATTTCGTGTATTGTTCGGGCTTTTATTTGGGTTGGTTGTTATTTTTATTCAAGGCGTGAAATTTCCTCGCACATTAAAAGAATGGACTCCTCTACTGGTGCTAGGGTTAAGTAATATCGCAATCCCTTTCTTCTTGATTTCATGGGGGCAAGTTTCGATTGAATCAGGCGTCGCTTCCATTCTCGATGCCACAGTGCCGCTCTTCACTATTCTTGCCTCACACTTCCTGCTTGATGACGATAAAATGACTACATCAAAAGTTTTGGGCCTGCTGGTTGGCTTTGCGGGCGTGATCATTTTAATGATCAAAGATATCGGTGCAGGCACAAGCTCTTTGCTCGGTCAAATCGCTGTGATCGTAGCTTGTGTCTTTTATGCAGGCAGTTCCATTTATGCCCGTAAAATGACAGAAGATACACCCGCTATTTTTAGAAGCATGGGGCCGCTTGTCTCTGCTACGATTGCAATGTGGATTTCCGCTTTCTTATTTGAAGCGCCGATCAAAATTCCAACTTTGCCAATTACATGGATTGCATTGATCTGGCTGGGGATTCTCGGTTCAGGTGCGGCATTTATTATGTTGTACTATTTGATCCATGAAATTGGACCAACACGCGCTACAATGGTCACATATCTTTTTCCATTGGGAGGCGTGTCTCTCGGTGTAATATTCCTGGATGAAAAATTGACATGGCAAATTGTTACGGGTGCAGTATTAATTATTTCGAGTCTTGTTATTGCAAATTGGAAATCTAAAACAAATGAGTGAACATCGTTCTGGATTCATCGCAATTGTTGGTCGTCCAAATGTAGGAAAATCTACATTGGTGAATGCGCTGTTGGGTCAAAAGATCGCAGCTGTATCGCCGCGTCCGCAAACGACACGTCGTCGTCAGCTTGGAATTCTTACCATTGAAAACGCGCAACTCGTTTTTGTGGATACGCCAGGTATTCATCAATCGCGTCATAAATTAGGTGAATTTCTCAATTATGAAGCGGAAGAAGCCGTAGCAGGCGTGGATGTGATCATCTGGCTGGTGGATGCATCGTCTGAACCAACAGAAGACGACATCCGTATATCTGACTTGCTCAACAAACTTCCGCTCCGCGCTCAACGGTTGCTGGTGCTAAACAAAATAGACACACTCAGCGCTGACGAGGAAGCTGCTCGGACTGAGACATTCTCCAAGATGTTGAATCATGCTGATGTTATGAAAGTATCCTCTACGAAAAAGATTGGGCTTGATGAACTGCTTGAGAAACTGATCAGCATGCTTCCGCAGAGACCTCCCGATTATCCTGAAGAACAAGTGACAGATTCATACGAGCGCGACATCGCTGCAGACCTTCTGCGCGAAGCTTGCTTAATACAACTACGTGATGAAGTGCCGCATAGTTTGGCAGTGCGTATTGACGAATTCACAGAGCGTGAGAACGGCATGGCTTATATCGCCGCAACCATTTTTGTGGAACGCGAATCGCAAAAGGGAATCGTAATCGGCGAAGGCGGCAAGATGTTGAAATCCATTGGAAGTGCTGCGCGCAAAGAGATCGAAGAGATGGGTGGAAGAAAGGTTTTCCTCGAAGTGCGTGTGAAAGTCTCGAAAGACTGGCGCGACAATCAAAATATGTTAAATCAATTTGGATATATAAAAAGGAAATAAATTAAAAAACTCCGAGCGCCAAAGAACGGCGAGAACTCGGAGTTTTGCATTAAATACTTATCTTTCCTTCAACGGCCTAAACCCTTCCCCCAATGCTTCATGTGCCACACCGATCACCATAAATGCTTGGGGATCCGTTTCATGTACGATGGCCTTTAATGTCGCCACTTCTGCGCGCATGATCACACAATATAAGACAGGGCGTGACGTACCTGTGTATGCACCCGTCCCGTCCAACACAGTAACACCGCGTTCGAGTTCCTCAAGAATACGCGCAGAAACCGATTCGGGATCGCTAGTAACGATCATTGCCGTACGGACAGTGCCGCCGCCTTCGAGAACAGTTTCAGCAACGAGGCCGCTTACATAAAGTGTGATCATTGCATAGAGAGCTTCCTTCGCGCCAAAAATAAAACCTGCTGATAAGATCACAATGGTATCCACAATCAAATAACTTTGTGTCATTGGAATTCCACGCCAATGATTCAGGATACGCGCAAGAATATCTGAGCCGCCGCTTGTGCCTCGTGCACGATAGATCAATCCATAAGCAATACCACTTATGATCGCACCGTATAAAGAGTTTAAGAAAATATCACCTTTTAAGTCATTGATCAGCAATGTCGCTGCGCCGTTGGGAGCAAAGAACGGGAATTTTATAAGCAAGTCAGTAAACAAAGCGAAGGTAATGATCGCAACCGCAGTCCGCATGGCAAAGCGGCGCCCGCCGAGGAAACGCCAGCCAAGCAGAAACAACGGCACATTACCGATCAACACCATCAAACCGATCGGCCAGCCTGTGAAATGATTAATTAATTGCGCGATACCACTTACACCACCGGAAGCTAAATTCGCAGGGACAAAGAAAATGCGCAAGCTGATCGCTTGAATTAAGCCTGCAAGCGCAATCAGAAAATAATCTAGAATAGTGGGCCAATATTTTTTCATCGAACATCCTTTTGTCTACATTAAATAATATTTCAAATCATTATAGCCTATAGATTTAAGAAGCCTTTTAAAGGGTTAAAATAATTGAAAATGGTAAAATCAGCCCCTATGAAAAAATGGCAATTCTGGCTTGGGGTGCTCATCAGCATCTTTTTTATCTGGCTTTCGCTACGCGGACTGAAACTTAACGAATTTTGGAATACGGTTCAAAAAGCAAACTTTTTCTGGTTAATTCCAGGCATTGGCGTGTATTTTATTGGTGTTTGGGTGCGAGCTTGGCGCTGGCACTATTTGCTTAAACCGATCAAGGAAATTCCCACGAAGACTATGTTTCCCATCACAACGATCGGATACATGGGAAATAATATTTATCCTGCACGCGCAGGCGAAGTATTACGCGCCGTGATCCTCAAACGCAAGGAAGGAGTGCCCGTCTCCGCTTCATTAGCCACTATTATTGTGGAGCGCATCTTCGATGGCGTAGTGATGCTGGCATTCATATTTGTTAATTTATCTGAGTTGGCAAAATTAACGGGTTCATCTGGTTTTGTAGGGAATATCCAACAAGTGGCAGTGATCGGTACAGGCATATTTCTAGGTGCATTAATTGTCTTTTTGCTGGCTGCCATGTTTCCCCAGTTCACTGCAAAAAACGGGTTATGGATTATTGAACGAGTCACACCCAAGCGTTTGCACACCAAGATCATCAGCATTATGAATAAATTTCTGGATGGACTCGCTTCGCTCCGCTCCCCATTTAACATTTTGATGGTCTTTCTTACATCGGTCATCATCTGGCTGTTGGAGACGGGCAAGTACTGGTTCGTGATGCACGCCTTTAATTTCAATGTCTCATTCTTCGCACTCATGCTGATGAACGGTATTGTCAACCTTGCTACGACGATTCCATCCGCACCCGGTTATATCGGAACATTTGATGCGCCAGGCATAGCGGTGCTAACTGCCTATGGCGTGGATCAAGCTACTGCGGCGGGATACACGCTAACGTTACATGTCGCGCTCTGGCTGCCGATCACTTTGCTCGGTGCATATTTTATGGCACGTGAAGGGTTGAAGTGGAGTGATTCATTAAGAGAAGAAACAGCAGAATAGATATAATAGGCTTGAGTTATACTTATCAAAGTGCCGCATAATTATCTAAATTTTAAGTTTGAACTTTGCGATAAAACATCGTAAACGAGGCTTTTTAAGAAGGCCAAACAAATGTCTCAATTCGATACACAAAAAAAGGAAAAGTTACGCATCCTCATCGCCGATGATGTTCAGGAAACGCGGCGCAATACACGCCTGATGATGTCTGAACTTAACTATGTAGAGGTAGTGGCGATTGCGTCCAACGGCCTACAAGCTGTTGAGATGACCAAAGAACATCGTCCTGATATTGTTATTCTAGATATTAATATGCCTGAAATGGATGGGTTGACGGCATTCAAACATATTATCAAGGCATATCCAGGTACAGGTTGTATCATCATATCTGCAGAAAACGACCCTGCAACTGTGAAGGCAGCCACGTCTATTGGGATACAAGAATATCTGGTAAAGCCATTTATCATCGAGGAATTAGAAGCGGCTATTAAGCATGTAAGCGAACTTTTATTAGAAACCCGCAAAAAAATCGCGAAGTCTAATCAGGTAAAAACAAATCATCCAGCTCCAACACTTCCACTCGAACAATTAGCCAATGAATACCTGAAAGAAGGCCGCACTGACGATCAGGCTACACAAGTTTTTGAGCGCCTCGCCCAGAATCCGCAGTGCGATATACGATGGCTGGAGACTCTGGCAATGATGTATGCCATTCGCCGCGAGTGGGGTAAGCTCAAATCTCTTGCAGCAAGACTCGAGCAAGGGAAAAATAAATAAAGTAATTTCAAATTTTTGGAGTATTAATGAAGATAGCAATTATCGGAGCGGGATATGGCGGCATGGCTGCTGCGTATGATCTAAGAAAAGCTGGTCATGATGTGACTATTTTTGAATCTGCAAATTATGTTGGCGGATTGGCATCTGGTTTCAAAGAACCGCATTGGAATTGGTCAGTGGAGAAGTTTTATCATCACTGGTTTCAAAGTGATTCGGAAATGTTAGGACTAATTCACGAACTGGGATTGGAACACAAAGTGCAATTCCAGCGCCCATTGACCATGATGCTGCACAAGAATAAATGGTATGCCTTTGACTCGATCATTAACGCGCTTCTTTTCCCTGGACTTGGATTTGGTCTGAACAAAATTAGATTTGGCTTCGTCGGATTGTTTCTCCGTTTAACAAATAATTGGAAAGCATTGGAAAAGGTCACAGCCGATGAGTGGATGATGAAGTGGGCAGGCAAGCAAGTCTATGAGCAGATGTGGAAGCCGCTGCTGATCGGAAAATTTGGTCCATATTATAAAGACGTAAACATGTCGTGGATGTGGGCACGCATTAAAGCACGCACTACTCGTCTTGGCACATTCGAAGGCGGCTTTCAGAAATTCGCAGATTTATTTGCAGAGAAGTTAAGAGAGCAGGGAGTAGAGATCAGACTTGAGGCTAAGGTAGAGTCTATTAAACAGGAACAGGCTAAGTTGTCAGTAAGAAGTGAGAAAGGTATCGAATCTTTCGATAAAGTATTGGTTACTACTTCCCCGAATCTATTAGCAAAGTTAGCTCCCGATCTGCCAGAAAATTATTTAAAGGGTTTGCTCGAGTTGAAATCCATGGGTGCGGTAGTGATGACGCTGGCCCTCAAGCATTCGTTATCGAAAGAGGGCTATTACTGGTTCAACGTGCCGAAGGATGAAGGCTATCCGTTTTTGGCATTGGTGGAACATACGAATTTTGTGTCTGCAGAAAACTTTGGCGGCGATCATATTGTGTACGCAGGTGATTACTTGGAATTAGGGCACGAATATTTTTCAATGAGCGACGATGAATTGCTGGAAAGATTTATTCCCGCATTCCAAAAATTCAATCCTGAGTTTTCACGTGATTGGGTCAGGAAGATTTGGGTATCGAAAACAAATTATGCCCAGCCTATTCCTTTGGTTAATCACTCAAAAAATATTCCTGAGATAAAAACACCAGTTGAAGGTTTATATTTTGCTTCGATGAGTCAGGTGTATCCGTGGGATCGTGGAACGAACTTTGCGGTTGAAATTGGAAGAAAAGCTGCAAGGTTGATGAAGTAAATAAAAATCGGATACAATTGCATTACTTATGATAAATTCCGATGATCTAAATCCCCTCTTGCTCTCTGCTTTTACGAAAGAGATCACGTGGTTGGAAGCTTCTACCCGCTTCTCTTTGGATGAATTGATCGATACTTTCTACCGCACTCGCGAACGGACTCGCGCAAGCCTTGACGGCCTTACGGATGCCCAAGTTGCGTATTCATCCACCGTTCATCCTTTTTGGTCGATCAGCGAATCGGTGAGCCATCTCATTTTTACACAGGGTTTTTATCATAATAAACTGCTTGATATTTCAACCAGTCAACTGGCTCATGCCGTAGAGGCTGCACGCGGATTTGGAGAAGGCTCACAGTTAAATGTTCCCGCAAGTGAGCTTACATCCAGCTTGACCACAGCAACGAATAGAATTCATGTGGTGATCGAAGGCACACGAAAAAATCACAATCCTGAAAAGATCGAAGTTAATTCTGCATTTGGAAAATGCACCTATAACACATGGTTATTGCTCATGCTGGCACATGAAGTAGATCATCTGCGTCAAGTTGTAGCAATGCGCGGCATATCGCATACGAGCGAATAAAAAACGAAGGCAAAAGCCTTCGTTTTTTATAACTTTGCCAGCCATTCTTTTGCTTCTTTAATATCTTCAAACTGACGAAAATCAAAACCGCGATTTCTGAATACGGTTTCCATAAAATATGTTTGTTCGTTTAGCTCTTTAAATATCATGGCGATCTTCCATAAATGCGATATGCCAATTTGTTCATTGATCGTGGGTCGCTCATAATATTCAAGAAGGTTAAAAGCAAAAGTGGTTTCTCGATGATCAACAATCTGTTTGCTGCATTGATGTAACCCCATCACCTGTACAGCTTCTTTTACCATTTTATTAGCCGATTCAGAGGTCAACACCCCTTTGGTCTTAATGTATAAAGTATTTTCAGCAGCAAGATATTCCATTATCCATTCCATAGCGAAAAGATAATATCACATGTGATGGACAACCATTAACGAAATAATGAATTTGTAAGTCTCACCATTTCGTTAATTTAAAATTTTCTTATTTAGGCTTATCCGCCCACAGGAAGGTAAGTAAAAATATCTCCGCTACTTTGGCGTAGTAACCAATTGCACTGGATGTTCCTGCTACAAATTCTTTATCACCCAAAATCAACCATAGGATAATCGTAAGCAAAGTGTAGCCTGCAAACGCCCACCAGACTAATTTGTGCCTTTGCTGAAAAAACGCGAGCGGTAAAAAATATGCTCCCAGCAAACCGATGAATCCAAATCCATTTAAGAAGATGGGGTCAAATCCAAGTTTAGGGAATAACATAAGATGAAGAACAGCTGTAGCCAGAGTACTGATAATGATGCCATAGTGCTTAATAGTCAGTTGCATGGTTTATCTCCTTATCTAAACTAGCAGGCTTTATTGCGGCTTATCTGCCCATAGGCATGCAAGCAATAGAACCTCAACGGTTTTAGCATAGTAGCCTGTTGCACTCGATGTGCCGAGCACAAACTGCAAATCACCAATGATGAACCATAATATGATCGTAACAATGGTGTAAATTACAAGTCCCCACCAGAGTATTACATGAATATCCTTTTCCTGCAAGAAAGGGATTGGTAAGAAATAAGCTGCCAACAAACCGATGTAGCCAAATCCATTCAAGGTAAAGCTAAAATCTGGATAAAGAGAAATATGCAGATATGCAGTGATCAGAGTAAATAGAATAATGCCATAATGTTTGAAAGTAAGTTTCATATTTTCCTTTGAAATAAAATTCAATACTTGGACAATCGATTTCGTCTTTTGTTCGGCTTTGCTGGATAATTGAAAAGACAACATTAACCACAATATTTCTTACTTTCAATGAAGAACACGCAACCCATGGCTAAGTTCCATTCGTTAACAAATAAACGAAGTGAGAGTACAATACGATTTGTTTTATATCCCCCGCCGTAATTCGGCGGGTACCTAAACTTATAAGGAGCAAATCCCAATGTATCACACCATCATAATTGTCGGCAATGTAGGCAAGGACCCTGAAATGCGTTATACGCCATCAGGCCAGGCTGTCACATCGTTCTCTGTAGCCACCAATCGTCAGTACACGTCAGGGAATGGAGAACAGGTAAAGGAAACCATCTGGTTCCGTGTTTCCACCTGGGGCAAAACAGCAGAAGTATGCAATCAGTATGTAAAGCGAGGCTCCAAGGTACTTGTGGAAGGCCGATTGACACCAGATAAAAACACAGGCGGGCCGCGTATTTGGACCAAACAAGATGGCTCATCAGGCTCATCATTTGAGGTAACAGCCTCCACTGTCCGCTTTTTATCTTCGCGTGGTGAAGGCGGCGAAGGCGCACCCATGTCTGGAGGCGGCGGTATGGAAATGGCCGAGCTTCCTCCTGAAGATGAAATTCCATTTTAATTTCAGAATAACAAAACAGGTCTAACGAATCAAATTTGATTCGTTAGACCTGTTTTAGAATAAAGATAAATCGTATGACAACTCCACAAACACCTCCCAAACAACCTGTTGGTCCTATTCTTGAGATTCCCGATGGCATGGAAATTGTATACGCCAATCTCGCGCGTATCTCTCACTCTCCTGCTGATATTGTGCTGGATTTCGCTCATTTATTACCAGGCGAGCCAAAAGCAAAAATACGCTCACGTGTAGTAATGACTCCCCTGAGTGCAAAATTATTGGTGAGAGCACTTACCGAAAACCTTGCACGCTATGAAACTGCTTTTGGAGAAATCAAACTGCCCACGAATACCACGTTGGCAGACAATCTTTTTAAACCATTTCAACAACCTCCTGAACCACCAAAAGAATCCTAATGCATAAACTTGAACAGATCACCGATGGAATAAGAAAAGTTTTTGATGCGCGCACATCTGCGCGTGATCAGGCGCTGGCGCAGGCACGTCAGTTAACCCGCGCATGTTCGCTTGCCATTCGCGCCGTACATCGTGATGAAGCGGATGTAATGAACACGCATTTGCAGGAAGCACGTCAACTGGCAGATACGCTTCGCAACTCTCTAGCATCGTATCCCGATCTATTTCATGCAGGATACACACAGGATGCGTTAAAAGAATTTGTCGAAGCAAATGTCACCTGTGCCTTGATAAGAAACGAACCGCTTCAGACTCCCGAAGAACTGGTCGTTGAACCTGCGACATATCTCAACGGGTTGGCAGAGGTTGTCGGCGAATTGCGCCGCCGCAGTTTGGATATCCTCCGTCATGGATATTCTCCAGAAGTGGAACGTCTGCTCGGCATCATGGACGAGATCTATTCTGTGATGGTCACCATGGATTACCCTGATGCCATCACCAACGGCCTGCGCCGTCAAACCGATCTGGCACGCGGTATTATTGAAAAGACGCGTGGGGACATCACTTTTAGTTTGCGCGGCGAACACCTCACACAAGCTATCAGCCAGCTAAGTGCTCAATTAAACAGCGATCAGCTAAAAGATCATAAAAGAAGCGAATAGATCAATATGGCGAAAGGCGGACATCGTTATCCATTAATTGTTTACACTCATATGATCAATCGTTGGTGGCCAGCCATCTCAGCGATTGGTGTTGCATTTCTTGGCGTGGCGTGGCTTGTCCGGTGGTGGGGATTTGAAGAATGGCGCTGGCTCGCTCTTGCCAGCATCGGCGGAATTAATATTTTTCTGGGAATTTTGTTATTCATCGTACGCAAAAGCGCTTATGTACAACCATTCAAAGATTACCTAAAGCTGGCAACACCCTTCTTAAGAGTCAATATTTCATATAAAAGATTTCTTCGCACATCATCGGCAAACTTCGGTACATTGTTTCCACCGAATAGCGTTTCAAAGTGGCAGGCGGAGATCATTCAGCCTATAGCAAAAATGACAGCAATTGTGCTCCAATTGAGAAGTCATCCCATGCCGCAATCTACATTACGATTATTTCTTTCGCCATTATTTTTTAAAGATAAGACTCCTAATTTTGTGATCGTTGTCGATGATTGGATGCGATTGAGCTCTGAAATGCAAGGCATGCAGACGGGTACAGGCCCCACGTCAGCGCCTAAGAAAAAGCGGGATAGCTCGATCCTTTCAAGGCTGCCTCGTAATGAATAAATAGAAGAAAACAAAATCCGCCGAGTTTCACTCGGCGGATTTTTAAATCATTAAATTTATTTTTATTCCTGTGCGGGCAATATAACAATAAATGAAGAACCCTTGCCAAGAGTAGATTCCACCCACACGCGTCCCTGGTGACTGGTCACAATCGATTTGACAATAGCCAGCCCCAGCCCCGAACCCTCCACTCCATCGGGTGCAGTCGTGGCACGATAGAATTTATCAAACACATTAGTTTGCTCTTCAGCAGGAATCCCCGGGCCGGTATCTTCAACCTTAAGAATGATCTGATTGTCCTGCATGGACATGCTCACCCAAACACTGCCTCCATCTGGAGTGTATTTAATTGCATTGCCCAATAGATTATCCAACATTTGGCGAATACGGATCGGGTTCGCACGCAACGGTTGTAAATCAGTGGCAATATCTTTGGTGAGTATAATATTCTTTTTCTTTACTTGAGCATCGAACATATCCAAAGAATATTTCAATACGCCTTCAAGCTGCACCGCCTCGCGGCGTGTATCAAAACCTGCTTCGAGGCGGCCAAGGTCAAGCAAGTCATTGACCAAAGCTGTGATATGTTGAACACTCCCCTGCAAGCGGCCTAAAAATTCATATTGATTCTCATTCAGCGGGCCTGTGCGTTCGATCAACTCGGTATAGCCGAGAATCGCTGTTAAGGGAGAACGCAAATCATGGGAAACCGTATGAATAAAATCGCTTTTCAAACGGTCAAGTTCTTTTATATAGGATATATCCTGCATAGTAACAGCCGCACCAATTTTTGGAATGGGCGTATATTGAGCATTGAATACGCGGCCATCGTCAAAATTGATCTCATGATATTTTAACGGTCCATCAGACGAGCGAACCAACAAAGCTTTCAAATCTTCATTTAGAACAACGTCTTTTAGTGATTTACCCGTAAGTTCTTTTCCATCTAAACTGAAAATTTCGCGTATGGCACGATTGACGAAAAGGATTTTTTGGTTATCGTCCATGACGATCACACCATCCTGAATGTTCGCGATGATCGCTTCAAGTTTGGTACGTTCAGTCTCGGAGATTTGCGCCTTCTCAGCCAGCGACGATGTCGTGCGTCGAACTTCGCGTCGTAACCAATCCCCTAACTTTCTTGCACGAGCGAGACTCTTTTTAACTTCATCCGTAATATCATCCATTCTAAGCGGCGGGTAAAGATAACCACTCAACCCCATTTTGATCACAGACTTGGCAAAGCCAGTCGTATCTTTATCTGCGTAAAAAATGATCGGCAAAGTAGGAAAGCGTTCAAGCAGCTCAGATGAAAGAGCGAAGCCATCCTGATCGGCAAATTTCTCCCCCACGATCATTAAAGCAGGAATAGCTTCCTGTATCGACAAATCCAAACTTGGGCGGTCGTGAGCAAATGCCACTTCATACCCGGCTGCATTTAAGGTGCGTTTCATTAAATCCAAAATTGGAGATGGATCAAGCGCCAGTAAGATAAGGTCCAGTTTTGCCATAAGAAAATATTACGTTTTTATTTTGGGGAAATAACCGTCTTTTCAGATAAACGCGAGAGACGCTGCAATGCAGCCTGCACAGATTCGAGTGCCATTTTTTGGTCAGGGTTGAGTGCACCAGGCATCTCTGTCAATACCAAGTTAAGCGGATAGGTTGCCGCCTGCACCTCGCTCTGAATCGCTTCACGAACTGTCTCTAGCGCGGTAAAACGATTCTGTTCTCCCGTACGAGCAGATTCAGTATTTTGTTCCAAAGCACGGAATAAGCGTGCTTTTACCAGCGCGATGGATGCATAATCTGCCATGGCTTCCAATAAAACCTGCGCATCGCGGATTATTTCACGATCGTTCTTTCGCACAACAATTAGCAAACCAATTACTTCATTTTGTATTTTTATCGGAATTACACCGACAGCTTTCCCCAGCGAAGCTATCTTAAACTTCTGCAATGCCGCGCCATGCATCACCAGACTTTCTCCTGAAAGAGCCACAAGAGAACTAATGCCATCATCCACAGCTTGATTCATTTTTTTCGACCATGCATCAGGCAAATTACGCTGTGCACGAAGTAAATAAGTATTAGTGCGTTCTTCACGCAGCATTAACCAACACATATCCGCTTCAGCTACCTGCAAGGCGCTTTCGAGGATGCGGTCAAATAACACCCGTTGATCTGTAATTGAAACCACAGCCTTGGCTGTGGAAAGGATCGTTGTAAGATCGCGCAACCTTCTCTGCTGTTCATCATGTGCGACTTTTAATTGGCGATCCAACTTTTGTCGTTCGCGAGTTTCCTGAGTCTGGCGTAGCGCGCGCTCAACAATGGAAACTACTTCTGCATCACGCAAGGGCCAGAAGATCACATCTGTAGCACCGAGGCGGAAAGCCTGAATCGCATCTGCTTCCTGACCTTTCTCGGCGATCACGATCAAAGGTGATTTAACTCCCTGCGAATTTAACGCAGTGATCAGGTCTTTTCCGCTTAGGCCAGGTAAATTTAAATTGGCGAGAATCAGGTCTGGAGGAGTCTGAAGCGCGTGTTTAATCGCAGAGCCAGCATCGCCCACCACGGTCACTTGATATCCAAGCGGACGTAGCGATTGTCTCCCGATCAAATCAGCAATATCTGGATCGCTTTCAACAATGAGAATTTGTTCCCCGGTAGCCATGGGTATAGTTTTATCCTTCGCGTGATTCTATCACCTTTTCGAGTACAATTTCTTTCATGAATTTTGCTGATTACGGTATTGCAACGGTGATTCCGGCTTATCGTGTGGAACGTGATATTGAATCAGTACTCAGTGGACTCCCAGATTATATAAAGCATATTATTGTGGTGGATGACGCTTCGCCCGATTCATCTGCGGACCTGATAACTGCTGCGGCCCAAAAAGATATTCGAATTATTCTGATAAAACACTCCCAAAACCAAGGTGTGGGTGGAGCTATGATTTCAGGCTTTGAGAAAGCCCTGGAACTCGGTGCGCAAATCGTAGTAAAACTCGATGGCGACGGCCAAATGGACGCAGCACATCTCCCTGCACTGATCGCACCTCTTATCGAAGGCAAAGCTGATTTTGTTAAAGGTAATCGCTTTCGTGATTTTCAATCACTGCAACAAATGCCTTTCATTCGCCGCATCGGAAATCTTAGTTTAAGCTTTCTCACCAAAGCTGCAACAGGCTATTGGAATATCTTCGACCCCACAAATGGATTCTTCGCCGTCCGCACAGAAATACTTGCCAAGCTTCCTTTCAATCAATTAGACCGACGATATTTCTTTGAGACATCCATGCTCTCAAATTTATATTTATTAGATGCTTTTATTTTGGATGTTCCCATTCCAGCACGCTATCGCGGTGAAGCATCAAGTATGTCTATTTGGCGTGTACTGGTTGAATTTCCCATCAAACTCATACGCACACTTTTACGTCGTATCATTCTCAAATATTTTCTATTCGATTTTTCCATGACATCTGTTTATCTACTGACAGGTATTCCTCTTGTATTATTCGGCTTGATCTTTGGCATCACAAAGTGGATACAATACGCCAG
Source organism: Anaerolineales bacterium (assembly GCA_014379595.1). Classification (GTDB taxonomy): domain Bacteria; phylum Chloroflexota; class Anaerolineae; order Anaerolineales; family Villigracilaceae; genus Villigracilis. The sequence continues at coordinate 42,269 of JACMLM010000064.1, forward strand.
CATCGGAATTGCAGCGCCTACAGGAACAGTGATGATTCCAACGCTTTCCCTTATTGTGGGAATCCAAATTCTTTTATCTGCAATTGAAATCGATATGAAATCCACTCCGCACAAGGCGCTTACAAACCCATTATGAAAACAAATGATTTCAATACTTATAAATCCCGCTATCGTTCTGCCATTCGGCAGGTATTAGCTGAATCAGAAAAAGGCCGTCTTGATGAAGCCGCTTTTCCAGCATATTCACACCGAAACCCAGTCATCAACTGGTTATTCTGGCAGCGGCTTCGCAAAGTAATCGAACATATTCAACGCCCTACAATGTATGATAATATTCTCGATTTTGGATGTGGCAGTGGTGTCATGCTCCCCCATCTTTCACAGATCAGTTCCAAAGTCATAGCCATGGATGTAGACCTTCTTCCAATTGAACTTGTGCAAGCATATATTCCACTGGCATCGAACGTAGAAGTTAAGGATGCAAGCAAAATTGGCATCGCTGACCTGCCCGCGAATTCTTTTGATCTCATTATTGCGTTGGATGTGCTTGAACATGTCAAAGATCTTCCACGCACATTAAATGAACTTCTCTCCTTGCTTAAACCTGATGGACAATTAATCGTTTCTGGCCCAACAGAAAACATTCTTTATCAGATCGGCCGCAAAATAGCTGGTCCTGAATACTCTGGTGCATATCACGAACGTGGAATTGCTGAGATCAAAAATGAACTTATTAAGCTCGCACGTATTGGGCCGATTGCAACATTGTATTGGCCAATTCCGCTCTTCGAGGTTTTTACTGCCAAAAAGTTATAAACGCTTTTTCTGGGGGGATGTATACTTAACCCAAGATGGATTTTCAACCCTACATTGCTGGATTAAAACCCGCAGACCCGGGACCACTCTCCCGATTTCTACCTCCACTGGAGGAGGGAGTCGTCTCCTCGTGGCTCTCGAATCTCAACCTACCTGGAAGCTGGCTGCTGGACCCTTTTGGATTCTCGCCTCGACTGGTAATTGAAGCTGCGCGTAGTGGTTATCGTGTTTTAGTAACAGCAAATAATCCCGTCACACGGTTTCTAGTGGAGATGTTTGCAAACCCGCCTGCGCAAGCAGAATTCACAGCCGCGCTCGCAGACTTGGGTGCAGTAAAAAAAGGGGACGAACGCCTCGAACAACATCTTCAATCTTTATATTTCACCAAGTGCGAAAATTGTAATGAAGAGATCCAGGCTCATTCTTTTTTGTGGCGCAAAGGCGAAGATATACCTTATGCCCGCATTTACGAATGTAAATATTGCAACGACTCTGGTGAGCACGTTATCACTGACGAAGATATTGAGCGCGTAAAAAAGATCGCCGAAACAGATACATTACACCGCTCGCGTGCATTTGAAAAAGTCGTTGCATTGAATGATGAAGATCGGTTCTATGCAGAAGAAGCAATTCAATATTATTTACCTCGTCCATTGTATGTGCTAACGACCATTGTCAATCGGCTTGATAGGTTAAATTTATCCTCAGAGCGAAAGCGTGCATTGACCGCGCTCATCCTAATAGCATGTGACGCTGGCAATACAATCTGGGCGCATCCAGCAGAACGTCCGCGACCGAAGCAGTTGAGCACGCCGAATCAATTTCGCGAGCATAATGTGTGGATGATGCTCGAGCGTGGACTCAGCCTTTGGACTGAGACAGGCTCAACGATCCCATGTGAAGCGTGGCCTAATAAAATTCCAGAGAGCGGCGGCATTTGTATCTATGAAGGTCGCTTGAAGGGTCTATCAAATGAAGTCAAAAAAGAAATACCCATTGCCGCAGTGATCGGTTCGGTGCCGCGTCCTAATCAGGCCTTTTGGACTCTCTCTGCATTGTGGGCAGGTTGGCTGTGGGGCAAGGATGCGGTGGAGCCGTATAAAGTTGCGTTGCGGCGCAGACGTTACGATTGGGCGTGGAGTGCAACCGCTTTACATTCGGCGTTCAATCATTTAAATGATCTTCTTCCTGATGATGTTCCATTTTTTTGTTTGGTGCCCGAAGCCGAGCCAGCATTTCTCACTTCTGTTTTTAGCGCGGCGAGCGCATCAGGGTTTTCAGTGCAAAGTGTGGCCTTGCGAACGGAACATGATGCTGTGCAAGTGATTTGGAAGAGTGAACAAAAACAAAAAAGCGAAAGCACCGATATAAATATTATGCAAGATTCCATTCAGGAATATCTCAAGACGCGCGGTGAACCTGCCAGTTATTTACATGTTCACACAGCTGGTTTAATTGCTTTAGCAGAAACGAATGCTCTTAAACAACCAGATGACGAATTTGATGAAAGTTTAAGAAAGACGTCTGCATTATTTGAATCTGCATTGAAAGATGAAGAGCTTTTCGCTCACTATTCAACAGGTGAAAGTGTGGAATCGGGCATGTGGGACTCTTCGGCTTCACTACGCTCCGCTCAGAGCGAATCACTTTCAGACCGTGTGGAAATGGCTATTGTTAATTTTTTACAAAAAGATCAAAGTGCTTTATATCTTGAAGTCGAGAATGATCTATATCCGCGCTTTACTGGTTTGCTCACGCCTTCAAAAGGTTTGATCTATGCCGTTTTGAATTCGTATGCAGAAAAGGAATCAGGCGGGTGGAAATTGCGTGCTGAAGATGTAGCTTCTGCGCGGCGTGATGAATTAAATAATGTTTCCAAATTGATCGAAACCATTGGTAAAAAGCTGGGCTATAAAACGCGCAAAGAAGACAAACTTTTGATATGGGATGAAGATGGGAAGCCTGTTCGCTCGTTTTACATACTCGCTTCTGCATTAATTGGGCGCGCACTGGAATCGTCCAATTCTGATACTATTATCGTTATCCCCGGTGGGCGTGCTGCACTTGCCGCCTACAAACAACAACGCGACCCTGCACTCGCCGCACGTTTGAAAAATGTTCAGGTGGTGAAATATCGTTTGTTACGCACCATCTCCGAGGTCCCGATCTTGACGCGTGAGTCATTTGAAGAACAGATCGCCAGCGACCCTGTCGAAAAATCTACTGGGCAAATGATGATGTTTTAATAAGCTCATCATGGCCATTACATAAAGAGTTATGAATAAAAAAATAATCCTATACTTGATAGTTACAACACTACTTACATCCTGTATTTCGGTCTCAGTCAATTCAGAAACACAAACTCCTGTTCTGCCAAATTTTGTAACAGCAACTTTGCTGCCAACCAAATCTGGGTTTGTACCTGCTACATTGACTCCATCACCAGAGATCACACTTGCGCCGACTCTGGCTGTCACTGCGCCTCCGAATTGTACGAACAGCGCCGTGCTCCTGCGCGATGTGACTATTCCCGATAACACACAATTAAAAGCAGGTGAAACATTTACAAAGATATGGGAATTTCAAAATAATGGGACCTGCCCGTGGATTGGATATACTCTTAAGTTCGCATCAGGTGACCAAATGTTTGCGCCTCTTTCCGCGCCGATAGCTGATACTGCTCCAAAAGACATTGTCCAAGTTTCAGTTGATTTGACTGCTCCTAGAGCCAATGGAACCTTCACTGGCTACTTCACATTGAATGATGCAAGTGGAAACAGTATTCCGATTGGAATTGAAAAAACATTTTGGGTGAAGATCATTGTAGGCGGTGGGACTATCGTCCCTACTATTTCAGGATTAGTTCCAACGCAATCAGGAAGCACAATAATCGGTGTCGGCGGAAATTGCAGCTACAGCCAGAATGCTGGTTATGTTAACCAGATTGCATCTCTAATTAATACAGAAAGATCAAACGCTGGCCTATCTTCATTGAATGTTAACTCACAGCTCGCGGCTGCCGCGCAAAGCCACGCAGCTGACATGGCTTGCAACAACATGGTCAGTCACACAGGCACGGACGGTTCATCTGTATATTCACGTATAGCCGCATCAGGATATTCATCTTCATTTGTTGAGGAAATCATATACGGTGGCGGAGGTCCGCAGGCTGCTGTGTCGTGGTGGATGAGTGACCAGATCCATCGTGATGCAATTTTGAATCCAAATACAACCGATATGGGAGTTGGATATGCTAATTTCTCAAACGGCTCTTATGGAGATTACATCGCTGTTGATTTTGGGAGTCAATAAATTATCAGTGTAGGGGCGGGGTTATCCCGCCCCTACTTCATCACATTCGGCATTGTTGGTTGATATTCAGGGAATATCTCATTCGTTGCGGGGTTATTCAATCGTTTCGTCAAAATTTCAGACAACACATCACGATAATCGGTTGTGACAGCGAGATCACCGGGCCCAATTAATTGACCTTCTTCCATTCCAGGCCATTGACCGTGGACTTTGCCGCCATCCACATTACCACCCAAAACCATCATCATACTTCCATGACCGTGATCTGTTCCGAGGCTTCCATTCTCAGAAGCGCGCCGCCCAAACTCAGACATGGTTACAGTAGTAAGTTGATTTTGATGATCAAACATATCAGCATGAAAAGCGGCGAGGCCTTCGGCTAAATCTTTCATCAAGTTTGGCATAAGTCCACTGGCCGAGCCCTGAGCGAAATGAGTATCCCAACCGCCCACATCAATAGCAGAGACTTCGAGACCAACATTTGCCTTGATAAGCATGGCTGTTTGCTTAAGAGCCAGTCCGAATTCTGTATCAGGATATTTTGCGTCGCGTGCAGAAATATAAGTCAATGGGTCCAGTGTCTGCAAAGTATCCATGATGGATAAAGTATCCTGTCCCAAGACATCATCCGTATAAACTGTTTCCAATGCAACTCGCATTTGCTGCAAGGCGCGTGGGTCTCCGCCCAAGTGAAAATCTGCTATGGAACGCAAGGCAGAAACGGGAACTGACCCGCTCAAGCTTCGTTGCGGACGAGTGCCCATTCCTACTGCACGCAGTGGTGATGTATTGCCTGTATTCAGTGTGGCGAGGTGACGTCCGATCCAACCTGAAGCGGGACCACGTTCATCGTCCACGCCGCGTTCCATGAGTTCCATAGCTTTAAAATGACTGCGCGATTCATCAGGTGCACCACAGGCATGGATGATGGCAAGTTGTTCGCTTTGCCATGCACCCAATAAAGATTGCATGTTTGGATGCAAGCCGAAGAATCCATCAAGGTCAACAGCACGTTCTTCTTTCTTTACATTTGCGTCATCGGGGCGTGCGATGCCTAACGATGGGCGCAATTGATAATAAGCATCTTCGCCATGCGGCACGACCATATTTAATACATCGGCTGCGCCGCGCAGGAAGACAACGACCAATGTATCACCGCGAGGTGCGGTGTTGACCGGGGCGAATGAAAGGCGGGGCATCCAGGTAGGTAAAGTTTGTGTGAGCATTATTTATCTCCATTTCATCGGTGGTCGAGTAGGACGAAGTCCGTATCGAGACCACATACTTGTAATTTTATTTACACTTGTTATTGGTGGTCTCGATACAAGCGAGAAAAGCACTCGCCTTACTCGACCACCAGAGTATTTATCTCAACGCCATTGAAATGCAGGTGAGGCAATGAGACTCGCGGCTACGATCTGCAGAGTCTCTTCATCGGTGGCACCTGCTGATCGGACGGAGTCAATCAACCCGTCGCGAGTGAGGCGATCTAACGGGGCGCCTAATAATAAAGATGTAATCGAATCCACATCGTCTTGTAAAATGCCGGTAGACGAGACATCTAATAAAGAAGAAAGATCGTGTTTTGTATCTTCAATCTCGTTACGAATTAACTCGAATGCGAATTGCCAGCGCGGCATAAGATTCCCCTGCCAGGCTTCGCTGGTATCGGGATAACCATCGGGCGTGGGCCAGTTGAAATAAAATTGACCCATGCGGATAAGATATTGATTAATTGCAACAGCATCAGTTTCAACATTTAACATGCGAAGCGATGAAAGAATAAAATTTGCAGGACGTTTATATTTTGGTTGTGCAAGTGCGAGCCCATTGAGCAGAATGACGCGCAAGACAGATTTAATATCGCCTTTGGTATCGAGAAAAGTTTGAGTTGCTTTTTCAATAATTTCCTGAGGTGGCTCATCGGCGATAAAGCGGCGCGCGAGTTTGGTGGAGATAAATCTCGCAGTGCTGGGATGCGTAACTAACATCTCAATGATCTGTTCAGCTTCTTGAATGCCAGCATTTGCAATGGGCATCCCTAAAACTTTTTTTGTGCCCGTATCATGCAGGTCTTCTTTGAAAACAAAATCACCAAGCCAGAAATGGTCTTTGACATTCCAACCCGTGAGACAACGCGCGAGTTCCATCACATCTTCTTGAGTGTAGCCACCATCCACGCCGAGAGTGTGAAGTTCCATGAGTTCGCGCGCATAATTTTCATTCGGCGCGGATTTTTCATTGGCTTGATTATCGAGATAGATCATCATGGCAGGCGAATGAGCGGATGCCCACACAAGATCGCGGAAAGAACCCATTGCATGTTTGCGGATCACTTCGCGGTCATCCACAGTTTTGAGATAGAAATTATTTCCCTTTTCGATGAAGATGTTGAAATGATCGCTCCAGAATTCGACCATGATCTCATACAGTTGACGCTTGCTATAAATCTGACGAATGAGTGTGGCTTGACGTAATTCATTTGGAATGGAGTCACGGTCGTAGCCATCGAAGAGTTGATTGCTAATGCCTTCGAGTTCGTTGGCTTCCATCTTTAGTGTTTTGAATGGAGCAAGTTGAAGCTCGCAATCAAAGTCATTGATGGATTCAAAATTAAGTTGTTCTTCGACCCATGCTTGCAGACCAATTTCAACAAAGCGCGCGCGTTCTTCCACACGCGGACCGAAGGTGAGTCGATTCAATGCGGTGAAATCGAATTGGCTAAGCGGAGTCCATGCGAGCAGAGGCAGGCTACCTGCAATTTTTCGATAGACAGGAGCACAGGATGATAACGCCGCGCTGGCTGTGACGATGGCGCCGAGTTTGAGGAAGTCACGTCTGGAGAGTGTCATGAGGGATCAGAAAATAGAGAGTAGAAAGTGGTGAGTGGATTTATGTGTAAGAAGAAAGATGAAAGAGGGTTACGCGTGAGACGGTGATGTTGTTGCAGAAGATATTTGAGTCTTCTCACGCGGCATCCAATTTAATAAGGCGAAACCTGTTGCACCGAAGGCCATGATGAGCATGATCGGCCAGATGAAAAACCAGCCAAGCAGAGGAAAGAATGCAGCAAGTTCAAGAATGACAGAGCCACGCACGAATCCGCTCAAGGTTGAAATATTGCTTTGGCTTGCGAGTCTCGCACCTAAATGTGCAGCAATGCCTGCCGAGCCAATGGATGAAAGTGCCAGCGAAACCGCAAGCAGAATCCAGCCGCCGAATTTCGCAGGTCCGAAGGGAAGCGCGAGCAGGATGATAATGGGAATTGTTACAGCAATGACAACGGTGATTCCCATCCAAAAAGTTCCCCAGGGAGTTTTTTCTATACGAGTTTGCGCGCGAGTGACCACTGACGGGAACAATAGCCACCAAGTGGTTAGCATTGCAGGAAATGCAACCCCGATAATTAATAGAATGAAGAAGATAGCAGATATGTCAGCCATGAGAAATGTCCTTTTTTGTTTGGTGAGTTATATGTAGTACAGGAGTGGATGGAGAAAAGTTGCAAAGAAGAGAGTAGAGATTAGAGAACAGAGAACAGTTTTGTGATTAAAGCAATAATTCTCCACACTTGTACAAGTGTGGAGAATTATTGAGTTCATCGCTTGCTGTTTAAATTAATAATTTTTTGGAATAAATTATGAGTAAAAATGATGATTGTGGTTTCGTTACGCATATCTCCCATGCGTGCGGCACTCTGTAGAATTTTATTAAGCAGGTGTTTCGCGTTGGAATAATCCTAAAATAAATGCACCAATACCCATGAAGCCTGCATAAGGTAATAAGATGAACCAGCCCACAAAAGGTAAAGCGCAGGCAAAGGATAAAATCGCGGTCCCTACAAGAGTCCGCTTCCATAGAGTGACTTCGGGGAAGATGCGTTCGCCAAGCAAATTTGACATGCCTGCTAATCCGAAACTCAACATGATGGCGAGTACAGCAGTAATTAATAACGCGGGAAGAGTAAGAATAACTTTAATAAAGCTACCTGCGTTTTCAGCAAGTGAAAATAAAACCAGTGCGATCACTCCGAAAAATAAAAAATTGACCAATCCTACGCCAAATGAACGGCCCGGCATAGCCGTCAATACACGCTGAGTCTTAGCAGCACGGTTTGTGAACAATGCATCCAGGATGAGAAAGTATGCAGTCAAACTGATGGTTAGGAAAGTGACAATAAAGAATAAGCGAAAGATATCGTTCATATGTTCTCCTGATTATTTCATTTGATTTCGTAATAGCAATCCGTTACCTAAAATCCATAATACAGATACGCCTGCAAGCACAAACGCCAAGCTTGACATTTCAAGGATGGGAATTTCAGGTATGGATGGCACTTGGAAAGTTGATAGGATATCCAGCCAGCTTGTCCATTGAGATTGGAGCTGGGAAAATATGTTAGGCAATGATGGCATCTCAATGGCAGGTATTAATTGAATGACAAATGGCGCGGCGATGATCAACACGATCAACGCGATAGCGGCTTGCAGAATCACTGTCAGCGTGAGGAATGTTGGGAGTTGCGGAACGGGCAGGCTTGGGCGGAGAGTGAACGGTGCGGCGAGATTGCGAGTCAATGCCTGTTCGGGCAGAGATTCTATTTCGACAAATAAACTTTGAAGTGTGGATAAACGCGCTGCACATTCATCGCATGAAGAGAGATGCGATTCAATTTGTGCTCGTTCATTTGTGGCTTCGTCTAAATATTCGTTGAGTTGATTGTCAGTCAGGTGCATGGAGTTTCTCCGCCAAAAGTTTGCGGGCGCGGAAGAGATGACTCTTCACATCGCTCAATGGGATGTTGAGTTCATTTGCAATTTCGTCGTAGGACATTTCCTGATAATGCCGCAGTTCGACGATGATGCGATAATTTGCGGGCAATGACGCAAGCGCGCTGCGAATCTGTTCGCTTCTTTCACTTACCTCTTGGACTGCTTCAGGCAATTGAGCAGAATCGGCATCCCGTTCATCATCAATTTCAGTGGTGACTTTTTGTGACTCAAGATGATTGAGACAAAGATTCGCAGCCACTCGCCGAATCCACGGCCCGAACTCGCGCTCGATATCAAAGATGTGGATGCGATCATAAGCGCGGATAAAAGCTTCCTGTGCGAGGTCTTCGGCCTCGCCGCGCTCATGCAGAATACGATAGCAGACATTGAAGACGCTCGTCTGATAGCGCGTGACCAGTTCGCCAAACGCCTCCGCCTCGCCGCGACGGGCTTGCAGAATCAGGTCGCGGTCTGAGGGCGCATTCATGGCTAAAGTGTAATACAGGTTTAGAGCCGAAAAAGTTGCAAGAAAAAGTAGGTCACGCTTGAAGCGTGACCTACAAATTTATTTCAAAATTATCTTTTTCCAATCAAGCATCTCTTTTATATGCTCCGTCGGCACTTGACCTTCAGGCGTGAAGCCCACAAAAGAGCGGTTGTAATTATCTTCGGTGCCATCATCGAGATTCCACCTGAGTGTATTGCGGAACACACCAAGACAAGACGTACCGCGGTCATCATTCGGCAATGATGTTTCAAATGTGTAAACATACGTACCATCCGCAGTTTCAGCAACTTCGGCAACGGTGGCTTCGTGAATCCAACGTAACCATTGAGTTTGATTAGATCTCACCTTGTTGGCATCGATCATAGTACGGGTGCGCGTGATTGGCTCACCCATTTTATATTGCCATGGGACAGGAGGTGGCGGCTCATTCTTTTTACCTTTGAGTTGTTGGCGTTTGCCAATAAAATCTTTCGAAAGCAAACCAACACCATTTGCATCTTCAACGCCTTTCGCAACCTGCCATACACTTGGTTCGTTGTTGACGAAGCGTAGCCAGAAGATACTTGCACCAGGGATGTAATCTGTTGCGGTGGTGGGACGAACGAATTTAACAGCAGGTGTTTTTGCAGCAAACAGTTTGAAGTAACGCGCAGCATTGTCTGTTAACCCACCAGGCGGAAGATTGCCGCGAATATGTTGAACATGTTCCGCTGTTTCATTGCACACTGCTCTCGAAACGATCACTTCATGCGTGCGCCCATGTTCGTCTCGCCAACTGCCAGTATGTTTCACCGCCCAATCATTGATGATCTTCCCATAGACCCTATCCGCGCCGCGTTCTTTTTCTTCCTCAGGAGTGAGTGTTTCCCAAGCTTCATCGTTGACATAATTGACTCGCAGTTGCGTGAGCCTGACGATTGTTTTCCATGCCCATGCTGGAAATTGACTCTTCATCGCCTCCAACTTCGCCAGGGCCTGGTCTGTCGTCAATGACATAAACTCATACCGAGCTTCTTCCGCCGCCAATGCGGCCAGGCCTGCGCGTTTGGTTTTCGGTCCATTGGCTTTCACACCCTGCATATGAAGAGCAATTTTATCTTTCCATTTTTTGTCACTGGCTGTCGCAAGTTTTGGTTTGTTCGCACCAGTACTCTCATATTGTGAGATTTTTTCCTTCGCCCGCGTATCCACTTCGGCGTCGGTGAGAGCGAGTTGTTCTTTTTGCACATCCTTGAGTCTTAGCTCAACCAGTAAATCTTTTGGGTCTGCCCACGAACCATGTGCAGACTTGTATCTCATCCCCGAAAAATGGACAACCATATACTGCAGCCAAAGTGGAAAGCGTTTTGGCTCTTTCTCAAAACGCTGACGTATTTCTTCAAGCAATTGATATTGACTCTTACCCTCTAACGTCTTTGTATATTGTTCCACTTTCAAACGCACAATTTGATTAACTGTAACTGGCGCTTTGAGATGGGAATCGATCACATACTCTTGTTCCGAAGGTTCAAACTTTGGGTCGCCTTTGCTGAGTTTATACCATTCGAGTTTAGGCTGTTCGAGTTTGTCATACGTCTCTTCAAAATCACGCAGTTTCTCCATTTCATCAAAAAGCATGGGCAATACCGAGTTGTTCTTTAGGCGCAATTCCTCTTCATCTTTGGGTCGGCTGGGGTGACCTGCCACCATACTCTCCAAACGGCGTTGCAGATATTTGACACGATCTTTTAGAAAGCCGATTTGAGTCTTGAGTGAGTCGATCCGCATTAAGATAAAGCTGCGTTCTCCGCGAATATCCTTGGGCCAGGAAGAGATAAATATGGCGTGAATTTTATGAATTTCAGCCAGCGCATTTTCTTCAATAGGTTTGTATTTGACATAACTTCCGCGTACATCTGGATTCATGAAATATCCGCGTAAGGATGTATATTTTTTGAACTCAGTGATGCGTGCAGTTTCTAATCCGCTTTCATAAGCTTCTACATCCGCTTTAAGCGTGGAGATATCCTTATTCTTGTATTCCGCCCACAGATCGACTTCTTTGTAATAGGCAAGGAAATCCCGCAGTTTTACATCGCGCATGGGATAGATGGTTTTACATAGAAACTCATTCTGCCATTGGAAGTACATTGGTTCAGCCATGATATGCTCCTATTGATCGAAACGAATAAGCGACGACGTTATTTTATCTTAAGCCTACCTACCGATCATTCCCAAATGTGTATTCTGGAACGAGTCGGAATGCTTCAAGCCGTAGCCTAAAGCACGATCCATGCTGGAATGACCGAACAGGATCAGGCCAGTCAGTTGTAAGAGTTGATTCGCAAGGACTACGCCCAACACAAAGAGACTAATCCCCAGCGCTTTGTGATGAATGAAATTATAAGTAATAGCTCCAACGCGAGTATTGATAATGTAACCCACCATGCTTAGATCGGGTGCAAGGATCAACACGGGATACCACCACCAGGCATAATCCAGTTTCGAGAAGAGGAAAATAGACAGACCAAACATAAATGCTTCTTCGAGCTTGAGTAAATTCTTCATAATGCAGGCTCCTATGCAAAAATTTATCCGAATATACCATGACCAACCCCCACCCGTCCTCCCCCAAATACGACAATAGAGTCTACACAAAATACACAGGCATTCTTCATGTCGTATTTGGGGGAGGTGCCCGTAGGGCGGAGGGGGTTGTCTTTCCCCACTTTTTGACTTATCATGGACTCATAGGATTGTTGCTTTCTATTTCAGGAGGTAGTGCCGTGTCTCGTAAATTTTTTACTCAAGCTTCGGTTATTGTCTTATTCGTTTTAGCTTTGCTTGCGACGCCGCTCAGTGCCCAGGCGGGAGGTGTGTGCGGAGGTACATTCGTCGTCGAGAAAGGTGAAACGCTCGAAAAGATTGCTGCGATGTGCGGCACGACAGTTGCTGTCATTACAGCTGCTAACCCCGGCATTAGCGGATCACTATCCGTGGGACAGGTCATCACCGTTCCCGGCGCTACCTATTCTGGCGGTGCCGTTACACCGGTGCCACCCGCTCCGACTAACACTAGCAGTACTTCCACAACAACCAATAACTATTACACAACCAATAATTACTATGATTCTGTGCCAGCTAGTTCACCGAGTTATAACTATAGCGCTGGAACATATACAGTTCAGTATGGTGACACGTTCTCGGGAATCGCGAGCCGCTTTGGAGTGAGCATCCATGCACTATGGGCTGCCAACACATACATCTGGGATATCAATCTTTTATATGCTGGGCAAGTGCTCCATATTCCCGGCTCCTCGGGCACTGGGTACGTGCCTGCTCCTGTTTATACTCCTACCGAGGACCCTGTCCCGCTTTCGTATGGTGTGGTTCCTCCACATACTGCACACGGAGAAATTACCTTATCTAATCAGGCCAAAGCCGATGTGTATGTATCATTGCAAGGCACTACCGGAGATGGCTTTAGCGTGATTAACGAATATCCGGTAAACGGGAGAATGACTGTCAAAGTACCGGCTGGATGGTATGTGTATGTGGCTTGGGTTGGCGGTGAGAAGTTTGTAGGAGAATTCAAGCTAAGTGGAGAGGTAGATCGCTCAATTACGTTTTACAGCAATAGAATCGTCGTAAAATAATAAGCTTGTACATCCCTATTGCTAACAGTTTCCGTTATTAAACAAAATTGTGGTGGATTAATTTCCACCACAATTTTTATATCTTATTAATTTCGAAGCGCAATGGGCTTCAAATAGGAATCAAGCAATGCATCCATCTGTTCAAGTGACTCACAGACGAAGAACATGGGGTTGAAAGCGTAAACAGTCTTGGGGATCTGGGAGATCGTTTCAATATCGAACGGGGCCAAAATCACCTCGCCGCCAAAGTATCCGCTGCGGTCAATTCCCAGCTTGTCGTACAGTGCGCGGACTACATTCCAGCCCTGATCTTCAGAAGACATCTGTCCCTTTTGATGCAGTTCATTGATACCCGCCGTGATGCGGTTGATATCCTTTTTATGGGTCAGGTAATTTTCCTGAAGCTGTTCAAACACGTCCCCGCTGTAATCCATTACATTGTCACGGCCAAGGCGGTAGAACTCCATGATGGTATTCGTCAGCTCACTGCGACCAGAAATAATTCCAGCGCCGAATACTTTTATGCGATTATCTTCCATCACCAAGCCAAACTCGGTGGTGTACCATGCCAGGCGCTTGATCACCTCCCTTTCTTCCTGAGTCGCATTCACATAGGCTGGGGCAAACTTATCCTCGATGCGTGCATAAAATTTCTGCGTTAGAAAAGGCAGGTGACCGAAGATATCGTGGAACATATCGGGTTCGGGCGTGAACAACATTTGCTCGCGTGTGCGCAGATAATCGGTGATCAGGAAAATGCGCTGGGCAAACTTCTTATACCAGTCATCCGCAACTGTATAACGGATAGCCGTTCGCTCGATGCGCCATCCAGTTTGAGGGGTAATTTGTTCATTGAGATGCTCGACCGTTGGAATACGGTGCGGGTCAAGCTTTAATAAGCCCCATCCATTTTTATATTCCTGGCAGATGTGCTCCAGCAAATAGGATTGATGAATGCCAGCGAACAGGTCGGCCCAAATGCCATGCTGTTCATCGGTGAATACAAGCTCCTGATTTTCAGCCGTATATTCGCGGGATGGATCAAGCTGTTCCTTGGCGATATCCCCGGTGTAGATCGGTGGATTTTGATTTTTGGTCATGGTCTTTCACCTCTCCAAGAATAAAATTCTTTTGCCACAGAGTACACAGAGACCTTTGAGAAAGGCTTTTAAAACTCTTTTTTCTCTGTGATCTCTGTGGCTGCTACGCAAGCGAGCAAAGTAAGATATTATCACTCACAAAAATTCAAGTCAATAATAAGATGAGAAATAGTATAGTGATAAAATCCCTGTGATGAACGACTTACCCCTAAACGGAAAGACAATCTTAATTACTGGATCGGCCAAGCGGGTTGGGCGCCTGTTTGCACTGGCCTGTGCCCAAGCTGGTGCGGATATTGTCATCCATCACGGACATTCACGAGAAGAAGCCTTGCAAGTGAAGGATGAGATCGAGTCCATTGGACGAAAAGCGCACATCATCGCATCAGACATCGGGAAGCCTGCTGAGGCCGCCAAGCTCATTTCCAAAGCGAATCAGTTTTCTCCGCTATTCGCGCTGGTGAATAGTGCCGCCATCTTTGAGCCGCTCTCCTTTGACGATACGACCCTCGAAGATTGGAAACGTCATTTGGCGCTCAACTTAACTGCGCCATTTTTATTGAGCCAGGAATTTGCAAGACATACTAAAAAGGGCCGCATCGTCAATATTGTAGATTGGCGTGCTTTGCGCCCCGGTGCAGATCACTTCCCTTACACCATCAGCAAAGCCGCCCTCGCCTCGTTGACTCAATCTATGGCGGTTGCATTGGCTCCACGCATCACAGTCAATGGATTAGCATTAGGAGCTATTCTCGCACCGTCCGGTGGGAAGAAAAGCGACAAGATCATAAAGGACGTCCCAGCCAAACGCTGGAGTGAACCACAGGAACCCGGTGAAGCTTTAGTATTTTTATTGACAGGCCCATCATATATTACCGGCGAGATCATCCATGTGGATGGTGGAAGACATTTAATATAGTCATGTCGTTGCGAGCGCACTTTGCGAAGCAACCCCCAACGACGATGAGATTGCTTCGTCGCGAAGAACAAGAACGCTCCTCGCAACGACATAGCGGAGAACTCATGGATAAAACCTTCATCAAAGACCTGCTCGTGCGCGGCATTATCGGAATTCGAGATTGGGAGCGTGAGAAGCCGCAGGATATTCTGATCAACGTGACTGTGTTCAGTGACACGACACGCGCAGGCGACACTGATGACATTGCATACTGTGTGGACTATAGTGTTCTTGCTAAAAAAATCCAATCCCATGCAGAGACTTCGGCACGCCTTACTGTTGAAGCGCTTGCAAATGATCTTGCAAAAATATGCCTGGAACAAAATGGAGTGAACAAGGCAATTGTCCGCGTGGAAAAGCCAGGGGCAGTTCGTTTTGCGAAATCAGTGGGCGTGGAAATACAACGCAGTCGTGATGAATGAGTTACATCAAATTTATCTGAGCCTCGGCTCGAACATTGAACCAGAGAACCATCTTCCTAAAGCGGTTCAACTGTTAAAGGAGTATGGTCAAGTCAAAGAGACATCCAGCGTGTGGGAAACAAAAGCTGTCGGTTCTGATGGGCCAAATTTTTTGAATGCGTGTGTTTTATTTTTATCCCCTATAAAACATCATCAATTGAAAGATCAGGTCATTAGACCTATCGAGGCTAAGCTTGGGCGAATCCGCTATGCGGATAAGAACGCGCCGCGCACAATTGACATTGACCTTTTGTTATTTGACCAAACTCCGCTCAACACAGAATTTTGGGACGTGGCATTCGTGGCTGTGCCACTAGCGGAATTGATCCCTGACTTTGAACATCCCATTCGCCAGGAAAAACTAATTCGAGTTGCCGAGCAGTTACAGGGTCAGATGTGGATCGTGAAGCGCGAAGATATAGCTATATTTTAAGCGGACCTGCGCCGCGCGAGATATTATCCAAAAATTCTTGACGAGTAGCTATCTTGCTGCGGAAACTTCCCAACATGGTGGACGTGGTCATGCGGGCATCATGTTTTTTTACGCCGCGCATCATCGAGCACATGTGTAGGGCCTCAACCACCACTGCCACACCCTGCGGCTTGAGAAGTTCGTTGATGAAATCTGCGATCTGACGTGTCATCCGCTCCTGTATCTGCAAACGACGGGCGAACATATCTACGATGCGGGGAATTTTTGAAAGGCCGATCACCTGTCCGCGAGGAACATAAGCAACATGTGCGCGTCCAATGAACGGAAGCATATGATGCTCGCACAAACTATAGAACTCAATATCACGCACTATCACCATGTCATCATAATCAACCGTGAATAGCGCGCTATTGACCAGCTTCTTGGAGTCAGTACGATAACCACTTAATAATTCAGGAAACATACGAGCAACGCGTTTGGGCGTGTTTTTGAGACCTTCACGCTCAGGGTCTTCTCCAAAAGCACGCAGCATACTCGTCACCGCAGACTCGATTGTATCCGTATCAATATTACTGTTAAGCAGTTCCTGTTCTTTTTGTTCATTAGTAAAATCAGGTTGTGTCATTTTTTATTCTCCAAACGATAGGTTCGTTTAGTCTAATTTTACCGCTTGTGCATATATTATTTGCCTGTTGGAAACAATAGTATACTTTTCCCTTATGCTCAAAACATTGCGTCATTTCTTTGCCATCTTATTACTACCATTTATGGCAGTCATTGTTGTTCCATTATGGCTGTTTAATTCATTTGTAAATTACGATACACGTTGGACCGAGATGACACCCACCGCATGGACAGGATATATCGCAGGTGCGTTATTCGTCTGGATCGGGTTTACATTATTCGTGTGGTGTGTGAATCTATTTGCGATCATTGGCCAGGGGACACTTGCTCCGTGGGACCCAACTCAAAAGCTTGTAGTGTCTGGCCCATATCGTCATGTCCGCAACCCGATGATCAGCGCCGTGGCTATGATGTTGATCGGTCAGGCTTTGTTTTGGGGTTCTTGGGTGATCGGTCTTTGGGCAGTGATATTCATAATCATCAATACCGTCTATTTTATATTTTCAGAAGAACCAGGTTTGGAAAAACGATTTGGGGAAAGTTATCTCAATTACAAAGCCAATGTCCCACGCTGGATTCCACGTCTCATGCCGTGGATAGATTAAACAAGTAAAACATGGGCGAACCGCTTCGCGAGGCCCGCCCCTACTAACCACTCTCTATTCTCTACTCTCTTTTTTTCTTTCTTTATTTTCCCCAGCGAGGCTGCCAATCAGAAATGGGGCTGTTCGTTAAACGAGTTAGTCCAGTGCCATCGGGGTGAATGGCATAAATTTCGTTGTTGCCATCTCGAAAAGATGCGAAAGCAATCCAGTTCCCATCTGGTGACCAGCTTGGACCGAGATTATCTCCGCCATCTGTGAGCTGTACCAAACCAGTCCCATCCACATTAATAATATAAACATCACGGTCAGGAGATGGACCCGCATAAAAAGCAAGCCGCGTCCCATCCGGTGACCAGGAACTGCGTCCGCCCATATCTGGCAGATTCGTCACCTGACGAATGTTCGAACCATCTGCATTCATCACAAACAATTGCCGCAAGCCGGCACGTGAGGATGCAAATGCGATCATCGAACCATCCGCTGACCAGGTTGGGTCAATATCATCGGAGGTTGTAAGAGCATGAGGATTCTTTCCATCAGGCTTCATCAACCATAGTCCATTTCCATTATTTGTAAAAACGACCCAATCACCGTTTGGGGAAAGCTCTGGCGCATATAAACTGCCGATGTTTTTTGTGAGGCGCTGCAACCCATTCCCATTGAGATTGACGGAATGGATTTCAAAGCCTGTGCTGCGGCGCGATGAGAAATAGATCTTTTGTCCATCAGGTGAGATGGATGCATAAAAAGCAGTTGCTTCCATCTCGGTTATTTGTTTGCGGTCTGAGCCGTCGGCATTCATTAAACAGATCTGGTCTATCTGCTTTATATAACAAGTGAAGGCGATCTTGCCAGCGAGAGAACCATCCCCGCCAAAATTTGGGACTGGTGAAGGAATCAGTGTGGATGGGAGAACTCCCAAATCCAGCGTTGGCAGCAAAGTAGGCGTGGATGAATCAAATACTGAGGCAGTGGATGTTTCCAAAGGCAAGCTGACAAATGGAGTCGGGTCAATGCTTTGATTGGGAGGATTCATCAGGATGTAATAAAACACGCATGCTACAATGCAAATCCCTATTACTCCAACGCCTGTTCCGACGAGGAGAGTTTTATCGAATGCGGTGAGAATCTTATTAGGTGTAGACATAGTCGAATTCTATTCGATTATTGGAAAAAATATAATCCCAATAACTGGCCCTCAAAGCGAGAATTGTCCTGAAATATAAAATGGTATCCGAGGTTTTAGCCTCGGATACCATTTTATATTATTCGTAGGGCGTAATTATGGAAGTCTTGTGATGCGGTTTTGTGGTCCAGGAGGAACAGGTCCACCATAGCTAGCAAAGTAAGCTTCAAATGCATCCGTATCTACAGCACCACCCAAACGGTTAGTTCCCTGCGTCAGGATTGGGAAGCTATCACCGCCATCTGCAAGGAAGGAGTTTACTGTTACACGATAGCTGTCTGCTGCATTGATCATCACGCCATTGAGCATGATCGTTGCCGGGTCTACTTTATCGCAGACCGGACCTGAGGCTTTCCAAGTATAGGTAAAGCCCGCAGACACCTGTAAAATTCGCGCACTCGCTAAGGTACAACCAGCAAACTGTTCTTCCAGCAATCTTTCAATTTGTGTGCCTGTCAGAGTCATGGTAACCATGCTGTTACCAAACGGCTGGACGGTGAACATTTCGCCATACGTAACGTTACCGTCACCTTCTCCTGCAGGACTGCCTGCATATGTCAGGTCTGCGCGAATGCCGCCTGGATTCATAAAGGCGACCACGGCATCACCCAAGCCCGGGTCATCGGTTGCTTCAAGCTGACCATCGGCGATCACATCACCTAAAGCTGATTCACCTGCTGTATTGGGTGCACGACTAATATTTGCTGTGATGGAACCGATCACACGATTGGCAAGCGGAGCAGCAATTGCGTTGTATTTGGCGAGCAAAGCAGTTAACGGAGCAGCCTTGGGAACAGTACGAGTAACAATCACATTGTTGGCTGACATGGTTTCCACTTCGCCTGTCGCCCGGCTGATACTTAGATCGATCTTGGTCACCAAACGTCCAAATGAGAATGAGCTAGTCACAATCTTGCCGTCGATCACACAGTTATACGGCTGATGAGTATGCCCAGTGATGACTACATCTACTTCATCGTCCAATCGGTTGACGATATCAACAATTGGTCCTGAGATCCCTACACAACCATTAGGATTGGTGGTGGCATCGGTTGTGGACTGATCAGCACCCTCATGGATCACGACCACAATCGTCTCAACCTTTTTGTGCTTGAGTTCGGGAATCAAAGCGTTGACAGTATCAGCCTCATCCAGGAAGTCTAAATCAGAAATGCCAGATGGGGTTACGATCAAAGGTGTGCCTTCGAGTGTCATACCAATGAAGGCAACTTCAACGTTCTTGTATTTGCGTGTCTTGTATGCTGGGAAAATGGTCTCGCCATTGTCCTCACGTACTACGTTAGCAGCCAGGAATTGGAAGTCTGCACCCTCAAAACCATCTCCATCCTGACAGCCGTCCACTGGGTGACAGCCACCATTCTGCATACGCATCAATTCCGTCCAGCCTTCGTCGAACTCGTGATTACCAACTGCATTGAAGTCCAAACCAATCTCGTTAAAAGCTTCAATGGTTGGCTCATCGTGGAACAATGCAGAAAGCAATGGGCTTGCACCAATCAAATCGCCTGCCGAAACGACAACTGTATTAGGGTTAAGAGCACGCAGGTTATCGATATGAGTGGCAAGATATTCAACCCCTCCCGCAACAATATTTGGAGCAGGGCAACCAGATACTGCTGGAACACACCCTGCACTGCTGGTGGGTGGTTCAAGGTTTCCATGGAAATCATTCAAAGCCAATATCTGCAGTTCTATCGTACCTGGGGGTTTTGCTTGTACTGTAGAAAATGTCTGGGAGGTTATTATTATGACGAGAGCAATCATACCAAGAGCATAAAGAAACTTCTTCATTTGGATTCTCCTATATATGCTTATTCTAATAAGGTTACTTTGTAATCGACGGGAAAAACTTAAGCGATAGACGAAAATCATTTGATCTGTAATATGAATGTGATATGAGCGCGCTTTTCTCCTTTACAGTTATTTACTATAAGAATAGCATTTTTGTAAAGTCAGTGCAAGTACTAATTTTGGATCTTAACCGCTTAATAACAAAATCCTGATGGTCTTTTGACCATCAGGATTTTAATTTTGGTGAGCATGAATCTCACCCTTATTCTTCACTACTCGCTACACCACAATACTCACTAAACGCCTATTCGCCACAATGATCTTTTTCGGCTCCTTGCCCTCTAAATATTTCTGGACAGTCTCCGAAGCTAATGCAGCAGACTTGATCTCATCATCTGTTGCATCCGCTGGGACAATGACCTTATCGCGCACTTTGCCATTGATCTGGATGGGCAATTCAATGGAGTCTTCTTTCGTGGCGGCTTCGTCCACTTGCGGCCATGATTGTGTATGGATGGAATAAGGCTTGCCCAAATGATTCGTCCACAATTCTTCGGTGATATGTGGGGCAACAGGAGCCATCATCTTCAAATAGATTTCCTGTGCTTCCTTCCATTCAGGTGTGCCAACTGCGCCTGCTTCACGCGCCTTGTACATTTCATTCATCAATTCCATCAACGACGAAACAATTGTGTTGAACTCAAACTGCTCGAAGTTGCGAGTCACACGGCGCAGAGTCTGGTGGAGCTTTCGGCGCAGAGTCTTTTTTGTTTCATCAGAAGCAGGTATCGGCGCGAATGAAACGGGATCTGTGAACAAACTCCATACACGCCTCACCCAACGCACACTTCCTTCAATGCCCTGCGAGTCCCATGGCGCGCCCATTTCCCAACGTGCAAAGAACAAAATATAGGCGCGCACACTATCCGCACCATATTTCTTAACCAACACATCAGGCGCAATCACATTACCCTTACTCTTAGACATCTTATCGCCGTCTTCGCCTAACACCATACCCTGATTACGCAATTGCATCATCGGTTCGCCACCCTCGACGATACCCGCATCACGCAATGCCTTGTGAAAGAAACGTGTGTATAACAAATGCATGGTGGCATGTTCGATGCCGCCCGTGTATGTATCGACGGGCATCCAATAGTTATATTCGGCATCATCAAACGGAGCCTTATCATACTTCGGAGACAGATAACGCAAGTGATACCACGATGAACACATGAATGTATCCATTGTGTCGGTCTCGCGCACAGCCGCTTCACCACACACGGGGCAGGTTGTATTCTTCCATGTGGGATGCAGCTTCAACGGGCTTTCACCGGTTGGCCGCCACTCTACATCTTCCGGCAACAAGACAGGTAATTGATTCTCGGGCACAGGATTCCAACCATGCACGTCACAATGGATCATAGGGATCGGCGCGCCCCAATAACGCTGACGGCTGATCAACCAATCACGATAACGATAGTTGACAGACTCTTTGCCGATACCTTTTTGCTCCAGCCAATCGATCACTGCGGCGATGCTGGGATTCTTTCTTCCCTTTTCTGTGTTGACTTTCGTTCCGTCCAACATACCCGAGTTGACCATTACGCCGGGGCCGATGTAAGCTTGCATCTCTTGGGCAGGCGGATCACCATCCGCCCCTACAGGCTGAATCACAAAAACAATGGGCAGTTCATACTTTTTGGCAAAAGCAAAATCACGTTCATCGTGTGCCGGCACAGCCATGATCGCACCTGTGCCATACGACATCAAGACATAATCTGCGATCCAAATTGGGATGCGTTCCTGATTGACAGGGTTAATGGCATACGCACCTGTGAACACACCTGTCTTTTCTTTATCCACTGCACCGCGTTGAATCTCCGTTTGACGCGCAGCCTGGTCTTTATATTCTTGGACGGCGGCTTTATTTTCAGGCGTGGTGATCTTATCCACCAATGGATGTTCAGGTGAGAAGACCATGAAGGTTGCGCCCCACAAAGTATCCGGGCGCGTGGTGAAGACAGGAATCAAAACAAGTTCGCGTGCGGGTGGCGCATCATCCCTTCCGATCCCTTTCTCTTCAATGCCCAAAGCATCAGCAGCCGTTTCCCAATCCAAGCGGAAATTAACTTCAGCACCTTCAGAACGATCGATCCAATTCGTTTGCAAGGTCTTGACGCGCTCAGGCCAATCAATGCCTTCAAAGTTCAACAACTCATCTGCATATTTTGTTGCCCTAAAGAACCATTGTTCCAAATCCTTTTTGATGACAGGTGTGCCACATCGTTCGCAGTGACGGTCATCTCCCCAAACCTGTTCACGCGCCAGTGTTGTATTGCAATTCGGGCACCAGTCAACAGCAGACATCTTCCGATAAGCCAGCCCAGCCTTATACAACTTAATGAAGAACCATTCTGTCCATTTGTAATATTCAGGATCAGCTGAAATTGCCTCACGTTCCCAATCGAACATCGCGCCCATGGTCTTCATCTGTGTACGCATGCGATCAATATTTTCGAATGTGCGTTTCATCGGATGGACACCATCTTTAATAGCAGCATTCTCCGCAGGCAGACCGAACGCATCGAAGCCCATGGGAAACAATACGTTGAAGCCCTTCATTCGCATGTAACGCGCACGTGTATCCGGGGGAATCATCGAAAACCAGTGACCAATATGCAGGTCACCGCTGGGATAAGGCAGCATGGTCAGCGCATAGTGCTTTGGCTTGCTCTCGTCGATCACCGCACGATACAACTTGTCTGCCTCCCATTTGGCCTGCCATTTGGATTCAATGGCTTTTGGGTTATAGGATTTATCCTGCCATGATGACTCAGATTTGGATGCAGCCTTCTTGACTGCCACTTTTTTAACAACAGGTTTTGCAGCCTTTGCTGTTGTCTTCTTAGCAACAGGCTTGGATGTTTTAACAGCTTTCTTCCCAACAACATTTTTCCCTTTAGGAGAGGAAGCAGTTACTGATTCGATAGCTTTCACGATCTTTTTCGCCGCGTTAACTGTTGATTTTTTAGGAGCTGCTTTCTTCTTCGTTACTTTCTTTTTTGTAGTTGCCATTTTTACCTCATTGGTTACAGTTTCATTTTTTTTCAATATCAAGGTTCAGGTCTTCAAACGGACCTTCTTCGCTAAGCTTTTGACTTGCAAAGGAGGCGTGGAAGTAGAGGTCCCTGTTTCCAAAAGATGGTTTTGATCCGAATGTTCATACGAGCCTCCACTTTGACGGTTGACCGGGGACAATGGACCAAACTCACCGTCTATAGTCTATGGTCCATTGTCCGACTTAAACAAAAAATCCTTCATCCACAATAGGGACGAAGGAAATCTCCGTGGTACCACCCAGATTACGTCCAGCGTGCGAACGTCACTTTGGTTGCTATAACGGGCTGACCCGGTAATGACTACTGCGGAATATCCGCTTTCACCATCACAGTCTCTCATGTGAGGAACAGGCGAGTTCAGTCTTAAAGTGTCCCGTTGACACTGGTGCTGGGCTCTCACCTCACTCTCCCAACTCGCTGACGGGATGACCTACTACTCCTGCCATGACTTTACTTGGGCAGACATAAAGCCTGCCCTTACATTTTGTGGACCCAGAGGGATTCGAACCCTCGACCTTCTCAATGCCATTGAGACGCGCTCCCAACTGCGCTATGGGCCCATATGATAAGTTATTAAGCAGTGAACATTGAAAAAATATTTCGTTCACTGTTCGCTGCCCAGTGGACCTGAGGGGATTCGAACCCCTGACCTCCTCAGTGCGATTGAGGCGCGCTCCCAACTGCGCTACAGGCCCAATTTTGTTATCCGGCGCTCGCAGGACAAGGCGAACCGTATTCTACCTGAGGCATTTCGTAATGTCAATGAAGAATATGAAAACAACGTGAAGATGATATAAAAATTGACAGGCGATCAACCTGTCAATTTTGAATTCTGTGTGCTTATGCTTTTAGCAACGCCACTTTGAATGTTGAGCCGCGGCCTTCTCCATCAGACTCAGCCCAGATCTTTCCTCCCTGCGCCTCGAACAAACCTTTTGCAATGGTGAGGCCGATTCCAAGCCCGCCATAGTGACGTGTATTCGGTGGTTCGATCTGATAGAACTCTTCAAACACCTTATGCAATTTATCAACGGGAATACCAATGCCACGATCTTGTACCCAGGCCATCACTTGTTTATCCTGCTCCACTGCGCCGATCACAATTTCACTTCCTTCGGGTGAGAATCTAATGGCGTTGTTCAACAGGTTCACGAACGCGAGCGTGGTTTTTTCGGGGTCGGCATTTATAAAGATGGGATCATCTTGCATGGCAAAGACCAGTTTCAGGTCCCGCCGTGCAGCGAAGTACTTGATCTCATCCACTGCAAAATTTAATATATCCTGAATGGAAATCTTCATCGAGCGCATTTCCATCTCATCGGTTTGAAGCAATGTCAGGTTATTCATTTGATCGAGAAGCGAACGCATTTGTGCCGCTGCACCAAGCACCTGATTGGCATGGTCTGATGATTCTCCGCGGGCTTTCTCCTGCAAGAATGTTGCATACCCGATTATGATGCCAAGCGGAGTCCGCAGTTCGTGAGATGCGAGGGCAAGGAAGTTGCTCTTGATCTGGTTTGTTTCTTTGACCTTATCTAATGCCTGTCGTGTTGTCTTTAACAATCGCGCATTATTGATCGCGATTGCGGCATGTGAGGCAATTACAGAGAGGGTGGCTACATCACTATCGGTAAAACCACCATCTTTTTTATTGACTGCTTCCAGCACACCCACCGTTTGTTCTTTGATGGGCATGGGTACGCCGAGCAATGTATTTATTTTGAATTTGATGTGATCAGAGACAAGCGAGTAATGTCGCGGATCACTTTCAGGATTATTTAGAATAAGAGGCTGA
Organism: Anaerolineales bacterium; assembly: GCA_014379595.1. Lineage (GTDB taxonomy): Bacteria > Chloroflexota > Anaerolineae > Anaerolineales > Villigracilaceae > Villigracilis. The sequence goes on from JACMLM010000064.1 coordinate 67,408, forward strand.
TTGGTACGAAAAATTGTCCCCGCAAGACTATTGTCCATGGGGACGGGAATCTCAGCCAGCTTTTCAGGGTCTGAACCTGTGGCGGCGGCAAAGTATAAACGCGGATTCTTATTGTCGTAAAGCAGAATTGATGCGGCTTCGCAATCCAAAAGTTCGGTGGCAGTTGCAGTAATAATTTGGAGCAGGGCATCCAGATCAAGTGTTGAATTCAGCGTGACGCTTAATTCAACAAGACGCAGCAATAAACTGTGGCGTCCCTCGAGGTCTTTGAGTTGTCCTGTTTTTGATAGGGCTGGCATGAGAGATAGTGTACTGTTTTTTATAGTTGAAATCAAGCCCCAATTATCCCAAAAACCATACAAAAAACTTGCGAGTTAATAACTCGCAAGTTTTGCCTCCTTTCTTTACTTAACTAGGTGAATATTTATTGTTCAGCAGGCGGAGCAGCTTGGGTCGGCTGGCCATCGCGAGGCCCACCGGGGCCATGAGGTCTACCAAAGCCAAATCCAGGGCCGTCAAGAAAACCTTTGTCGAGGCCTTCAAGGAGCCAATCAGCTTTTTCTTGTGAGATGGTTCCATCAGAAATTCCTGCTTCGATACGTGCACGAATTTCTACTGCACGAACAGCATTGATCGCCTCGCGCACATCTTCAATATCTACACCTGCAGCAGTGGCCAAGTCAGCGAGTGTCTTGCCATCTTTCAGTGCAGTGGAAAGTTCATCCTTTGTTAAGCCAAGGACTTTTGCTGCCGCTTCCAGTTCAGCCTCACCCAACCCGCGTCCGCCGCCAGGGCCACGACCATCACCGGGTTGACCATTTGTAGGAGCAGGCGGAGTGCCGTCCTGTGCATAGGCAGTTGTCACGCTTATAGCTCCAAACAATATCGCAACCGCCAGTAGTCCGCCGATCAAGATTGAAATTTTCTTTTTCATATTTTTATACCTCTTTATATTTGATGTGGTTAGAGCGCCTCCAACCTTTTTCCATCATATATGACCGCTGTGTTAAAGTTGTGAATATCTTATAAAGAAATTGTGGGGGTTGAAAACGCAATAAATAGCCTGACGGGGAATTTACCCATCAGGCTATTGTTTTATTCTCTTTTATACTACTTGACTTCCTAGGGTTACTTGAGTTTGAAATAAGCCACCAGTGTCGAGTTATCGACTGTGGTCATTGTTACACGGTAACACTTACCGGCAGCTTTGGGTGTTTTCCAGTTGTAGATGAATTGACCACCCTCGTAACGCAGGCTTGTACCACCTGTTGCCGTGAGTTCAATTTCATCTGTAATTGCATTCGCGTCGCAGGATGTTTGAGCGTAGGTGAGGCTCAGGATATCAACAATGTCAGTCAGCTCGGTGGGACCTGCAAAGACCTCAAACTTCAAAGGCACGGTGCTTCCGCCTTTGACAAGATTGTAGACACCATTCATATCGACTGGCTGGTAGAAGCCTCTAAGTGTCCATCCCAAAACGGAATAGCTGCGAGTTTCAGTTGACTGATTTCCAGCATTATCCTTTGCTGTTGCAATTAGCGTATGCGATCCAACAGTGGTGGTATACCCACTTAGAGTGCAGGGACCATCAACGCCAGAGAGACTGTCTGTGGCTGTGCAGGTCGGCTCAATTGGAACAGAGTCAAAATAGAAACTGTCACCCTCATTGATGTCACCAACCCAAGTAATGGAAGGAGCTGTCTTGTCAATTGAGATGGTATCAGAAGCCGAATTAGAAAGCCCTGCTCCGTTTGTGGCCGAACAGGTCAATGTATCTCCCATTGTTTCTGCGGTGAGGGTGGTTGTGTCGCATCCAACAGAAGACGCAATGCCTGATTCCAAATCACTCACATCCCAGCTAACTAACACATCGCTTGTGTACCAGCCGTTGTTACCCAGTGTACCGCTGATGGAGGATGTAATGGTTGGCGGGGTAGGATCAGCAACCGTAACTACTGCTGTATCCGTATCATTTAATCCACCATCATCGGACACACGCAGTCCAACAATATGACTTCCAACTAGGGTGAATGAAGTTGTAGGAGTTACTCCGCTAGCATCGTCGTATTGACCATCATTATCCAGATCCCATTCATAGGATGCAATATTATTATTTGGATCGGTGGAACCGGAGGCATCCAGTGTGAGCGTTGCGCCCCAATCAACAGTATATGGACCGCCAGCATCTGCAACCGGTGGTTGGTTGGTTTCTATTAAATCCAAGGCTATAACTAGTGATTTATCGGATGTCACAGCAATTCCTGAAACATGAAGAAGGGCAAATAGGCTTTCTGCTGGAGGTTCAGTGAAGAGACTGTAAAATTCTCCGACTTCTGTTGGAAAGAGCCATAAGAGAGCATTGCCAAAAGCATCCGTTCTATCCCATGATGCTGAATACCCATAAGCAGTCAAGGAGCCAAGTAACAGATTGTTATTCGTGGGTTCCA
>JACMLM010000065.1 GCA_014379595.1 Anaerolineales bacterium
GTGCTCTCCCAATTTCAAAGTCGCGTTCACTCACACCTCCGGGGATTAAAAATGAAAGAACCCACCCAAAAACAATTTGCCACACGATCCGCAGGATGTATCCCTGTGTAACGCATGAAACAGTTTTCAAGCAGACTCTATAGTTCAATATTTATACTATGAGATGGCGTAGTGTCAATCTTTTTATTCAGTGAATATTACTTGCTGCAATAGCATATTGAAATCAAAATCATCATTGCACAATCTCTGCGGGTCATTATCATTATTCAAATGGTGTTTTGTGTAATGATTGGAAATGAACTAAAAAATGAGAAGAAAATTAGGGAAGTGTGGTTAAATTCAAACTTCTCAAGGAGAAAAAAGATGACCGAAAATCTGGATGACCTAAACAAGGAAACTCGCGAGGCTTGGGAATTAAATGCAGAGGTTTGGGACAATCGGATGGGCGATGAAGGCAATGACTTCTTCAATATTCTATGCTGGCCTGCTCTCGCTTCTTTACTTGATGCTTCGACAACGCTCAGCACAGGCCTGAAATCTGATTCCCACATCCTGGATATTGCCTGCGGTAACGGCCTGACCACTCGCAAACTCGCCGAACTTGGTGCAAAAATTACGGCCTTTGACTTTTCATCCAAACTGATCGAAAAAGCAAAAGCAAGACTCGCCAATTACCAATCACAAATTACTTTTGAAATAATAGACGCCACCAATGAATCTCAACTACTCTCCCTTGGCGAAAATAAATTTGACTCTGCCATCTCCAACATGGCTCTATTTGACATGGCAGATATCGAAACATTGTTTCGTGTCTTGCCAAAATTACTAAAACCAAAAGGCACTTTCGTCTTCAGTATCACCCATCCAGCTTTCAACAATGCATCAGCCATGCACGTTGCAGAAGAAATGGACGACGGTGAAATTAAAGATACTTACTCGATCAAGGTCTCCCGCTACATGACCCCTACCCACCAGCGTGGACTTGCTCTTCGCAATCAGCCCAAGCCACAAGTCTATTTTGACCGTCCGCTTCAATATTATTTAAATTTGGGGTTCAAAAATGGATTCATCCTGGACGGCTTTGAAGAACGTGCCTTTCCTCCTGATGCACCGCAAATGTTTCCACTAGGCTGGGGAGGAAAATTTAGTGAACTTCCGCCTGTTCTCATTGCAAGAATGAGGCTTATATAATTTCACAGCATGAATTTTATCTATTACATAATTGAATTCCTCGATGAACTCGTCTTTGGCGTTGCCGAAACTGCCTGGCCTTTCATTCGTGATGACCTTCATCTCACCTATACACAAATTGGATTACTGCTCAGCCTGCCAGGAATTATAGCCGCGTTCATTGAACCATTCATCGGCATCCTTGGCGATGTATGGAGACGACGTGTTCTCATTATTGGCGGCGGCATTTTATTCACAGTTTCACTTGCGCTTACAAGCATCGCTAATTCATTTTATATATTGCTTTTTTCATTGATCTTATTTAATCCATCTTCTGGTGCATATGTCAGTCTTTCGCAAGCCAATTTGATGGACTCAGACGAAAGCCGCCATGAACAAAACATGGCACGCTGGACTTTTGCAGGTTCACTTGGCGTATTGACGGGCCCAATACTTCTTGGGCTTTTTATCTACTTCGGGCTTGGCTGGCGCGGAACATACGCCCTGCTCGCATCCATTTCAACGATTGGCCTGCTGATTGCCTTAAAATATTTACCAACCGATAAAAAAGCCTCTGCACCATTTCCCAGCTTTAGCATTGTCCTCGAAGGATTTCGCTCTGCATTCTCCGCGATCAAACGCAAAGAAGTATGGCGCTGGCTTCTCTTGCTTGAATTTGCAGACTTAATGGGCGATGTACTATTCAGTTATCTTGCCTTATATTTTGTAGATATTGCACTGGTCACAGAATCACAAGCGGGCATTGCAGTTATCATCTGGCTGCTCATGGGGCTCATCACAGACTTCCTCTTTATTCCATTTATTGATCGGCAAAAAGATTCGATAAAGTATGTCCGTACCACTGCCTTCATGGAGTTAATTACATTTGCAATTTTTCTTCTTATTCCAGGATTCATCTTTAAACTGGTCTTCGTTATCTTCGTTAATCTTTTCAATACAGGCTGGTATCCCATTTTGCAAGGCAGGTTATACTCAAGCCTTCCGAATCAAAGCGCAAGCATTATGGCGATTAGCGCAGTAACCGCTCCGGTTGCAAAATTTTTTCCGTTTCTGATCGGCTTGCTTGCAGATCAATTCGGCCTCAACAACGCAATGTGGATTCTCTTTCTCGGCCCCATCGCATTGCTCATCGGTTTACCACGTAAAACAAATGTATAGCATCTACCTTCACATTCCATTTTGCAAACATCGCTGTGCCTATTGCGATTTCAATACATACGCAGGGCAGGAAGATTCGATTCCTGCATATGTCAATGCTTTGATTCAAGAAATCAATTTTGTTGGACTGCACACCCAGAAGAAAAATATACATACTGTTTTTTTCGGAGGAGGAACCCCCTCGCTTCTTTCTGGACCTCAATTTGCGTCCATCATGGACGCATTACACGCCGCCTTCACATTCACCGCTGACGCAGAGATCAGCATTGAAGCCAATCCAGGCACAGTCTCCGCTGAAAAACTAACCGCGATTCGTAATGCAGGCATCAATCGCATCAGCTTTGGAGTGCAATCTGCAAACACAGAAGAACTACATATGCTCGAACGCGAGCATAGTTTTTTTGATGTGATCGAAGCAGTTTCCTTAGCGCGAAAAGCAGGCTTCGATAATCTGAATCTCGATCTAATTTATGGCTTACCCGAACAAACTTTATCCACCTGGCAAAGCACTGTTAAACGAATTTTAGATTTACATCCCGAGCATATCTCTGCATATGCACTTACTCTTGAACACGGAACTCCATTTGGAAGATGGTCATCGAAAGGGTTATTACCTCTCCCAGACCCAGATCTCGCTGCCGAAATGTATGAATGGGCCTGCGATACTCTCGAACAAAATGGATATGTGCAATATGAAATATCTAATTGGGCAAAGCCAAATCGAGAATGTCGTCACAACTTGCAATATTGGCGCTCGCTTCCTTATTTAGCTTTTGGCGCGGGCGCACACGGATATGCCGATGGTTATCGCTATTCAAATGCTCTAAGAATCAAAACGTATATTGAACGACTTACCAATCACCAATTACCAATCACCAATTATCAATTTCCTTTATCTCCCGCAACTAGTAATCAACATAAACAAACACCAAAAGATGATATGTCTGAATACATGTTAAATAATCTCAGGCTAACGAATGCTGGAGTCGCTGAATCAGATTTCAGCTTAAGATTCGGAAGCGGGCTTTTGGACATTTATCCAAAAGAGATTCAAGAACTTGTCCAAAATGGTCTGTTAGAAAGAAAGAATCCAGGAATTTATACCCTTACCAAGCGCGGCAAACTTCTCGGCAATCAGGTCTTTATAAGGTTCGTTGAATAAAAAAAACGCCAAAAGCACCTTTTTAATCTGTTAACTCATTGCAAAGCGCAATTTTCCAGTTATGGGGCATAATACGCAAACGGAAAAAAACTATGGCCACAAAAATATTAGTAATTGACGACGACGTAGCGATCACCGAGTTAATGAGCATGCTGCTCAAAACTCATGGTTTTGAAGTACTTACAACCAATAGCGGCTCAGAAGGCATTTCAATCGCCCGGGAAAAAAACCCCAGCGTTGTGCTGCTTGACCTGATGATGCCAGACTTGGATGGATGGCAGGTGAGCAAGGCGATTCGCGCATTCAGCAACGTTCCCATTCTCATCCTTTCAGCTATCAATGACCCACGTATGGTTGCTAGTGTTTTGGATGCAGGTGCAGACGATTTCCTCGTCAAGCCTGTGCCAAGCGGCGTGCTTGTGGCACATATCAGGAAGATGGTCAGACGGAATACTGCTCCGCTGAACAACATGAGCCTCAATAATACTGACTCGCTTACTTCACAACCGCTTCGCTCTTAATCTCAAAACTGATCCCGTTTTAAAAACAAGTCCGTCACTTTCACAGTGACGGACTTTTCTTATTCGTATTTTGCTCTTGTTAAGATGAGCTTAGGCTGCTCAAACCGGCAGCGGTTTCTTTTGCGAATTCCATCATTGGCATATGACCAGCGCCTTTCAGCTCAACAAAATTCGCAGAAGGCACAGCCGCCTTAATTTCCTTTGCACGGTCAATCGGAACTAATGCATCTGCATCGCCATGGATGAGCACAAGCGGAAAGTTAAATGCTGCAATAAGTGATGTTAGATCCTCACGTTCAGCCATCGCTTTCAATGCGCCGCTCACGCCAGCCTGGCTTTGTTTCTCTATGGCACCGCGTACAAACGCCTGCACACGCGCGTCCGCAGAGAGTTTTGGCGTCATTGCTTCCACAACTACACTCACGCCCTTCTCGGTTACATCAGCAGCGGTTTTATATCTTCCTTCTTTACGCTCGGGCGGATCACCCGCAGCTTGAGAAGAGACCAAACCCAATCCGCTTACCCGATCTGGATATTTTTTCGCGAAAGCCAAAGCAACATAACCACCCATAGAATGACCTGCTATTGCGGTTTTCTCAACTCCTAAATGGTCAAGCAAACCAGCAAGATCATCAGCCATATCTGACATCGTATATTGCGATTCAATTGTCGTAGACTGACCTAACCCTCGCAAGTCGGGCAGGATAAGGTCAAATTTATCTTCTAATGATGGGATGACTTCATTCCATGAGCTGGAATCTAATGGGAAACCATGCACAAGCATTAGAGGAGTCCCTTTGCCACGACGTTCATAAGCGATGTCTATTCCATTTACAGTAACTTTGTTCATTTTATCTACCTCTCCACTTTCTCATTTCCACTTTACATCTACTTTTAATTTACTGCCTAATCTTGATTTATAAAAAATATGACCATTGTCACGTCCAAATTCATACACGCGGCGCGTGATATCTACATCCGCTTTGCAGTATTCGGCTACTTTATCCAACTCGCCCGCACGAAACCATGAAACAGATTGTACACCGTCTGCTGTTTTGGTGGCGCCAAGGCTTGCGCTTGCAATACTATCCAGACTGACTCGAAAGCCAAGGATCTTTTGCAGGTCGAGGAGCATGTCAAGGGTTGGGAGCGAGGCGAAGCGCATATCTGGCGCGTAAGGTTGAAGCACTAAGTAGTCAAATCCACGCAAGTTAAATCCAATGACCTTTGTTGCTGATTTCAATTCTTCAAGCAAAGTAGGAATATCATTTTCCCAATAGACTGCGAAATCATTTCTTTGCGTAGACCATGTGACACCGCATGCAACGCGAAGTTTCGCGATGTTCTCACGTCCACCAACATCGTCAAACAAATTTTGCGATTCCAGATCAAAGAAGACGAGATTCATGATGGTCCTTTCGCCAATTCTTCGCGCGCAAATGACAGAGCCTGCTCACGATTTTCAATTTTTCCCGCGGCTTGATTCTCGCGAATAGATTCCAATAACTGACCAATTACAGGGCCAGGGTGAATGTTAAGTTCTTTCATCAAATCATTCCCGCCTAATAATCGCGGAGGAGAAATGATCTCTTCGGGCCTTTCCCAGTAATTCTCAAGCAGGAGGTGAGCAACCTCAAGATAGGCATTCCAAGTTTCAATGGTGAGGGTATGAACGTATATCCCACGCAAGTCGGCGAGGCCGAGTAACACAAGGTCAACACCTGCTTCTCCGCTATCACGGAAGAAACGATAAATGGCTTTTCGTGAAGGCGTTTGCTTTTCATTTTCCAGGCGATTAGCAAAGAAATGAATTCGCATATGATTTTTAATAATGACGTGCAAACGCTCGACTTCATTAGTGCTTAGGTTGAATGCTTGCACACGATCCGCAGCAACTTCTGCACCTTTTACATCATGATCAAAGAAACGGGTACGCCCTGATTCTTCAACAGTCTTCGTTTCAGGTTTGCTCACATCATGATACAAAGCAGAAAAGAAAAGCAATGAGCGAAATGAACGGTCAACATTAAGCGACTTATCAAAGTGCTGTTTAAATCGCGATTGATAATGTCCCAACTTCTGGATAAGCAAGTCCGTGAATTTGTCACTTATTTTTTCGGAGCCATGGTCAATGCACAAGGCAGAAATAATCTGGTCAAGATGATCGAGCACAGCTAGCGTATGAGTCCAGACATCATAGACATGGGGGTCAGATTGTTCCACACCTTTCATGGCAGTCAATTCAGGCATTAAATACGGAAACACACCCAACATTTCTAACGCGCGCATGGATGCTTCTGGTTTGGGGCCATTGAGTATCTTGAACACTTCATCACGCAGACGTTCCGGAGAAATACGTCCAAGCTGATTTGCAGCTTGCTTCATTAACTCACGTGTGTTCTTCTCAATATGAAAGTCAAACGCCGCAGCCTGACGCACCGCTCGCAAAATGCGGACTGGATCATCTGATAATGATGTCTGTGAGCATGCACGGATAAGTTTCTCGCGAAGATCGTTTCCACCGTCTAACGGATCGATGATGGTTTCATCGCGCAGGTTATATGCGATTGCATTCATGGTGAAATCGCGAGCGCGTAAATCTTCTTCCAAGTTTGCGCCACGATAAACTGCGAAATCCAGAAATATACGCGAGCCGTCTTCATTGGCCACTATGACACGGCCAGTATCGCGTTCGTCATCTAAGGGAAGAAAGTCCGCGTTGATGGAGTTGGCTACTTTTCGAGCAAGGGAAATGCCATTCGATGGAAGAGCAAAATCAAAGTCAGATGATATGCGGGAATCTAAAAGGTCACGCACAGCACCACCGACAAGATAAATTTTCTGGTCAGCAGGCAGAGCATCCATTATTTTTTTTATCAAAGGAGGAAGTGTGAAAGAAACAGGCATGAAAGTGATTTCTGGTTTTTCTTTATAACGACTATGTTGTGAAGCACGGAGAGCCTGTTCGGGCGTGCCGCCTTGCGCTACGATCTTTCCGCGCACACGAGCCACCCAACGGCCTGCGTATGGTGAATGAGTTTGTTCGGGAGGAGGTGTTTGGTCTTGCATTCAATCCCAAATTTAAATATTAATTATAAGGGCGGCTTATATTTATCCAGGTCAACCACGCCGACAAAAGGTAAATTGCGATAATACTCATCAAGATCGAGGCCGTAGCCAAAGACAAATTTATTTGGAATGGAAAAACCAAGATAGTGAATGGGGACTTCTGCTTCGCGCCGTTCGGGTTTATCCAGCAGCGTACATACTTTAAGAGACTTTGGCTGGCGCGTTTCAAGCATATGCAACACTGACGAAATCGTATGCCCGCTATCCACAATATCTTCTACAAGGATTACATTTTTATCGTGGATGTCAGTTTGCAAATCCAGCGTGACGCGGGCTGAGCCACTTGATTCACGTTTCCCCGCCCCGTAAGATGAAACCGCCATAAAATCGACCATATGCGGCGATGTGATGTTACGGCTAAGGTCAACCATAAATGGGACGCCACCGCGCAAGATGCAAATAAGCAGTAAATTCCCATCGGGATAATCCACACTGATCTGCGCACCAAGTTCCTTGATGCGTGCCTGCAGAGTTTCTGTATCTATCAATATTTCTGCGAGCACATCTTTATAATTTTGCATTTTTTATCTTGAGGCATTAATGGGTAAACTAACGTGGAACTTCGTGATGCTGTCTACAGCGTGCTTCGTATAATTCAGAAGCGCCAACGATCACAACAGGGTCATCATAACGGGCGGGTTTTCCATTTACCAATCTTTGAGTACGTGAGGCATCATCACCGCAAACCATGCAGATCGCATGAAGCTTCAACACATCTTCTGCTTCAGACATAAGCACTGGCATGGAACCAAACGGTTCACCACGGAAGTCTGTATCCAACCCGGCAACGAGAACGCGTATATTGCGGGCAGCTAATTCCTGAGCAATCGTCACAACTTCGAGGTCAAAGAATTGTGCTTCGTCAATGCCAACAACGGTTGTATCTTTATCAAGTTTTGAACGAATATCTGCGGCTTTTTCTACTGGAATGGCATCAAAAGTTGAGCCTGCATGAGAAGCGACCTTTTCCACTGCATAGCGAATGTCAATCGATGGTTTGAATACTTGTACTTTTTGTTTGGCGATCTTTGCGCGTACAAGCCGGCGGATCAATTCATCGGTCTTGCCACTGAACATCGAGCCGCAAACAACTTCAATCGAACCGTGTGTATGGCGCATAAAACCTCTCGTCATTGCGAGTAAAACTCTATTGGCCTAACCGAGCAATGACATAAAATAGATTATGAAAACAGGCAGATGCTTAAGCATCTGCCTGTCTAGTTTACCTGAGAAACCTTTACCTGACAAAGCAACTACAAAATTATTACTCGCTTGCTTCAGCTTCTTCAGTAGTTGTTGTTTCACTTGCTGCATCTTCGGTTGCTTCAACTTCCGCTGCTTCGGTTTCGGTCGTTGCAGTTTCGATTGCTTCGACTTCGGTAGCTACATCTTCGGTTGCTTCCACTGCTTCGGTTTCGGTCGTGGCAACTTCGGTTGCTTCAACTTCTGGAGTTGAAGGTTGTTCCGCGGCTGCTTTCATAGACTTGGGTACTTTTGGAGCATCAGCAACTTCGGGAACTTCAAATCCGAGAGCACGGAGTTTCTTCTTAGCCGCAGTCAATGAAGACTGACCAAAGCCAGCGACTTCCAACATGGCGGCATTGCCTTCGCCAAGTTTGGCAAGGATCTGACCAAAGCTTAAAATACCGGCTTTCTTGAGTGCATCTGTTGCGCGAGGGCTAAGCTCAAGATCATCCACTGAACGATCAGGAGAGGTTAATGACTCTTCCTTGGTCTTCAGTTGTTCGACATAAGTCTGGCGGGCAGAAAGTTTCTTATAGAAGCGATCTACCTGACCTTCAACATCAAGCAATCTCGCAGATTCACCAGTAAAGAATGGATGACACTTCGAGCATACGTCAATGCGTAATTCTTTTTTGGTGGAAGTGGTGATCCACGTGGTACCGCAGGAAGCGCAAGTTACTTTTGCATCAAAAACTGTAGGATGAATTTCTGCTCTCATGTTATTCCACCTCAGCCGGGACGATATTTACACGCTTGCGGCCATGAATAACATCGAACATGACAACCCCGTCTGCAATTGCAAACAAAGTATCATCCTTGCCAACCAAAACATTCAAGCCAGGCTTGATCTTGGTGCCGCGCTGGCGCACGAGAATATTTCCAGAAAGAACAAATTGACCGGCGTAACGCTTTACACCCAAACGTTGGGAGTTGCTGTCACGTCCGTTGCGGGTTGATCCGCCACCTGTTTTATGTGCCATTTCTACCTCTACTTCTTCTTAGAGTCGGTCTTTTTGGGAGCCGATTTAGTTGCTGTGGACTTTGTTGCCGGAGCCTTCTTGGCAGGTTTCTTATCCGCTTCTTTCGCAGCTTTAGCCTGCTTCTCGACTTTGGGCTCTTCAGTCACTTCAGCTTTTTCAACTTTGGCTGGGGCTTCCTTCTTTTCGGCCTTACGCTCTTCACCCGCCTTACCAATGAAATCGATCATCAAACGGGTATAGAAATGGCGATGGCCACCTTTTACACGGATGCGTTTCTTGGGGCGATATTTGAAAGAGATTACCTTGGGGCCTTTGATATGATCGACCACTGTTGCGGAAACAACAATATCACTTACAGTGGGCGTACCGACCATAAAAACGTCATCCTCTGTCATAAGCAGAACGCGTTCAAAGTCAAATTTTTTGCCTACTTCATGGGCGAGGCGGTCCACATCAATAGTGGAGCCTTCAACGGCGCGATACTGCTTGCCGCCGCTTTCAACGATTGCAATTCTCATTATTATTTCTCCAGTCATCACTTCGCCGTGTACACCGCGGAACCTTACACCCTTCGATACGCCTTTCAGGCACTCAGGGCAAGTCTACGCCTTGTCACGGGGAAGCTGGGTTATTTAGCGGACGGTATTATACATGCGAGAGGGCGTCTCTGTCAACGCTTTTTGAGTGCAATAATTGCAGGTCAGGCTTGTAGCCTGACAATCTAAAAGCGCATGAAATGCTCAAGGTGTGGTCTCAGATAACAGGTCAGAAAGATGCGATTGCTTTTTATTTCGGAAGTATGGATGTGAGAGTCCGGGTGACAGCCTGCAGTTGGCCGGCATGTCCTTTTATTTTGTTTACATCGCCTGTGTTAAGACCAGACCGTACATCAGTAATCGTCTTGGCAGTAGTCACTTCATTATCAATGATCTTTTGTGTAATGCTTTCAAGGTTGGTAAGCATCGCCATAATATTCTTGGGAACCAAGGGCAAATTCTTGAGGATCGGGAGAAGGACATCCAAAATAGCGTTGGCAGTTCTGGCATATTTCACTGTGAGAGTATGAAGGGAGCCAATGGACGAGGTTAGCTCAATTGCGATCTCTTGAATTGTATCGATCATTGTTTTATGCTGTTCGATGATCTTCGCAATATCGTTAATGGAACCTGTTAATTTATCTGAAAATCTGACGAAAGAAACCGGCTTGTTGGTGAGAACTACTGCACCCCTAACTGTATTTTTAAGTGGTGTGGGCATAAGAATCTCCTAAAATATTGGTTTTATTTACCTAGCATGGCAAAGTAAATTTGTCCTACTATACAATACTTCAATTCTAAAAACAACCTTATTGACAAAGACTTACATCTCGTATATCCTGAATTAGAACCATTATTAAGGAGAATACAAATGAGCGAATTAACGCAACTTAATTCTATAGAAGGTCATCTCGCAAAGCCAAGTGGACAAGGTCCATGGCCTGCAGTGATCGTGATCCAGGAATGGTGGGGATTGGACGATCAAACCAAATCCATCGCAGATCGTTTTGCTGAGGAAGGTTATCTTGCCTTCGCGCCCGATCTTTATCATGGTGAACTCGCGAAGCTTGGCGATAACGATAAAGCTTTTATGCTGGTTCAAAAATACGGACCGACTGCAGTAAATGACCTACATAAAGTTTTTGACGGATTAAAAGATCATTCTGATGCAACAGACAAGGTTGGCAGTGTTGGCTTTTGCTTTGGCGGACGCATGTCATTAGCCTTGAGCACGATACGCTCCGTTGATGCCGTCTGCACATTTTATGGCGGCGGGATGCAGGAAGTTTTTCCCAAATTACGCCAAAACCTTAAAGCACCTGTGCTTGGTTTCTTTGGCGATGCAGACGAATCCATTCCCGCAGGAACAATTGAAGAGTTTGATAAATTGCTCCACGATGTTGGTGTAGAGCATGAGGTCATCACCTATCCAAATTCAGGCCATGCTTTTTTTAGAGATAGTGACCCAGGCGTATACAAACCTGAAGCAGCCAAAGATGCTTGGGAACGCGTGAAGAAATTCTTTGGGAAAAATTTGAACTAGATTGTAGAGCGGGATAATATCCCGCTCTTTTTATTGACAAAACTCCTCGCATACCTTACCCTCGCTTCATGACAGATCCTTCGGCTTCGTTCAGGACAAGCCTTTCCCCTGCTCAACGTCAAATAATTGAATCTCCCCTTGACTCTCGTCTCTTCGTCTCGGGCCGTGCAGGGACAGGTAAAACGACAGCAGGCATTGAGCGCTTACGTTATTTACTTGAACAAGGCATAAATGCTGACTCGATCCTCATGCTCACTCCACAGCGGACAATGCAAGAGCCTTATCTTGATTTGCTCTACAGCCCCGAGCGGCGTGCAGGCGGAGAAGTTACGTCTGCTACGATTGGTGGTCTTGCAAAACGAATGGTTGATTTGTTCTGGCCGATTGCGGCAGAAGCAGCAGGATTTAAGAACGCTGATCAACCACCTGTTTTTCTTACACTTGAAACCGCGCAATATTATATGGCGTATCTTGTGCGGCCAAAACTTGAAGAGGGATATTTCCAATCCCTCACCATTGACCGTAACCGTTTATATTCTCAAATACTTGATAACTTAAACAAAGCAGCAGTCGTTGGCTTTCCATATACAGAGATCGGCTCACGCATGGATGCAGCCTGGTTTGGCGACCCTGTCCAGCGCCGTATTTATCAGGACGCACAAGATTGCGCGACTCTCTTCCGTGAATACTGCCTCGACCATAACTTATTGGATTTTTCATTACAGCTTGAAATCTTCTCAAATATGCTTTGGCCGTTGGACCAGGTACAAAATTATCTTAAAGGCACTTATCATCACTTGATTTACGACAATGTAGAAGAAGATGCCCCACGCGCACATGACATCATCGCCGAATGGCTTGCGGATTTTGACTCCGCATTACTGATCTACGACAATGATGCGGGGTATCGCTACTTCCTCGGAGGCGATGCAATTACAGGTTACGCCCTGAGCGAAGCTTGTGACGAGAAGATCGAACTAACAGAAAGTTTTGTTTCTTCTGAAAATATCATCCAGCTTTCAAATCTGCTTGTTTCATCAATTACGCATATTGAAATCGAAAATGAAGTTACTCCAAATGGCACACTGGATTTTATTCTTGCACATTATTACCCTGAAATGTTGGATGTAATTGTAGCGAGAATCAAATCGCTAATCGAAGATGATGGCATTCCCGCATCTGAGATCGTGGTGCTTGCTCCTTATCTTTCAGATGCGCTGCGTTTCTCTATTACAAATCGCTTGGAAGAAGCAAAGATTCCGTGGCGGTCACACCGCCCATCGCGTTCACTGCGTGACGAACCTGCCAGCAGAACTCTGCTTACTTTATCTGCGTTGGCACATCCACATTGGAATATACGCCCCACCAAGTTTGATGTGGCGCACACCTTGATGTTTGCATTAAATACGGACCTGATCCGCGCGCAGTTATTAACAGAAATTGTGTATCGCCAAAGAGATGTACGGCTTTCGATGTTTGACGAAATCAAACCAGATATGCAGGAACGCATCACATATGCGCTTGGTCAAAAATATACAAACTTGCGTAATTGGCTGAATGTATATCGAGAAGCCGGCCCTCAACCGCTTGATTTCTTTTTACGAAAATTATTCGGTGAAGTGCTCTCGCAACCTGAATATGGATTTCATCACAATATGGACTCCGTCCGCATTGCATCCAGCCTTATCGAATCCATTAAGAAATTCCGCTATGCGATGGAACCTTCAATAACAAACCTGACAGGTCTCACCGAAACACCATCAATTAGCAATTCCTCACAAGAAGACCTGTCAGGTTTTGATTTAGGACGGGAATATATTGCCATGTTGGAAGATGGTGTGATCGCTGCTCAATATTTGGAATCATGGCGTAGTGAAAATAAAGACTCCGTGTTGATTGCCCCTGCACATACTTTCTTAATGATGAATCATCCAGTCACGGTTCAATTCTGGCTTGACCCCGGCTCCAATGGATGGGTACAGCGCTTGTCACAACCTCTAACTCAACCTTACGTTTTGTCCCGTCACTGGGAGGCTGGCCGTTTGTGGGCGGATACAGATGAAGTGAATGTAGAAACTGAAGCACTGGCACGCCTGGTTAGCGGATTATTAAGTCGCTGCCGCGAAAAATTATATTTGGCACTGGCAGATCTCAGTGAGTCGGGCTTCGAGCAGCGCGGGACTTTGCTTCGAGCATTTCAAAAGGTAATACAAGGGCAGGAAAGTGAATGAACTTAATTAAAAAACGACCGTTATTGTTTTTGAGCATCATATTATTTGTTCTCTCGCTTGTTGTTCGTTCTCAAATTATTGGATATGTAAATCGTGATTTAACGCTAATACAAAAATGGTACGCTCATTTGTATACCAATGGCATGGCGGGGTTGGCAGATGAGAACTTTTCAAATTATCCGCCAGCATATTTGTATTTACTTTGGTTCTCAACTTTATTATCGAATTGGATAAGTCCTGTCTCTGCGATCAAGCTTATTCCAACATTTTTTGACTTGTTATCCACATTCACGATCTTTCGTATGGCTCGCCTGCGCTATGATGACGATACACCTTATTTCATCGCCGCTGGATTTTTCATGCTGCCGACGATCTTATTCAACAGCACAGGTTGGGGACAAATTGACAGTACATATACGTCATTCTTATTGTTATGCACCTATCTCTTATTAAAAGAAAAGCCTTTCTGGGCAATGATCGCCTTTGGCATGGCCTTTTCATTCAAAATCCAATCTATTTTTCTTTTACCATTTCTAGGGATTTTATTTTTAAAAGGCAGAATTCGCTGGCACCACTTTTTATTAATTCCCGCAGTTTATATAGTTTTGGGCATTCCAATTGCACTGACCGGCAGAAGCTGGCCCAGCATTTTCTCTGTTTATCTAGTACTAGCGGATCTATTTCGCGTTCTCTCAAAAAATGCTCCAAATTTATATATATTCGTACCCAATTCATTTTATGATATTGGCTTGCGGATCGGATTGGGCATCTTCCTGATCGTGATGGCAATTTGGGGCTGGATAAACTGGCGTGCCAGGATCACATTCACCCATCGTCAAATGATGCTGATGGCGTTGGCCGTATTAGCTCTTGTGCCTTTTGTGCTCCCAAAAATGCACGACCGTTATTTTTATCCCGTAGATGTATTTTCATATGCGATCATCATCTTTGCACCTGAAATGTGGTTTGTGCCGTTTCTGTACCAACTCATCTCAGGACTATCTTATTCCGCATTTCTTTTAGGAGCGCCGGTCACAGTTATAATGATCGCTGCGCTGATCAACACAGGCGCAACGATTTACATTTTGCGAAAACAAATTTTATCTTTAGAAGAGGAACAATGAATTTCAAAAAACTTAGCGCTATCGCCGTTCTTTTGTTTTCCATGCTGGCTTGTAATCTCTCAAATCCTGATGGAGGGACATCCACGCCTGAGGTTGTCGAGCCTGAACCCACAACCGTACCAAGTGAGATCGCAACAACGGATCCAACTGAACCAACTGTACCTTCAGATGGACCAGCTATTGCAAACTGCCCCATCTTCCCAGCAAATAATTATTGGAACACCCCCATTGACTCGCTTCCGACTCACCCTCAATCTGATGCATGGATCGACAGCATTGGTCGTGACGATGCCTTTCACATGGACTTCGGTTCAGGTGAATATGAAGGCGGTTTGGTTGGCATTCCATATGATGTAGTTTCAGGTTCAAGTGTGACCAGTTATTCGCCCGAGTTCTACTATCCAGAAGAATCAGATACAGATCCATATCCGATTCCTGATAATCCAAGCATTGAATTCGGCAGTGATCATCACATCATTGTGGTTGATACAGATACTTGCAAGTTATATGAAATCTTTGATGCCAGCTTTGCTGACGGACAATGGTTCGGCGGCGGTGGTGCAATCTTTGATCTAAATTCAAACGCCCTGCGCCCAGATACCTGGACATCTGCTGATGCGGCAGGCTTAGCGATATTGCCTGGGCTAACCCGCTATGATGAGATCGAGGCTGGTGAAATCAAACATGCTT
This sequence comes from Anaerolineales bacterium, assembly GCA_014379595.1. Lineage (GTDB taxonomy): Bacteria > Chloroflexota > Anaerolineae > Anaerolineales > Villigracilaceae > Villigracilis. The sequence continues at coordinate 15,511 of JACMLM010000065.1, forward strand.
TGCGTTTTACTGCAGAACAAACTGCAGGCTATGTCTGGCCCGGCAGACATCTGACCGCTGACCCAGATGATTCAATTCCTCCGTTGGGCGCGCGTTTCCGTTTGACAGCGGACTATGATATTTCTGGATTCCCCCCTGAAATGCAAGTCCTCTTGCAAGCCTTCAAAACGTATGGAATTGTTCTAGCAGATAATGGATCGAACTGGTATGTGAGCGGCGCGCCAGATGAACGCTGGGATAACGATATGCTGCATTTACTAGATGTATTGACTGGAAATGACTTTGAAGTTGTAGATACTTCTGGAATGATAGTGGATATAGATTCAGGAGAGGCGAAATAACTCAAAACGACATGTTTATTGTTCTGCCTCAATTGCATAATTTATCTGCTTCATGTTAGTTACGCCTGAATAATATTCCATTTCGCGAATAGCGCGAACTATTTCTGCGCTTGCGAAAAAATCAGGCTTCACATAATAATATTCCGTGCTGTATGGGTTTTCACCATAGGCCGCCGCCAGGATATATCCATTTTTCTGCGCGTACTCTTGAAGCACCACAATCATATCGTCCCAGTCATCTTTGGGAGCTGAAGCAGCAATGGGAGAAAAATACGCATGAAACATAATAATATGCGGATCAAAACTTCTTAAGTATTCTTCAGTAACAATACCATTATGAGCGATCCACTGATCGTTTAGTCCCCAAGTATCCAATGACTTCCACTCAGAATACAAGGGCAGCAATCCAGATTCCGAAGTTGCCAGCCTAAGTTCATTATCTTTATATTCTGAAAGCATCAGGGCAACGGTATATTTTCCGTCATAATAATATCGGGCGCTATAGATACTGCGCTCGAATTGTATGGCACCGAAAAAGAACAATATCACAAGCAGGGTATACAGCAATCGTTGCTGGACAGGAGTACTTGTCCACTCTGGGACTTTTAACCAGTCTCGAATTCCTTGAGTGATGGGCCAGCAAACCATGGCAGCCATTGGCAATATTACATATTGAAATCTTCCAAGGATATTCATATTGTTAGCAATTAGAATAAAACAGGTGGCAAAGCCAATGAGTGGAACTAGAAATCCGATTGTTTTCCGAATTGTTTTCTTAAAGGAAATCCCTACAATAAACGCAGGCAACAACAGCATGTTCATAAAAAATACGTGGGTATATGATGCAACGAGACTGCTCACGTAGATCTCCCCGCCGCCCTTTTTATAAAACGGATTAGGGAGAGGATAACCAAAATACTGCCATCTCCACAAGAAATATATTCCGCCAAGTACAAGGAATATTCCAAAATAATAAAGGAACGTGTACAGCGAATTCTTCGGACCTTTAATAAAAATGACTGCCAACAGCATAAAACTTGTCAACAGCACACCTTCGGGTCTGACCAAACCTGTTACAAGGGATAAGATAGCAAACAAAAAAGCTTTCCTCTGACTCTCCCCGTTTTCGATAATATCCAAAGCCAGCCACCAACTGAGGCAGGCAAACAATGCAAAAACTGTCGTTCCAAAATAGCCCACTACATAAAAAAAGCCAGGCCCTGCGATCAAGAATGCACCTGTACCAAAAGCGATCACACGAGGGGCATTAAAGGTTCTTCGTAAGGAGAAAAATATGACCGTGATCGTCAGGAAGTGAGCTGCGAAACCAAGAAAACGAGTGGCAAAGTCCAACGAGATGCCCGCCTTGACAAGTACTCCAACCGCGATCATAAATAAAAAATCGGTGGCACCGTCTACCGGTGCTTCACCAATATTCCACACAACTCCATGTCCATCTGCAAAATGCTGGGAATAACGCATTAACATGGCAGCATCTTCAATTGGGTGACCTTTGAAATCTATAAACCATAGAGCATAAAACGCAACGATTAAATACAAAAGGACAAGAACAATAAGGTCAATGGTATAAGGACGAAGTTGTATTGTTTCAAATTTCGCAAAAAGTTTTTTCATATGTTCAACATTATTATACTGATAAAGAAGTAAAATATAGAGCGATTATTTTTATCTGTCATTTTCGCAAGCTAGAACTTCACGGCTAGGCATTGCGACTGCACTGGTATTGGAAAGACTATAAACCATGCCATATTCAAAACTTTATTATCATTTTATTTGGGGCACAAAGAATCGATTGCCATTGATTGATTCTTCTATAGAAGCCGAACTATATCGAGTCATTGCCGCAAAGGTGCAGGACATGCAGGGATTCGTTCATGCTATCGGCGGGATGGAAGATCATACTCACCTTGCAGTATCCATTCCGCCAAAACTTGCGCCTGCAAAATTTATCGGGGATGTAAAAGGGAATAGTTCACATTACGTCAATCATGTTATCAAGCCTGATTTTGAATTCTATTGGCAAGCCGAATATGGAGTGTTATCTTTTGGTGAAAGAGATCTCTCTTCGGTGGTACGATATATTCATAACCAGAAACAACATCACGCGGATGGGACGTTGATCGCGGCAATGGAGCGAATGGATGAGCAATAATTGCAATGGGACGTTTGCTACTGTCATTGTCCGCACGGCGATAAACCACCGTGCTAATTTTACAAAGTCCGCTAAAGCGGACTAGGCGGCTTAAGCCGCCTTTGCAGGCATAGCCCGACGGTTCATCGTCGGGCGGGTTCACAGAGTAGAATCAATCTATTGAAACAGGAAATTGCTGAAGAAAAATTGAAACCTGAAACCTAAACACATGACACCTTCCTTCACCCCTCGCCCCTCTCAACAAAACATCCTCCGCTACAATGGCGGGCGGTTGGGCATTGCCGCTGTGCCTGGTGCTGGCAAGACGCACATTCTTTCTGCACTGGCGGCGCAGATCATTCACGACAACCAATTGCAAGATGGACAGGAAGTTCTCATCGTTACGCTCGTCAACTCAGCCGTTGATAATTTTGAAAATCGTATCAAAGGTTTTTTTGATAATAAGATTCAGGCGTTATATAAATATCGTGTGCGCACATTGCATGGGCTTGCGCATGATATCGTCCGTGAGAAGCCTTCGCGCGTGGGGCTTGAGGAGCGCTTCAGCATCATTGATGAACGTGAAGCCGCGTTCATTCGACGCGAGTCTGTCAATGCATGGCTGGCGTCTCATTCGCTGGATGATTATCTTGACCCTGCACTTGATTCATCAAAACAGGATTGGGTGAGGCGTTCTCAACTTCCAGATCTCGTGGACTCGCTCGCTTTAGCATTTATTCGTTCAGCAAAAGACCGCCTCTTGACTCCCGAAAGCCTGCGACAAAAACTAGATTCATCTTTTGCGCCTCTGCCTCTCGCTGAACTTGGCTATAGCATTTATGCAGACTATCAACGTGCACTCGCCTATCGCGGTGCAGTAGACTTTGACGATTTGATTCGTTTAGCATTGACTCTACTCCAAAGCGACGAAGAATTTTTAGAACGACTTCGTTTTCGCTATCCATTCATCTTGGAAGATGAAGCGCAAGATTCAAGTCAGTCACAGAAAAATATTCTTGAGTTATTAAGTGGTGAAAATGGAAATTGGGTTCGCGTGGGTGATCCAAACCAGGCCATCTTTGAAACATTTACCACTGCTGACCCCGACCTATTGCGCGATTTCATTCAAAGCAATCCGAATGCAGATATGCCAGAATCGGGAAGGTCACAGCCTGCGGTGATCGCGCTGGCAAATCATCTGATTGACTGGGTGATGCAATCACATCCCGAACCGCAGGTGCAGACTGCATTATCACTTCCATATATTCAGCCTGTGCCAGAAGGATACGAGCCAGTGAATCCGCCAGATAACCCAGAGGGGATTAAATTTATCAGCAAGAAGTACACAGCGGAAGAAGAATTGGAAGCAGTGGTTAAATCTGTGAAGAGTCATTTGGATTCATTTGCTGAGGATGAACAAAAACCAACTATTGCAATACTTGTCCCTCGTAATCAACGCGGCGTGGATGTTATTAATGCGCTCAAGGCAAAAAATGTCGAAGTGATTGAGTTGATTTCATCTACATCGAATACACGGGCAGCGGCAGGGTCATTGAATTATCTGCTTTCCTATTTAGCAGACCCGCAATCATCGCGAAAATTATCGAAGGCGTATGAAGTCTTTCGTCGTGATTGGCGCACGGGCATGTCATTGCGAGACGGTGATCTCCCGTCGAAGCAATCTCCCACAGATGAGGATAATGCCAATAATGAGGGGATTGCTTCGTCGCGAAGTGCGCTCCTCGCAACGACATCAAACTTAATTCGACGCGTACATGAAGTGGAAAATTTCATCGCGCCGAGTCAAACCAATGACTGGCTGGCAGCTTTGGTTGAGGCTGAATCGTTCGAAGTCATCGAAGAGTTAAGAGAATTTCGAGTCAATGTCCAGCGCTGGTTGAATGCAGTCACACTTCCGATTGATCAATTAGTGCTCACGCTGGCACAGGATGTTTTTACAGAAGCACCTGACCTGGCGTTGGCGCATAAACTTGCGTTGGTGCTGCGCAAAGCGGCAGATGACCATAACGAATGGCGCCTGCCTGAGTTGACATCGGAGCTGGCGGTGATCGCAAAAAATGAACGGCGCTTCATTGGATTCTCAGAAGATGACTCTGGCTTTGACCCTGAACGGCATCGCGGCAAAGTGGTGGTAACGACGATGCACCGCGCCAAAGGTTTGGAGTGGGATCGCGTGTATTTGATGAGCGTGAATAATTATGATTTTCCGTCGGGCATGCCGAATGATAGATTCATTTCGGAGAAGTGGTTTGTGCGACAGGGATTAAATTTGGAAGCCGAGGCACTGGCACAGTTGACCGCGTTGGAGTCGAACAGTGAATATGATTGGTATGAAGAAGGCAAAGCCACGTTCACTTCACGGCTCGGATATGTAAAGGAACGCCTGCGTTTGTTTTATGTAGGCATCACACGCGCGAAAAAAGATTTGATTGTCACTTGGAATTCAGGTCGCCAGGGTGATGCGACTCCGAGTCTGGCGATGTCTGAGTTGATGGGGTGGTGGGAGGAAAATACAAGATAAATTACAGGTTTTGTAAATATCGTTCAATACCTTTAACTTCAAGAGAAAGTATAATCTTGACGATTCGACAAATCCGACAAAGGGAAAATAAATGAGTGATACAACCGCACCCAAGCCATTTGTATTTGTTCTTATGCCTTTTGCAAAGGAATTCGACGACATATATGAATTTGGTATTAAGATAGCTTGTCAAGAAGTTGATGCTTATTGTGAAAGAGTAGATGAACAGATATTTACAGGGAGTATACTTGATAGGGTGTATAACCAAATCGCGAAAGCTGACATTATTGTTTCAGACATGTCTGGCATGAATCCAAATGTATTTTATGAAACGGGCTATGCTCACGCGTTAGGTAAACAAGTAATTTTGCTGACGCAAAAAATTGCTGATATACCATTCGATTTAAAGCACTATTCTCATATTGTTTACCAAGGCAGCATTAAAGAGTTGAAAGAAGAATTAAAAAAACGAGTAAGCTGGTGCATCGAAAACCCTGATGAGTCGATTGACAAAGCTGAAACCAATCTAGAAATTTATTTACATGGCAAGAAAATTTTCCCTAACGCACAGTTAAGTGTCTCAATTACGCTAGATACAAAAGAGCATAAATTCAGTGCTTCTTTCGCAGTTCACAACGCAAGTAAGAGAATTTGCGATGCAAATACAGTCCAATTAGGATTGATTACTCCTAGACAATTTAAAGGGGAACCTGCATCTTCAACGATTCAGCTTTCAAAGACTGAATCCATTCATTTGTTTCCACCTTTAGCTCGCATACTACCAAATGCTTGGCAGCAAACTGAATTAATATTAAATATTGCTGATGTGAGTGAGTTGATCAACGAAAAGCTAAGTTTCGTACTCAGGATATTTAATGAGCTAGGTACAACCGATATACCTTATAACCTTACGATACGTCTGAAAGAAGAAGTATAAAATCTCTTAATCTGTTTCGCTAGCACTAATGCGAAAATGATATATTAACAATAGAGATTCAGCGCCGAGTCTGGCGACATCCGCTTGATGGGGTGGTGGCAGGGAAAAATGAACAATCCTAAATTGCCTGCAAAACTATTTACGGACTAATGAGTTTTCTCACGCAATTTGAAAACTTCGCATAAGGCTATATTGATTTTTTATTTTGTCTTAGTTTCGTAAGACCGTATTGTTAGGCTACTCGAGAGAATTACTTCAAATAAAACAGTGAGTCTCATTGCGTAAAGCTGTTTTTGCTCATCACTGAGGTTTTGCTTTATTTTTTCAAGCATACCAACGGCAATTTCGAAATTGATCTTTTGCAATTCCAATTGCAATTTGTCATTTTCAATTTTGTGTCTTCTTAACTCCTCTTCTAATTTTGAGGTTTCTACATGGTCTCTTTGAGCCTGAATACGTTTTATAATTATTTCGGCTCTTTTTTCTTCCTCCTCCAATTGCGCCAATAATCTTGCATGTTTTGATCTCCACGGCACAAAAGTCTCTTGAAAAATTCGGATAGCCTGAGAAGCTCCATCTAAACTTACACTCAATGGAGAGTTCCGAGTTATCGAAAGTACTTTCACTTCTTGAGGTTGTAAGCCTGTTATTTCATCAATAATATGTTGAATCTCTATTATTGAATTAATGAATGGATTAACCACTGTATGAATGTATTCGGGTGTAAATTCGTATTCTTTTTTGGACACTAAAATAATAATCACAACTAATTTTGGGACTATCTTCGTCTGAAAGTCTTCTGTCGACCCTCCACTTTTCTTCGCAATTTCCCACTCAGTAAACTTATCAAGGTCCAATTTAACATATGACGCTACGATGAAGATTAGAGCGGCATCATCTAGGTAGCCTATGACAGGAATAAAATCTGGTATAAGATCAAATGGGGTTACGAAATAAATGATTGCGACTGTAATCGATACGATGGACCCCCAAGGTATATCAGTATATTCATCTGTAATATAACTCTTAAAAAGCCTAAAAAAAGCGGTTAGCTTTCTCCACGCCCTCGCTAAGTAGCCATTATTTTTTTGCTTTTCTGCTTTCTTTGTGGCTTTTTCATATAAGCCTTCTGCTTTCTGAGAGTCGTGAAGATAGTCTTCTGCCTCGCCCTTCATGTTTTCGACAGTATCTGTTAATAAATCTTCATTAAAAGGGATCTTGTCTTCATCAGGTTGGTTTTTATCTTCATTCGTCATATTGGTAGCCCTCAGCGACCTGAATAGTCCTAATTTTACAACATGCAACGATTATTATACAATGAGAAGTAAAGATTCAGGCGATAATTTGTGGTCTTTGACATTGGTGCCTGAATTGCATTGCTTCAGTTACAAGTGCAAAGAAATAGGAGCCTTCGGGGTGAGGGGCGAGTGCGGTTGACCTCTCCCCAGCCATCTCCAAAAGAAGAGGGAGTCTGTCGTCAAATGAAAAACAGTCTCAGGCGTAATGTCAACGACCCCACCCGACCTCACCTGCACTGCACCAAACGCAGTGCGGTGCAAGTGTCGGTCACCCTCCCCCGCGAAGCGTCCGTAAGAAAGATTACGCAAGTTATTCAATTTATATAATTCGGATTTGGAGACACAATACCCGAGCATAGCGAGTGGTAGGGAAATGGTCTCGGGATGTGACGACTAATGCGCGTGGGTCAGCGTTTGGGTTGTAAGGGAAGCGATCTGAGCTTTGTCAACTTCAATGGGCGGGGAGACAAACGCGGTTCCATCCACAAGGTCTTGTTGAATGCGTTGACGGAGTTGCTCCGTCCATTTGTCGGTTTGCGGGGCTAAAATCAGTTTCGAGACCAAGTCGTTCATCTTACAGAGCAACCATGCTCCCTGTGCCTTCCCCCACAAATAAATCAAACGCGCCCCATCCCTGGTGGGTTCTAACTTGAAGGTACCGTTATAGGTGATCCTGAGAGGGGTTGTAGCGTTTGTTGTATATTGCTCGAAGGGGCGCCAATCCAAAATGAGCATCCTGGATGATTGCATCTCTCCGTGGTAGCAAAAGTAAACCGAATCAACCGCTGTACGTCCCTGTGTTTGGTTATGAAGTTCCAGTTTGGTCGCTCCAAATAAGATGGCGCGATATTCAGGCTTCGTCAAATACTCCCACAAGATGGACGGAGGGATGGGGAACTCATATTTGAGAATAACCAGCGCCTCTTCAGGTCGGACCTCGATCCTGACTCTGTCCTTCAAGCGTTCCCACACTTGATGTAGATCATGCACGTACATTTGCACTTCCCCCACATCCGCGAAGGTCTCTCGATGCGGGGTCAGGCTGTTTTGGAAATCTGCCAGCCCCAACGCATCCATCACCGACTGGGTAAAAGCGGCGTATGCCTTGAAGCCCGTTTTTTCCTTGATGTGATTCTTCGCCAGGCGATGCACTAAGTTGATATCATTCCCCACCAATTTAGTGAAGCTTCCGAATTTCTGGGTCATATACGAACCGAAATGAACAAAGAACTTCAAGTCGAGATTGGGGAGGTTTCGACAGGCATTGCAGGTGCAGGTGGTGTTGATCACCATCAGTTCCAGCGCCTTACGGAAGGACGCATACGTGCACTCGATCATATCCAGCAGGCTTTGTCCTTGCAAGAAACCGCCAGCAGGCGCGTACGAAAAAACAGCATCACCTTCCAAGTCGGAGATAACCAAGGGAGATTTTGTGTGTTGAATTAATAAGTTCAACAGGGCAGACAGGCTGTCGCGCGCGTGTTCCAGCTCCGACTCGTTGAGATACTTTGAATAGCCAGTAATATCAGAAATGATCAAGAAGCCTTGTTGTGTCATCCCGCCGTTTATATCATAGGTTAATGGAAAACGGTCTCGGACCGGTCTCAATGCGACCGTGTCAACGAGACCGTTTTATTTTCTATAGTTTTATCCACATGCTATACTTCACAAAATCAAATTTAAAGGAAGTCTCATGTCCGATTTCTCAACCCCTCTGTCACATGCAGTAGATGATGCCCGGGGCGACCTGGTCGCTTTTTTGCAAAAAATGGTGCAGACCTCGAGCTTGCCGGATCACGAACATGAAGTACAAAACCTGATTGCAGAAAAATTGAGGGCGATGGGTCTTGAAGTTGATATCGTACCTTCCCATTTTGAAGACTTGCGCGCTCATCCTGCTTTCAACGACGATGGGTTTTCAGCGACCGAGCGCATCAATGTGATCGGTCGCTGGCGCGGAACACAAACAGGTGAAGGTCGTTCGCTCATTCTCAATGGGCATGTGGATGTGGTTCCAGCAGGCGACCCCGCTCTATGGGATGATTCTCCCTGGAGCGCTGCGATCCATAATGGGCTAATGTATGGACGCGGTTCCTGTGATATGAAGTCAGGGTTATGCGCGGGTATCTTCGCTGTGGATGTATTGCAGCGACTCGGTTTTCACCCCGCGCGCGATGTGTTGATAGAAAGCGTGATCGGCGAAGAGTCGGGCGGCATTGGCACACTGACCTCGATCGTCAAAGGCTACACAGCAGATGCAGTCATCCTGCTCGAGCCCACACGCCTTGAAATTTGTCCTGTCCAATCGGGTGCGCTCACTTTTCGATTAACAGTACCTGGTCGTTCCATCCATGCGGCCATGAAGCCATACGGCGTCAGTGCTATCGAAAAATTTGCCCTGCTTTTACAGGCCATTAATACACTGGAATCTGAGCGGCATCAGGCTTTCAAACACCCGCTTTATGAAGATCCGAACAATATCGCGCCGATCAATATCGGCACGATCCATGGCGGGGAATGGCATTCCACCGTTCCTGAAGAAGTTGTCGCGGAGGGACGCATGGGTGTTTTGCCGGGCGAATCCAACGAAGCTGCGAGAAATGCGTTCGAAGGCGCAATCCAACGCGCCGCATCTTCTGATCCCTGGCTGCGGGAACATCCGCCGCGCGTGGAATGGTTCGAAGGGCAATTTGAATCAGGCGAGACTTCGCTGGAGCATCCATTGATTCAAAAACTCAGTGCCAGTCATCAACAAGTCATCGGAACTCCGCCGATTTTGCGCGGCGTACCGTATGGCTCCGATATGCGTTTATTCACCAATCATGCAAAGATCGCAGCCACGCATTATGGTCCCGGCGATGTGGGCATGGCTCATGCAGCCAATGAGTTTGTTCCTCTTGATGAAGTAATCACTGTTACGAAGGTAGTGGCGCACATGCTGGTGGAATGGTGCGGAGGCGATATTGCATAAAAACTTCTACTCATCTGACTAATGAGTTCGTTTGGTTTTAATTAGAAATATGAAACGGCCTCGGATCGATCTCAAAGAGATCATGCCAGCGAGGCCGTTTCATATGAGCCGGAATTGAATTTGTAAAATAAGTGTGCTACAGTATTGAAAACATTTTGGAAGCAGGAGTCTCCTTATGGAAATATCCATTCGTGTGGCTGTGATGGACGATGTGCCGACATTGAAGGAATTGATACCTTTATCCGCACGGGAGTTGAGCAAGGGATATTACGCTCCGGAACAAGTAGAGAGTGCCATCCAATATATCTTTGGTGTCGATACGCAGCTACTTAGGGATAAAACATATTATGTCGCCGAGGCAAATGGTGAAATTGTCGGCTGCGGCGGCTGGAGCAAAAGAAAAACTCTCTATGGTGGCGACCAGATGAAGGAGGAGGCAGATCCGCTGCTTGACCCGAAAGAAGATGCAGGACGCATCCGCGCATTTTTTATTCATCCAAATTGGGCGCGTAAAGGCATTGGCCGCCGAATCATCCAGGCCTGTGAAGATGCAGCCGTTGCTGACGGCTTCACCAAAATGGAGTTGGGCGCCACATTACCTGGTGAGCCACTCTATGCCGCAATGGGATATGAAGTGACCGATCGTTTCGAAATTCTCATGGGGAACGGAACGGTATTACCTTGCGCACACATGAAAAAGGAGCTGACATAAATGGACAACCCGCGACAAGACTCACTGCTCGACTCTGTGTTGGGGGCAATAGGAAATACTCCGCTTGTGGAACTTTCCCGCATCACTCGTGGACTTGAAGGCCGCATCCTCGCCAAATTGGAATATCTCAACCCAGGCTTTTCCAAGAAAGACCGCATCGCTTTACAAATGATCGAAGAGGCTGAAGCAGATGGAAAGCTCAAGCCAGGTCAAACCGTTGTTGAATTGACCAGCGGCAATACAGGCACAGGCTTATCCATTGTATGTGCAGTAAAAGGATATCCATTCGTGGCAGTAATGTCCAAGGGAAATTCAACAGAACGCGCGCGTATGATGAAAGCTTTCGGTGCAGAGGTATTTCTTGTTGACCAACTGCCTGATTCAAAACCCGGTCAAGTGTCTGGTGGAGATTTGGCATTGGTCGAAGAAGCCGCTCAACGTATTGTCAAAGAACGAAATGCCTTTCGTGCTGATCAATTCCGTTTGCCTAGCAGTTCACGTGCTCATTATTTACATACAGTTCCAGAGATATTGAGTCAAGCGGGTACAAAGATTGACGCGTTTTGTGACTTTGCCGGCACAGGCAGTTCTTTTGGAGGTTGTGCTGCCGCGTTCAAAGATCATGACTCAACTATCGAATGCTATATCGTCGAGCCAGCAGACGCATCAATTCTTTCGGGGAAACCTGTTACTAATCCCAATCATCGCATTCAGGGCGGCGGATATTCCATGCCGGAGTTATCTTTGATAGATAAAAAACATATTGATGGCTATCTTCAAGTGACAGATGAAGAAGCAATGGAAGTTGCACGGCGCTTGGCAAGCGAAGAAGGAATCTTCGCAGGCTTTTCATCAGGTGCAAATATTGCCGCGGCGATGCACTTGTTGAAAACAACTCACAAGGGGAAAACCATTGCCGTCTTGCTGAGTGATTCAGGCTTGAAATATCTCAGCACAGATTTGTGGCCTTCATAAATCTTGAGAATAAAAATGGTCTCGTACATAATGTCAACAAGACCATTTATTTTTATGGCGAGGATAGTAAAATCACCTGAGGAGACTCTTACATGTCAACTAAAACGGCTTCCATCATCTCTTCCGTGGTTACTGCTCTTCTGGTTCTGGTGATTGTGATCATTTTCGGATTCGGGGGAATTGTCCTGCTTAACGGCTTTATGGACGCGAGCGCTGCAGTGTACACGGGGTTCACCTGTTTGGGCATCACACTGATTCTTTGTCCTATCCTTGCAGGAGTCCTTGCCAGAACATTCATCGCGAAATTCAATTGGAACAACATTCTTTCCATCTTCGTTTCGGTCCTGGTTACAACGCTCCTTGGCTTTGGAATGGGAGTGGCGTCAACTTTCATCATGGCTATTGTGGCTGAAACCATGTGGCGTTCGTAGAGAGCTTGATCGATACAAATTTATAAACGGTCTCTGATCGGTCTCATTGAGATGGTGTCAACGAGACCGTTTTTGTTATGAATTGATAAATCCTGCTGCATCTGAAATCAGTTAGAATTCAGGCTATTCTTATAGATTTAGGAGTTATATGGAACGCAAAGCGCAGGCAGGCTATTTAGTACTTGCTGATATTTCAGGGTACACATCTTTTATCGCCAAAACTGAAATTGAGCACGCCGAGAAAGCCATCTCCATTTTGTTGGAAGATATCATCGAAAAATTGGATGATGTGTTGACCATCGTAAAACTGGAGGGTGATGCCGTCTTTGCATACATCTCCGACGATCAACTGTCCAACGGCAATGCCTTGCTTGAATTGCTTGACAACACCTATCTTATCTTTCGAGATTCAGCCAAAGCCCTGCACAGTCAGGCAACTTGTCCATGCAAGGCGTGTATAGCCATTCCCACACTCGATCTAAAGTTTTTTGTCCATCATGGAGAATATATTGTCCAGCAAGTGGCGGGCATCAGAGATCTGTTGGGGAATGATGTCACTCTGATCCACAGGCTTGCGAAAAACCATGTTACCGAGTCCACGGGTTGGAATGGGTATGTTCTGTTTACAGGCAATTGTCTCGAGCAGATGCAGGCAGATAAGAAACCTTTTGTTCAGCAGGCTGAAACCTACGAGCATCTCGGCAACGTGGACACGTACGTTATGAACCTGCATGTCCGCTATGATGAAATGAAAAAGTAACCGCTGGCTTTATTAATCAAAAACGGTCTCGGACCGGTCTCTTTGAGATTGGGTCAACGGGGCCGTTTTTTTGTTTATCTACAAAAGATACAAAGACCTTACAGAAATATTGCAACAGATAGTCCAGAACGATTCCATGTATACTCTTCTCAAGCGTGTTGTATCGTTCAAACATGCCAGGAAATGAAAGAAATATGAAGAGTATTAAAAACTTCAAACGCGATCGTCCAACCATTGGGGTTTTAGCAGGTTGGTCCATCCCTGAAGGGTCAAGACCAGACCAGTATCGTGGGCTGGTTGTGAAGGGCATACAATCTGCCGCGCGCAACCGTCAATGTAACCTGTTGCTAAGCTGGGGAATTCGCCGCATCTATCAGATCGATCAATTTTATTCATGCTGGCCAGATGTAGCCCCTGAAACTGATTTTGTTCCGGTCGGCCCCTGGAATACAGATGGTCTGATCGTATTCGCGCCACTTGGAAATCAAAAACAATCAGCTTACCTGCAACAACTGATCGCACAGGGCTTTCCCGTTTTATTCATTGCATCTGGAGAAGATGGGCCAAATGTCGCAGTCAACAACAAACTGGGCATCCATCAGGCGGTATCACATTTAGCAGAACACGGCCATCGTCGTATTGCCTTTCTGGGCGGGCGGCCCGAAGACAAAGGTGATAGTACAGCACGTCTGCAAGCCTATCATTCTGCAGTAACTGAACACGGCCTCGAGGTTGATCCCAAACTTGTAGTATGGGGTTGGTATGACTTTACAGAGGGGTATAAGACCATGCGCGAGCTTATTCGCTCGGGCGTCAAATTCACAGCAGTTGTCGCGAGTAATGATGCATCTGCTACCGGGGCCATGCGAGCCATTCAAGAAGCTGGCCTGAAAATTCCGCAGGATATTGCGATCATTGGATTCGATGATCAGCCGGGAGCGATCGCACAGGTGCCGCCGCTTACCAGTGTGCACGTCCCGCTGACCCTCATCGGTGAACAAGCTGTGCTTCTAATGGTTGAGCATATTCAGGGGCTTGCTGCTCTCGAGTCAATCGAAGTTTCTCCACGCCTTGTAAAGCGCCAATCTTGCGGCTGCATACCGGCCGCAGTATTTTCAGCAGCAGATGGAGGCTCATCTGACAAAATCATCACAGTTAATGGGTCGGCAAAGCTAGACATCCATGAAATACAAGGACAAATAGTAACAAAAATGTTGATAGCCTTGCCAACCGAATTAAGGCTACCGAGTGGGCCTCAAATTCGGAAGACTGCTACCCTGCTTGTAGAAGCTTTTTACACAAGTCTCAAACAGAATGATCCAACTCATTTTCAAACGGCGTTCCTGGAATCCATCCATGCACTGGAAATTGCAGATGCCAGCATTGACTACTGGCAGGAAATGATATCCATCCTGAGGCGCGAAGTGCTGCAATTGCCATTATTTATCAAGACAAGCAAAACACGTCAGCTTGCAGAAAATATGCTTCATCAGGCACGCGCAGTAATCGGAGAGAGCGCACAGCGGCAGGATCAGCGCCATCAATACCTGCGAGATTTGGATTCGCAAGCTCTGAACTCGGTAACTGCTCAGGTAAGTGTTGCATTGAGCGACGCACAATTGATTGAGCTGTTAAATATACATCTTCCAGAAATTGGGATCCGGCATGTCAAGCTTATGTTCTTTGAAGCTGAGCAGGAAGATCCAGTTGCGTGGAGCGTGGTGCCAAGTCCACTGGAAGATAAATCACTCGATACACGCTTTCGCAGTCGGGAGTTCCCTCCACCCGGGCTTTATGAACCCGCTGAAGTACTAAATCTCATTTTGCTCCCTCTCGTTTTTCAAAGTGAAGTTCTTGGCTACGCGGCCTTTGACGCCAACGACATAGGAGCTTGTACAGTGGTTGCCACACAACTCGCAGCAACCATCAAAGTTTCCCGATTGCATGCGCAGGTTGTTGAACTTTCACTTACCGATCCTCTCACCAGCCTGCACAACCGACGCTACCTGGACCTTTTCTTAGCGAATGAAATCTCCCGGGGCCATCGCTTCTCACATGAATTATCGGTCATCATGATCGATATCGACTACTTCAAGGATTATAACGATCGGTTTGGTCACCCTGCCGGCGACGAAGCTTTACGGCAGGTAGCCCAATGCCTAAGCAATGATCGTCGTGCCAGTGATGTTGTAACCCGCATCGGCGGCGAAGAGTTCGCCATCGTTCTGCCAGAAA
Organism: Anaerolineales bacterium; assembly: GCA_014379595.1. Classification (GTDB taxonomy): domain Bacteria; phylum Chloroflexota; class Anaerolineae; order Anaerolineales; family Villigracilaceae; genus Villigracilis. Next base: position 30,865 of record JACMLM010000065.1, read on the forward strand.
CAGATATCAATGGAGCATTGAAGTGTGCCGAGAAACTGCTGACTTCTGTTGCCGCCATTTCCAATCTCAATCGTTCAATAACCGTAAGTATGGGAATAGCCGTCCTTAGCGAAGATATATACAAGCCTGAAATTTTACTGCAACAAGCTGACCAGGCTCTTTATGAAGCGAAGAAGACAGGTCGCAACCGCATATGTATTTATAAGGAAAAAATAACGAACGGATAGAAAGCTTACTGGCAATGCATTACGGCAAGCCAGGAATTTTATCCAAGTCCCACAGTTTCAGGTTGTCAAAGTTTACAACAACATCATGGTCAGTGTTTTTAAGTAGACGAAAAGAAGCAACCCAAGTCTGTAATTGAATATTTGCATCAGTTCTACAATTGTTCAAATATACAAGCGGGTCATTATTAAGGTAGACAGCACATTGAGTACCTTGCATAATGATCGTCACAGGGATGTGTTCAGGCGGGAAATGCGGATAAATATCAGCCATGAATTGCCAGTTATCTTGAGCTCCCCATTGAAGTCTCCAATTTCGATTATTTGATAGATCAAAAGCAATGCTTTGATCGAGAGAACCATCAAATTGGAAGCGCACCGTATCATCTGGCTGGTCGTGATTAAATCTAAGCTCCAGGGTCAAAACAAAGTTCGTGCGATTCACTTTTGAGTTATAGAAGATCGAATCCTTTGTTCTTTTAGGCAGTCTGAGAAGCAACATTCCATCATATCGTTCTGCATAAGTGAATCCATCCATTCCAGACATTCGATTAAGCCATCCGCGATAGAGTGAGAAATCATCCTGAAAATCAGGCTTTCGATTTACCACTGCCTCAAGAATTGGGTCTGCAAAATCAGTCACCCACAGTGGCACTGGAGTCGCTTCTGGATAGGCGGGAGAAGCTGTAGGAGTGATTTCTGGAGTCGCTAGCAGTATTACTGTCCGCGTTTTCGTCGGCGTGACAGCAGGAATAGTCTGTTGTGGAACATTACTTAGAACACAAGCTAGTGTAAAGATAGCTGCAAAAGATAATAAAACTTTGTTCAGTCTCATTTTTCTATTGTAGCATCTGCGTACAGGGAAAAAGCCCGCACTAGTATTATCCACAGTACGTAGTACAATGAAATCAGGTCATCAGATCGTAAATTGCATATACGCGGGGGATTTGGATCATTGCTTGTAAGCAACGCCACGATACTTTCATAAATTCAAATATTGAAAAAAACACGCCTACTGAGGTGTGTTAAGTGATTTAAGGAGAAGATAGCGTGAATAAAACACTATTCGAGGAAAAATGGACAGTAATTCGTGGGCAGATCAATGCCAAATGGAGTTTGATGGTCGAATACGACCTGCTCAAAGTGGACAAGGCCGAAGTGAAGTTTGATAAATTTGTCACCATGCTTCAGACCAAATATGGGCATACCCGCCAGAAAGCCAAAGAAGAAGTTGCAAAACTTTGGGCTGAATACGAAGCCAAAAATAAAAGTAAGGCATAAGCAAAAGGAGTAATACAGTTGAATACTACAATCGTCAAGACCAAAGCCAAACGTCCATCCAAAGGCGTGGCAAGACATAATCGAAGAGTAAAACAGGAAGCGCGCAGAGTCAGCGTCTCTGGGACAGAAGCTGTAAAAAGCAAAAAACGCCCGGTAAAAGTACAGGCTTAATCAAAAATCGGAACAATAATATTGTTCCGATTTTTGATTCTATTCATATCAGCGACACCTAGGCTGCAATCAAGACAGCCTCAGCAGACTCAAAAGTAGAATGGATTGGGATGATTTCTGGTACGCCAGTCATATCAAGCACATTATAAACATCAGGAGTCGGGTTCAACAACACCATCTTCCCGCCGCGGGTTGCAAGCGATTTGGCAGTCAGTATGAGAAGCCGAATGCCAATAGAGGCCAAGAAGGTAACTTCGGATAAATCCACAACCACACGGACTTTCTCTCCGGCACAATAACCTACAAATTTGGTTTCGATTTCCCCAGTACCAATCATGTCCAATTCCCCGCTAAGTTTTATCAAGTTGATGTTGTTGTCCAGTTCGCTATAGCTAATTTTCATATTTGTCACCTGTGTTTTAAGAGTGAGTTAATTAGACCTTTTGCAAAAGTCTTTGTTTTGTTCCGTCAGCAGTTGTACTGCTGACGGTTCGGCACGCTTCGCGAACTGCCGAAAAAACTTCTTAATAAACATACTTATGCAAGAAGTCCATTATATTAAGGTCAATGAATATTATTGTTAACAACAGGTTATCGTTTTGGATCGAGCAAACATCCACTTGTGAGTATAAAGATAAAAAATCTGCAGGATATAGAAAGTCTAGTTAAAACAAACGGCGTCCACAATTGTGGACGCCGTTGTGGACACCTTAGCTATTAAAATGTTTGCTTGTATTGTTGTGGTTGGTTTTTGTTGGATGTAACTGTGATTCCAAAGAGCAGGACTACATATCCCAATATAAACAGAATATGAATGACCAGCAAGATCCAACCATTGGCGCGGATCACATTTGCGAAAACCATGCCATATAAAGTTAACACAAATCCAATTGCTGAACTGGTCAACAAGGCGATGGTCATGGTACGCTCGGTCTGTGGCTCGATCATGTCTTTTGCAAACCAAATAAAGACACCTGCAAGAGCTAAACCTGCGCCCATAAAGCGAGCTACGAATACTGTTGCGGCATAGGTTTCTGTATCAAAGAAATTGAGCAGTGTTTCAGGCATGGCCAAAAATACCACCCCAAAAGCGGCAACGGCAATTGCATTGAAGATGAACATTAAACGATGGGACATTTTATTCTCCTTTGTTAAAAATAAGGTGGAATTGATAAAATAAATATACAATATTTTGAAATGAAGGCAAAGAAATATTGTCTCTTAAACCTTACATTTACTTTGCATGGAGGCTCAATCAATATCACCCATTTGGCCTATACATTCATATCTATATTACAGAGACACTATTAATGATGGCATTGACCCAAATGATATAATTTCAAACCCCATGAAAATTATTCGTTCCATTTTTTCAACAGAAAATATATACGCAATTCTGCTAGTTCTTATCATTGCCGCGCTTATCGTATTCACAGCAGACACATCCCCCGCCTGGATCTATCAGGGGTTTTAAATGAGTATTCTTGAGGTACTCACTCTCGCTCTTGTTTCACTGCTCATTGGCTCGCTATCTCATCCAAAAATTCGATCTCACGCA
>JACMLM010000066.1 GCA_014379595.1 Anaerolineales bacterium
ACTGTTTTATCTTGTGAAAGTTCTACTGGACGCAGAAACGGCGCCTCTGCTCCCCACTCACGGGCAATAGCCGCAATCTCTTCATCATCTGTAGATACAACGATGCGGGTCACCAACTCCGATTGTTTCGCTGCGGCAATGCTCCAGGCGATTAATGGATAGCCAGCAAAACTGCGGATATTTTTTCGCGGAATACCTTTTGATCCGCCACGTGCGGGGATGAGTGCAAGTATTTCAGTCATTTTAGATATCAGAGAATAGAGAGCAGAGAGCAGGAAGGAAGAAAACTACTTTCTGTTTCCTAATTATCTGTTCTCTCGTTTTTACCATGCCGTCCAGCCGCCATCTACAATAAGATTATTACCTGTCATATAGGATGAAGCATCAGAAGCAAGGAATAACAATGCGCCGTTCATTTCATCTTTCTTTGCCATGCGACCTAGGATTGTCTTAGCAGAATAGTTTTTTACAAAATATTCTTCATGATTATTGTACACACCGCCTGGCGTTAATGCATTCACGCGAATCTCGGTCTCGGCATAATAAGCGGCGAGATATTTGGTGAAACCCATCACCCCTGCTTTGGTTGTTGTGTAATAGACGGGTTTATATGCAACACGTTTGCCATCTTTGATATAGATACGTTGATCAGGGCCGTTAAGTCCATAAGTCGAGCAGATATTGATGATACTGCCTTTTTTACCTTGTGCGATCATAGGCTTGACACAAGCCTGAGTGACGAGAAACATGCCAGTGAGATTAACATTCAATGCGGCATTCCAGTCACTGAGAGGATAATCTTCAAATGCTCCCGGGGCAATTCCTTTCGCGCTGCGGGCAGCATCTGGGTCGAATTTTGGATCAAGGGCCGCCGAATTTACCAGAACATCGAGCCTGCCAAAAGTCGAAAGAACCGCGTCAACCATTGAGTTAACTGATTCAGGTTTAGTAATGTCGACTGCGATTCCTGTGGCTTTGTATCCTTCTTTGATGAGTCCATCTGCGATTTTATTTGCGGTTTCGCCATTCAAATCCACAACTGCAACTGCCGCGCCTGCTTCAGCCAGAGTTTTACAAAACTCCATGCCCAGCATACCTACGCCGCCTGTGACAACTGCCACATGATCTTTCAAATTGAATTTATCGAAAATCGTCATGGTAACCTTTTATGGATAAGCCGAGTATATCTTGTCACCGTGTGTATCATGCGCAAGGAAGAGGCCGTCTGATAATTGAATGTAAATCGTTTGCACATCTTCTGATTCTGCACCAAACTTGAACAGTGCAAGAACAGCGTTGCCTGAAAGCACTTCTTCATGAAGCACAGCCACGCCTTTTTCATAACCTTCGCGAGGCAAACCAGTAACAGGGTCGATCAGATCAGGCAGAACATAACTGGGACGATCCGTGTAAAGATATACAGGGCCAGGTTGATTGGTATAAATGCGAGTGTCTTTTGGTAGTGCACTTAGGAAATCCATCGCTTCTGAATCATACCATTGGAAGGATGCATATCCCCGCCCACCTTTGCGAAGTTGGGCTACTGTATCGTTCATTCCATATACTGAAAGTGAAAATGCGCAAATGATTATAAAAATTGTTATATGTTTTTGTTTATTCCAAAGCCAATACAAGAAATAAACAAATATAATGAGCAAACTCATGTAAACTGGCGAGAGAATACGAAGTTGAAATTTTGTACTAGCGTCAAAAAACGTCATCGATAAAATAACAGAGGATATATAACCAAAAATATAAAGAGTGCTTACGAAGGATAATAATTCTGGAGTCTCTGTTTGTGGTTTCAAGAATTTTCTAAGTGCTTTATTTACAAGCCAAATAAGTAATGGCACAACAATTATAGAAGTTATTATGCTTAGCAATGGCGTAGTTCTAATAAAAAAACGTTGCCATGTTTCAATTGGCATTAAAAAAATAGAAATGTTATAAAACAAAATATCAATATTTTCAGTTGTGATGGGATGATATATAAGTGTTCGGTTGGTAGCATTATCTGTCAATAAACGATTGCGAATGCTCCAAGCAAGAATCCATGGAATGGTAGATGCGATAAAAATTGCAGAACGAGAGAGCCGCCGTTGCCAAGTTTCTTTGAGCAAAATCAAAGTAACCAAGAAAGTAGAAAATAATGCCAAGCCAGCATAGCGTGTCAGATATGCCATACCAACTAAACAGCCTGTCAAAATTAGCCAACGTTTTTGCTTGTATTGAAAATAAAAGTAAAATGTCAAAAATGAAGCAAGCGTGAAAAATATATACAAAGGCTCGCTCATTGCAACTGAATGGACACGAAATAAAGAATAATTAACTAACAATAAAGTTGCTGAAACAATTCCTGCAATCTTTGATTGGGTCATACGCCAAGCGATAAGACCTGTCAAAAATATATTCGCACCGAACAATAGAGAATTAACAAAACGTGTGCCACGTAAGGGATCAAGTCCACTTACGCCGATCAATGCCAATATGGATGAAAACCCTGGAGGGAAATGTGTGACGGGGCCATTACTTGCGAGCCATGCTTCTCGATAACCTTCCCCACTGAGAATACGGCGCGCGCCTGCAATATATGCAATTGAGTCGTCTGAAAGGCCGAGGCCTTGCGGAGTCGCATACAGGACGAGAAATGTCCCTAGTGCGGCAATCAGGCCTAAGATTAAGAAAAGAGCGGCGTGGGGTTTGGTCATAAAGCAAACAAGTGACAGTCACCTTTAAGGTGACTGTCACTTTATCAACAAAATTATTTTACAGGCAGAATATAGCCCTGATCTTCAAGATATTTAATGATGATACGAGCATTATCTTCAGCAGAAGAACCAAAGCCTTTGAGAGTGATCTCAGGTTCGATCGGAGGCTCATAAGGATCATCAACACCAGTGAAGCCCATAGGCTTGCCATCTTCCACAGCCTGACGGGCCTTGGCATACAAACCTTTCACATCACGTTGCTCGCAGACCTCAACGGGGGTATCCATGTAAATTTCGATGAAATTCTCGCCAACCATCTTGCGCGCTTCTGCACGTGTGGCACGGTATGGACTGATCGCTGCACAAATCACAGCGCCGCCGGCATGGACGATTTCACCAGCCACAAATCCGATACGGATTATATTAGTGTCACGATCTTCTTTGCTGAAGCCAAGTCCTTTGGAAAGATGCGTGCGGACAACGTCACCATCAAGGATGGCAATCTCACGTCCGCGTTCGAGCAGGAGAGTTGTAAGTACTTCAGTGGTCGCGCTTTTGCCTGAACCACTTAAGCCAGTGAACCAAATTCCAAATCCCTGCTTGTGACGTGCCGGATGCACCTCGCGCAGAATTTCGGCGGTTTCAGGTCGCGTGAACCATTCAGGTAACAACTTACCCTTGGCAAGATATTCATCACGGACTTGTGTGCCAGAGATATTAGCTGTCTTCGCGCCCTTGGGTACATCCTTCTCTTCCACATATCGATTTTCATCAGGAAGATAAACAAGCATCTCAAACGGGATCATTTTGACGCCGATTTCGGATTCGTACTTCTTCATGTATTCCTGCGCATCATATGGACCGTAGAATGGCTTGCCCGAAGAATCATTTCCCGGCCCTGCGTGATCTCTGCCTACAACAAAATGATTGGCGCCATGATTACGGCGAATGATGGCATGCAGCAAAGCTTCCTTTGGGCCAGCCATGCGCATGGCAAGAGGCAGCAAACTGAGCATCGTATTGTTTTTATCGTAATGATTATCAACTAATGCCTTGTAAGTACGGACGCGGGTGTAATGATCCACATCGCCGGGTTTTGTCATACCAACAACAGGATGAATGATCAACGAGCCTTTAACTTCTGCAGCGGCGCGTTTGGTTAATTCTTCATGGATACGATGTAAAGGGTTGCGAGTTTGAAAAGCGACTACGTTATCATGCCCCATTTTTTCGAGCATTTCACGTACCTGTGCAGGTGTGTGTCGTAAATTTATAAAATCATAATATTTGGGAAGGTTGACAACTTTCAATGGACCAGAGATGCATACTTTGTTCCAACGTGCCATCTCGGAAACCATCGGATGTTTTGAATCTGTTGTGCCATAGCCATGGGCAGCTTCAGTCTCTGCATCCCAATGATAGACCTCGTCGAGCGTAATGACTGCGATCAGATCAAAGTTTACGCTGCGCAATGCCAAATCTTCGCCCACTGTTGGTAGTTCTTTCGGATCAACTGTCAGGGTGATTGGAAGCGGGAAGAGAGTTCCATCCGCGAGGCGCATTTCCCTGAGCACGCGGTCATAATCTGCCTTGCCCATGAAAGTCGTCAGCGGAGAAAACCCGCCGGTAGCGATCAATTCAAGGTCACAAAGATTACGATTAGTGATTTTTATGGAAGGAAGCTGTGCAGCGTGCGCGATCAATTCTTCACGCTCTTTGCCTTCAACAACCAAATTGACCAATTTTCCACCATAAGGCGGAATAAGTTTTGCTTTTGCCATAGTTAGTTACTCCATAGTTTGTGCAGCAATTTGTCACTGCAGAATTTAAGACAAGCGCAAATTATACTCCAAAATTCAGTCGGTGAATTTTGGAATTTTGGTTGCCTTCAAAACATAAATCTTATAAACCTATTTTAAAATCAACTACACGCTGCGTTGCATTAGATTCATAGACGGCTTGCACAAGTCGCTGTACACGAATACCATCATCAATGGTACAAGATGGTTCTGTCTCACCTTTTATCACAGCAATGAAATGTTTCGTCTGTTCCATAAACATGACGTTTCGTTCCCACCCCGCCGCAAGTGGATACACTTCCCAGTCTTTTTTCTCAGCCCTATAAATTCGTGTCCCTCCATCGGAAAGGTTCCACTGCAATGAACCTTTTGTTCCAATAATTTCAAAATAGTGTGCGGGCGGCTGTTGGTTGTAATCAAGATGCAGGCTCCCTAATGCGCCGCCCTCAAAGCGCAAAGCGATCTTGGCTGTATCATCTGTATCTACTTCGAGATCACTTAATTTCGCAACAAATCCCGATACAGATTCAACTTTCCCAAGCAGCCAGGGTAGATAATCCAATGAATGGCACTGTGTCAGTACCACACCGCCGCCCATGTCTGCACGTGCTGCATAACCTTTTCGATAGTCCTCCCAAGGATGCCAAGCAGGCAGGTATTCTCCAAAATGAACATGCGCCGAAACAATCCGCCCGATCTCTCCATCAGAGATCAACCGCTTCGCGCGAACAAGCCCAGGATGAAAACGGAATTGAAATCCAACCAACACTTTCGAGCCGCTTTTATTTATAGCGGCTTGCAAAATATCCAATCGATCCATTGAATGTGAAACTGGCTTTTCCAACAGAATAGCACACCCTGCTTCTGCAGCAGGGATGGCAACATCCAGGTGATATGCCGTTGGGTTCGCCACAATCACAGCATCAGGTTTATGTTTTGTCAACGCTTTATCTAAATTAGTTTCAACAGGAAATCCAGCCAACTCTTCATCAGACAGTGTCGCTTTACGGGTACGGTAAAGAACAATATCTTTTTCGCCCAATACAATCAAATTACGCATATGGCGTCGTCCAATGGAGCCAAGTCCTGCAACCAAGAATTTCATGACCAGTTCAAGTCTTTCTCATAATTCCATTTGACCAACATATCGCCTGCAACTTCCTTAAAGATGGATTGGTCCTTCGGCGTGAAGAGATGCCTCCAAGCGCCAACTTGTCCTTTTGGGAGAAAAGATGCAATTCCTTCATTCCTTTTGGCTTGCCACTCCTCATCCGGGTTGGACACCATTTCTGCTTTAATCATATTAGCCAGAGGTTTGTCAATTTTTTTTACACCCAGGAACTTCCAAAATTTGCTCATTTCATCAAAAGGGGCAGTCAATAAATTTTCATATCGAATACTAAAATATTTTTGAGGAAATAGTCTGTGGGCCTCATCTTCTATTTCTTTAACATTCGTTGCCCAACCTTTTGCCGTACGGCGAATAAAGCCTTCGGTGAATATCGAGCGTCGGCCCTCTGTAAACGAAGCGGGATCAGTTTGCAGGTCTGCAATGATACGCTTATCTTGTGCATTTAGGAATTTAGACTCTTCCACAAAATTACGGAAGCGTTCCGAAATCAAAACATCGCGACCATCGCGGACAATGTAAATCAGTTTTGCATCGGGATAGACTGCGTGCATATCGCGTACAGCTTGGCCGTGAATATTTGATGATGGGCTTTTATCACCAACTATCCTTTTGCCTTCTTTTACAGCATCGCGTTCCATGATGAAATCTGCGGTGGCACGTAATACAAGAGGGGATAAATCTTTGTCATCATTCCAGCGGTTGGACTTGCGAGTGAGCCATTCTTCAACCTCTGCTGAATTAACCAGTGACTTCAACAATGGCTTGCGTGTGAAGAAGTGCGCCTGATAATTGCAATGCACTTCGGGATGCAAACGGGCAAGGCGCATGAAAAGCGTTGTCCCTGAACGGGCATGACCAAGGATAAAGAACTTCTCGCGCGGAAAGAATAGTTTAATTTCAGCAATTTCTTCTTTAGTAATAGAAGGAATTGGACTGCGTTTACTTTTTACAGGTTCGCCTTTGATGAGGATGCGGGCAGCGAATTTGATACGGGAAATCAAAGTCATTTATCTGTATTCTCCAATCACTTCAATCAACCCTACAATATTATCGTTGAGTTCCTCTAAATCTTCAGCAGGAACCCACCACTCAGTATGGAGTTGGCTGCCAACTTTATAAATTTCGTATCGATCCATAAAATTCTTTTTCACCTGAAATCTGGTTACATATCCGACACTACTAGCCGGAATGTTCCACTTGATTGCAATTTCTTTTGCATATTCTTCATTTGTAACAGGATAAAAAATTGGCTGTTCAGGTAAACGTGGAGGCCAGCGCCGATATTCATTAGCAACAACCAATTCCAATTCTTTCGGCCCAGTTGGACGATAGAGAATAGCAACTTCTTCCGCCATCTATCTCTTCCAATTCAACATGACCAGCCCCGCTAAACAAACGAGAATTCCCAAAATATTAATCCACGAAATCTTATCTTTGAAAACAAATATCGCCACAGGGACGAGAATCAACGAAGCAACTACATTGGTCAGCACCGCGGCGATTCCCAAATTCCAGCCAGAACGATAGACAAGCAGGAACCCAAATTCAATACCGACAATAGCGATAGCAAGCCCAATACTTGCCCAGTTAAGTTGTTTAAGCTCTGCTACGATTCCATTTGTGGCAGGGAAGAAAAAGAATCCAAGAAGAGTCACTATAAAGGCTACAGCATACGTCACCAAAAGAGAAACTGCGAAGTTCACATTTGACGGTGTGCTCTTCGCAACAAAGTGATAGAGCGCGCTGGAACAGATGGCGAGGGTAATGGAGAAGTAGAAGAGGAACATGGGCTGGGCTTTGTTCATTGAAAAATTACTTGAAATTTATAGATTCTTTTGTAATCTCAATATGATAAGTAACATTTGGGTCTTTCATACACAAAATTACTGAACCACTCCTCGCCACAGAGGGTTTATCACCTGTTATCCAGCCATACCCCCAATAGCAACCACCTAATATTTTGGCCGCTGTATTACTTGCTTTACCAAGCACATAAGAATAAGTAACACATTCCTTTTTTGCATTTGGGCTGTTCATTCCAAAAGCAAGGTTGACAATTCCTTCAGAGTGATTTTCAAATTCGACGTTGATCAACTCTCCTAATGGCTGCGCAGGGGGAGGCTGGTCACACTCACCTTGTGTGGCTGCAACAACAGCAGCAGGTGTAAGAGTCGGGAGGATGGGCTGGGTGGGCACAAATGTAAAAGTTGGTTGAGGTGTAAATGTAAGTGTAGGTGGAACGGGTGTGTTTGTCGGCATGGCGGCTTGAGTTTGCGTGATGGAAACCCATGCATTTGCAATAGCTGTATTGGAAATATCATCAGCGCTCATGGTTGGTTCGGCACTGCCGCCACAGGCAGAAAGAGTGGCGATAATTAAGATAGAAATTACAAGTAGAAATTTTTGTTTCATTTGTTCTCCAGTCCCTATTTTTACCATGAAAATGTAGGTCATGCTTTTAGCGTGAAGTCACGTTGCAAACGTGACCTACGAATTCAGCACCTTCAAAATAAACTCTGCCGTTCGCTTTCCTGCACCTGCATCAGTAAATGTAATTTCGTTTTCGATAAACTTTCTGCGTTCAGCCGAATCTACAGTTTTATCTTTCAAATACATATTTAACATATCACGCAACTCAGTTTCATTGCTTGCTACGCGTCCCGCCTTGGCTTCGCGGAAGCGTTTATGCGTAGGCCAGTCACCGATCTCTTTCAGAGATAAAGAGAATTTCTTTGCTTTGTTCCATCCGCCAGGGGTATCAATCGTTGCGGCGATCATAGGGGTATCGTGGACAGCGGTCTCGACCAGCATGGTGGAGTAGACCGTCACAACTACATCGGAATACGCCATCATGGATGATTTCTCGTCCATGTCTTCGCCGCCGTAGTAGCCGAGTGACCCACCCAATGCCACAGGCTGAACAACATGCACATTGGGATATTTCTTCTCCAACTCGAAAACTTGTGCGCGTTCATCTGCAAAGATTTTCGGCTTATCTTGAAAGTGACTGGGATGCAATCGGATCAACAACTGCGAAGGTTCTGCCAGTGAATCAGATGAAATCAATTTCGCCAGCGCTTCGATGTTCGGATAGTTCGGCGCGAAGTGGACAAAACTGCTAGCGTACGAGATTAACTTGCGCTTCGGGTCGAGTCCATGTAATTTGAAATATTCGTCATGCGGCATTAACCATTGCTTGCGGAAATATCCGTCGTACGATGGGATACCACCAATATGCACATGCTCGGGATTCCAATCTGAACCTTTGACAAGTTCCTCTTTTTGCAATTCAGACCAACAAGTCGCCCACTGCACATCAGCGCCTGATACGTTGTACGAAGATGAATTATCCCAGCCGACGATGACGGTCATGTTTGGGATTCCACGCTTGGCGGATTCGCGCAGGAGATAACGGTCCATGCGCCAGCCTGGAGTCGAAGCGATGACCATGTCGGGTTGATATTTGTCGAAGAGGTTAGTGTACAGGCCTGGGGTAGGCGTGAAGCGGTTTTGCATCCGAATCAAAAGTTTGCGGGCGAAGGAAAAATTCCGCAGGAGGAGAATCATCAGCGCGGAGGGAATCCAAATGCCCAAACGAAATTTCCAGCCGTTCTCCGCCCAGACTTCCCAGATGTGGCTGTCCATGGCTTCGGTGTTGATGCGGCGCGAGCCGCCGACGCGGCGCAGGTAGGCGAGCAGCCATTGAAGGCGCGGTTGGATTTTTTTTGCATACTCATTGGCTTGCTTTAAGCGTAAGCCTTCAAAGATGAGACCGTGCTGCGTGAAACGTGATGCGATTTTTTCTTTGGTGTCGTCGTCGGTGAGGACGATGATCTCAACGCCCGCAGCAAGCAGAGTCGGGACGACGTTGCTTTGCAGGAAGTAGATGATTGCCATGCCATGGTCGGCGGAGATGAAGATACGTTTGGTCACTGCGCTTCTTTCTTAACTGGGAATTGATTCTGTTTCAGGAGGTTTTTATCTTGTCTTTTGGAATGATTAATAATCTGCATAAGGATATCCACCCCATGGTTCATAACCAGCAAAACCAAAAGCTAAATGCACATACTCCCACAAATCTATTTGCCTGGCTCTTAGTTCATCTAAAAGTGAAAATACGTCTTTCATTTCATTTCTTCTAAATTTCTCGATAATAAAAACTATGAGCATATCTTTTACACTATTTCTTGTCGTAATTCTCTTTAGAGTTTCTTGTGCAGTAACGAAATCTCCAAGAACAATCTGTGTTGCGGCAATATCCTCAAGTGCAAGGTCATTGGCTGCATGTTTAAGTGCTTCATCATATTGAGCATCTAGACAAAGTGTAATATGGGGTTCATTTCTTATAAGTTTCACGTGATAAGGCAATGAATCTTTCGGATATTGTTTTACAAAGCGAAGAGACTTTTCAATAGGGTCAGTGGCACCTAATCCTCCTTTAGGTTCCTCCGATTTTCCAAATCGTTTGACAGCATCATCCCACAAACGAGCTACTCGCGGTGTAAGATCCTCCCGATCCAACAATCGAGATAGTGTAACAATATGCTGCATACAATACCAATTGAAATAATTGTTGGATGCCGCAATTTCGAATGCATAAATGGCTTCATCCAAGAACTTACTTTCAAAATCTGTAGACGAATTGACCATAGAGTTTATTCATAATACATTTTAAAAATTTTGTTATATATTGTCAACAACATCTTCTTGATAAAACCCAATTCCAGTATGCGCTTTCCAAAACTTTCTTTCTTCTTTCCTCTTTCTTTTTGATTCCCCAACTCCCCGCGCAAATACCCAAGCGTATTGGACATATTCATCGCCAGCGGGTCGGAGACCATCAGGCGCAGCAAGCCTGCGTCGTTCATGCGCTTGTCCAACTGGCGGACTTGTCCCATGGGCTTGTCCATGTCAAAGGGCAGAAATTGCCCCAGCGTGGATTTGTACGCTGTGAACTGCCAGTGCGATGCACCTGCCAACGCAGTCACACCTTTATAAGCTATTCTCCAGTCTCTTGTCTCTGCATACACTTTTTTATTCTCTTCTTCAGTTTGCCCCAATGAAAGATTGAATTCCAAAAAAGTTTCCCACGGAATGAACTGACCTTCATCAAGTTTCGCATTTTCCTTCGCCCACTTCAAGGTCGATTCGTAAAACTCGGGCGGTGTGCGGAAGGGGCGTGCAGTCACCATACCAACGTTGGGGAAGGATTCGAGAATTTCCACAGAACGCGTAAGCCAGTTCGGGGAAAATAAAACGTCCGCATCGGTGTAGGTGATGATCTCACCAGGCGCGCCTGCCAGCATCACATTCCATGCACCACCCTTGCCCATGTTCTTCTCGGCGAGAATCAAATATTGGATTCGTCCTTCTTCCTTTTCTTTCACGAGGAAGTCACGAACTTCTTCGCATGAGCCGTTGTCGAAGACCATCAGGTCAAATGGCAAGCCAGCATCTTTGTGCATTGATTCCAAACTAACTTTTAACACATCCAATGTCTCAGCATAGAATCCGCTTAAGAACGGGATGTAATTTAATAATGCAACAGTCACCCGTTCTGGGCGGGCTACATCTTTGACGAACTTGGCAGGGTTTTGACCTTTACGCATTTACATTCCTTGTAGGGGCGGCGCTGCGAAGCGTGCCGCCCAGGGCAGGGGGGCCTCGCCCCCACGTTTATTTAAATAATTTTTGAATTCGCTTCTTCCATCGTTTTGGGCGGGCAATATTCTCAATCATATTTTCAGGTAAAAAGAAAAAGATTGTCCGCAAGAACAATTCCAACTTACGGGTAAGTTGCAGCGACGTCATCTTTGGGCGGGCAAGTTTACCATTGATGAGTTGATGTGTTGAATCCAAAATCGTGTAGCGAATATTGGCCTGTCCACCTGCGAGGCGGATATTTTCATTCGAGTCAGGGTGGTCATAATGAGGTTTTGAATCAGGCAAATGACTATAGTCATGATTTTGATGCACGATCACCATAGATGGTGTGCAATCAATCACAGGCCAGCCTCCCTTACGAGCTTTGTATATCATCCAATTGTCCCAGCCTGCGCGGCCAATTGTAAAATCGGGGATGTCTGTGTAACAGGATTTGGGGAAGAGGAAAAAATCGCTTCCTGCGGGACGGTGAAGTTGGCCTTGACTATGGACTGTGGACTGTAGACGGTGTTCCCAGCCTTCAGTGAAATCAATCGGAGAGGTGATGTCATAGTCCCAGCGCTGACCGAGCAACACAAATTCGTCACGTTGCAAACGTGACCTACGTGCTGCTTCGACAAAATCAGGCATGAGGATCATGTCCGTGTTGATAATGCAGAGTAATTCACTGTTAGCATTTTCCCGTGCCAATTGAAACATGGATGAAATTAACGGTGTACCACTTTCATTGACTTTCACATCAGGTAAATGTTTAACACTCAGTTCTTTTGAAATTTTGGCAAGACCAACTTCATCCCCCAGCAAAATGACTTCGACATCAGGGAGCAGAGTCCATGACTTGATCGCATTGCGCTGGATAATCGCGATATGTGGATTAGTGAAGGGTTTGGGCGCGGAGAAGAGAGTGATTAAAGGCATTAGTGAATAGGGAATAGTAATAGGTGATTACTTTTTAGTCGCACGAGTATCAATATCTTTGAGTGTCTTGTGTTGAACACCCGCGTTGATCTCCATCAATTTAGGTTCATCATGGACTAAATCCAACACTTCCTTCCACAAGAAATTATCACGTCCATTAAAGCGAGAATAAACTTGTCGCATGAATTCTAAATCTTCGGGAGTGTCTACCGTCCAGCGGTAATCGCCGAAGTCTGTGGTGTGATGAAGCAGGGCGATATTAAATCCACGTTGAGAAGTTCCAATTTCAAGCGTTCGGCTTTGACGAGACAACTGCACTCCTTCATAGAAATAAGGCATGGCATGTTCGCGGTGCTGCGGCTCTTTGGCTTCCTTCCATGCTTTCTTTAGAACTTTGAAAGTACAGGCTTCCACATCCAAGCCAATGGGATAGGTGCGAGTCCATGGTGGAGGCAGGCGATTGCAGACAAAGTCATATTCATCTTTGAGCAGAGTGTTCACAACATTATCAATTAACTCAGGATCAATGACAGGACAATCTGCCGTGATGCGGACGACCACATCTGCTTTGGCTTGTAGTGCTGTTTGATAATAACGGTCAAGCACATCGAACTGACTGCCTCGGGTGAAGGGAATGCCGCTAAAGTCGCAGTATTCAGCTACGGGGTCGTCAGAGGGATCAGTTGTCGTGGCGAAAATCGTTTCGGTAACTGAAGCAGAGCGTGAGGTCCGAATGAAGACGCGTTGCAACATGGGCTGACCTGCAATATCTGCGAATATTTTTCCAGGCAAACGGGATGAAGACATGCGTCCCTGAATGATAGCTACTACTTTTGGTTTCATAAAATTGTTTATAGAGGCGGACGGCCAACTGCCCCTACGCGTTTTGTGCCTCGGATGGAATTGGAAGTGGAGTCACAAACCCTTTGGCTCTAAATTTTTCAACATAATCATGCACCATCCAATAATCAAGCCCCACTTGATCTGCAATATCGAAGACACTGTGCTGACCTTCAAAGCGCATCATAATCTTTTCAATGGCTCGATTAAGAGCAAAGTTTTCATGCCAATCGACCCAAAGACCATTGCCGCTGAGAAACACAGGACCACGGAAAGTGCGCTTTGGAATATAGTTTGTAGCGAAGATACGCACAATTTGTTCAGCGGTCTCTGCCGCACCACTTAACATATCATCGTGAATGATATCCAAGTTATCGTCCGTGGTGTGATATTCATCGTAGGGCCAGCGATTGATTGAGATACTGGGAACATTGACACCCGGCCCATTTATCACACGTTCGTCGTTGGGCGGATAATCTGCAAATGATCTTTCATCGTGCTGAATATTTTTTACAACCGAAGCGGCAATTCGATCTAACACATGCGTATGCTGACGCGTATGATGCCAGGCAATTTTATTTTTGTTGCCTGTCATCTCCATGAAAATACTACCGCGCATATTTTGAATGAGATGTTCATTATGAGAAAGCCAGACAATCGTACCAATGGTCTCAGGTCCAAACCAAAAGCGGACACTCATTGAGCCGGGGGGCAAAGGTTTTTCAGCAAGTCTTCTTGCAAGGTCAATTGCGCTAACCACACCCGCACCATCGTCATTGGCCTGCATGGGATGGCATGTATGGGCCTGAATGACTATCTCTCCAGCTTCTGGATTCGCTCCGCCTTCAGGATGAATCACAGCCGTCGCAATTTTGAAGCCTTGCTTCGGGTCAGTTACAAACTCGGATTTAATGACTGCACGATACTTTTTATCTCGCGGAAGCTTATCAAATATATTCTTTGATAAACAGAATCCCCAGACACGGTCATAATATTTAAACACCCACGGAATCGTATGCGGACGTTTTTCATTGAAATGCAAATGAGGTTGAAGCTCTTCAAAAGTAAATGTTCCATCTATAGGTAGTGAATAGGAAACAATATGAAGCGGATTGTTTTTGAAATCAACAATCCGTTCGCCGCCTTCAATTTCAAGATATGCTTCGTGAACTACATATCTTTCGGGCACTTTCCATGTCCATGCTTGTTCGAGGGGAGTGTAAGTCTCGATTGTGTAATTAGAAGAATCAGGCATGTAGGAGCCTATGATTTCAAGCGTTTTGTCTTGATCATCAGAGGCGAGAGTTCGATGAAGTGGATAAAACTCAGAGAGAATGGATTTGAGAGATGTATAAGGTTTCATGTTCTGCCTTTTATAAAATTCGGTGGTCGAGTAAGGCGAGTGATTTTCTCGCCTGTATCGAGACCACAAATTTCGAGTTTACTTTAAATTGCTGGTTTCGATACAGCGGCAAAGAGCATACCACCTACTCAACCAGCGGAGTTTTTATTTAATATTTCGGCTCTTCAATATAATGCAATTTCTCAGGGTGGTCGCGCACAATGACAGACATATTATCAAAGAATTCATTTGCCGTCAGGTAATGGACTTTTGCGCCACCTACTTGAACTTCCTTAATAATTCCTGCATGTAGTAAATCGTTCATGCCTGGCACAATATAAGTTTTCACGCGGTCATTCAAACGCACAAACATTGAGTACTTTTTTGTCTGCGGCACACGATCATAGCCCATATAAATGCCAGCAAATTCTTTTGTGCGCCGATAATCACAACCGACGTTATATTCAATATAATGATGCATTGAAAACGAGTTATTGAAATCAAGCCCGATGCTAATTATGGTTGCGTTTAATTTATGAAATAATGCGAATGCAGAGTTCGGTCCATAGGCTTCCACATCTTCAGTTTTTGAGAATTCGTCGGCACGGGCTCCTAAAGCGGAGAAACTGTAGATCGGATGCGGAGTCCGCTTTGCGTTAGGTCTGAGGCGTGCTTGCTCGGTGATCATGCCCATTTTCGAAGGCGTTTCCATTACGTCAAAATAATGCGTCTCCGTCCACGATTGAAAATTAAATGCTGGGAAAAGCACAGTTCCATTTTTCCCCGCTAACTCCTGCATCACATCGATTACGGTGTCTACACCACCATCTACGCCGCCCAAAGATTTATAAGATGTATGCACAACGATGGTATCGCTTTGGATTTTTATTTTTCCAAAACCATCCAGCAGCTCTTTTTTATTGAGCATTTTTTCCCCCCAAACTTCGATAAACATTCATCAACGTTTCGGCATTCTTTTTCCAATCTGCACGCATCTCTGCGGACCTTCGGCTTGCTGCGCCAATCCCCGAAAGTTTATCCTTTTGAGCAATTGCTGTGAGAATCTTACCAACAAGTTCATTCTCATCGCCGTCATGAAACAACCAGCCATTTTCATTTTCAGTGATCCATTCCTTATTAGCAGGAATATCTGAAACCAAACAAGGCAAACCGCAGGCCAACGCTTCCATTAGCGAAACGGACGAACCATCTATATGTGAAGGCGAAATATAAAGATCAGCTACCTGATACCAGCGCGGTAAATCGGTTTGTGAGATCTGCCCTCCAAATGTGACTCGATCTGACACGCCGCCAACCTGCAAGATGTGACGTATATGATTTCCCAGAGAGCCATCGCCGAGCAATATCAAATCTGCATTTCCACTTTGTTTAGCTAATTTGACAAATGCACGTGCAAGTAAATCTACGCCGTAACGTGTTTCCCATGAGCGGTTGCAGAATAAAGTGAAGTGACTTGTATTCACTACCCAGTGATCAGGGTTTGGCTTGAATTGTTCCAAGTCAACACCCCAGGGAAATACCACTGTTTTTTCGGGGCTGACTCCATATTTTATAGCCAGATCACGCGTTACCTTTGCATCACTGGTAAAGAATGAGGAACGCTTTAATGTGTAGCGCGTTACCCATTCCATCCATTTACTTTTATGTACATCCTCCATCAGATCAAATCCCCAGGACATGGTAAGCACGGTGCGAAATCCACTTAATATAGCAATGAATGCACAGGTTTGAATCGGACCTGCATGGATCAGGTCAGGCTTGATTTTTTTCACCAAACGCCGAAAGTCTAAAACCAACTTCACGAGGTTCCCCCAGCGAAACGGCTCACGCCCGCCCTTCCAGGTGACTTGATTCACATTTTCAGGAATAGGACGATCTTCCACTTGTCGTTGATTTCCTTCCAGTTGGACAAAGAACGCCTCATGCCCGCCCTCAACAATGGATTTGAGGAAGCGATAATCGTGGGTGGTATAGCCGAGGGAGAAATAGATAAGTTTCATGTTTCATGTCCGCGTCATTGCGAGGAGTGCTATTTTTCTTTACTACGAAGCAATCTCTTTCAAAGTTGAGGATTGCTTCGTCGGGAAAAGCACCCTCCTCGCAATGACATATGATTTTCTACATGCCCAATTCCGTCCAGCGGAGTTCTTTGCCAAGTGGCATATCGCTCAATGCTTTTGTGCCAATTATATTTTGAATCTGGTCAGGTTTGATGGCGCCAGGTGTGGCGGGACGAAGTACGTCGATCATATCACGCGTAAAAATTTCGCCTGCTTTAATTTCGCGCGCGGCGCGCAGACAACGGCGCTGGACAATTTGAGTCTCTTGTTCATTATCAGCAATGAACTTATCAGAACTTCCCAATGAACGTTCCAGCAGACGAGTCTCTTCGACCATCTTTGCCCAATTTTCAGGATTCATCGCAAACTTATGATCTGGGCCTTCGCGGTCATTGCTGTCTGTAAAGTGACGCTCGATCACACGCGCACCTAATGTTACCGCACCGAGAACAGGTGCAACAGAATGAGTATGATCTGACAATCCTAAAATTACGTCAGGGAACATGGTTGCAAATGTTTTCAAAACATTCAAATGTAAATGGTCGTAATTATTCGGGCTAGCTGTGTAATTTGTATTGCATTGCATCAACACCAATTGTTTATTAATTTTCATAATGGCATGAACTGCTTTTTGTACTTCCCCTATTGTAGATGCACCTGTGGCGACAAAGAACGGTTTGCCTTTAGCCGCCATTCTCTCCAAGGCTTCGATCCAGTCAATTTCACCCGAGCCAGCTTTGTAAACTTCCACATATTGATCAAGGAAATCAATCGCTTCAAAATCATACGGCGAGGAGAAGTAGTCAATGCCTACTTCGTTACATTCCTCAACTAATGTCATAGACCATTCAAACGGAATAGATGCGCCTTTGTATACTTCAAACACGGATTTCTTCCATGAGGCTTGGTGACTCACTTGTCCACCATTCATGGATTTGAAACCGTAATCCGAGACGATCTTCGGCGCATCAAAATTCTGGAATTTGGCTGCATCCGCGCCTGCTTCTTTCGCCAATCGGATTAATTGCTTCGCACGTTCCATGTCACCATCGTGATTGGCAGCGATGTCAGCAATGAAATAAGTAGGGTGGTTTAAGCCGATGGTTCGTTTTCCAAATTTAATTTCCATAAGTTCCTCCGAAATTATGCCATTGATGATTCAAAATTTTTCTGGCATCCATAGGATTACCAACTGAAAGTACATCAATATCATATTTCTGAAACAAATCATTACTTTGATTCCAATACTCGACTAGAACCAGTGAGACGTTTATTGAATGGATTTGGTCAATATCTTCGGGACAAAACAGTCCATAGGAAACACTGACACAATCTGCTTTGATCTTCTGAAGATACTCAGCATAATTCAAAAGTCTACCAGTGAGCAAAGCACGGACAGTCAATTCAGGATAAGCAAGTTTTGTTTGAAGTAATTCCTTATGATCGAAAAACAATAACAGTACGTTATCTTTTGTATTTGTCCGCTCTATCAAGGGTAGCACTTCCTTCATTAAATTTCCTTCTGGTTTGAAGAAAGTTTTCATATCTAAGGAGAAATGTACACCTGTATCTCGCGCCCAGACTAGTACATCTTCCAATTTTGGCAAATGCTCGCCATCAATTTTGAATTCCTTTAACTCATTCCAAGGTATATCGTGACACCATCGTCCATCAGGCAATTGATAGTTATGGCGCAAAAATGGGATGCCATCCTGACTCATTTGAACATCCACTTCGATCAAGTCGGCACCTAATTCATGCCCCAGCTTAATTGCCGCCCATGAATTTTCAGGCACATCCCCTTCAACGCCACGATGGGATTCAATCAAAGTTCGTCCTGTTTTGGATTTTAGAAGTTCAAGAGTCATAGGTCACTTCTTGGAATGCCGTAGTTTGCTGCGTATTAGTTAGATAAGATTTCTCCCATTGAGAGATTTCCGAAAGATATTTAGTCTTTGATTCAGTTGTTGCATAAGATACTTGGATTGAGTTCTTGGCAAAACGTACAAGGTCATTTATCGTATACTCAAATTCCTTGGCCACAGCAATGTATTCATCACACAAAGAACTTCCAATAATTGAAGGGTCATCACTATTAATTGTGACAATTATGCCTAATTTATCTAACTTCTGAAACGGGTGTTGACTCATTGTTGGATAGATATTGAGGCGAATGTTACTTGTTGGGCATATATCCAAGGGAATTTGACGCTCAACTAGTTCTTTAACTACATTCATGTCCTCAATTGAACGAACGCCATGACAAATACGATCCGCTTGCAACTCCTTGATTGCGCCCCAAACGCTATTCGCTCCATCAGTTTCTCCAGCGTGTGGAATACTCCGCAAGCCCATTTGTTTTGCTTGCTGAAACACATTTCTAAATGGGTCTGGAGGAGCATCGCTTTCATTCCCTCCAAGTCCGATCCCAATTACGCCATATTCTCGTCCTTGAAGGGCATAATCTAAAACGTTAGTTGCTATTGTGGGGTCAAAAATTCTAGGATTGCGACCACTGAAATGTCGATTGCGAGGGATGCCAAATATCCATTGCATTTCTACATCAAAATCATCACGTGCTTTCTGACAGCCCATAAGTAGTCCATCAAAAACATCCTGAAGATGCAAATTCTTTTCCCATATATGCAGGTGCTGGTAAATGGAAATGTACATTTCGCGATAACGGATGTTCTGATTCATCATATCGCGTCCACACTCATATACCACAAGGGCAAAATCATCTGTGGAACGCATCAATTGCATACATATCTGATAATAAGAATGAAAATCTTCAAAACTTTGGAATATAATCGATTCTTGTAATAATTCAACTTTTTCAACAACCCCTAGATGCTGATATTTATGAGCCAACTTAAGAGCCACCGTTGGAGCAATAGCACCTTCCAAATGAACGTGAAGTTCAGCTTTGGGCAAAGTTTTGACAAGTTTATCCAGTTTCATAAGTTACTTCCAATCCTACCCAAATGTGTGTCCTGAAATGAAGTAGGTGAGGTGATTCAAGCCAATCGTTCGATTTCCAAACTTGATTTCCATAATTTCTCCGATTCTGTGGAAAAAGGTGAGTAAAGGCTGTGGATAACTAGGTACAAACTGTGGATAACTCTCCAGAAAATTCAATAATTCCGGAATAAAATGCGTAATTCTTGTGGAAAAATCTCGTGTTTTTTAGGCAAAACTGTGACTCAGAGTGGATAAAATCTGCTTTTATTGTTGATAACTTCGGATTTTCTGTGGATAACCATCCTGATATTGTGTGTAAAACTCATCCAAACCTGTGGAGAATTGGGGGAGAGATTCGCCTAAATCTGTGGATAACTTGTGGATGGATAAACATAAATTATGAGCACGCGGAGCAGCCAGACCCGAAGAGAGTATAGACTTCGGAGAAATCTCACTTTCTTTTAGACTAAATTCACGGGCAACCTCCACCCCAAACTGATATTTGCTCATGGCATCTCTGCCAACCAGATGATACAGACCACTGAGCTTCTTCTCCAGCATTTTCACCAGGATACGGGCTGTGTCATTAACCAGCATTGGGCAAAAAACCACGTCTGTGAATCCGCTGATACTTTTATTATCACTAAGATTATAGAAGAAAAATTCTGCCAGGCTTCGTCTTCCCCCCAGGCTCCAGCCATAAAAATTAACGCGTGCAACGATGTTATTTGAATTTTCACTGAGCACAGCGCGCTCGCCATCTAGTTTTGTTTTTGAATAAACGCCAAGCGGATTGGGCAAATCATCTTCAGTATAAAAACCGTCTTTTTTACCATCAAAGACAGCGTCGGTTGAAATGTGAACGAATGAAACCCCCCGTGCCTTACAAGCCTTTGCCATTTGCGCGGGCAGGTCAGTGTTCAAGCGGCGGGCAAGGTCTGGGTCCGCCTCGCAGGCATCCAGGTTCGCTAGAGCCGCGCAGTTGATCAGCCATTCGGGCTGGGCATCGTCGAGGATAGAGTCCACTGCGTCAGACTCTAATAAATCCATTTTCAAAATCTTAAAAGGCGGATTAACCAATTTGCTGCGATCCACACCGATAATGTCATGTTCATTCATCGTCTCATGTGCGAGATTAATTCCAAGTAAACCGCTGACTCCTGTAATGAGAATACGCGCCACGAATATTATCCTTCGAGCTTGCCTTGTGTGAATAACTCTTCAAAGGGCGCAATATATTTTTTGATGCCATCCACATCAAGCCATTGTGAATTGTTATCGCTGGAATAATAGTAGCCCTCTTTTAAAGATTTACCTTTGTCTTTCCACGAATAGCCGAACCACGTGGCTTCGGCAGGCTGCACAACAAACATCGCATCAAGTTCAATCGTGTGACGCGCTTCATCTTCTGAGATCAACATCTCATGCAATTTCTCACCAGGACGAATACCAATGATATTGATTTCAGCATTGGGTGCAATCGCCTTTGCAAGATCAACAACTTTTGTGCTGGGAATCTTGGGAACAAAAACTTCGCCGCCTTCCATTTGCTCAATGCAGGTAATCACAAAACGCACACCCTGATCAAGCGAAAGCCAGAAGCGCGTCATGCGGTCATCTGTGACTGTGATCTTGCCACCTGCACGCTGGTTTAGAAATAATGGAACGATGGAGCCACGCGAGCCGACGACATTCCCGTATCGCACGCACGAAAATCTGGTTGCTGACCCACCGGCATATGCGTTGCTTTGAATGGTTAACTTCTCTGCGGCAAGTTTTGTAGCTCCGTAAAGATTCGCCGGGCTGACGGCTTTATCGGTGCTGACCATTAAAACTTTTTTTACACCAGCATCCAGCGCGGCTTCGACGACATTCGCCGTGCCCATGATATTCGTCTTAATCGCTTCCATCGGATTGTATTCGCAAGCAGGAACTTGTTTCAAAGCGGCTGCATGAACAACAATATCCACACCGTGCATAGCACGCAACATACGTTCGCGGTCACGAATATCGCCAATGAAATAACGCAGGCTTTCATGGTTATAGCCACATACCTGCATTTCATGCTGTTTCAACTCGTCACGGCTGAAGATAATGATCTTCTTCGGCTGATGTTCTTCTAATAAAATTTTGGTAAATTTCTTGCCGAATGACCCTGTTCCGCCAGTGACAAGGACTACTTGATCTTTCCAATCCATAATAAGTTCTCCTATTTTATAGCTTCGAACAAGCCAGAGTCTTTTGTGATCAAAATTTTGCCTTCTTTTTCAAGAATTGAAGTTAACTCTTTTTCAATAATTTCAAGACTCTCTTGTGACAAATCTGCCCCCCGAATCGCGGAGCGGATGTAAGCCATTACAGGCTCGACTTCAGTCACACACAAATGGTCATCATAACGAGAGAGATCAACCTTTGAAAAGAATGGTTTTAATTCTTCCAGTCCATTTTCAAGAGTGAATAACAAGGAAAACATACTTGTCTGTTTATGGTTACTAGTGTGCGTTAACCAATCATTCATCTCTTTCATATGGTTTTCGCCGATCGTCGTTGCAATCAAATGGCCGCCATTCTTCAGGACTCTTTTTATTTCTGCAAGTGCTTTGGGACGATCTGGAACATGATGGAGGACATGATTCGCAATGACAATATCAAATGTCTCATCCTTGTATGGGATGGACTGGGCATCAATCTGTTCAAATTTAAAATTCCTACCAGTTACAACCAAATTACGCCAGGCTGCATCCAACATTCCTTGGGACAGGTCACTCAAAGTAATGTGCCAGTTAGCAGGGATTCTATCGGCAATATTTGTCCACAAAGCACCAGAGCCAGAACCCAGTTCCAAAACATTTGCATCTTTGGGTAGTTTGGCGAGCGTGTCAAAAATCCAATTGAACCAGCCATATGGATTTGTACTAAAGCGTGGATGAATTGCCAGTCGAGCTTCCAAGTTCCTCGCATCTTTATACTGATTGGTGGTGAGATATTGCTGGTCTGTGAATTTGGACATATTATTTCCTGATCACGATCAAAGGATATTGTCCATTTTCAGCGAAGAACTTTGGAAAGACACCTTCCAACCAGAAGATGAATTTCAAAAAGGCTCTTCCACCAAACGGGCGGACAAACCATCTTAAGATCCTCGTACTCATGCTGCGCCAGGGTTTGATTTCAATTGTCATTTTTGAGCCGATCTCTCGCTTGAGCCATTCGGGAGTCATCTTTTGGACGAATGTCCCTGTAGCATCTTCTTCGTTCAACCATTCTTTTTTCTTTTTCTGAGAACGGCCCGATAATTTCCGCATCAAACCGATCAAGGGTTCTGCCATCCTCATTAAAAGTGGTTCATGCCAACCGTTGACGATGGCTGCGGTACGTCCAACTGCAAGCACACGATGAATCTCTGCGTATGCACGAGGATGTTCTGTCAACGCAAGGTGGTGAATGGCGTGCATGGAAACAGCACCGTCAAAAGATTCTTTTTTGAAAGGCAGATTCGCGAGGTCACCTACGACAAACAATCCATGATCACCGATTCTCTCACGTGCTTCACGCAATGCCTGCATGGAAATATCCAAACACACACGCTTTTGGTATCCCTGCGAATACACTTTATACTCTTCATACTGTACAGGACCAGAACCTGCATCTAACATAAATTTACCAGTCGGGGCGAGGCCATTCATCACTCGTAGGCGGGTCTTGTGGATGTATTCGCGTGAGACAGGGCGCAGGTCTTCATAGCGGGCATT
The DNA here is from genome assembly GCA_014379595.1 of Anaerolineales bacterium. Lineage (GTDB taxonomy): Bacteria > Chloroflexota > Anaerolineae > Anaerolineales > Villigracilaceae > Villigracilis. Next base: position 23,198 of record JACMLM010000066.1, read on the forward strand.
TTGGTAATGTCCATCACCTTCCTGCTGCCAGCCGATCTCGTCATAGAATTCGCGGACTTTTTGTTTGGTTTCGTTTGTCATATTTTCATTCCGTAGGGGCGGCGTCCTGCCGCCCTGGGCGGGGAGACCCCGCCCCTACAAATTTATTTCCACGTAAATGGTTTTCCAACCAGAAAATCAAAAGTATCTTTGAATTGAGTCCTACCTTCTTCGCTTAATACTTTTTCGAGAGGCCATGTTTCCAGATCGTCCCAGAAATTCATCAAACGCCATGGGAATGGGCGCGGGTATTCAAAGAAGAAACGATACGCATAGTTCCAGGCAAATTCGGTTTGTTTTTCACTCAACTTATAAGATGGGATATCTGCTAAAACTTTTTCGAGAACAGCATAATATTCATCCCATGAATTAGGGTCGAGAGTGATTCCCCGTCCGCGATAATGGGTTTGTCCGCAAGAGATGACGGGGCGGCCATTCATGGCTGTTTCGAGTCCGACCGTAGTGGTATATGCTAAACCGACATCAGCAATTTCAATCAAGTCATAAGTATTAATTGAGTCCAATGCACCAATGATATGAATATGACTTGGCAATTCAGGCAATGCCTCGCGCACAACTGTCCCCATAGACTTTGCTTGAGGCACAAGTTTCTCACCCGGGTGAGCACGAATCACCAATTGCACGTCAGTTCGTTTGGCAAAATACTGAACGGTCTTGGTGATCCATTCAGTCATTGAAGAAGCAAAGATGTCTCGCCCTAATGTGAGGCTGTCACCTAAAACATTTGCGGCGAGCATCACTACGGGACGGTCATCCAAATTAAGTAATTTACGAGTCTCTTCTGCACCTTGTGAGGAGACATATTGCCATAATCTTTCTGATTTTCCCCACACACGTGCACCCCGGCGGGCATTTTCTAAGTCTGCAACGCGCTCGAACATCTCATCAGTAACTGGCAAATGACAACGCGCGTCAACCAGATAATCTGTATCCTGCTGCATGATGGATGAATTTTGCGCCAGCCAAATTTGTTCGCGCTGGTCATTGAATTCATAAGTAACAGCTTCAATATCTAAATAGCGCGCCACACGAAATACAATTCCCATTTCGAGAATTAGTCCATTGGGGATCAAAACTACATCAGGATTGTTAGTTTGCATCCATTCCAATGCAGTTTTGGCAGCAAATGTATTTCTTTCGATTCTCAAATCATATAACGCGCGGTCAGATGCATCGTTCATGTCCACTTCTTCACGCATCAATGTGTATTGCGCGTCCCACAACGAAATCTCTTTGATATCAGCTTGAAGCGCAGTTGGAAGGTCAAAGGTTGAAGGTCGAAGGTCAAGCATGGAAGCGTGTTTGATTAATGGGGATAAAGATGACAAAGCGTCGCGTGTATGAAGCACACGTTGTCGTTGTGTAAATTTATCTTTTTCTTTATGCCATTCAGAATATGGCAAAGTCAATAATGTGACTTTGTGTCCAAGGCCTGCAAGCACCAATCCAAGGTAAGCAGATTGCTCGATCCAATAATGAAGTGTTGAAAAGAATAGAACCTTTTTTCCAGATGTCGCTTTTTCTGCAAAAGGTTTAACTACTTCTACTGCTACAGGTAAAGATTTTTGTAAACGATCCAAATTGAAATGGTCGCGGCGTGTTTGATTCTTCGAGCGTAATGCCCAATCAATTTCAACAGTAAAAGGCAGATCGCCTAAAATATTTTTAAGAGTTGAATTCATTTGCTAATCCAACTTTTCTATCTTCCAATTCAAGCGCGGACGTATCGGACCAACACGCGGTTCGCCCCATTGCGTACCAGGCGCGCCCGAAATATCCACGTTGAAAGCAAGTACATTTTCATCCATAAAATAACGACGCACGCCAAACGAACTCGCGTTGACACCAACGGTATAACGACTTTCATTAAAAATATCCGCAGGGATTTCTGCGCGGCTGATATAACGGCCCGCATGGCGCGTGTCAAACTTATCGTACAGCGCGGTATCATCGGTATCAAACGACGTGAAAACATATTCACCGCGCGTGGTACTGATATATAAACCAACGCGCAAACCCGTGACAGATGAATCAAGTTTATATTCAAATTCAAGTGTGACTGGTTCAGTGGAGCGGATTGTATCTACAATCTTTCCGCTTCTTTCTTTGACCTTCAAACTGATCGGCGTAAATGGAGCACTCGTCACTGGAATTTCATCTGCGTCCCAAAGACGTTCACCTGCCTGGGATTGTCCCGATGAAAGATAAAAATCAACGGCTTGCTGTGTGGGTCCGCGCATCAGCAATTGACCTTTGTTCAAAACAATTGCTTCCTGGGTCAATCGCAAAATCGCAGACATATTATGGCTGACAAATAAAACCGTGCGGCCTTGTTGCGCTACATCACCCATCTTGCCCAAACATTTCTTTTGAAACTCAGCATCACCCACAGCCAACACTTCATCGACAACTAAAATTTCAGGTTCGAGATGTGCGGCGACTGCAAACGCAAGGCGAAGATACATGCCAGAAGAATAGCGCTTGACGGGTGTATCAATGTATTGTGTGACTTCAGAGAAATCAACGATCTCATCAAATTTAGAATCAATCTCGGCACGTTTCATTCCAAGAATTGCGCCATTCATAAAAATATTTTCTCTACCTGTTAATTCAGGATGAAAACCCGTGCCTACTTCAAGGAGTGAACCAACTCGTCCACGAACTGAGACAGTTCCAGTGGTTGGTTCCGTGACACGAGAGAGAATTTTCAGCAGGGTGCTTTTCCCTGCACCATTACGCCCTACAATGCCAAGGACTTTGCCTTCTTCGAGATCAAAGGAAACATCCTTCAACGCCCAAACGAAATTTTGATTTGCACGACGATCTGACCTGCCGATCATTGCTTTTGCCAAACGAATAGGTGCAGAGACCGTATCCACAATGACATCACGCAACATGTTATAGTGGAACTTCGTCTCCGCTGCGCCAATTTTGTATTGTTTGCCGATGTTTTTTACGCTGATTGCTGTTGTCATAAATTCTCATTCACGTCATTGCGAGGGCGATGTTCTTTCGCCCGAAGCAATCTCCAACTCAATTGGGGATTGCTTCGTCGCAAAGGGCAAGTGCGCTCCTCGCAATGACGAAGGTTATATGGTATCCGCGAAAGTCTTTTCCATGCTTCGAAAATAGAAAAGTCCGGAGATGAAAATCAAGATTGAAATGCCAACCGATACCCACAAAGTGATGTCAGGTCCGTTGCCTGTACCAAGCAATGCCCAACGAAAGCCGTTGACGACTCCCACCATTGGATTAAGTGCATAAACGATCTGCCATTTTTCAGGAACGGCAGAGATAGAATAGGCAACGGGTGTGGCAAACAACCAAAATTGAGTCAAAAACGGAAGGGCTTGATTTACGTCACGATACTGAACATTGATCGCCGAAAGCCAAAGCGCAACGCCAAGTGCAGTGATAATAGCCAATAATAAAAACAGCGGAAGCGTCCAGAGTAAGTTCCATGCGGGTGTGACTTGATAGTAAAACATCAGGAGAACCAAAATAACGAAGGCAATCGCAAAATCCACCAGCCCAGAAAAGACTGAGGATATCGGCAGGATCAAGCGTGGGAAGTAGATCTTCGTCACCATGTTGTTATGCGCCACAAGAGAGCGACTCCCTTGATTGAGCGCCACGACAAACAGTCCCCATGGCAACAAAGCAGTAAATGAGAAAACAGGATAGGGAATTCCTTCAGTCTGTAGCTTTGCAACTTTATCGAACAAAAAGGTAAAAACCAGCATGGTCATTACAGGTTGAATGACAGCCCACGCCATACCTAAAAGAGTTTGTTTGTATTTCACTTTTACATCACGCCAAACCATGAAGAAGATCAGTTCACGGTAAATCCAAAGGTCGCGTAGGTTTAATGCAGCAAGACCTTTGGAAGGTTTGATGTAAATAGTGTGAGGTTCGTGTTTGGTAAGTTCAGACATAAGATAATTAGAGAACAGATGATTAGATAAACAGTAAACTGTTCTCTAGTCTCTGCTCTCTACTCTCTTTCGATTCTCTTTAAACCACTCAATCGTGCGACGCATTCCTTCTTCAAATGAAACTTGAGCACTCCAACCAAATAATTCTTTTGCACGAGATACATCAAGTCCGCGGCGAGGTTGACCGTTTGGCTTGTCAGTCTGCCAGGCAAGTTTGCCATTGAACTCAGTCATTTTCACGATTAGCTCGCTTAAATCTTTAATGGGGATTTCATAACCAGAGCCGAGGTTGACAGGTAAGTCACCATTATATTTTTCGGCAGCTGTGATAATTCCATCGGCAGCATCTTCGACGTATAAAAATTCGCGAGTTGGTGAACCATCGCCCCACACTTGTAATTCTTTATCACCGCGCTCACCTGCTTCGACCGCTTTGCGGATCAATGCTGGAATCACATGTGAAGTCTGTAAGTTAAAATTATCGCGCGGACCGTACAAATTGACAGGTAAAAGATAAATAGCATTGAAACCATATTGCTGACGATACGTTTGCGCCTGCACAAGCATCATCTTTTTTGCCAAGCCATACGGGGCATTGGTCTCTTCTGGATAACCATCCCAAATATCATCTTCCTTGAATGGGACAGGCGTAAATTTTGGATAAGCACATACAGTACCCGTTGCAACAAACTTGCCCACACCGCGTTTATAAGCATGGTGCATTAATTCCACGCCCATGATCATGTTGTCATAGAAAAATTCCGCAGGATGTTCGCGGTTCGCACCAATGCCACCCACATTTGCAGCGAGATGAATTACTACGACATTCTTCGGGGCAACATTTTTCAACGCGTCATCATATAAACGTTCAATGGCTTCACGCTGAGTTAAGTCATAATCTTTTTTGCGGGGAATAAAAATATCGGCCGCACCGCGTTCTTTTAATTTTTCAACCACAAACGAGCCAAGAAATCCGCCGCCGCCCGTGACAATTACTCTTTTATTTTTCCAAAAACTTTCTGCCATGTTTATCTCCATTTATTGAACAATGAACTGAGCATTCCTATATTTATCATCTAACGGATCTTTGATGAGACCCGTTTTCAATGCAAATAAAACTTCACGCACGCCATCATCCACATCAAGCGTCGTTTCAAAGCCAAGCACACGCTTGATCTTGTCAAATGAAACAGTGATATCGCGCATATCACCGCCAAAAGACATATCTTTATATTCAACAACAGTTTCAGGCATACGTTTTAAGATCAGGCGCACAATATCATCTTTTGAATAATTGCCGTTTTCGGTTCCCAAGTTAAAAACTTGTCCGCGAATTTTCGATTGTTCAGCTTCCAACCCCATGATTACACCGCGCACCAAGTCACGGATATGCACAAATGAGCGCGAGTATCCGCGCTGATATATGATAAGCGAACGTTTTGTAAATGCATCTAATACAAATTGGTTGACGATCAAATCAAATCTTGTGCGGGGCGAGATGCCATATAAAGTTGCAAACCGGAATAATAACGGCGCGCAGGCAGAATCTTTTTGTGAAAGCAAAAACTCTTCGCTTGCAATCTTTGTCTCTGCATATAATGATTGCGGATTTAAAGGAGACTCTTCGGTTACAGGCTTGCCATCAGTTGATAAGCCATAGTTGCTGTATGTGGAAGCAAATACGAATCTTTCGACGCCTAAATCTGCTGCCTGTCCAAAAACATTTTTAGTAGCTTCTACATTATATTTCCACGCCACTTGCTTCCCTACTGCCTGACAGGCTGGAAATCCCACAATCGCTGCCAGATGAATAACGGCATCAGGTTTCTGCCAATCACTTTTGACAGCATCACGGACAGCACGTCCTTCAGTCACATCGGCTTTGATGAAATGGAAATTGGGGTGATGAAGAAACGGGACAATGCTCTCGCCGCCGAAGAGTAAGCTGTCCACGATGGTGACTCGATAATTTTGGCGCAGCAGTTCCGAGGTCAGGATCGAACCGATATAGCCCGCACCACCTGTAATCAATACATGACATTCAGTCATTCAAACCTTCCAATCGCACTTTATATCCATCCAGAACTAAGGATGGAGCAGATTTATCATTCACAACTGCAATACCCTGTTCAAGGCAAGTCAACTTACAAATATCAGCCACATCACCAGAACCAACGATTCGCACACGATCAAAGCCAGCACGACGAATATCCTTCACATGATCTTTTACGCGTTGGCGTGTTCGGCGATAAACAGAAAAGGAACGCTCCACATAATCAATGGCAAGGCGGGCACGCAGGGCGAGACCTTCAGGCGTAATGATATAACGCAACTTTTTTCTTTCAGCACGAGAGACCTTCACTGCACCTTTTGCAATCAATCTTTTTAAATGCCAATTGACCGTTCCAACAGCAACGCCTAATTGTGTAGCAAGTGTAGACTGATTTACATCAGGATCAGTCTCGATTTGTTCAAGCAGGGAAAGTTCGCGGATTTCGTCGTTTGTCGATTCCATATATTTTTTAATCCAAAATTCAGTGACTGAATTATAACCCCATTCAAAGGCCAAGTCCAATGTCATATAAAGCGAATTATCGGGTAACTTATCAGGTAAAATCTGCAACTATGAATATTACACAAGCGTTTGACGAAGCAGGCAATCTATATCAACAAAAGCGTATGGCGCATTGGAACGCAGTGGCTCAAAAGCGAGATAGCTGGCGCGGCATGGGCCGATGGTATCATCGCCGATTAATTGAAATCTATCGTTTCCTCGTTAGCCCCAACCAGCGCATCCTTGAAATTGGTTGCGGCACTGGTGACCTGCTTGCAAGCCTCCAGCCATCCTATGGCATTGGCATTGATTTCTCTATTGAAATGATCTCAAGAGCCAAACAACGTTATCCTGACATTGAGTTTCATCAAAATGATGCTCACGACCTCTCCACTGTTGAAGGCACATATGACGTCATCATCCTATCTGATACTGTCAATGATCTATGGGATGTACAACGTGCACTAGAGCAAATAAAAAGATTATGTATGCCTCATACGCGGCTTATCTTAAACTTCTATAGTCATGTCTGGCAGGTACCACTCACCATCGCACAAAATTTTAATTTCGCTGCGCCTATGCTTGACCAAAACTGGTTAACTCATGAAGATCTGGATAATATGCTTCGCCTCGCGGATTTCGAGAGCATTCGAAGTTCACAGGAAATTTTATGGCCCCTTCCCCTTGGCAGTCTGGCAAACCGATATTTAGTCAAACTGTGGCCATTTCGAAGTTTCGCACTCTCTAATTTTGTGATCGCACGCCCTGCACCGCAACCAGTTCAAGAGAAAAGCGTTTCGGTCGTAATAGCGGCTCGTAATGAAGCAGGCAACATCAAATCCATTTTCGAGCGCGTTCCAAAGATGGGATCAAAAACCGAACTCATATTCGTTGAGGGACATTCACGCGATAACACTTATCAAACCATTGCAGATGAAATTCCGCTTCACCCTTTAACTCCCAGCCTGCTTCTACAACAACCTGGCATTGGCAAAGCTGACGCAATTCGCCTTGGCTTCGAGAAAGCCACCGGCGACATCCTAATGATTCTCGATGCTGATTTAACTGTCCCACCCGAAGACCTGCCACGTTTTTATGATGCCATTGTTTCAGGCAAAGGTGAATTCATCAACGGTGTCAGGTTAGTATATCCAATGGAAAAAGAAGCCATGCGAACTTTAAATTTCATTGGTAATAAGCTTTTCAGCATGGCATTCTCATGGCTGTTGGGTCAACCTATTAAAGATACACTGTGCGGAACAAAAGTAATGTGGCGAGAAGATTACGAAAAGATCGCTGCAAACCGTTTCTATTTTGGCGACTTTGATCCATTTGGTGATTTTGACCTAATATTTGGCGCTGCAAAACTGAACCGAAAAATTATAGACCTCCCCATCCGCTATCGTGAACGGACCTATGGCACAACCAATATCTCGCGTTGGAAGCATGGCATTTTATTATTTAGAATGGTTGCATTCGCCGCACGACGGATCAAGTTTGTGTAGAATTCGAACAGCCCATATTTCCAAAGCATCAATCTAGTTGGAGATTTTCCTCACTCATGGGTTGAGACAAAGATCTTTTAGGAAACAGGTAAGGGAGTAATAAAAATGCAATTGAAACCGCCAAATATCCTGCCAATACATTATTTCCACGTAAGTATGAACCCAAAAAATCAGGGAAGGATATTAACAATATAAAAGCAAAAAAAGCATATCGTATTACTTTGCCTAAGAAGTGCGAATGTTTTGTCCAATAAAACATCAATGGTATGAAGCAGAACAAGTTGGGAATATTATATTCAAATGCCACAGTAGGATAGGTGAGCAGAAGAATTCCAGAGCCTATCAAGTATGGAACTAGATGACTAAAATTTTTATTGTTCCTTCGTAAATAAAAATAGCCAAGAAATATTAAAATGAGGGGCAATACCTTTACGATGCTTGCGGGCAATAGTTGAGCCATGCTGATGCCCACAGGTATTTCGTGAAGCTCTTGGAGGTATAGTCCTGTAATAAAATGAATAAATTTACTTCTAAACAACAAGGATGGCAACAAGATGATTAGAAGGTATATCAAAGATGTTCGAATGTTTTGAATGCCTTCCGTTCTGTCTTTTGAGCTTAGCAAATAAACAATAATGACCACAAACAAAAAGGGGAATGATGTCCATTTGACATATGCGAAGAAAGCAGATGCCAGAATAAGAACAGGCTTGTTCTTCAAAATACCCAATATCAACAAAAGATAACTAAGGGCCACATAAAGCGAGAACTGTCCCCGTTCAAACCATCCAAGGCCTGTGGGGGTTGCGAATAAAAGCATACTCACCAGCAACAAGCCAAACCATAAGTCAGATTCTATTTTCAGCATCTTAAAAGAAATAATAAAAAAGAGATAAAACAACAATATTTGAGTTAACATGTGCAAAAAACTTGCATACCCATAATCGAGTTTACAAAAAGAGACGGCGCACAGGTAATGGATAAAAGGCGCATATCTTGAGGACCTCCCCCACGGGTCAAGATACCCTAGATCGTAGTGTCTACTCAAGGATGAAAAATCTTGCGAAGGAAAATATACCTGGGCATAATCCACTGCCAATCGGTTTACGGCGTTATGTTCTATGGCATTTACTCTGTCTGGTATTCTCCAGAATCCAAAGAAAGGCTGTGGAATAATTTTCTCTCCAGACGAGTCTCCGTAGATCATATCTTTCGATAAAAGAAAAAAATTATTAAAGACCATAAGATAGCCCAGAATGGAAATGAGCACGAATAGTAATTTTCCGATAAACATTAATTTTTTGAAATTCTTCATTGACTTCTGCTAAAAAACATATGGTCTTTTCTCTGCTACTTGTATATATTTTGTCACATTGATTTTCAATAAACCATTTTAATAATGCCAATTATCAGCTTACAAGCTCATTTTGAATGTTTTATCTTGTCCAATATACATTGGGAGAATCCTCCAATAAATATAAACGGATGCCTTTATATTTCACATTTACATAATGCTCTGAGCCCCATATGTTTAAGTCTTGCGAACCCACTTCAAACTCCTGCACATAGGTGGGGAGCAGCTCTTTAATTGAATAATTCAAGTCATATTTATTATGTCCAGGCACACTGTTCATACCCAACCAGCCCATCTCCCCGGACAAGTCGGGCGGCAGATTGGCAATGTATGGATCTGACTTGCCCAAAAAATCTATTGCGACGCGGTCAGCATAGTATGGAATAGTTCCAGCCCAGAACACGCCAATGGTCGCATTTTCGTTTGTCAGCGCGTTGATAGCAATGGCGATATTCACATGCTTTTGTGCAGAGCCATTTTTGTACGGGTAATTCAAAAAAGACATTTCACGCAGGAAACGAAAATCCATAAGGAATTCGCCACCGAGGGTCAATGCAAAGAGCAATACGGTGAACGCCAACTCGTGCGAAACTTTAGGGAAGCGTTGCAAAACGTCAATACATCCCTTGAAAAACAGAATGAACAGAAACGGCATGGCGGGCGCCATGATGCGCCAATAATCCCATGGATCCCCGCCCACGTATATCTGATAGATGACCGAGACTAGAAAAAAACCGAATAGATAAAGTTTTTGCACGGAGAATTTTAGCAATAATCCAGCAACAGCAAACAGCAAAACAACGCTCGTCTCTTTCAAGAAAGGCTGGATGAATCCCCAGCCATTGTTGAGTCTTTCCATTAATGGCATCCCAACAAGTTTTAAAGTGTACGTATTTGGTACGATCTCACCATAATAGATGTAACGAAAAATTGTTTGCCCCATCACAAATAGACTGTACACAAGCCCAGCCGAGAGGAAGTTGTAAATATATTTCCGTCCGCTTTTCAGCGTTTGAGATAAAAATAAGAAAGCGAGCACAGCAAAGAGAAGCGAATCATTACGTGTGAGAAAAGCCAGCCCAAAGCATACAGACATAAGCCAGAGATATTTTTCTTCCAGCTTTTTGACGTACAAAATTGAATAAAACGCCCCAGCGCTCAACAGGAAGGCCAGCATGCCTGTTTCCATTCCCATCAATGACCAATAACTCAATGGATAATACAACAAGATCGCGCTGAAGAGTAAATAACGCGGAAAGACCCTATCCGAAATCTTTGAAATCTGAAATATCTTCAACGTAAAAAAGGCCGTACCCAGCATGAAGAAGATCCCTGTTAATTGGATTGCCAGAACAGCATAACGTTTTTCAAACAACAGGGTCGCAATTGACATCATCAGGGTCATGAGCAGATTGGTATAGCCTTCCACACGCTCACCTACATTCCAGACCAACCCGTTCCCGTGAGAAAAATTCCATGCATAGCGCATGGAGACCATGGCATCGTCGAATAAATTGAAATACAGCCGCCCATCAATTGCCACATAGGAGGAGTGATAAATGAATGCCAGCGCCCAGCCAACGAAGAGCGTGGATAATAACAGAAGCACCCAATTCTGTTTTGTGTAAGCGCAAAGTTTTTCCATATTAATTTTCTAAAAGGGGAAGTTGCGACTATATTACCACAAAATATTTTTCAAACGTGAGCTGTGATTTGTGGAGCGAGAAGAGTATGATATTAACTCAAGTTAATAATGCCTCGAGCTTATTGACAAACCGAGAGATCAAAAGATTCCGAAATATAAAACCTCTCATACTCGCCCTGTTTCACATGCACAAACCAAAACTCTCCGCTTTCAGATGAGATCAATGTGACGTCCGAAGCATGAGGAAAAAAATCGGGTGGGTAAGATGTTTTAAAAATATAACGCCTATTCACCTGCCCAACCAAATTAAATACCAGCCTGCCTTCGTCCACAACTTTATAACCAACTGAGTCGGTAAACCTTTCTCCATCACCCGCAGCATAATAACGAGGGTAAATGGCCCTGCCTTGTATAAGGCCTAATGCCTTAGAATCTGCCAACTTTTGCAAACATGCAGAATTAAAACCTAGCTGATCCAGCGAAGAAGATGCCAGTAGTTCAGCTATCAACTCATTTTGCGGAAGAAGCGGGTATTTATCCGAAAAAATCCTTTCGCTTATGGGAAGAGAAAGTCCGATCCCAAAAAATATTAATCCAAACATTAAGTATTTTTGCCATTGCACAGTAATAGCAGGCGCAGGCATCACATGTGAGTTTTCTTTTACCCATTCGACCATCATCGAGCGGCCGCTCTCAAGCGCAAAGAGAAAGCCACTGAACAAAGTAAACAAGCCAATCATATAATATAAATAGATGGACCAATCCATGGTAAGCATAAAACGCTGGCCCGATAGCAATGCAAGGGATGTCCATAAATTATAAATAAGATTGAGCGTCAGCGGCAAAAGCCCCAGCCAGCTATTGCGAATCCATGCAGTAGTTAATCCAAGTCCAAAAAGAAAAATATAAAATCCGATCAAAATGGATTGAGAAAAATTTGGAGTACCTTCCCACTTCTGCCAAAAAGCATTCGTTGGAATCCATAACTCATTGATGTTGTGCAATTCATTTCTTAATGGGAACAAAAGAATATTATTGACGCCATGGTTTAAGAACGTATTTGAAATTCCCCAAGCGGCTCCTAATGGATTAGATGTAATTGCATCTTTTGCAATCTGATTTAGGCGGGCATTATATTCTGCACTTGATTCGCCTGAAAGAGGTAATATTTCAACTTCAACACCGTTCAACCGACTATAACGTAAAGCAAGATTAGCGGTTTGAGATTCGGGACTGTCAAAAATGAACTCCCCTGTTAGGTTCCAATTGCGCCACAGCCAGGGAGTAATAACAAAAGCGGTTGTTACCAACATCAACAATATATTTTTAATTAAGGGCTTAATCTCTTTCGGCTGAAAAAGAAAGGCAAATAAAATAACCACCGGCAATGCCACAATGACTTGTGTACGAATCAACATGGCGCATCCCAAAATCCCTCCCAATAAAAAACCTGAGAATATTGGGAGACCTGTTTTAATCCAACGAATGCCAATTAAGAGGAATAGAATCAATAAGATGGCTGTTGGAATTTCAGAAAGATAAAGCTTGGAATAACTGAGATTACCTGTGAAAGGAGAAACGAAGTTGGAGGTGTAATCACGCAGGATGGCCAGCAAGGCAATTGAAATTCCAATCGGGCGGCTGAAAAATTCCCTGCCAAATAAATAAAGCAAGACAGGAAATATCGCAAAAACCAGGGTTTGGAAAAATATTATATTGTTATAGTCCTGTCCGACCAACATGTGCGAGAAGATGAGGAAGACAATATAAAGGGGCCTCTGTGGAATTCGGTTATCGCCAAATCCATTTCCTACCAAAGCAGACTGCGCAAACTCATCATAAGTTTGCGCATCATTAAATGGGTAAATCTCAAAATTTGGCTCATGCGGTTTAAGTGCCGATGCATTTGGAATCACGGGCTGACTTAACCAAAGCATGGATGCGCTCAACCATATTACAATGCAAATCCATAGTTCCAAATGACGAATTTCAATAATCTTCTTTTTCGATTCAACAAGGAACATTACAAGACAAAAGATACAGGCTAAAAGTATTTGCCATTCAAGTAATGCAATAGCCGGCAAGCCGCGTTGCCAATCTCCTCTGTAGTTTGATAGAATGCCCAAACCTGTTATGGAAATAATAACGGTAATTACTCCCAATATGGCAAAAACAACAACTGCACTGAAGATAAATTTCTGAAATGCGTTTTTATATTCAAGGTATACATGAAAGTTAATAAAAAAGATCAGGATGATAATTTCAAGCGATATATATCCTGCCAAATCCAAAACAGGCCTCAGGAGAGAGAGATAGCCGCCAACCTGTTGAGTCAGCGGCTGGAAAAGTAACCTTTGAAAAATCCACAAACAAACGCGAAGAAAAAACAAAGAAGATGCGCCAATCAAAAAACCATCTTTTGTTTTTGGTCTGACAAGAATATTCTGCAATGTGAGCCACAATGAAGCATTTTTAGAAACAAGGATGATCAAAATAAAATTGATTATGATCCAGGCAAGTAAAAAAACACGCACAACAGAATAAGGTAGCGAGTTTTCATTTAAGGACACAGCCTGGAATTGAAAAAAAGTGGTTAGGCCATGCAAAATCCAGATGCTAAATAAAGCAATCCATTTTGTGTGGTTTGAGATATTTTTTAAAAAGGTCATTATACTCAAGTCATTTTAACAGGAAAAAGAATATTACGACATGGAACCTACATTAGGAGTTAATATTCAGGTAAAATCTGTCAACAAAATACTTTGATAAAGGAATATTTATGCCTCCTAAGTTAAGACTTTTATCTGCCGATCAATATAAAGGCGTAAATCAATACGACCCGATCAAATATTATTACTGGCCTATTTTTGGCCCTATGTACCGCCGTCGTGTGGAACTTGCACTGGGAGAATGCACGGGAGGAAATCGAGTACTTGAGGTGGGGTTTGGAACAGGATTGGCATTCCCCAACCTACATGACACATATAAGGAAATTCACGGCATTGACTTAACAGCAGATATTGAGACTATCAAATCTGTTTTTGAGCGAACGGGAATCCCATTGTTCCTTAAAAAGGGAGATGTGTTGAAAATGCCGTACAATGATAATTTTTTCGACACCGTGTTACTGGTCAGCATATTGGAACATCTAAAGCCTGTTGAGCTAGAGCAAGCTTTCGTCGAGGTGCGACGCGTGCTCAAACCTGGAGGGCAGATGGTTTACGGAACTCCTGTCGAAAAGCCATTTATGGTATTCATGTTCCGCATGCTTGGCCATAATATCCGAGATGAGCATTTTTCAACCGAAAAAGAGATTGCTACTGCGGCATATAAAGCATTTTCAAGTGGAAAGGTTATCCAAATGAAAAGTACGCCGCCTATTGCAGGAGCCGTATATACTGTAGGAAATTTCATCAAGTAAAAATTACGCCGCCCTTTCTGGCGGCGTAATTTTTTAAGGTATTCGTTCGTAAATTCTTATCTCAGGATTAACTGCCGAAATGGAAACATGGGGCAAATAAGGAGGAAGCGAATATTTAAATTCCTTGATCAATCGAAAACTTGTTTCACCAGCTAAAAGTTTTTCAAAGAAATCACACTCTACCGGATTAGACTGACAAATATATTCATCTCTAAAACGAGAATAGGTTAATGTATCAATCACAAGATAATCCACTTCCCGCTCGATCAATCCCTGTTCACCCTGATTGTATTCGAACCTTCCGCCAGTGGGAACAACCTCGCCGGGATATTTGACAAAGTATATCGGATAATTGCGAGCCGCCCCATAAAACTGCTTCTTGTTTACGATTGGCGGGTACAAAGTGTACTCAACAGTTTTCTTATATCCGCGGAGATATGCAATATATTCACTTGCAGGTATACGTGCGTCGTTTACGAAAAGCAGGGAAATACTTACCAGGCGCAAGAGAGAATAGGAGATGCCTACCACAAGCAAAATAGTTATGGCTGCAGGGATATATTTCCAATCCCTATCTTTTGCTAAATCAACTATCTCCTTTACGAATAACGCACCTAGAATGGAGAGAAACGGCACGAATGGGATGAAATAACGGGGAATATAATTTACTGATACCAAAAAAGGTAGGTCAAAAATAAGTAAAGTGACAAGTAGAATCAAAATTGCTTCTGCATATTTCTGTTCCATTTGTGTTTTTCCAAGTACCTTTAGAACTAATCTAGCTATAAACCAAATAAAACATGTAATAAATAGGAAGTATGAGAATGTTCCTACTGCGCTTTTAAAAATATCCCACTGGCCATATAAACCAATAAGGCTGCTGGGGCGAAGTCCGTATTGCGTATAACGCTGTAAGGCCGGGATAACATTTGTAAAATAATAAACTGGCGACAATAAAGCTTTAGGTGTCCCAACAACATATCCGCCAAAACTGAGCACACCGCCAAGCAATAATATTCCAAATGATTGAAGCCAATTTCTACGCAGGTCATTCCAACTCATAACAATGAGAACAAATAATGGCACAAGCAGAAGACTTCCACCAGTGTATTTACTTGAAGCTGCAAGCCCCACGGCAAAGAATGAAGCATAGATCCATAAACGTAATTTTGTAAATTGGTACTTTACGGCAAAATAAATACAGAGAATTGCAAAAAATTGCAGGTATAGATCATTATGTGCAAATCGTCCATTTGCAGCAGCTATGCCACTTGCAATATATAATAATCCTGCCAGAGAAGAGGTTGTTTGATTTGCCCCGATCATACGCGCCAAATAATAAATCAGAACACCACTGAATGCACCCAGTAAAGCTGAGAAACTACGAGCAGCTATAAAAAATATAGAGCTGGAATATCCCATCCCATAAATAATCTTGCCTATTGCAAACATCACATATTTTGGTAGAGATGGGTAATTGAAATCAGGTTCCGTTTCATCAAACACCAATTCACCGCGCAAGGCACTATCTGCACGCCATACCATTTCGTCGGGGTTCCAAAGCGCGGGTACACCCCAATTCACACCGGGCAAAGAAAACGCAAGAAAAAGAATAAATAATGAAAACGGGATAATTATTTCGTATCTTTCAAGAAAACGCAAAAACTTTTTCAAAATCTTACTCCGCTATAGAACACGTTAATCCCCGCCAGGGAGATGCAATTATTATACGATCATTCACTTTGACTAATAATGCCCGCACACTACTATTTTGCATACAACCAATGATGAAAACATCCGAAGCATGTGGAAAGTATAATAGAGTTTCGGTTACAGGAAGAAAAATAAATAAAGTCCTTCCTGCTATTAAATAAAATTGCAAACGATCATATTGGCTGGCTTCCAGAAGGTTGGGACTCGACTCTCCCCAAAATTCACCCTGCTCATAATAGGCTGGATAAAGAGCGCGTCCTCGCATAACGATTGAACCTGCTTCTGTTTCGAGAAAAGATTCCAAGTCTGACGGACTGGTCCCTTTTCCATTCCCCAGCACAAATCCATCTGGCATGTGAAGTTGGATCAACTCACTATCACTTAATTTCGAATACCGTTCCGGAATGCCCCGTTCAATCATTGGTAGTGAAACTCCAAAAATTGCAAATGTAGCCAGTACAGGAATGACCCATCTCCAATTGACAGGTTGATCAAGAATCTGTTCCTGAGGTTTTACAAGCTGATATTCCTTCTTTTGAGAAAATAATGAAAAGACAAGCAGCGAGAGCTGAGTCAAACCGAGGCTAAAATATAAGATCGAGACCCAATCTACGGGTAGAATGAAGCGCCATCCAGATTGTTTAACTGGAACCACGCTCAAACTATATCCCAAATGAAAAAGAAGCGGCATAATGCCAATCCAACGATGACAGTGAAAAGCGGCACCAATTCCCGTTGCAATTATACAAAGGATGATAAACAGGGCTGGCAATGTTCTAAGCGGCATCTCTCCCAAGTAAGGTGCATCCCAAAACCCCTGTATATCTACATAATCATTAATATTATAAAACTGTGGTGACATTGGCAGGTAAGTTACACTTGTAATTTCATTATGCAAAAAGTAAGACGTATAAAACCGCGCCACTTTCAAAGGGTTGTTAAGAATAAAATTAATAATCTGATCTTTCATTCTAGCATCATATTGTTCAGTGGTTTCAGAAGGGAGTCTATCAAAATCGTTTGGAGAGGATGAATATGAACTAGCAATAAAACGTGTATAAAATCCCTGATACTCAACAACCATTCGTCCTGAAAGTTGATAATTTCTCCAAACCCACGGGGCGACTACTACAAGAGCACTAAGCAAAAACACAAATGATTTTTGAGAGAAAGCTTTCCAGATAAATTTATGCGTAAGGATGAATCCTAATAAAGCAATGGGAACAAGTAATTGAGCCTGACTACGAATAAATACAGTAAGACCAAAGAAAGCTCCTGCCAATACGCCTATAACCAGCCTATTCTCGTTATTTTGCAGCCATTTCACATAAAAATAAATAAACAATAATATCAACAGCATGGTAGGCACATCAGACATTATCAATTTGACATGGGAAACCTCAATGATATTGGTAAGTGCAATGGAGTTTTTCTCCCGAAACATGAATAGTATTGCAGTAAGAGTTCCAGCAGGCCGTCCTCCAAGACTAGATGTTAGGAAATATCCAACAACAGGTATAAACGATAGAATTAAAACCTGCATGAACAAGACGTTGTGAAATCCATATCCACCCACCGCATGCAGTAAAGCCAAAAATAAAGAATATAAAGGGCGATGTGTCACTCCTATTTGCCTGCTTGCGCCAATAAGAAGATTTTGAGCAAAGCCATCATATAATGCCGCATCTGAATACGGATAGTATTCAAAATTAGGAGGGGTAGGCTCCGGCGTAAAGTAACTTTCACGAAGCATCGGTTCCTGCAGCCAAACGAGGCATGTAATGAGCCAAAGAGAAATTCCAATGATCAAATCTATTCTTTTATACTGATCCAGTTTCCCGCCTAATAAAATAAACACCAGCGCTATCACCCAGGCAAACAAAAGTTGCTGAGCCAAAATTGGCGTTCCAGGTGATAACCAACCGCTTGGCTCACGTTTAATCCCAATGCTGCTCCATGCAATCCAGGACCATAACAAGATAAAACATGTCAGAACAACTGCAGAAATTAATAGCGGGTTTTTCCATTGAATTAGATGAAACCAATATATTTTTTTCTCTACCCATAAAAACCAGCCTAACAATATTTGCATTGAGATGAGCATTGCAAATATGATGACGGGCAAGATTCTCTGGGCAAACGCTTCACCAAATCTTTCAGCAGGAGTAAGCAAAAACAACATTCCCAATCCGAAACAAAGAACAGATACAGTTATGAGAATAGTTTGCCTATTTGAATTTGAAAAAAAAATATCCAGATGCTCAACCATGTAACTTGAGTTTGAACTGGAGATAAAAAACAAAATGGAAAGAAATAATGCGGTAAGAAAAACTCCAGCCGCACCACTCATCAGTAATAACCGTGATGATGAAAAACCAAGAAAGGCTATATTTTTTACATCAGAAGGAATGGATACAAGAGAATATAAAGTAACTGCACTCTCTATAGTCACAAGAGATAGAAACAATATAATTAGGAACGCCTTATTCCTAAACATGGCTCTGTTTTTTAGGAGATTCTGCAAACACAGAAATTAATGTCACAGAGTCAATAGAAGAATCCCCTGTAAGAAATTCAGGACGAATGCGGGAAGAAGCCTTATTAAATTCTGATATATCTCGTTCCAAGGTAACAATCATATTTTTTTCGAAATAAGAATCAAAAACCTCACTGTAATCAGCCAGCCGAAAGCGGTTAAGGTTACTGGTTGGATTAAGGAAGTTGTTCCATATATAGTCTGAAAATGCAAGCATCGCAAAAGGATATTTGAAATAATGATCACGCAGGTCTACAAAATGCAACTGAATTCCATCAGGCGCCGTTAAATTTGCAAGGGCCCGCGTTATACCATTTACATCATCCAAATGCTCATAAACTGATGTGCTCAGGACATAATCCACCTCGGAAATTTGTTTCTGGATCAAATCATCACGAATGTCCCCGTGAAGCAAGGTAATGAATTCAGAACGAGGTTTTACATCATCTTTTTCGGCGATAAGATAATCTCCGTAATCAGATAACAGCTCCAAATTACGTTCTTTGTCCGTTAATACAAAATGATCGCAAAGCACTACATGTGAAGCACCCTGACGAAGCAGTTCAACACCGACGGCAAAACGTCCTCCATACCCAAAAACGAGTACACGTTTCCCTGTTATTGACTTTTCATAATTGGATAAAGTCTTAATATATTGCTCCACAGCTGCGGTAGGGTCACTCGACTCCAAGCCAGGGTGAATGATCCACCTATGTTTCAAAAGAAAACGCGCTACTGCTTCAGGCATGAAGTGACGCACGAAGCGCAAAACAAGATACTTTATATTCACTAGGTTCTCTTAAGGTAAAGGTAATCGGGAAGAGCAATCTACTGGCTTGCTTTTAGGAACAAGTAATTGCACACCCACTTCTTTAATGGTTAATTTCGGCTCATAATAACATAGGATCGGATTGGCAACCCACTTCACCCAGGCGTTATTCTCCTCACCGAATTGAAACGAACTGTCCTTAATAGGAGTGCGCAATATCTCAGACACAATTAGAGTAAATCGATGTTCTGCAAGCTCATCATAAAAACCTTGAAAATAATTGGCGCGTGAGCCTAAAGCATTATTCATCAAAACTTTTTTTTCATATTCAGGAATAAGTGGAATGCTTGGAATATAACCAAAAGTTAACAATTGTCTCTGATCCATAAACAATACTTCTTCGCCCAGTGACTTGGCGATGGCAACTTCTTCTCGAATAGCTGCAAGAGCAGAATTAGCAGTTTCATCAGATGGATACATATCTAAAGTATTGTTATCTGGTGCATCTGTGAGTATCCTAAGCCAGGATATATCTTCCATAAAACTAAACGACCTCATATCACCAAGAGCTTGAAGTCCAGGGAGGGCAAGAAGTAAGACAAGAACAACCTTGACCCAAGCTGGAGATAATTCAATATTTGTCAACCAATCCCAACCACCTTTTTGCCAGGCAATAACACCAGCGAACATAAGGCCGATCAAAAACATGTCCATATTATGTAAATCGCCCCCACCACCAATTTTGGTGCTGACAATTATTCCGACACCAAGAAATGCAAACAAAGGTCCGATTATACTTAAAGCCTGCCATATATTCAAAACCCATTTTTTACTCATAATCAAGTAAAGTAAGACAATGATCAAGGGCGCAGTAGCAATCAATAAACCTATTAAAATTCCGACGCCATAAGTTTCATTTGGAAGCAAGCGATACCACAATAGCGGCTGAGAAGGGGACGAAACTTGTGAAACTACACTATTTACAGAGGTTGCTGCACTCACCGTACTAATAGCTGTTGCATTACCAGCCAAAAGTCCAGCAATTTTTTGGCCGAATTGTCCACCTGCCATCCCGGCAAGCCCCAATGAAATAGCACGAATCCATGAATTGCGGCTTAGCGCATTATTTTGTAAAGCAGCTCCAGCCAATTCCAGCATACCGATCCACATACCAGGCGCAAAGACCCAAGTAAAACGGCTTCCTTCAGCAATATAGCCTGTGATAGCAATCAACGGAAGAGCAAGCCAAAGCGGTCTTCGCCAGAGAAAAGCTACAGCTACCGCACATAGAACAAGCGGAGGATGTATAGGGCCCTGCTTAAGAAAGATCAATACACATAATGTTGCCAGCAACCATATCTTTAAATCTTTGCGAACAAAATGAAATACTGCCAAACCAAGTAAAAGATAAGGAATAATAATAGTTAATGCAATCCAAAAACGTTCCATTCCAATAGTTAAGCCTGGAATTATGAAGGGCAAGCCCCCTACAAACTGTCTGCCAGTATCTAATAGGACAACGATCTTTTGATCAGCAGGGTAATTATATAAGTCCTTGCCAAACATGATCGAGTAATCCCACATGCGATTTCCTTCAGACCAACCTAATGAAAACGGATAATCTGTAACATTCATAAATGGAACTGCAATTACAAACTCGCTTGATGTCAAAAGAACAGCTACAAGGATATTCGTCCAATTTACTAAAACATTTCCTTTCGTGATAAAAAAGGAAAGTACAAGAACGATCAAACACCAAATCAAGATACGGATATAAATATCACTAAAGACCAACCCCCACGCAGTATATTGAAAAAACCATACCGGCGCAATAAAGACAATCAGAGCAAGGAACCAACGGACTATCCCTAATCGCTCACGAAACAGGATGGTTTTTTCAAATATCGGTTGAAATTTTTCTCTACGCCATAATAAAATGCCTGAAACAATAAATATAAATACACAAACTAAAATATAAAGAATATAAGCTATTCCCCATTTCAGAGAATATTCGCCCCACCATACTCCTGTTCCCCAGGCAATGTTTTGGAATCCAAAACACGATTTAATAACCAGGTAAACAACTACCACTAAAAGAAAAAAATTGCCTACGTGCTTTTTCATTAACTTGCTGCTCCAGAATTTCTATTTACTAGCATCTAACATTTCCTTAAAAAATGAAACTCGTTCCAGTTCTTTACTCGCCTGATCTAGGTTTATGATCTGTTTTCTCTCTACACGATGGCCACGCATTTGATAAGCGAAATCACGAATGGCATGAACATGTGTTTGGACATTATCTTCTCTATTTGGTATCTTCAGTAAAAAACTGCACTTTAGATCATTTAGATCTGTATCCTTATACGGCAAGACCATCGGCAAACCAAGAGCCAGACATTCTCGTGTTTTTAGTGGAGAAGACTCATTTAGCTGGATTCTATGCAATGCCAGAGAGCCAATTGCGCAATCCATTCCAGCCAAAACTTTTTTATATTCTTCAGTTTTTAGATATCCATATAGTTTCATATTATCAGGTAGCGAATTAATGCCTTCTATTAAATCATATCCAATAACATGAACGCCAATATCGGGAGAAGTCTTAGCCAAAAAATATAATTTATCCACGCCCTGCCATAGTGAACCGGGGGACCCAATAAATACTAATTGTGGATTCTGATTATTTGGAGCGGGAAGCGGTTGAATATTATTTAGATCTATTCCATCACCAATTACTTTTTTGGGCTTTTGAAAAATGGAATTGAATCGAGAGTTCGCTAATTCATTTGATAAGTAAACCACACCGCTTGTGTGGCGAATAATAATTCCACGTGTTAGGCGATTATAAAGGCTATGCACCAACCCCAATCCTTCGTGCTGGACAAGGTCATTCGTAGTAATTTCTTCTACTAGGGGTGCGATTTTTGCCAGGTGATGTATAGGGTAAACATACATTCCATAGCGGAGATAAATGATATCAGGGCAATATAATGTAACCGCGTCTAATAAATGACGTGCTGCAATTACTCGATTCCACTCCCCAGCCAACCTACCACTTTCAGGGTAATAGAATACTTTACCTGGGATCAACGGCGCATCACTTTCGCGACGTATACTATGCATAAAAAGCTGCACTTCATGTCCAGCTGCAGTCCAAGCTCCAATTTGACGGACGATTTTCTTTCCAACGCCGCTGATAAGTGTTCTTGGCCAGTGGAGGCTAACATAAGCAATTCTCATAAATTATTTTTCAATCACCATTTGTGAATCAAGACCTGGGCTAGCCTTTCTTGTTGCCTGTACGCAGAAACTGATCGTAAATTTGATTAACCAAATCAGCTTGGAAGTTAGAGTCTGCATATTTTTCCACATAATCGCGGCCCAATTTTTTTGCTCGATTTCGAATCTCCGGGTTTCGAGATATCCAAGAGATGGCATCTTTTAAAGAGTTTACATCACCCACCGAAACTAGGCGAGCTGTAACTCCTTCTTCCACTACACCGTTATATTGAGGCAGGTCGCCCAATATTAAAAAAGAACCACACGCGTAAGCTTCATATAGTGTTTGTGGTAATCCGTCAGAAGATGGAACAGAAATTGTTAAATCAGCTAATACATAGTAATCGGCTATTTCGCCATGCGGAATAGCACCCACAAATCGCACTTCTTGGGCTATCCCTAGCACAGAGACCTGTTGTCGTAATTTATCAAGATAGACTGTATCTGGAAACGATTCGGCTACAAGTAAGGTTGCAGATGACCCACCTTCTCGCAAATATGATGCAAAGGCTTCAATAATAATATGCTTATTATAGAGAGGTCTTGCCAATCTAGCATCAAAAAACACAAAATCATTAGCTGGGATGTCCAATTTGGCGCGTAAGAATGTCACATCTCGATTTGGATGAAAGTGATCCAAATCGACTCCCCAAGTAACTCGTCGAATTTTATGACGATAATTGCCAATTTTATCCAATGCTTTGTCCATAAAGTCTGATTTTGACGTAATACAATCAGTATTTTCAAGAAGCATGCGTATAAAAAACGCTGGTATCCCATAGTAACCGCGTTCAGGAAGAATATCCCCACCCATCACAGTAACGATGAGAGGGTGAAAATTCATCAAGAGAAATACTGCGATGCCAGTTTGTGCGTAATGTACGTGTATGATATCTGGTTTAGTTTTCTTGATCGCTGCAAGTAAATATACTGGTCTTAAAATAGCCCGGATAACTGAATTTTTCTGCGCAAAAAGTGGCATAAAAAAATGTGTGACATCCGGCAAACTGGCACGTTGAACAGAAAACCAAAAAATTTGGTGGCCAGCACGCTGTCCAAGTAAACCCCGCGCTCGTACAAGGGGATTTGTAGGGTCACCAATGATTAAGATTCTTGCCATGCTGTTATAGGATAATCCACATCAGGTAATTTTATATTAAATCTGATTTTTTTTCTTTTCAAGAATATCGGCAAAAAATTGAAGCCGAACTTCTTCCTTATGGATTTGATCCAGACAAGCCCTAAAAGCTTCCCGGTCAAGCCGCCTCCCCATCATCTTATAAGCAAATGAACGTATCTCTTCAGCATAGGTTTTAACATTATCTTCAGTATTTGGGATGTTTAAGATGTATTCATTATTTATTTCTGATAAATCTGTATCATGGTAACCCAAAATTAATGGAATACCATAAGCTACAGCTTCACGGACTTTCAGAGGTGATGCTTCCTGCATATTTTTTCGGTGAAGTGCAAGGGTACCACATGCGACATCAGACAACATAAGAATATCCCTTACTTGATCTCTGGGCACAAAACCAAGCATATGGATATTCAATGGAACAAGTCCATCCATGTTTTCCTGGCCGTCTCCAACAATATTAATTGTCAAATCTGGAAAACGTTTTGCCAGGTATATAAGTTTGTCCACACCATGCCAAATTGCGCCGGCAGAAGCCACGATCGTAATTACTGGAGTAATGTTTTTCGGAGGGATAAGTGGTTGATTTTTCTCAAAATCAATCCCATTTGCAATAACCCTTATAGGCTTGCCAAGTGCAGCATTTTCAGGAACTTTGGCAAGCTCATTGCTTAGCAAGACCAATCCGCTTGAATTTCTAAATGATATTCCCCGTGTAAAAAGGTTTGACCAATAAGACAACCATCCATAATGGCGATATTCAACCAGGTCATTTGAATTCAATTCTACTATGACTGGCGCCAGTTTGAAGATCTTATGTAGTGGAAATGCATATATTCCATAACGCAAATAAATCAAATCAGGATGATAATTTCTGAGCTCTTCAATTAAACGTGCCATTGCCGATGAGCGGGATATAAAACGAGTTATATTTTTCAATAAAGGTAATCTACTTAAAGGCCCATACTGAAAAGCTGTAGCTTTATCATGGTTCACTTCATCCGGGGTTAAAAAAAATAGATGCTCCTCATGCCCGAAATTTCGCCAGAATCCTCTTTGCGTATCAATTTTATTGCCAACTCCTCCTTTGAAATGAAATTTATTAAGGCCTAAAGCCAAATAAGCAATTCTCATGGATTTTAATTAATCCCTATAATCTCGGGCTCGTATTTTAAAAAGGTGTTGTGTGAAAATCGAAAAGTTTTTACCAGCATTATATTGCTCCTGCCATATCATACGACTTGCAACACGCCTCTCACCTGGTGCCTCCCAATGCTGTAGCAGAGCGGCTGCTACTTCGTCCGCTGTTGGGTTGGCTGACAATATGTGTCCATTTCTCTCTGAGACGATTTCTGTATTCCCCCCCACTCCTGTAGCGATCACGGGTATCCCACAACTGACTGCTTCCATTATAGCTACAGATGTACCTTCTGAGACGCTGACATTCATAAATACATCTACTGGGTTTTTGCGATAATAATTAAATAAATTGGATTGTGTGGAATACCCTGCAAAACGCACAATAACATTCTCAGGTAATTCCTTTAGTTTCATCTCAAGGTCAGCTTGCAATGGGCCGGTGCCAAAATGACACCATTCGAATTTTTGAGAAGGCCGCCGTTTTGCTGCAGCTATTATTCCCTGCATGATCAGATCCAGTCTTTTCACTGGAACCATTCTAGAACACGAAACAATCCGATAAATTCCGTCTAAAGATGAGTTCGTGATTATACCTGAATCTAATATTCCCAATCGCGCTGTTTCAACACGCGAAATAAATTTGGGATATTTACCTTGTAAATAATCCGTCCCTGCATCAGAATCAGGAAAGAGAAAATCAACTGAGCTTAATGCAGCTTCGCGGCATGGCCAATAGGGAGGGGTGCGGCGCTCCTCGTAGATATCATAACCGTGAGCACGGGAAACAAGTTTAATATCTGGAAAGGATGTCTTTAAAAGCCCGATCCCCATTGTAGCCTGATCAAACCAATAGGTATAGAAAAGGCAGTCATTTGTATTAATGTTTTGCTTCTTAATCCAAGCTGCAACCCATTTACGCGTCCTTTCCGCCTGGCTGGCAAAAAATAATAAACGTTCTAAATAGGCAGGTTTAATTAGGAGGGAAGGTCTGGAAATAATTTCCTTATAAACTAAATCTGAAAATCCGCCATTTAAAAGTGTGCTTATAGGAGTACGTGAAAGTAAATAATCGGAATAGCTATCATCGACCTCAATTTGCGGAAGGATATCTGACCTTTGACCATCGCGCCTTTCAGGAACGAGTATCACACGTTCAAAAGACTGGGCAAGGTGTTGTATCTCTACTTCAAGAAAATTTTGCTCAGCGCCAGTGACATAAGGATAAGAAGCTGTAAACAAAACCAGTATCAAAAAAATCTCCTATTATACAAGGGGTAAAAAGTCATCACGATGAGTTGAAAACTCAGCTATTGCCTGCTCATAATCATCGTGACGACCGATATCAAGCCAGTAGCCATTAAAATTATAAACATTAACTTTCTTTCCTCCGTTAATCAGATTCAATATTAATTCAGGGAGATCAAGGTGTTGATTTTGAGCAATATAACCCAAGATTGATGGTTCAAAAATATAAATTCCCATACTTACAGCATAGTGATAAGTTGGCTTTTCAATATAGTTTGCCACCCAGTTTTCAGAATCCACCTCAATCACGCCAAGATCAATTTTCACATCACGCTGATAGCAGGCAATTGTAGCTAGTGCTCCGCGTTCACGGTGATACTTAAGCATTGCATCGTAATCAATTGTTGTCAGTAGGTCACCGTTCATGACAAGAAAAGTTTCATTCAAGTTTCGAACCAGAGCAATTGGGCCTGCCGTTCCTAAGGGTTGCTCCTCGCGTGAATAATCAATTTTCACGTCAAACTTGCTTCCATCACCACAGTATGCTATTAATAATTCGGCCAGATGACCCACAGCAAGGGTCAGATCATTAAAACCATGACGCGCTAATTGACGAATAACGATCTCCAAAATAGGCATATCCCCTACAGGCATTAATGGTTTTGGCAGAATGGTGGTATACGGGGCAAGGCGAGTTCCCTTACCTCCAGCTAAAATGACAGCTCGCATAATTTTCCTTAAACTGTATATTGGTCGGGTAGGTAGAGATCGATATGGGCTGAGATCCATTCAATGGTGGCTCGCAGGCCCTCGTCAAGAGAGATGCGAGGTTCCCATCCGATCAATTCACGAGCTTTTTGGTTCGAGGCCCACAGTTTCATCACTTCACTTTTGCCAGGTCGAACACGTTGCGAGTCGATAACTACTTTTGGCGTCTTGCCAATGATGGCAAATATTTTATCTACGAGATCACCGATACGGATAGTATTGTCATTACCAAGATTGATCTCTTGTCCAAGCACATTGTCAGCTTCCGCAACACGCATGAAACCATCTGCTGTATCTGTGACAAAAGTGAAATCGCGCGATGGATCAACGCTGCCTAGTTTTACTTCATCACGTGTAAGCGCCTGCACAATAATAGTGGGAATTACGGCGCGCATAGATTGACGTGGACCATACGTATTGAAAGGCCGTAATGTAATAACAGGAACTTCAAAGGAACGATAAAAACTTTCAGCAATTTTATCCGCGCCAATTTTACTGGCAGAATAAGGCGATTGCCCTTGAAGCGGATGAGCCTCATCAATTGGAACATACTGCGCTGTACCATACACTTCGCTGGTAGATGTATGAACCACGCGCCGCACCTTATGCTCACGCGCAGCCATCAACACATTCATCGTACCCATAATATTTACATCGATCACTTCGCGCGGATTCATATACGAATATGGTATGGCGATCAACGCGCCAAGGTGAAAAATCGTGTCTACATCTCGCGCTGCGCTGCGCACTGCTTCCACATCACGCAAGTCGCCGCGAATGATCTCAAGCTTTGAAAACACATTAGGCGGTATCAACTTTAACATACCAACATCATTACGCGAGTTATAACGCGTAAATGCACGGACGTGCGCGCCATCGTTTACCAATCTTTCCACGAGATGACTGGCAATAAAACCGCCAGCGCCCGTTACAAGCACCTGTCTATCCTTCCAATTCATAACTTTACTCCAACTCCGATTTTACACGTTGACGCCAATCATCCAACAGGTCTGATAATGATTGCTTAAAAGAAATTTGTGGACGCCATCCTGTAACACGACTTAACTTAAGTGAACTTCCTACTTGAATAGGGACATCATTCTTCTGAATCTTTTCCGCATCCACTCTAACCGCGAACTGGTGAGGGGACATGTCGATCATCCTGTCCAAACATGCTCTGATCGACACCACGCGTCCCGAGCACACATTATAGACCTGTCCGGCCTTCCCCCTTTCAGCAACCAATTCAAAAGCGCGGACGGCATCGCGAACATCTACAAAGTCTCGGCGTGCATCCAAATTTCCAGTCACGATCTCAGTCTGCCCATTCAGTTCACCTAACGCGATCTGACGCGCAAAAGCAGAGCAGGCTAGGTCTGCTGGTTGTCCTGGTCCTAATAAATTGAACATACGTACAATTATCACTGGCAGATTAAAGGATTCATAATAGCGCAAAGCCGCCAACTCTTGTGCTGCCTTGCTCACCGCATAATCAGTGAGCGGATGTAATTGTGTTCGCTCACTGATTGGCTTTGCACCAGATTTATGTCCATACACTGCGCTTGAACTTGCCACAATAACAATGGGGCGGCGGTCACTCTCCATGATTTGATCCAGCAACGCAACCGTACCTAGAAAATTGGCTTTATAAAGAATTTCCGATTGAGATGATTTAATAACTCCAGCAAGATGAAAAACTATATCAGGTTTTACATCCTCCAAAACCTGCTTGAGTTTATTTCGATCTGTAAGTTCACCTTGATAGAAATTCTTATCCGAACTTGTGGCACGCAAATCAAAACCAAAGACTTCACCCCCCATAGATTTAAGATGGTAGGCAAGATGAGATCCTACAAAACCGTGAACACCAGTAATTAATATGCGCGACATTTTAGAGTATCAACCTGTATTTTTCCTCGATCCATTTACAATTCATCTTTGATTTAAAGATGGGAATATGACTTTGATCTTGATCGTAAGAAATTGAATGAAAAGCAGGAAAAGACGTATCCATATGGGCCAGGTTATAGGAAATAAAACAAATCGAACAATCTTTCTTACAGCCTTTACAAGCGCTTGCCTCACAATTAACACGCTAATATGACTTGCTACTCCCTTAATACAATAATGGCAATAATCCAAAATGATATTACTTGCCATTGCTGCTGACTTAGCTGTTGTGCGCTTTCCTTTTATGTTATCGAGTACGCTTTCTGGAATATCTCTAGCCAGCAACATATCCAGATATTTTTTCTTAATTTTTCTAGCAGAATCAACTTGCTCACCTTGGTGCTTGTTTGTAACACGCTCGCTGTGTTGTCTTAACAACAAGTGGATATCTTTTAAATTTCCAAGTCTGCCTGCAAAGCTTATTCGCCACCATAGATCATAGTCTTGGGCACGCCTTAATTGCGGGTCATAACCACCTATTTCATTGATTACAGAACGATGAAGCATCACACTTGGGTGGGAGATCGGATTAGAAAAAAGAAGATTCCACTTTAAAACCTCGGGATAAATTGAAAAAATATAGTCTTTTATATGATTACCAACTTCATCAACTAATGTAAAACCAGTGCCTAAAGCAGCAACCCCCGGATGCTCATCAAGATATTTTATTTGTTCTTCAAACCGATACGGCAAGCTGATATCATCAGCATCCATACGTGCAATGTACTTACCTCGCGCCAGTTGAATACCAGCGTTTAAACAAATTGTTAGTCCTTGGTTTTGGACAAACTTTTTTATGTATATACGAGGGTCACGGTTTTGATATTCTTTCAACAAAGCAGGCGTTGAATCGGTTGAGCCATCATCAATGATGATAAATTCAAAATCCTTAAATGTTTGCCTAAGAATACTATCAATCGCTTCGCAAATAAATTGTTCACCATTATGAACTGCCATAACTACTGAGATAAGTGGATTTACCATTTCGACTTCTTGCAAATAAACTCCTAAAAAGAACTACTCTGAAGGAAATAATTCAGCCCAAATTTCACCCCAGCGAACCTCAAGGTGTTTTACTGTCAAACCAGCTTCCTGCATTTCTGAAGCGAATGTCTCCAAAGTATATTCAATCTCATGTGTATCATCCAAGCGCCATTCTACTCCAACCTCTTTCTTGAGAGGAACACGCCAATCCCGTTCAAAGAGGGGAACACGTATCAGAAAGCGACTGGGTTGAGCAACTTCTTGTACACGCCGCAAAAAAGCTGGCCGTCCAGGGAGATGTTCGAGCACATTTGATAGCATTACCAGGCTATATTTCTCGTTTGGCAAAGTCTTCAACGCATCACCCATACGAAACTCCAAACGGGGATGCTGATATCTTTCTTTAGCTGTCCTTATATTATCTGCGTTTATATCTATACCTAGTACCTGCGCTCCTGTATCTTTTGCCACATCATATGCAACTGCGCCAATTCCACAGCCAATATCTAAAACGCGGTCATTCTCTGTGATTCGCTGAATAAAAAAATCGTGATAATTCATTAGACGATGTTTGGGATGAATGCCGCGATCATAAACTATAGATATACGCCCCTGGAGATGATAAAGCATCGTATCTAACTTAAAAAGAAATTTCAAAGCCTCTGTCGCTGGTCGAGATTTTGCACGATGTGAAATAATATTAAAAACAACCTGCACTATTTTTTCATCCGACAAGATGTCAAAAACGCTGTTTAGTAAACGAATTGGTAATTCTTTTAATTTTACTGTCATTCAATTTCTCCAGTTTTGATATTTTGCAACATGGAAAATTCCATTTCTGCAATGTGATCTAATGAGTAATTTTCTTCAATGAATTTTCGTGCATTGGCACCGAGTTTCTGCCGAAGTTCTGGATGGGATAAAAGGTGCTGGATGCCAGCTCGAATGCTTTGCGAGTCGGTTCCGCACAGCCAACCGGTCTCACCATGAACAATCTGTTCGCGTATACCCGGGGAATCTGCTCCCAGCACTGTTGCGCCACAAGACATGGCTTCGAGCAGGGATTTGGGATGACCTTCATGAGGTGATACCAATACAAACACCGCAGATTGGCGAATGAGGGAGGGTAATTGATCGTGCGGTAACACGCCATGTAAGATCAATTGCACATTCAATTCACTAGCTCTTTCCCGTAAGGATTCACGTAAATGGCCTTCACCAATAAAATGTAATTCGACATTCAAATTTTCGCACGCTTCAATAAGGGAATATAAATTTTTATCCTCGCTTAATCGGCCAATAAAAGAGATATGATTTGAAGCAGGTAGTATTTCTTCGGGTGAGAAAATATCGGTTAACACATAATTCGGAATAACGCGGATACGCTCATTGGGCACATTGTAATTTTTGATTACATAATCCTGCATGGATGGTGTAGTGACAACCACGACTTGCGCTTGGGTAAATACAGTGTACTCTATATCGCGTGCATGCTTTGCGGCATCAAGCCTACCCCTAGACTGCATCAGGCTTGACCACATGTAACCGCAGCGCGCAATGAATGGCTTGTGCCAAATATGTGCAGCACGCAACGCAACATCTGAACCATTAGTTTGGTTAGTTTTGATTACGTCTACATGGCGAAGCGCGCGTATATGCAAAAATGGTGCCAGACGTTCATACCATTTTTGTGGAAGCCCCCAATAATTACACAAGATATGAATACCTTGCAAATCTTGCACATAATTTAAATCTTGCTTGCCACCATATGTCAAAAAAGTGACCTTTACACCTCTTTGTTGCAAGTACAAAAATAGTGCAATTTCGCGTTCCAGCGAACCATTTTGCACCCAGGTTTGCAAGGAGACACCGCGCGTGAAAAAGAGGCATAACGATATCAAAGGTTGTTTCTCAATCTATTTTATCTTCTGCATAACAAGAAGTGCACTATGAGAAGCAAATGGCTTAAACAATCTTTCCAGACGACTACGCAAGTGCGTAGCACGTCTTCCCTCATAGACTTCCTGTAACCAAGGCTGTAATAACGAAACCTCATCTTTAAAACCTTTAAGCCCCGAATATGTGAGAAACTCTTTTAATTGAAAGCCTAATGCTTCAAGGTCCGCCTGGAAACAGCTTGGAGAAAGCGCAAATTGATAAAAAGTATCAACCTGTCCATTCAATTCCTGTTTTTCTGCTATAGGGTAAAGTTTTAGAAAAACTTTTAGACGACGCAAAGGTGACATATAGGGGAACGATATAAACAAAAACCCACCCGGTCGGAGGGTACGTCTCATTTCGTTAATGATTGGAGTATATCCATCCCAAAAATGCTCGATTACACCGACAGAGATATAGCCATCCAACGAAGCATCAGGAATATCCAAAGCACGCACATCACCAAAGCGGACATCTAATTCAGGCACTGCTTCATTGATGTTCTTAATAGTTTCGGATGCGAAATCTATACCGATAGCTTTATAACCTTGATACTGTAAAGCATGGACAATATGCCCCATGCCACAACCACCTTCCAACACCACGCTCTCTTTGGGCAAATGGCGTTTAACTGCGGGAATAAACAAACGATCATCTACAGAATTTCGCAAAACCGTTTGCAGGTCTGTCGTGCTCCAGTGTTTATCCCAAAATTTGGAGGTAGCTTGCTGTTTATAAAAAGCTAATGCTTGCTTATCAGTGAGATAGACTTTCATATTTTTAAATGTTTTATACAGGTTTTATGATGTTAATGAAACTTACTTATTCCAGCAGTTCCAGACATTTTTTGAAAACTTTGTAGAATCTTCCTAAAGGATTAGTTGAGCAGTAATACTTTTACTCTTTAAATTTAATACTGCTTGAGTGTCATATATTTAGTTTTTCTTCTCAATAAATTTTCCCCACCACAACACCAATGTTAGTAAATTCCATATTTGATGGCTGTTTTCAGCTTTACCTTCCATATGATCTTGCAGAAGTTTTTGGGTTACGTTATTGTTCAGACCAATTCGATGCATATTCGCAGGTGAAAGGCTATCTAAAACAAAGGGTTTTAATTTACCTTTTATCCAAAGCGCATTGGGTATATTAAAACCTGCCTTCTTACGATACAAGACTGAAGCAGGTAGTTTATCTTTCATCGCAGCTTTTAACAAATATTTCTTGTGTCGAAAGCCTTTTAATTTAAGTGAAGGTGGTGTTTTTGCAGCAAACTCTACCAGGCGATAATCTAGAAACGGTGTGCGAGCCTCCAGCCCATGTGCCATTGTCATTCGATCAATTTTGATCAGACTATCATTAGGAAGATAAAATTTTGTGTCAACGTACAGCAATCGATTTAATGGATGGCGGGCATTGGTCCTCTTATAGAGTGATCGATAAAGTTCTATAAAGTCACTCTGGGCACCGGGCCTATCTATAATAGGAGATAGTAATTGATTACGCATTGACTGGTCAAAAATAACCCTCCAATAGGCGTGTGCCTCTTCCGCTGATTTTTCTGCTCCATTAACAAAACGTTTCAGCTTTGCGTCTAGACTAACTTTACTATCTGATGAAGGTAAAGATAAAATTAAAGGAGCAATCACTCTTTTCCGCAACCAGGAAGGAATTAAATGATATGCCTGATGTAAATAATACGCAGGGTAGGTCTCGTAACCTGCAAGAAGTTCATCAGCACCATCACCGCTCAGACTCATTGTGACCCATTCACGGGTCATTTGAGCCAGATAATAAACAGCCACCATTGAAGAATTTGCTGTTGGCTCTTCTCCATGCCATACCAGTTTAGGCAGAAGTTCTTCCACATCTGCAGTTACAACCTTCTCATGGTGATCCGATCCAATATAATTGGCAAGCTGCCGAGCATAACTTAGCTCGCTAAACGTTTCTTCATCAAAACCGATACTAAATGTTTTGACCGGCTCACTCATATTTTTAGACATCCAGTAAGCAATACTACTTGAGTCGGCACCACCACTTAAGAAAGACCCAAAAGGAACATCGCTAACCAGGCGTACTCGTACCGCATCTTCCAGGAGAGCTTGAAATTCTTCAATATAAGCTTCTTCTGAACGATAATTATCTTCCTGATAGACAATATCCCAATATTGTTCCATTTGAGTACTACCATCTGAATTTACTAACAAATAAGTTCCAGGCTCAAGTTGATGGATACCCTCAAATAATGTATTTGGTGCAGGTGTGTAATTTAAAGCCAGATAATAAGACAGCGATTCATAATTTATAGAACGATCTACCGCTGGGTCAGAAAGAATAGCTTTAATCTCTGAGCCAAATAATATACGGTTTGGTAAAAGCATATAGAAGAGAGGTTTTACACCTAACCTGTCTCTTACCAGCCATAGGCGCTGTAAATTTGCATCCCATAAAGCAAAAGCAAACATACCGTTAAATCGCTCCAGGCATTTAACGCCCCATTGCTCATATGCATGCAAGACCGTCTCTGTATCTGTATTAGATTGAAAAATATGACCATGACTTTCTAATTCTTTGCGAATTTCTTTAAAGTTGAAAATCTCACCGTTATAAGTTATCCAAATCGTGCGGTTTTCATTGGTCATAGGTTGAATACCCGCGGAGGATAAGTCGATAATTGCTAGACGGCGATGGCCTAAGCCAACAATATTGTCAATGTATATATCTTCTCCATCTGGCCCTCGATGAGCTATTGAAGCAGTCATACGTCGGACCATTTCAGCCATTACTGGTTTATTATTGAAATTTAATACTCCGGCAATTCCACACATTATTGCCATTCTCGCTTTCTTACCATATAGTATTTTTTATTCAAACATATGAAACAAAAAAATAAATTGATGAGTCGCAAATTCTTAATTCCAGCATCAGCCAAACATTTCTAAGTTAATGGTTTTTGCGCTATCACTTGCATATTAGAAGACTGCCTTGTCAGTTGGATCTGAATAAAATCGACCAAGCTGAAAATAAGCATAGGAATAAAGTTTTTAGCCGAAAACCAATTTGCAACCCATTTTAGAGAGGAAATTTCAGATAAACTATGATGATAAGATTGGGCCCAAAAATTGGGAGAAAGAGTAGGAGTGATTTTGATATTATGATAACCCAGCTTATCAAGATGAGCATGAATATTCTTACTATCATAAACTGTCCAGTGACGTGGAAAATGCCATCCACCCCAGTAACGTCTCGCAAATAATTGAGCATCCCACCCAAGGGAATTTGGCGTTTCCATAATTAAATACCCTCCTGGCTTGAGAGCATTTATAGCAGTGGCCAGCAAAAGCCGTGGATTATCCAAATGTTCAATTACATCCTTCATCCAAATAAGATCCCATTGCCCAATTTGAGGTGCTAAATCTTCGAAACGGCCCTGATGAAGCGGAATCTGATGCACACGTAAACGCTCAACTGCACGATCACTGATATCTAAACCAGCTAATTCCCAAGTAGATGAGCCAAATTGTCTCAATAAAAGCAAGAGATCCCCATTACCACAACCAACATCTAAGATACGAGCATGATCTTGAACTAATTTCGAAGTTAGAAACACACGGCCGCGCAAAAATAACTGCCGAGCGATTCGTGTTATCCATCCTAATTTGGTTTCAAAATGGTAGGGAATATAATTTGCAGGATAAATGATATCTAATTCACTGCTGTGAGGGCGAGGATTCAAATAAATCACCTGGCAATTCTGGCAACGAACCATATGAAAAGTTTCATCAGATGTATGATATTCAAAATCTAACCCTGCCCCTACCTCTATAAATTTATCTAACCCACAAGCTGGGCAAGCTACCTCAATCATTTTTAATTGCTTACTCACAGAAGATTTATCATTCATGAGACTTTAGTTCTACTTCCTTATAAAACCGTGTAAAAGTTGAATAAAATGATGTCACATTTACTTCAGCTTGCTCTGGGTCTGATAAAACTTCGGGATCCTTTTCCAGATACCATGTATGCAGTTCAGGTAATTTAGAGCTTGGAATTTGAGGGTATTTATGATGCCAATAGTGATAATTAAAGTTTAATGGGCTAAGGATAGCTCGCTCTATAATACTGGTAAGAGTATTACGTCCACAATTTAATGGAGGATGATCATCAGCATGTGGATCACCATGTTCTAAAAAAGTGCGCAAGCGGCTTAAAAATAATACAATACTCATAACAGGTAACATAACCAAACCAATATAATATATCGGTTGAGCAAATAGACGGCTTGTCCATAAGAAGAGAATACCTTGTATTAGACCAAGTAAAACAATCTCAACAACTGGTGTCTTCTTGGCTTGAGCGTTGCCACCTTTGGTTTCTTTATCAACAGTAGTCTTTCCTTGTTGTACATCCCGGAACTGCCATATCTTGATAAAAACACTATAACCAATTAGTGGTTGTAACAGAAACCAAACAAGGTCTTTTGTAGTTTTAGGGTGGACTTCGTAATCAGGCAATGATGGATCGTCTTCAGTACGGTAATAACGGTGATGTGCCATATGCCCTGACTGGAAGTTAGTAAATGTAGTAAACAACAAAGCAGCAGACACACGTCCTACCCACATATTCAATTGTTTACCTTTAAAAAGTGTTAGATGAATACAATCATGCAAAACGACCGAAAGTCGATATTGCATGATTCCAATAATGAAAAAACATATTGCTAATACTATCCAGTTTCGGCTTTGAATACCTATACCAGTTGCACCAAAAATTACAGCAAAACACATACCGCTTTGCAGGTACGCATAAATTGCATCAGGCTCCGAAAAGTTCTTTGGGAGATATTTTGTTGATAACAGCTTATTTGTTTCCATATTGCTACCTTTCGCTTTAAGTTGGAGAGTCTTCTTTCGGCCAATTTAGAGGTCTGAACAAATCAATTATTTCTCAATATTTGTTGAAAACTCAGCAGGATATCTATTAAATATTATACATTATCAATATATTTTGATTTCAATAAAAATAAAATACAATAATCGTAATTAATTCTCATTTTGGGCGGATTGACTAAACATATAAAAATGATTCATTCCATAAACAAACCGGCGCTCTAAAGCTAGTTGAAAACCCTGAGCTTCACATAGCTTGATAATATCCTGTGTCCACATTCCTCCCACTTCTCCTTCAATCATACCTCCACGATGTTTATCCTCGCTATACCACCATATGGCATGGCCTATTCCACCAAGTATGGGGTCAATCATCGTGATAATTATCTTGCCATCCGGTTTCAGTAATCGTCGCGCTTCTCCAAGTACCTTATCTCGATTAGGGATATGATTCAAACAAGCAATAAATGTGATTGTATCGAAACTTTCATTACCAAAGGGTAGTTTCGATGTATCTTGAACTACCTGTGCTCCTCCTCCCCAATCAAAAACATCAACACCTGTTCCTTTGCCATATCGTTTGACTAGTGTATTAAAACCTGCACCAATATCAAGCAAGTCTCCCTGAATATAAGGTAACACAAAATTCAGTCTTTCATCTTCAAGCGTGGTCCATCGAAAAAATGGAAGCCATGCTTGATCAAAAAGCACAAGTCGAAAAGGAATACCAATAAAATCCCAAATGGATTGCACAAATGTCTTCTTCATAAATCTAAAGTTCATCCTCACGTTTCATAGTTTTTCACCGATTACTGTCCAACTGTAATTTTGTCGTCGTTCAATCTTAATATTTTGGAAACCGCCGCTTTTCATTAATGCAACAGCTTCATCTTGGGTATAGTATTTTGAATATGCTGGGTTTAGTTGGTCAAAGATAGCTAGAAAACGTGTCTTCCAATCTAACTTAATATAAACATTTCTCATATACTTGTGTAAAGGCAAAGGTATAAACAAGCAAAAAAACGCATAAATTGAAACACCAATATTTAAGATATGAGCTAATATTGATAAAATCGAATCGGGCAAACGCTGAGTAATTTTTCGCAAGGGCAGTACAAAAAAGAGGTAAAGTTCGTTACCTTCTTTGCCATAAACCCAAAATAAAAACTTGCCACCGAGCTTAAGACAATCATAAACTCTACGGACCACTGGAATCGGGTCTGGAATATGATGCAAAACGCCAATCGAAAAGGCAAAATCCAATTTCATATCTGGGAGTTGATCTCCGCGTAAATTAATATACTGAATCTGCTCTTCTCGGCCACGAGTATTTTCTTTCAAAACACTAAAAGCCATAGATGGTTCTACTGCAACTACATGGGCAGTTCCCACATCCAATAACATATTTACTATCCTGCCGCTCCCGCTTCCTACATCAAGTGTACGGGCACCTTTTATTTCATTTAATGACAACAATGTACCAAATATATCTTGGAGTAGTTGAGAAGAAGCATAATAACCAGCATTATCAGTATACTTTACCCACTGAGCTCCAAAATCGGATATTACCTGATTGGTTTCGTCCTCTAAACTTTTCTCTAAATCACTCATATCGTTCCAATCGTAATTGAGAAATCTGGTCACATACTAACCCAATGGAGAATAAAAGCAATGCAGTTACGATTGCGAGTAAAGATCCCCCGCTGACTCCATTTCCTATCAAGGCATATCGAATGCCCCATCCCAAGCCAATCAGCCCAATAACAAGACTGGCAGGTAGAAAAACACGCAGTGGATCAATCAGAGATGCAATCCTTAACATGAGTATCAATGTATCCAATCCTGTGGAAATAGTGACTGTACTTTTTCCAACTCGTTTTTTAACGTTTATTGGTTCATAAGCAATGTCATACCCACGACTAAAAAGAACCATGGTAATAGTAGTCGATAGTGAAAAACCTGAAGGACAGATATGGAGATATTTCAAAACTACATCACGACGAAAAACCCGCAATCCTGAATTAAGATCTGGAATACGCCGCCTGGAGAGATAATTTGCGAGCCAGCCTAATGCCCACTTACCGGGCATACGCCATAAGGGACTATGAACCAATCCCGTTCGCTGTCCTACGACCATATCTCTGCCCTGTGATTTTTCCAGAATTCGCTTTGCATCGTCAGCTTGGTGCTGTCCATCTGCATCCATGATCAGAACAAGTTCAGTAGTTGCATTTCGAATGCCCATCTTTAAAGATGCCCCATACCCCTTGTTAACTGAATTTCTTATGACAACCGCTCCATTTTCTGCTGCTACAGTTCCTGTATCATCATTTGAACCATCATCAATAACAATCACTTGATATGGTATATCAGCAAAAACCTTATGAATATCCTGAAGAACCGAAGCAATAGACTCTGCCTCATTGTGGGCAGGGATAATAATTGTAGTTTGTTCTTTCATAGTCGCTTTCCTTACCTTAAAATTTCATAGAGCGTGCCATACATATTTCTGTAGACCAGCCTTAAACCCAAAATATTCTCATCTTTCGTATCCAGTGTTCCTTCATAAACCAAATAATCAGCTCCATACTTGCGGGCGAATTCTACATAAGCTTCTCGAGCCACAGGGTCATTTTTTATATTAGTAGATATTGCATTCAGTTCGCGAGTCTGGTTATACCATTGGAGCAACGAATCATGATTTGCATATCCCAACGCGCCACCATCCTTACCCGTATAAGTTATGGGACGCAAAGAATAATAGCGTATGGCTAAATCTTGAAAAAAGATGGATGAGCCGGGCGGTGTAAGAACACGAATAGCATCCAGAAAATCAGCTCTTTCTATTGCTTCTGGTTTTGGGCATACAAGCATTTCTTGTTTCCAACAAGAATATGTCGAGGCCATATTTGTTCGCACCATAAATCGGTTTTGGTTTCCCCAGGCAACCATCATGCCTAAGCCAATTAATACAATAATCAACGACCATAATCCATTGCCAAGCTGATGGCTTTTTGAAGCCCATTCCATTCGCAAGCTGGAAATTTTTGATAAGCTCCAAAGGGATACTATCCATAATAATGGGATTGTATAGCGCAAGCCACGAATCAGATCAAATTCCAAAGGCGTACGATGTAAAGCCCTTAATATCCCATGCTCAATCAAAGGTACAACAATAGAAATCATCAACAAGCCTACCCACCAAGAAGCAAGGATATAAGGTTGTCGATTTTGGTCCCAAATTTTTCTATGTAAGTAAACAACTACTACAAAACCTATGAGGGTCCATATCCAAAGCCCCTTATGTATCCAACTTGAGACTATCATCTGTTGGTAAAATGTTTGTAATGCAATGGATAGATCAAGAAATCCGGGCGCAAAACGATACGACAAAATTTCCATGACTTGATCATAATTTTTAGCTTGACTATGTGAAAAAGTTGTTAAATAGTTCAAGGCAAACGGGGCAATAACAAATAAAAATACAAAGCCCGATATAGCCATTGCTTTAAGTCTATGCCTAATTGGTATGGTGGGGATACTAAACCAAAGCCCTAATAACACTGCCACTCCCCAAGCGGGTGCACTCACCGGATGAACATATATTAATAACCCAACACATCCCATAATCCATGGCCAGAATTTTAATTGTCCTCCCCACTTAATAGCTGCTCCTAACAAAAAAGGCAGGAGTGCCTGAAAGAGAATACGAGGCAGAGGATCT
Source organism: Anaerolineales bacterium (assembly GCA_014379595.1). Taxonomy (GTDB): domain Bacteria; phylum Chloroflexota; class Anaerolineae; order Anaerolineales; family Villigracilaceae; genus Villigracilis. The sequence continues at coordinate 63,745 of JACMLM010000066.1, forward strand.
ATATAAAATCCCCAAAACTCTCCTAATGGGAGAACAACTGGTATTGCCGTTACAAGTGCCAGCAAAGTTGCCCAAAAACGGCTATTATATAAAATAACACCCAGGTAATAAAACCCTATTAACTGAACAAAGAGTGTAGGAAGCAATAATGCAACAAACGCCGTTCCATAATTTCCAAAAACATGATTTAACAATCGAATAAGAGGTACATGAATTGTAAAATAAAACGCAAAATTATCTGTGTTGCTTAATAAAGGGTCATGGAAGAATAGCTCTGGGTGATCCAATGCGGCGGCAAAAGATGCTATATTAGCGGCATCGCTACTTAATAAACTCATACGTGAAAAAGTGTTTCCAATCCTCCCCAGAGTATATGCGAGCGAAAGAAAAATAAAAATAGCGACAACAAATATACTGATGATCATCCCAAATTGTTTTGTCTTCACCAAGGATGAAAGCCGAGAGATAGATAATTGTAGTATGTCTGATTTAGAAATTAACATCAATAAAAATAACAAACCTAGTACAAACACGAGAGCATCAGCAGTATACAAAGCAAGGCGCATGCGCCAATCAACTAAACTATTATTCGCTTCAATACTGATAAGAGTATCTCCATTACTAGCCTGAAACAAATTGACTACTTCATGACGATCTCCGGCTTTAATTTCTGCAATCCCGCCATTAGGATGAGAAAGAAAAAGCAACTCCAAAGTTCCCCGCTGATTCAACGTAAACATAAAGGACAGTTTTGATGGTTGGTTTCCGCTGGCAAACAAGAACCCATCTATAAGTTTCCACTCTCCATCTTTTTCTAATTTGGAAAACGGAACTTTTTTGCCCGATGGATCTCTAACTTCGTGCAACCATACTTCGCTACCCGTGGAATTTGCATCCTTTTCTCCCGACACTTCTATCACCAACATTTGCTGTGGTGGCATAGGAACAACATAAAGCCAATAATCCGCAAAAAAAATTATGACTATCCCCAGTATCAAACTAATACTACCAAGTCTATATATATCCTGCCCCAATGCAGGATATATATTTTTCATAAACATCCAATAGACTATTAGACCACATAAAGGAATAGCAATTCCCAGATAAAGTAACTTTAACTCTAAAGAAAAACTCCAAAAGGAAAATAGATGGTTGATAACGCTTATGGCTATAGCTATGCCCCAGCCCAAGCATACTAAACCAGTTATCAAATCTCTTTTTTTTACCGTACTATTTAGCATCAATAAATTCTTCCTCATTCAATATATTAAATACAACCTGTATTTTTACTTTACCCACATATTTAATAAAGATTTGATCCTTGCGATAGCTTTTTTGCTATATGGAACTTTCGGTTTTAGGTCTTGAGCAGGAAGTATATTTCGATACTTGATAGACAACGGCTGACTAATTTCTTCTTGCAGCATTTCAATAAATAAATCTGTTGCCTGTTCGGTAGAGAATCTTTTTTCCACCATTGCCCGGCCTCTCTGCCCAATCTGGTTGCGTAATTCAGGTTGTGTAATTAATAAACGCAAAGATTGGTACCAGCCTTCCTCAGTCACAGCAAATAGTACAGTTTCACCATCTTGTAAGTCCTGACAGCTTTGCGGAATTGGGGAGGTAATTGATGGAATCCCATAAAACAATAAAGTATTAACGCGGTTTGGGTTACGAATATACTTAAGAGGGTTTGCTAATTCAGAATAATCAGAAAATACAGGACAAATCCCAATGTCAAACTTCTGAATTTCCCTATTAAATGTATTCAAGTTAAATTCGACAAAACGAGACTTAACTCCATCAATTCGAGGCTGAGATTTTGCATTTCTTGTAATGACATGAAGAGTTACATCGAATTCCCTGGCTATACGTTGAAGTGCCTTAGCTCCATTTGGAAAAAAATCTTCTTTAAAATGCAAATGATTACCATGATATCCGATAACAACCCGGTTGTTTAACTTATGTGTCTTAACTTTTTTATTTTTTGGATCCTCATAATCAATGGTAAGGTATACTCGCTTTTTATATTGGAGGAGTAAATCCCTCCAAACAATCCCAGTAACTACGAAAAAGTCAACATTATTAACGGAAAAAGTTTCCTTATTAGAATAATTAAAGTTGGAAATTTCTCCGGACTTAAGGCCCAAATTTCCAGGATTTAAGACGCCAATATGTGCATTAGGCGAATGTTCTAAAACCTTATCGATAATTTCCGGTCGGATCCAGTGAATAAGGGCAACATCATAAGGAAGTTGACCCAAATAGTTCAAATCTACATCAATACCCCGAGCAACGAGATTATCACGCATTTGGTAAAACCACATTCGTGCTGCAGGGCTGGTAACCTTATTGCCATCGGTATCAAAATAAACACGCATCAATTATTTGCCAGCCTTAAGCTATTGATTTCCAAAAATCGTCTCGCCAGCTGCCAGCCTCTCTTTGATACGTTTACAGACTCTCTTCACACCTTCTGAAAGAGAAACCTGAGGTATAACTCCCAGGATATCACGTTGTCGGTCCAGCATTGGGTTTTTTATCAATGTCATTCGTTCGGGTAAATCACGATAGATGATTAAATCCCGGGAAGTTCCTAACTCATCACTAATCATTTCTGCCAATTCAGCAATGGATGTAACCTCTGGATGTCCGATGTTTATCGAAGTATATTCTTTTACATGCGCGGCAGATTCGATTGCCCTGACAGCATCTGAAATGTGCATCCATCCCCGAGCGCTTCCGTTGTGTACTTCAATAGGCTTACCTGCTGCCAAATTACTTGCAAAGCGTATCATCGCCGAGCGATGATCGCCCAAGTCTTCATTTTCATCATAAATCATGAATGGTCTCAGACTGACTGCGCGCAATCCATGTTGTTGAACTTCATATTCAACCAATTGCTCCCCCAATAGTTTTGATAATCCATATCGATTGTTTGGATGAGGGTTAGAGATTGCTTCATCCATTGGATCACATTCGGGGCCATAGACTTCTGATGTAGAGAAAAAGACCGTCATAGCGTTAACACGCTTGCACAATTGCAGCACATTGTTAATTCCGCCTAGGTTTGTTGCAATAGCTAGCCCACTGGCCTGCTCACAGGTTACACGACTGACCATTGCAGAGAGTACAAATACAACGTCCGGAGCCCAATCAAATGCTGGCAACAGATCAATCGGTTGATTAATATCTGCTACTAAAAAATTAGGTCGCCACCCAGAGCGTATATCTGCCGACATTACATCATAACCACTTTCATGCAAATGCTGAACCAAGGGAACACCAATATTCCCTTCCGAACCAATTACCAATGCTTTTTTCATGATTAATATCTCCAGTTTGATACTTTGTTGTAGTTAATGCTGGCTAACAGCATCTAATCCATTGAGTCTTTTTCTTATCTCAATCTCCAAATAATGAGTAATTCTCTCATGCGCAAAACTCTTTAAGTGCAAATCTTCCGGTGTCAAGCAATATTCATCTGGTGTTAGCTGACCAAGTAAATCTTCCTGTTCAATAAACTTAATACAATCAGATGATAAAGTTCGTAAAATCGAGTTGTATCGTTCTATCTCTTGGTTATACCAAGGCTCTCGCTTTTCCTGAAGTGCTGATACATGAGTAATTGGAAGTATAAAGGTAAAACAGTTTTGTAAAGCTGCCTTTTTTACAATTAAATTAACACTTTCCTTAAATAGATTGAGCGGAGCAAATTGAATTAAGCCACGTACACGAATTAAGTGAGGCCTATAATTATGTATAAACCGTATTATTTGATTTTTTAGCCAGTTGGGGCGAAGTGCCGAAAGTTTATTTCTTTCCCGTTTTTTTAAAGGGCGAGGAGCACAGTCTACATGTCCGATCTGAAGTATCATAAGTTTTGGTGAAAATTTTTCTAACGCAAGAATAACATCAGCTTCCAAATCACAAACTGTACTTCCAGCACGAATAACCTGAAACACATTGACAGCACCAGCTAATCTTTCAATCAGAAGGTTTGGATATGTAAGAGAATCAACATCAGATTTTAATGAAACAGAATTACCTACAATAAGTAAATCCATATAAATGCCTACAAAATAGTACTCGTGATAAATTTATGAACAATTTCAAACATTCAGAAGAGAATTGTCTTTTACTTCGCTAATTTTCTTAGCAGGTATGCCGCCAAATACAGACATTTCATCTACTATTCCGGTTACAACAGCACCCGCTGCAACTATAGAGCCTCGGCGAACATGAGCACCAGGCAAAAGAATTGCCCCTGCACCAATCCAAGTGTCATCTTCGATTTTTACAGGTAAGTCTAAAACACCTCCATAACGAGGGTGCTCTATCGGATGCCCACGACTTGTTATAATCACGTGAGATGCTATTAATACTCTGTTACCAATTGTAACTCCGCCGCTTGCACGAATATGACAAAACTCGCCGATTGAAACTTTATCTCCTAGTGTTAGACCTTCGGGGTGATAAATAACGACGGGCATTCTAAGTCCCACACCAGTTCCAACAGAAGCGCAGCGTTCAAGCATATCATTTGCTTCATAATCCTGTAGATGGGTCCTACTCCACAGGAATAATTTAAGAAAACTTCGTTTTAAGTAGTTGCTGATAAATTTGTTCAAGCGATTTCCCTATCATCTTGATAAACTGTCCATTCAAGAAGAGGAGCCACGGCTCCACCCCAATTACGGGTAAAGACACCTTTGGCAGAATCCCCCTCCAATGGGTCAATAGCTTGAAATGCAATTGCGTCCTGAACAACAGCTTGTCTTACAACGGTTTGAGATAAAAATGTATTTAAAGCTATAGAAACTGTTATACGACCTTCATTTAACAGATTATTGGGTATCCATGCCACACAAACGTACTGCCCTATTTTGTTTAATTGATTAGATTTATTCGTTGTATCAATTGCAGTAAATATATGCTGCCCATCTTCATTGTGCAGAGAGATAACGGGAACAATAGGTACAGTTATATCTTGACGGTCAAATATCGTTTCAATGCCAATTTTCTCACGTACATCGGATGTATCAATCGTCTGCATATCTTGATTTACCAGGCGCACTGATCGAATTCTAGCAACTGAATTGCCAGGTGCCTCGTTACTGTTTATCCATTTACGATGGGCAAGAGAAGTCGCCCCAGACATAAGATATTGACTAACCATTTTTTCTGGCACGCCAAGTCCATCAATCATTCCATTGTTCATTAACAAAACTGTCCGAGAGAGTCGAACAATAGAAGACATATTATGGCTGACAAAAATAACAGTTCGGCCATTTTGAGATATATCTCCCATTTTTCCCAAACACTTCTTCTGGAAATCTGCATCGCCAACTGCCAAGACCTCATCCACTATGAGAATTTCTGGTTCAAGGTGTGCCGCTACAGCAAAAGCAAGGCGTACGTACATACCACTGGAATAACGCTTAACAGGTGTATCAATAAATTTTTCCACCCCTGAAAAATCCACAATTTCATCAAACTTGTTTTGGATTTCCTTTCTTTGCATACCTAAAATCGCGCCATTTAAAAAAATGTTTTCACGTCCAGTCAATTCTGGATGAAAGCCAGTACCCACTTCCAACAAACTTGCAATTCTGCCTTTCACTTTTATTACCCCAGAAGTAGGGGCAGTTACACGCGAAAGTATTTTTAGCAAAGTACTCTTTCCTGCACCATTGCGCCCAATAACTCCCAATACATCACCTTGTTGTAATTGAAAATTAATATTTTTCAATGCCCAAAGTGTTTCTCCGGTATGATTTCTATTATCTTGTCCACCAACTTTCAGGTAAGGATCAGGTTGACCTCGTTTTTTGGCCCACCACCGATTCAAGTCACCATAAAACGTGCCTGTATTAATTGAACCCAGTTGATAAGATTTTGAAATATTTTCAATAGAAACAACAATGTTCGTCATTTAAACTGTATCCATAAAGGTGGATTCAACACGATTGAAGATCAATGCTCCACCAAAAAAGATTAATACTGTAAATCCCATACTGTAAAGCAAATAAGCAGGATTAATGTCACTTACTCCTAAAAAGGCCAAACGAAAGATCTCTACAATGGGTGTCATAGGGTTCACTAATATAAGCCAACGCCAGGCATCATCAATACTTGAAAGAGGATAAATCACTGGGGTTGCATACATTAGTAACTGAACGCCAAAACTCACCAATTGATGCAGGTCTCGATACTTTGTTGTCAAAGACGAAATAATAATTCCACATCCAAGCCCCATAAATGCCATGATAATTACCAACACGGGTACACTTAATATCCATATATTTGGTCGAAGATGTGTGCCACTTAATATAAAATAAGCGAGAAAGCATAAAAATATCGCAAAACGAATTGCAAAAGAAATTAGATTGGAGATGACCACTGAAAGCGGCATACTGAGACGCGGAAAATATACCTTGCCAAAAATTCCTGCATTGACCGTAAAAGTAGTAGATGTACTTACTAAACAAGCGCTAAAATAACTCCAAACGATGTTTCCTGCCATATAAAATAAAAAGGGAGGCAGACCATCTGTTGAGAGGTTGGCGATGTTTCCAAAAATGACCGTGAACACCACCGTGGTTAATACAGGCTGAATAACATACCATAACGGACCTAAAATTGTTTGTTTGTAGTAAGCTACAAAATCACGCCAAACTAATAATCGAATTAGGTCGCGGTAATGCCATAATTCTTTGAAATGTAAATCCCACCAACTACGTTGAGGCTGGATAATAAGATCCCATTCATCTTTTGAAGATACGATATTCTCTGAAACCATAATGCCTTTTGTTTTACTATAATTTATACATTCAATACAATAAGCAGGAGTTCAAATACAATCTCCTGTCAACTCATAAACTCGCGGACAGCTATAACTACTTCATCTTGTTGAGAAAGAGTCAGCTCGGGATAAAGTGGAAGTGCAAGCGTTTGCTGAGAAGCCAGTTCAGCATGTGGGAAATCGCCTTCTTTATACCCGAACTTTCGACAGGGTATAGAGAGATGCGGAGGTAAAGGATAATACACTTCCGAAGCAATCCCTTTCTGTTTTAGGCAAGCCTGTAACTCATCACGGCGCGGCGTACGAATAATATACAAATGATAAACAGGCTTTGCCCAATCTCTTTCCACAGGCACAACAATACCTACAGGCGCAAGTTGCTCACTATATCGTCGAGAAATCTCAAGACGTTTTTGATTCCACGTATCAACATAAGGTAATTTTGCCTGCAAAATCGCCGCCTGCAACGCATCCAAACGGCTGTTATAACCCACTTCTTCAGAATAGTATTTCTTCTTCCAACCATGAGTTCTTAGCATTCGCATTCGTTCAGCCAGTGAAGGGTCATTTGTTACTACAGCACCTGCATCACCAAAAGCGCCAAGGTTTTTTGTGGGAAAGAAACTCAGACATCCGATATCGCCAAATGTACCCGTCTTCTTTCCTTGATATTCCGCACCGAATGCTTGCGCGTTATCTTCGATCACCTTCAAACCATTCTCTCGCGCAATCTCAAGAATCGGATTCATCTCAGCAGGATGTCCATACAGATGTACAGGAATGATCACCTTCGTCTTTGGAGTGATTGCATCTTTAATTTTGTTCACATCAATTTGATAACTATGTGGATCAACATCAACAAATATAGGCTTCGCGCCGACAGACATTACCGTGCCTGCTGTTGCAAAAAATGTATAAGCAGGAATGATCACTTCATCGCCGTCGCCAATATTTAATGCACGCAATGCCAAAACTAAAGCATCTGTCCCCGAAGCAAGGCCAATTCCAAAGTCCATGCCCAGATACGAGGCAATACTTTCTTCAAATTTTGTAACTGTAGGCCCAAGAATAAAATGACCCGATTCCAAAGTGGACAATACAGCCGCATCAATTTCTTTTTTGAGCGAATGATATTGAGCTGTAAGATCAACCAATGGAATCATTAAACGCCTCTTTCTGGGCTAACAACCTGGTCTTGCTTTCGATAAGCATCACCGCAACTGTTGCAGACTGCCCGGTCATCTTCAAACTTTAATTGCTCACCACACTGACACACCCATGCGCGCACACGTGCAGGTGAACCATATACAAGCGCATAATCTGGCACATCTTTCGTCACCACTGCACCCGCACCAACAAAACAATATTTACCAAGTGTTGTGCCGCATATGATCGTGGCATTCGCTCCAATGGATGTACCCATACGAACTAATGTAGTCTTGTATTCATCTTTTCGACTCACATGACTGCGTGGATTAATGACATTGGTAAATACCATTGATGGGCCAAGAAACACATCATCTTCAATAATGACACCTGTATAAAGTGACACATTATTTTGAATTTTTACATTATTTCCAATAGTCACATCAGAAGAGACAAGCACATTCTGCCCAATGTTACAACGTTCGCCGATCTGGGTACGCGGCATTACATGACAAAAGTGCCAGATCTTCGTGCCAGCACCGATCTCAGCACCATCATCTACATAACTGGATTCATGAACAAAATAATCAGTCATTACGTTACTTTATTTCTTCAATAAAGGATGTGCCATATCATCCTTCGGCGAAATTTCGGCAGTGCGAATGGCATGAGTTAGTTGAATGGATGGACGCGCATCTTGGATACCAAATCCACGACCTGCTAGTGTTTCTTCATAAACACGGGTATGCAAATCAGTAAACCCTTCTGAAAATTCGATTTCCCTGCCGTCTACTGTAATGGAACGATATGTTGTTTTGCCTCCAACTTTTGCAGAAAAAGGCAGGTCGTTTTTATCCACTGAAAGATACCAGTGTACACGTGCACGTTCCAACTCAATAAACCCAGACATACGACTCTCATCAGAATGATATACCTTGATTCCATTTACAGAACCAAACAACCATAATAAAAGATCAAAGAAATGCACGCCAATATTCGTAGCCACGCCGCCTGATTTATCCTCGTGTCCCTTCCACGAGACTTGATACCAGGGGCCACGGCTTGTAATGTAGGTAAGTTCCACGTCATGCTGACCATTTGATTGCTTTAAAGATTCTCGGAGTTTGATTAGTTCAGGATGTACTCTCAACTGAAGGATTGTATGGATACGGTGTTTCGTCTCTCCTTCCAACTCCTCGAGCGCATCAAAATTCCACGGGTTGATCACCAAAGGCTTTTCGCAGATCACATCTGCCCCTGCACGTAACCCAAGGCGGCAATGCGAATCATGCAGATAATTGGGAGAACAGACTGTAACATAATGGATGCGACTCCCTTCAGACCCACGACGCATTTTCTCCAAATGCCGATCAAAGCGTTCGATCTCAGTAAAGAATTTAACTTCGAAAGAATACTGGTCAAGCAAACCCACGGAATCATTTGGGTCCACTGCAGCAACCAGTTGATTACCAGTATCCCGAATTGCTTTCAAATGGCGGGGAGCAATGTAACCACCAACACCGATTACAGCAAAATTTTTAGACATACATTACCTTTCAAAAATCAAATTACCTTAGTTCAATAATGACATAATCCGATATCCCTGATCATCCACTTTTAATACAAATTCATTCGGGGTATCAACAATATGAATACCAGCTTCAATACAAGTAAGTCGTAAAATATCGGTCATCTCATCTAATCCGTCAATATATACTTCTTTAACATTTTTTTGTTTGAGTTCTAATACAAGTGCCTTGGCTTTCTCACGGAAATCACCATAAACCTTCAGGGAATTACGTGCATAGGATAGCGCTCGCTGTGAAAATACTGCCAATCCTTCTGCTGTTAAGTCATATTTCAAGCGTGTACGATCAAGGTGTGAAACCTTGACCCAACCGCGAGTAATTAGGCGTTTTATATACCAATTGACGCTACCTACAGCAATACCCAGGCGGTCAGATAAATTTGCCTGGGTTAACATCGAATCCTGAGCTATTTCGTTCAAAAGGGCGTATTCGTGTTGTTTAATTTCTCTCATGTTTTGAGCATTCAGTTTTTGAATTCTCACATAGAATCAGCCCCCTGTCAAGTAATGAAAATATTATAGATTCGATGAAATTATCTTACTAATCTGAGCCGCAGAATGGCCGTCTCCATATAATGGAGCACGGTCCCCATGTGGATGCCATGAATTATATGTATCTACGATTTTATTCGTATCCACTCCAACGAGCTTATTCCAACCAGCAGACACTGTTTCCACCCATTCCGTCTCTTCACGCAAAGTGATGCAACGTACTCCTATGAGGTAGGCTTCTTTTTGTATACCGCCTGAATCAGTCAAAATACAGTTTGTACTTTCTTGAAGTGCAAGCATATCAAAATAACCAACTGGTTCGATCATCAATATGTTCGAACTGATTGAGATGTTCAATTCCTGGATCATTTTGCGCGTGCGCGGATGCACAGGAAAAACAACCTGAGTAGGTAGCATTCCCAAAGCTTTAACAATTGAGAGCATTCGTTTAGCATCATCTGTATTGGCGGCACGGTGAATTGTAGCAAGAGAGTATTCACCTTCTTTTAGGTTAAGTTGCTCTAAAATTTTAGATTTTGCTCGAGCACTGACAAGGTTATACAAAAGCGCATCGCACATCACATCCCCCACGCGATGGACTCCGCCAATGATTCCTTCTTTCGCGAGATTTGCAACCGCAGCATCTGTGGGGCAAAACAACAAAGTGGATATATGATCCGTCAGCACACGATTCACTTCTTCAGGCATAGCTCGGTTATATGACCTTAAGCCTGCCTCTACATGAGCAAGCGGAATCCCCGCCTTAGCCGCTGCAAGAGCACCTGCCAATGTAGAATTGGTATCACCATAGACCAATACGCAATCAGGTTTCACTTGGTCAAAAACTTTCTCTAATTCAATAAGCATCTTTCCAGTTTGTTCGCCATGAGAACCACCGCCAATTCCCAAATTGAAATCAGGTGCGCGCATTTCCATTTCCGAAAAGAAAATCTCAGACATTCCGTAGTCGTAGTGCTGACCGGTGTGAATAAAAACTTCCTTGAAATCAGAAGCCAGCGCGCGCGAAACAGGTGAGGCTTTTATGAATTGCGGTCGCGCGCCTACAATGGAAGCAATGGTTTTAAAGTTCATTTAATAATACACCTTGTAAAATTGATATATATTGATTTGCGATTTTTTGGATATCAAATTCATTAGATTTATTCAAGCTTGCTTCACGAAATTGTAATAGAAGTTTGGGATTGGAAATAAGCTTTTGCAAAACTCCTGCAAAAGCGGCGTGGTTATTGACGTTGACCAAGTATCCATTCTTTTCATTGTCCACCAAATCGAAAAAACCGCCAATATTGCTAGCCACAATGGCCAGTCCATTCGCTAAAGCTTGTACTCCAATTACAGGCAGTCCCTCAGAAAGTGAGGGCATAAATAAAATATCGCATTTCGAGAAATGATCAAGAACATCTTCTGGGGTCACCCAGCCAGGCAGGTGAAAGCGTTCAGTCATATCGGCTTTTGCAATCTCGTTTATGACACCTTCAAATAATGGACCATCACCCAGCATAGAACAATTCCAATTGAGATCTTTTATCTGAGAAAGAATCTGCACAATAGCAAGCGGATTTTTCTGCGGAACAAAGCGCCCGGCAAAGACAAGTCGGGGAGGTGTATTCACTTTTACTTTATTAATGTTTAGATGTTTAACTTCTGCACCATTTGGAATAACTTCAACATTAACAGAATATTGCTGCAAGGCCAATTGACGTGTATGTTCGCTTACAGCGATGATTTTTTTCGCGCGCTTCCAAATGGGATAGGTGAATGGTTTTAGCCAGCGAAACCATTTCTCTGTTTTTTCGGGCACACCGCCGGGTACGTCACCTAAATGTGCAGTCAGAATGTAGGGAATGCCAGTAAGAAGAGAAAGTGCCCAAGCCAAAGCCCCAGATGGGACGGCGAAGTGGGTATGAATAATATCGGGGCGATCAATACGAATTAACCGGAGCCCTGCCCAAAGTCCCGCAAGAACGAAGGCTAACATGGTCATAAAACTTGCGCTGAAGGATTCTTTCCGAAATGAGGATATCCTTATCAGGCGGATACCATCCCTGTTCTCTTCATAAGGCAGGCCTCGAAAATGAGCAGTGAGAACGATGACCTCATGGCCGCTGGCTACAAGATTTTTGCATATATCATATGCAGCTCTACCGCCGCCCCCGCCAATGGGCGGAAATTCATGGATAATAACAAAAATACGCATTTGTTCAATCAGTAACAGATTTTTTATTATTCATGGCAGCGAGGATGGAAGGCAAAAAGAATGCTCCGGGCAGGCTTGTAATAATGAATAACAGTCGAGTCAATAGAGCAACTGTTGCGCTTTCTGAGGAATTCAATCCGCCCAACTGGATGAGCAGGAAGGTCATAGAGAGCTCCTGCACGCCCAAACCATTAATGGAAATGGGGAAGAGTGTCACGAAGTACGTTAAAGTGTACAAACCTGCGACTAACCCGTAGGAAACCTGACGATCTATACCAAGGAGAAGAAGGTAGATCGCCAGATAGATAAATACCATATTGCCGAAGGTGGCAAGCAGAGCGCTGCTCAATGCAAGCGGCTTCTTCAACCAAATAGAAAACGACTCAAATGTACGTTTGGCAAAATCAATTCCGTTTTGAACCAGAGCAGAAACTGCAAGAAATTGTGATGCTCCATTGCCAAGTGAAAATACTGGGATCAAACCCAAAGGGAGAGCTATGCTCATACCCGCCAAACCAATTATACGGTCAGCAAGCAGCGAGGCCACACAAATAGCGCGGTCATAGCCCAACTGCATTGCGCCGGCAAGCCGTATCATATCTCCGCCAATGGTTGTTGGTAAAAAGTTAGAAGAAAAATTCCCTGTAAAGGTTAACATAGTTGAGCGAAGGAAGTGAATTTTCACACCTGCGGATTTGAGCAATATATGCCAGCGTGTAACTGCAAAAAGGCGAGAGATAGTCAATGCAAGAATTGCCGCCAGAAAATATCCAATGGAAACACGCCGCAAGGCAGAGAAAAGTTCGCTGTCTCCCTCTTCCTCCAGCAAAATAATTAAGAGAACCAGCGCCAGAATGCTCCCCAATACTCGTACAATGGTTTGACGATTTTCACGCAACCACTTAGTCACGAGCATCCTGTTTTACATTCAGCATGGCGCGAATTCTATAAGTGGGTTTTCTTTGAGATTCATGGTAAGTGCGCACGAGTAATTCTGCGATCAACCCCAGCAAAATAGATTGAAAACCAAGAATGAAAAACATTGCGCTTATTTGTAACAGGGGTGAATTGGCTATACCGACTAAAAAGAAAATACGCCGTGTTAAAAGGTAAGACATAATGGCGGC
>JACMLM010000067.1 GCA_014379595.1 Anaerolineales bacterium
ATTTTAGTCACGACACCAGCGCCGACGGTGAGACCGCCTTCACGGATGGCGAACTTGGAACCCTGCTCAAGCGCAACAGGCACGATCAACTCAACTGTCAGGTTCACATTGTCACCTGGCATCACCATCTCCACACCTTCAGGCAAGGTGATGTCACCTGTCACATCCATCGTGCGCAGGTAGAACTGCGGTCGATAGCCACTGAAGAATGCCTTGTGGCGTCCACCCTCTTCCTTCCTCAACACATACACTTCCGCTAAAAACTTCTTGTGCGGGGTGATAGACTTCGGCTTGGCCAATACTTGTCCACGCTCCACATCTTCACGTTCGATGCCGCGCAGGAGCAAGCCAACGTTGTCACCAGCCATGCCTTCATCCAATTGCTTGTGGAACATCTCCACACCGGTCACAACTGAGTTCTTTGTGTCGCGCAATCCAACGATCTCGATCGGTTCGCCGATCTTGATGATACCGCGGTCAATACGTCCGGTTACAACCGTACCACGTCCCTTGATCGAGAATACATCTTCGACGGACATCATGAACGGTCTGTCTGTCTCACGTTTCGGTTCTGGAATGTATTCGTCCACGACACGCAGCAATTCTTTGATCGGTGCATATTCAGGTGCGTTGGGATCGGTGCTGGTACTTTCCAAGGCAACCTTGGCAGAACCACGTACGATCGGGGTGGTGTCGCCGGGGAAGCCCTGGCTGTTCAACAGTTCACGCAATTCGAGTTCAACCAGTTCAAGCAGTTCGGGGTCGTCCATCATGTCGACTTTGTTCAGGAAGACTACGATGGAAGGGACTTCCACTTGACGGGCAAGCAGAACGTGTTCGCGGGTCTGAGGCATCGGACCATCAGGGGCAGCGACCACGAGAATGGCTCCGTCCACCTGTGCGGCACCGGTGATCATGTTCTTGATGTAGTCACGGTGACCGGGCATGTCGACGTGCGCATAATGGCGTTTGTCGGTTTGATATTCCACGTGGGCGATGTTGATCGTGATGCCGCGTGCTTTTTCTTCCGGGGCATTGTCGATCTGGTCGTATGCCTTGAAATCGGCCTGGCCGCTCAGCCCGGCTACTTTGGTGATGGCCGCGGTCAATGTCGTCTTGCCATGATCAATGTGGCCCATGGTCCCTACATTCAGATGCGGTTTATTGCGGTCAAATTTTGCCTTCGCCATGTTATAAAACTCCTTTGTTATATTAGACAAGAATGCTTTTCAGCAACTGAGCCCTCAACGAGACTTGAACTCGTGACCTCACCCTTACCAAGGGTGTGCTCTACCAACTGAGCTATGAGGGCTTAACGTGCTGACCGGAAAACCTCCGGTAGTGGGCGGTGAAGGATTCGAACCTCCGAAGTCTACTGACAACTGATTTACAGTCAGTCCCCTTTGGCCACTTGGGTAACCGCCCGAATAAATTGTATTTGCTGATCACCAACCGATTTATTTATCAATTAGCAGCCACAGAGCCGACGACGAGAATTGAACTCGTAACCTCCCGCTTACAAGGCGGGTGCTCTGCCAATTGAGCTACGTCGGCAAGTGATTAAGCAGGACGATTATACCAAAACAATGAGCATCGTCAAGATAATTGCACAATCATTAAAAAAATGAATGAAAGTAGATTGGCACTTGACATTTGAATCCTTTCATTGTAATATTAGAACAGTTGTTCTAATATGGATAAAATCAATCAATTTTCCCTGATGATCGAAGCACTAACAGAACTTGCTGAAGAAGAGCAAGCGCATCACACTGCGCCCGCACCTGGTCTGCCTTCTTTAAGCACTGTCATCACTGAGGCATCCCCTCTTCCAAAAGAAGCACTCTTCCTTGGTCTTGCAGAAGATGGCTTACCTGTTCTTTTAAATCTTCATGACCCGGTTCCTGGCCCTATTCTTATCACCGGAGATCAAGCCAGTGGAAAAACAACTCTCTTACAAACAATAGCACAAGCTGTAGAACTACTTCACTCACCTTCAGGCGTTCAATATTGTGTGATCACTCAATACACAGATGAATGGACTACCTTTCAAAACAAGCAAAATAATGCTGGAATATATTCCACACAAGATAGCACATCACAAGAACTCTTACAATCCCTTGTCACATGGGCACATAACAACAAAGGTGATTCACAATCTGTATTAATAATCATCGATGACCTTGAAGCAGTGACAAAATTTGACGAACAAGCTCAACAAAACTTACGCTGGCTTCTCCTACGTGGACCTGCCCGACGCGTATGGCCGATTATCACACTCAATGCGAGTCGTGCAAAAAACATGGAAGCATGGCTTGGCTCCTTCCGCACTCGCTTATTTGGTCGCATTCAGGATGTTCAAGATACAAACTTGATCACCGGCAACTCCAACCACACGCTAAGTGACTTAACAACAGGCTCACAATTCACCATGCGTGAAGGTAATAACTGGCTCAATTTTTGGGCTCCCGTGATCGATTAGTGAAAGGGAAAATATTATGCACACTGGAATGTTATGGTTTGACAATGACCCCAAAACAACTTTGAGTGTTAAGATCCAGAAAGCAATGGATTATTACAGCAAAAAATTTGGGCGTATCCCAGATATCTGTCTCGTGCACCCCAGCATGTTAGATACTGGTCAAAAACAATTCGATATGGGAAAACTGACCATTCGCCCCTATCAACCCGTTATGCCCGGTCACCTTTGGATTGGCGTTGAGGACCAAAAATAATTGAGAGGTAGTTAGGATCACAAGTCCTTCGCCATTCACTATATCTCAAATCGTCCTTACGAACATCCCGCGGAACTGGCCCGCGGGATGTGTTCTTTAAACTATTCTCCAATACCTACTACAAACGCAATTGCCTGACTCTCCGTATGGCTCAAACTTACAGACCAGTTTGACAATCCTAATTTTTTCGCCATCTTTTCCCCTTCCCTATACAAATACAAATGCGGGGCATTATTCTCATCACCTATCACTTCAATATCAAGCCAGCTTATATCACCGATACCAGTGCCTAAAGCTTTAGCAGCTGCTTCTTTAGCTGCAAACCGCGCCGCCAACGATGCAACTCGTCCACCACATTCGCGTTGCTCTGCTTCCGTAAATATGCGCGCAATAAATTTATCACCGTGACGTTCAATTGCATCACGAATACGCTCGATCTCTATAAGGTCAACACCTGTGGAAAGTTTCATAAAAATAATAGGTGACAGTCACTTTGAATAGGTTTAACTAAGCAAACAGCGAAACAAGTGACTGTCACCTTAGTTAATGGATTATGGACCCGCCGTTGCGATCACCAAACGGTCAGGGGTAATATATTTTCGTGCAGTCTCCAAAACATCGCTGCGTGTTACTTTACGAACCATACCTTCATAGCGTTGATAATAATCTGCCCCAAGGTTATAACGCTCTATACTCAACATCGCGCTCGCAACGCCACTATTTGATTCCAACGAAAGCGGCAAGCGTCCAATGTAATTGGCCTGGCTGTCAGCAAGTTCTTCTTTTGTTACGCCACTCTTAATAAAGCGACGCAGTTCTTTTTCTATCAAGTCAATTGCCTTCTTTAAATTCTTTGGGTTCACACCAGCACTTACTTCCCATGTACCAGGTCCAATTCCCGCGCCCAAACTTGATGATGCATAATAAGCAAGCCCGGATTTCTCGCGCACTACATCACCAATCCGCCCCATCATACCGAATTGACCCAATACCGAGTTTCCCAAAGATGCAGATAAATATTCCGGGTCGTTGCGGCTTGGCCCCACCATGCCAATCACCAGGTCAGATTGAGATTTGCCAGCCAGCGCATGATGTCGTTTGACAGTTTTCTTAAGCGGTTTATGCGGAGGTAAAGCATCGGCTCTTCCCTGACCTGGAACCTGCCACCCGCCCAAAACCTGACTCACCGCCTCAACAGCTTTCTTTGGCTCGATCGCACCCACAATTGCAATCACCATATCTCTCGGTCCAAAATATTGGCGATGAAATTTTTCCATATCATCTCTCGTAATGGATTGGATCGTTTCCACATATCCATCACTAGGTCTACTATAGGGATGCCCGGCAAAAAGCATTTCATCAAATGCCATCGCAGCCATATCCGATGTATCCTGCGCGCGGATTGCAAGACCCGTGAGCCATTGCGCTCTTAATTTTTCAACTTCATCTGGTGGAAAAGTTGGGGTTTGCAATGACTCAGAAAGCAACTTGAGCAAAAGCGGAAGGTCTTCCACGAGAGTACGACCGCCAAAACTTAAATTATGAACGCCTGAATCAAACCCCATGCTTGCACCGACAGATTCAAGTTCGTTATAGATCTCATCAAAATTACGTGTTTGTGTACCGCGCATCAAAGAAGATGACACAAAATCGGCGAGACCGAGTTTCGCATCGCTTTCAAAGATAGCGCCGGCAGGCAGGTATCCGCCCATGCTGATGGATGGACTATTAAAATTTGAACGGGCTAGAACAGTAATACCATTTGAAAGCACTACGCGATAAATATCTTCAGGACCCGGCAGAGATGGCTTCGAGGTCTTAATAATACGTTTCACCATTTATGCCTCCACCCCACTCGGAATGTACATGCCGACCACGCGACTTTTTGATTGTAAATATTTCTGTGCGACACGCTGCACATCTTGGGGCGTGACCTTTGCAAGTTTATCTAAATATGTTGTGAACCACTCATACGAGGAGAACATTTCCACATATCCCATCCAAAAGGCTTGATGGGTAATATTCTCGCTTCCATAAGCAAATACAGCACGTGCCTGTTTAACTGCGCGCGTGATTTCATCTTTGGATATTAAAACTTCCTGTAGTTTTTTGATCTCTTCATCCAATACAGCTATTGATTCTTCAGGTTTGCGTTTTGGGTGATTGGTGATGGTAATACGATAAAGATAAGGGTCAATTGTAGATTCAGACCAACCGGAAACATCCACTGCATATTCTTTATCTACCAATGCGCGGTAGAGCCGCGCTGTTTTATAGGAAAGTCCACTTGCGCCTGTTAGCAAGCTATCTACTACTTGCAGAGGAAAAAAATCGGGATGAGTAGCATTGGGAAAGCGATACGCCGCTTGAATAAAAGTCGTTTCACCTGGTCCTTCAACCGAAAGCCTTACTTCCCCTTTTTGTTCAGGCTCAACTCGTTTAAGCCGCAATGGAGTTGGCCCTTTTGGAATACGCTCAAATAATTCCTTGATGCGTTTCAACATTTCTTTTGTTTCAAAATCACCTGCAATCGTGAGCACAGCATTATTTGGAACATAATACATGCGATAGTGTTGATAGAGATCGTCGCGTGTGATGGCATGCAGGTCAGTCATATCCCCAATGATCTCATGATGATAGGGATGCACTCGAAAAGCTGATTGTTGAACAGCCTCGCCCAATCTGAACATTGGCTCATTCTCATGCCCTTCGCGCTCAGAAATAATGACTGTGCGTTCAGAAGCAACTTCCTTTTCATTGTATATGCTGTTCTTCATGCGATCTGATTCGAGACGCAGAGCCAAATCAATTTTATCGGCTGGCATGGTTTCATAATAGCGCGTTGAATCATGCGAAGTGGATGCATTCCAACGCCCACCTTCGCGCGAGATTGCCTTATCTAAAATATTTGCAGGGAATTTTTTTGTCCCTTTGAATTGCATGTGCTCGGTCCAGTGAGAGATACCTGTTTTCCCTGTTGGTTCATCTTTTGAACCCACTCGATACCATATCCATGAAGAGATGATCGGTGCTGTATGTATTTCTTTCAGCATGATCTTCATGCCATTCTTAAGGGTGACTTGCGTGATCTTATTTGCCATTCGGCTCCAAATATTTATTGTTTACAAACTCATATCATGAGCACCCAATCATGATGCCCTCCCGAAGGACATCGGGACGATGTGAGCAAAGCGACACTTGCGCCGTACGCCGTGCGGTGAGGCCGTCTACGATAGCTCTAGAGATTCTTCGCTATCGCTCAGAATGACATTGTGTGAGATGAATTACTTACAAACTGGCAGCCCATCCAAATTGACAGCATTGGGGCTGATCATACAGTAGAAGGGCTTAACCACTTCCTGTAAACCAGAAAAGGGTTCATGCAATTGAGTTTGATTTAATGGAATATCCACAGCTACATTCAATACAACAGGCACTGTGGTATCCACAGGAACGCTCAAGTTTAGCACAACAGGTAGTATAGTTCCTTGAGGCAATACAATGGTTGTTAACGCTCTTGTTATATTCAGGCCGCCTGTATTCACAGTGACCAATGCATTATTAATGGTCACATCCTCGCTTAAGATCACATTCGTTTGCTGATTAAGCTGAAGATCGAACTTCACAGGGATGGTGGTTTGAACAGGGATCGTGGATGTAATATGGGCACGATCCATTTTTTCAAAGTTGGTATACAAACCGCCAAGTAAATTATTCCCCAAGTCCAACACACTCCCCATGTTCAATCTTTTCATGTTGAGCAAGAGAGCCAGCAATACAATGAGAACGACAACATTCACCGTCATTGAAATGATACTGGCAATTGTCCAGAACGGAGGGCCGAAACTCATCCCTTTCAGTGAAGGAGCAGCCTTTTTGGGCGAAGCAGGCTTGGGCTGAGTCTGAGGCGGTGATTTTTTTACCATAGGCACAGTGGAAGTAGACAGATTCTTTTTATCATCTACCTGTTGAGGAAGAAAAGATGCAACACCTCCATCTTTTCTTGGAAGACGCGCTACAGGAGATGCTTTTTCACCTCCCAAAAGGTTTCGCATTTTCCCGGCGGGGTCAGTATTAGATTCTTCAGTCATGTCGCCTCCTTGTTTTGTAACGATAACCCAATCTTAGCATAGGATGAGGTTGCTTGTACAAGTAAATTTTTTCAAATATAATCACGTAGCTTTGTTCAACATTGAGGAGGAACGCTCAAGTGGAAAATAAATACTTTGTGGCTGTGATCGGTGCAGGGCCAGCGGGATTATTTGCAGCACGCGAACTCGCAAATATGGGCGCACAGGTTGCATTATTTAATCGTGATATCAAAGCAGGTGGACTTGCAGAATATGGCATTTATCTTGTTAAACATACAATGAAGGAGGGGCTTCGCAAACAGTTTCGTCAAGCTCTCGATCTGCCCAATATTGATTATTATGGCAATATCACAATTGGCAATCAAGGTGACATCACTCTGGATGAAATACGTGCCCTTGGTTTTGATGCAGTGTTGGTCGCTGCAGGTGCACAGGGCACTAAATCACTTGGTTTGCCGGGCGAAGAACTTGAAGGGGTATATCATGCAAAAGATCTTGTCTATTCTTATAATAAGCTGCCGCCATTCAGTCAACGAAAATTTGTTTTGGGAAAACGCTGTGCCATCATTGGGGCTGGTAATGTAATGGTGGATATTGCACGTTATCTGATCAACTTTCAAAAAGCGGAAGAAGTAATCTCTGTTGTTAGACGTGGACCTGCTGAAGTTAACTTCACTAAAGAAGAAATGAAACATCTGATCTCTTATTTGGATATGGACGAGTTTGATAAGGAAATGGAACGGGTAAAGCCAGCCTTGCAAGCGATCAATCAGGACCTGGAAACTGGTCGCCACAAAGTTTTAGATGCTCTCGCGAAAGCAGACCCCAAAACCGAAAACGCGAAGTTTCATTTTGATTTTCTTGCCTCTCCCACTGGAATGTTCGGCGAGAATGGTTCTCTTATAAAATTGGAAGTGGAAGATAACATTCTCACTGATAGAGATGGAAAGATCAGTGCGAAAGGTACAGGCGTTAAACGCACGATTGACGTGGATACTGTCATCTTTGCGATCGGTGATAAGGTGGATGAATCCTTTGGCTTGCCGACAGAATGGAATGAGTTCGTAAAAAATAAAGAACCGCGCTTCCCTGTGGATCATCTTTCATTTGAATCACCCATTGAAGGTGTGTTTGTTGGCGGTTGGGCACGTAAAGCCAGTGAAGGTTTGGTGGGCTATGCCCGCAAAGATGGGATAAGCGCCGCAAAAGCCGTCACACAATATTTGCAGACAAAGCAACCTGCCAATGTAAACGCAGAAGCGGTCACTGCAAAGATGAAGAGTCTCAATAAACCTATCGTCACGAAAGAAGATATCAAAAAGCTTGAAGCTATTGAAGCAGAAGAAGCCCAAAAACGCGGGCTTGAAGAATTCAAGTATGCAAGCAATGAAGAGATGCTGCAAGCGATGGGGCTGACACAAACAGCATAAAGCTGAAACAAAAACACCGAGTTCAAATGAACTCGGTGTTTTTGTATGAAACTTTCAATATAGGTATTGCTTTTCACGCCCGTTTTTTATACACCCGCATCGCAAAAACATAAGCCACGAGCATAATCCCGAAGCACCATGCAAGCGCAATCCAGATATCATTACCGACAGGCTGCCCCGCGAGCAGAGAACGTATCGCATCGACAATGAAGGTGACCGGCTGGTTTTCGGCAAAGGCGCGAACTACCGAGGGCATCGACTCAGTCGGCACAAATGCCGAGCTGATAAACGGCAGGAAGATAATCGGATAGGAAAAGGCGCCTACACCATCCACCGATGTTGCGGACAGTCCAGCAATCACCGCGATCCATGTCAATGCCAGCGTAAACAGCGCGAGTATACCGGCCACGGCAAGCCATGAGAGTACCCCCGCTGACGAGCGGAAGCCCATAAGGAGCGCTACGAGAATAATGACAACAACCGAAATCGCATTGGATACCAGTGAGGTCAGCACATGCCCCCAGAGTGGGGCCGAACGCGCAATTGGCATGGAGTGGAACCGTTCGAAGATGCCACTTTGCATATCCATAAACAGACGATAAGCCGTATAGGCGATACCGCTTGCAATCGTAATCAGCAGGATGCCAGGCAGCAGGTAATTCACATAGTTATCTGTGCCGGTTTGAATGGCACCGCCGAACACATAGACGAACAGCAGCATCATCGCGATCGGAGTGATGGTGACCGTGATGATGGTGTCCATGCTGCGGAAAATATGACGCATGGAACGCCCAAGCAGGACGCTCATGTCACTGAAAAAATAGTTCTTTGTAGTTTCCATTTATTTTTCCTCTTTCTTGCCGATGATTGCGAGGAATATATCCTCCAAGCTCGGCTGTTTTTCAATATATTCCACCTTTGCGGGTGGGAACAGCTTTTTCAGGTCTGAGAGTGTGCCATTGGCGATAATTTTCCCTTCATGCAGAATGGCAATTCTGTCGGCGAGCTGTTCAGCCTCGTCCAAATACTGTGTCGTCAAAAGTACCGTCGTGCCATTGGCAGCAAGCTCTTTGACAGTCTTCCAAACCTCGATGCGCGCTTCGGGGTCAAGCCCGTTCGTCGGTTCGTCGAGGAAAATGACCTTCGGTTTTCCTATCAGGCTCATGGCGATGTCGAGTCTGCGGCGCACACCGCCCGAATAGGTGGCAACGGCACGGTCGGCGGCATCGGTCAGGCTGCAGCGATTCAGTAGATCATCCGCGTCCTGATGCGGATTTTCGAGGTGCCGCAGCCGGGCGATCATGATCAAATTTTCGCGCCCGGTCAAGATCTCATCTACAGCGGCAAATTGCCCGGTCAGGCTGATCGACTGCCGCACATCGTCGGGCTTCGCCGCAACATCGAAACCGTTTACGGCGGCAGTTCCGCTATCCTGTTTGAGCAGCGTGGTGAGGATTTTTACAATCGTTGTCTTGCCGGCACCGTTGGAGCCGAGCAGGGCGAAAATACTGCCCTTTTCCACTTCAAAATCCACGCCATTCAGGACATGAAGTTGTTTGTAGGATTTTTGCAGGCCTTGCACTTGAATTGAATTGTTTAGCATATTATTCTTCTCCTTAGATGACAGTAACCTTTGATACATCGGCTCCCAAACCTTTGAACCCTGCGTAGGTCAGCTTATCCATCGTCGCGCCGTCAAAGCAAATGGTTTTGATGGCACTGTAGTATTTATTAGTCCAGGAAGCCGTTGCAACGAAGGACACATTTTTGAGTATCGCGCCCTTAAACGACGCGTCGTTCAGCGACGCATGGTCAAACCTGACGCCAATAAGGGTCTGCCCGTCAAGGCGTAGCCGCCGCAAATCGGCATACTTAAAGACCACGCCGTTAAAGATACAGTTTTCAAAGATCGTTTCTCTAAGGTCGGTTAAGGTCAGCTTGACGTCGATCAGTTTTACATCGGTGAATTTTGCCCGAGTCAGGTCTGATGTGCTGATTTCGGTGCGAACAAAAATGCTCTTATTGAAGCTCGCACCTGGAAGTTCAGTAACTGAAAAGTTGCAGTCTGTCAGATTTGCGCCGTCAAAATTGGCTTCACGCGCTTCAATGACCTCAAACGAGCTGCCGGTCAAGTCGGCGTTACTGAAATCGAAGCCATGCAGTTCGCTTATTGAAAATTTCGCATTATGTGCAGTAACGCCCGCGAAGTCACTCTCTTGCAGACTGATCGCAGTGAGGTTTACCCGCACCTGGTGCTCTAGCGAGCGGGAGAGGTTAGCCATCTCCTGTATCGTTTGTTCGATATCGCCGATGCTGTCAATAGTCATCGCAAAGGCAGTTTCATCGTCCTTGCCTTCGGCTTTGAGTTCACGGAACCGCTCCTGTAAATCGGAGAGTAAGTCCGCCTTTAGTTCGGCAACGCTTTTTACTCCATCGTAAGGCGCAAAAACACCGTTCAGATATTGGTTTATTTTCTCGTTCATACCATCACATCTCCTTAGAATAAGTTATCGAGAATACGTTTTGCATACACTCTCTCGTCGGCTTGAGCAATTTTATTCTTTATATAATCGTAACTTTTGATAAATTAGCATCCACGCCTTTGAGTGCGGCGTAGGTCAGCTTGTCCATCATCGCACCTTCAAAGTTAATGGCTTTGATGGCACGGTGGTATTTGTTCGTCCAGGCAAACGACGGAAGGAAGGACACGTTTTTAAGTGTTGCGCCTTTAAACGTAACTTCCTTCAACCCCACCCTGTCAAAGTGGACGCCAATAAAGGTCATTCCGTCCAGGCACTGCCCTTGCATGTCACAGTGTTTGAAGTCCACACCGTTGAAGGTACACTTCTCAAAGACTATTTTTGTAAGGTCAGTCGCCGTCAGCTTTACGTCGACCAGTTTTACATCGGTGAATTTTGCCCCGCTTAGTTCTGACGCGTTGATTTGGGTCCGTACAAGAATAGCTTTGTTGAAGCTCGCACCCGTAAAGTCACTGGCGTATAGTGTGCAATCTGTCAGATTTGCGCCATCAAAATTGACTTCGCGCACATCGCTGGCCTTAAACGAGCTGCCAGTTAAGTCTGCGCCTGCAAAATTGGCATCACGCACATCACTGCCTGTAAACTTGCTGCCAGTCAAGTCTGCACCTGCAAAGGTGGAGTCGTGCAATGCACTTCCTTCAAATTTCCCTTTATGCACAGTAACGCCTGCAAAGTCGCTGTCTGGCAGGTTGCTCCCGCTGAAATTTATTAGTACCTGCCGCTCCAATGAGCGCGAGGCGCTGGCCACCTCCTGCACCGTTTCTTCGATGTCCCCAATACTGTCAATGGTCATCTTAAAAGCGGTTTCATCATCCTTGCCTTCGGCTTTGAGTTCACGGAACCTCTCCTGTAGATCAGCGAGTAAGTCAGCCTTTAGTTCGGCGACGCTTTTTACTCCATCGTAAGGCGCAAAAACGCCGTCCAAATATTGGTTTAATTTCTCGTTCATAACATCACATCTCCTTATAATAAATTATCGAGTATGCGCTTTGCATACTCCCAATTGCTTTTGTTGTTGGCGTAAGTGGACCTACCCTTTTTGGTAATCCTAAAATACTTACGCCGTCCGCCTTGAGATTCGTCGCCCCAGTACCACTCGATATCACCCTCTGCCTCAAGTCGTCGGACGCTGGAATACATTGTGGCTTCCTTTAACTCATACTCACCACCGGAATTGGTTTGAATTAATTTTGTAATCTCGTATCCATACTTATCGCCATCTATCAGTAATTTCAAGATGATGGTATCGGTGTGGCCTCTGAGCAGGTCTGCAGAAATCTTGTTATCGCTCATAAATTATCTCCATAGGTGTAATATACAACAAAGTACTATGTCTGTCAAGGTAATTTGGCAAATTGGGTACTTTGCTCGTTTTCCCCGACTTAGGCTTTTCGCTGGAAACTGAAGAAGGACAAAAACGCGGACTTGAGGAATTCAAGTTTGCAAGTAATAAAGAGATGCTGCAGGCTATAACTAGATAAGCAAACCTCCGAGTTCTTTAAAAACTCGGAGGTTTTTTACAGATATCATCTCTTACGATCAATATCACCAATAATTTGCGGCCAAGATTCGACGACGATTATTTTATTCCCTTTATACTCACTTTCAAATTGAGATTTTTCTGCGGGGAAGGGATTGAAAAGATATAGTTCTTTGATTGAATCCAAATCATCCAAGTGACGCAATACAGACCAACGATCATCAACAAAATAATTGAGTTGATGTTCTTCTACAATGCCTCTTTTTTGATGTCTTTTTTCACAGAAGTACAGATTTTCGGGCGGCACGCCTGTTATCGTAAAAAAATCCTTATGAACCAACCATGCCTTGGATATTTCTTGATTCCGTAATGAACATTTTGAAACTAGAAATACATTCTCTCCACCAAACCATTCCACTAATTTCTCAACGGCTTCGAAAGCTCCCTCATAGGCTGACACATTAAGATAATCTTCTCCAAAGGGACGAATATCTGTATCTCTTTGGGTTAGCACATTGCCAATATCGATTCCGATTTTTAGATTCATTTTTATTCTTCCTGATCCCATCTGTAATCCATAACTCTTCAATACTTCTTCCGTATGCTGCCCCATTAACGGCGGCGGGGCGGGCATGGACTCTCCTAGGAGCAGGATAAACTCAACGACAGAAAAATACTCGAAATGGCAAAATTCTACCCATCCAGTCCACGCGTGTTAACCTGAATTGTTATCTAAAAACTCCAAAACCTCAGTATTCCACTTTTGAGGATTTGACGTATATAGTGACTCGTGAACAGCATTTTCAAAAACTATTAATCTCTTTTCGCTTTGTATCTCTACATAAACATTTCTTGCTTGATCTAAAGTTGCACGAGGGTCACTATCACCATGCATGAGCATGATTGGACATTGAACACTTCTGGCATAATCCAATGGATTGTGTGTAAAGCCATTAAACTTTTCAATAATGCTCCCCCAAAATACAAGAACATAAGAACTCGGAAAAGAAGGGATATTCATTGAATCAAAGCGGTTATTTACAGCAGAAAGTGTTTTGTCGTAAACACTTTCAATTATTATTTTGCTTGGGTGAATTTTGCCATCATTTACCGATTTCAATATTGCCACAGATCCCATTGATTGACCATAAAATACCAAATTGTCCCATCCAAAATTCTTTTCAACAAACTGTGCTGAAGCAGCTACATCATCAGACTCATAATATCCAATACTAGTTTGGCTAAGACTAGACCCTCCGCTGCCCCTAAAATCGACCATAAAGACATCGTAACCCATTTCATGGAGTGCAGCAGCTTCAGGCAAAATGCTTGACTTTGCTGTAGCATAGCCATGAAACATCAAGATGTGTCCTCTGGAGTTTTCGTGAGAAATTAACCACCCTTCTAGGATGATTTCACTAGTGACATTTATCTGATAAACCTCATAACTCAGCCCATAAAGTTTTGGTGTCGCTTCATTTTTTGGTCTGGGCACATTTATGCCTTTTATTAAGACCAAGGTTTTTTCTCTCAACCCTAGTTCTTCAGGTTTTTCTGTTCGAATACCATTATCGGTGAATATTAACATTGAGCGTGCATGATTAAATGCAACGGCATTAAAAAACACTACGACTAGTGTAATCATTAAACCGAGCATTTTTAATGAAGTTTTCTTCTTTTGACTATTTGCACGGCTCATGTTGTTGTGTTCTTTTCAGGCTAACTATCATTTATATAGTTTGCAGAATGTATAATTGACTAATATAGCATTATAAATGGCAATTCATTGTCTTCAATAATATTATGAAACGCGACTTATATTTCAGCAAACCAATTATGAACGCGGCGGGATCCCTTGGATTCGCGCCCGACCCACGTAATGGGATTCCTTTGGATTCATTTGGTGCCTTTGTAACCAATCCAATATCTTTCCGCTCACGTATGCCAACTGCCCAACCGGCTATGATCGAATTCCCAGGCGGATTCCTACTACATACTGGTTTGCCAAATCCTGGTCTCTCGGCTGTGCTCAAAAAACATAGTGCGCGTTGGAATCGCGCAGACTTGCCGATCATTGTAAACCTGATGGCAGACCGTCCCGAAGAAACTATGAATATGGTGCGAATGTTGGAAAGTATTGAAAATGTGATGGCTGTTGAGCTTGGCTTCGCTCCCCTATTAGCAGATGATATTATTTTATTAAATTTGGAAATGTGTGTGGGAGAAATTCCACTGATATTTTCATTGCCTATTGAACAAGTATTATCGCTCGGACCAAAATTGATTCAAGATGGCGCAGCGGCGATCAGTATTTCAAGTCCGCGTGGGGCGTTGATGAAAAATAATAATTTGATCACAGGCAGGCTTTATGGTCGATCATTACTTCCCCGCTCATTGGATATCGTCCATTCGGCGGCGATGCTTGAGATTCCCATTATCGGCTCATGTGGTGTGTGGACGGATAAAGACGCGGCGGATATGCTGTCAGCTGGGGCAATGGCCGTTCAAACGGATGTCAGTTTATGGGTGCCGAAAGAGACGAGTGCGTGAATGTACCGCGACATTTATGTCGCACTATAGCAGTGAGGCGACATAAATGTCGCGGTACAGCTCTTCACCCAAAAGAAAAGAGTCCTGCTTTTCAGCAGGACTCTTTTTGGTCGGTTAAGAATTACAGAACTACGACATCAGCAGCTTGTAAACCTTTGGGGCCTTTTTCGATGGTGAATTCCACCTTTTGGCCTTCCTGAAGGTTCTTGAAGCCGTCGCCCTTGATGGCAGAGAAGTGGACGAAGACATCCGGGCCGCCTTCGCGTTCAATGAAGCCGAAGCCCTTTGTACCATTGAACCATTTAACCGTACCGATTACACGATCAGACATTTTTTGCCTCCTACAGCAAATAAAAAAATAAGGTGACGCAGTATGTCTTTCATCGGGCGGTTAAACAAAAGATCTCAAAGGTTGTGCCTTGGAACATCGTCTTGATACTTCCACAACGAAAAGCCACTTGCATCCTACAAACGCAACTTTATCATGAAATTCTCATATTGACAATTATTTTGCTGGCTCCAAAATCATGACTGGAATCTGGCGGTGCGAGGCGCGTACCTTGTAGAGTTCATAGCCTTTGTAGTAGGAAACAGCCATGTCCCAATATTTTTCACGTTCATCGCCTTCGGCCTGTCGGGCGATATATATGGAAGGCAGACCTTCGATTTGTACTGTACATTGCGGATGCGCTTTGAGGTTATAGTACCAGCCGGGGTTATGTTTTTGCCCAAAATTTGATGCAATGAGTGCGATCTTCTCGCCATCAAACAAACTGACTAAAGGCATGGCACGCGGCTCACCTGTCTTTGCTCCAATCGTTGTGACCTGAATGATAGGTAAGCCAATCAGTTGAGTTATTGTATATTTGCCTTTTGATAGTTTTAATATAAGTGCATCTATATGATGTAAACTGCGTGCCAGAAAACTAGATACAGGTCGCAGCATGGCAAAGCGATGAAGCGTTTTTTGAAAAGCGTTTGGTTTAATTGTCATTTTTCCAGCCATATAGTCACAGGTCCATTGTTATGAATTTCAACGGACATATGCGCACCGAATTGACCTGTTTGAGTGGGCACACCATGGCTGCGTAATAATTCAACGAAGCGATCTACTAATGGAGAAGCCACTTCGGGCAAAGCAGCATCTATAAATGAGGGGCGTCGTCCTTTACTCGTATCGGCATATAAAGTGAATTGAGAAACGACAATAGCTTCTCCTTTCACGTCCAATACCGAAAGGTTGGTCTTACCTTGTTCATCTTCAAAGATACGCAAGTTCGCAACTTTCTCTGCAAGGAAAACGGCTTGCTCTTCCCCATCACCATGACCAATACCTAATAAAATGAGCAGACCATTTCCGATCTTGGAAACAGTCTGCTCTTCGATTGTGACACTTGCCTGGGAAACTCTTTGAATTAATAAACGCATAGGGGAAAAGAGTAAAACGTAGTAAGTAAACAAGTACACATGTGGCTACCTGTTTACTTGTCTACTTATATACCTACATTACGGCAACTGCATCGCCTCGCGAACTTCAGTCATCGTCTGGTCAGCAATGGAACGAGCGCGTTTTGCGCCATCATTCAACACATCTTGAACATAATTGGGCGTAGAAGCGAGTTCGGCGCGTTTGGCACGGAATGGTTCGAGATGTTTATTAAGATTATTTGCGAAACGCATTTTACAATCCACACATCCGATGCCTGCTGTGCGGCATTCAACATTGATCATATCGATTTCTTCCTGCGGAGAGAAAATCTTGTGCATAGTGAATACATTGCACACATCAGGGTTACCGGGATCAGTGCGTTTCATTCGAGCAGGGTCAGTGACCATTTCTTTTACCCGCTTGACAGTTTCTTCTGGCGTGGTCGCAAGTTCAATATGATTATTCAAGCTCTTGCCCATCTTATTTTTGCCATCAATTCCAAGCACTTTAAGTATCTCGGTATGTTTCACTTGTGGTTCGATCAGAGCTTTGGTTTTATAACGATAGTTGAATGAACGCACGATCTCGCGTGCAAATTCAATATGTGGAGCCTGGTCGATGCCTACGGGTACAACATCTGTTTTATAAAGGACAATATCAGCGGTCATCAAAACTGGATACCCCACCAATCCATAATTTATATTTTCTGGCTGGTCGCGCACCTTTTCTTTAAAAGTCGGTAGGTCAGTCAACTTGCCAAGCTGTGTGACCATCGAAAGATATGTGTGTAATTCCATCACCTGCGGAACATGCGACTGTACAAAAATAATCGAATCTTCAGGGCGCATACCTGCTGCAAGCCAATCGAGCGCCATATCCACAGTATTTTGTTTCAGCTCCTGCGTGGTTTCCACCGTGGTCAAAGCATGAACATCTACAATGCAATATACACATTCATAATCGGTTTGCAATGCCACATAATTTTTAATCGCACCCAGATAATTTCCAAGATGCTGCTTCCCAGTGGGACGTGCACCTGAAAACACTCTACCTTTTTTCGCCATTCTTTATCCTTCAACCATTTTATGAATCAAATTAAGGATCTCGCCCGCTTCTGCGTGACGTTTTGTCTGTAACTTGGAGTAGATCAACTCTCCGTTCACGCTGACCTCAAACCTGCCTCCGTCCGAGGGAATGAGTGTCACCGATTCGATGACATGCTCAAAGTTTCTTATCAATTCACCGGCCAGACTCACGGCCCGACTGGTGTAATGTCAAACCGCGCAGTAGATGATCTCGATCTGTAGCATACTGCTCCATGTTCCGTCATTGTTTTGGGTGGAAGAGCACCCCACGGTACGCCAGCGCAGGTGTGACGTAGTGTTTTTATTGTTAGAAAATTATAACATGCAGGGTCTCAGACTTGCCACGCCCTACCATGCAAGCTATAATGCCAAACTAGTTGTGAAATGTAAGGAGAAAAATAAATGCCAGTCTATACTTATCGTTGTGAAAATTGCGGTGTCCAATTTGAACGCCACCAATCCTTCACAGATACGCCTTTAAAAACCTGCCCCGAATGCCGCAAAAAAGCACTTAAAAAGGTCATTACCCCCACCAAGATCATTTTCAAAGGCTCAGGATTCTACGCCACGGATAACAAGTCACCTTCGGGAGCTCCCTCTACAAAAAAGAAAGATGAAAAGAAGGAAAAGGAAAGCACTCCGAAAGAAAGTACATCCACTGAAAGCAAATCAACTTCGAGTGAAAGTTCATAATAAGTTTTAGGATGAAGTACGGCATACATAACATGTGCCGTACTTTTGTTTTTATTTATCAGGAGAAAATATCATGTCAATGGAAGATATTCTTAAAGTACTTGTCAATTCCCGTCAGCAGGGAAATTCATCTCAATCAGCAGACCCAATGAGTGATCTGATCGGCGGCCTGCTTGGCGGCGGACAACCACAACAGCAATCTCAAGGTACAGACCAGATGTCAGACTTGATCGGTGGTTTGCTCGGCGGACAGCAATCACAGCCGCAGAGTAACAGTCAACAGGCTGGCGGCTTGAGCGGTATGATGGGACTGTTGGAGAAATTGATGGGCGGGCAAAGCCAATCAGCAGCCAACCCTATTATGGGGTTGCTCAAACCATTTGTGGCACCGTTGGCAAAGAAAGCAAATATCTCTCCTGAAATTGCCATGATCGTCGTTTCTTTTGTGGCGCAGAAATTACTTGCTCATCACCCCACTTCGGGACGAGACTCGAATTCATTTGATCTGGACGATATGCTTAAACAAATGGGGTCAGGCAAAATAGACTCAAACATGTTGCAAAGCAGTGGCATGGTCCAGGAACTTTCGAGGAAGACTGGTCTTGATGAAGCCGCCGCCGCAAGGAGCTTGCAAGCTGGGTTTGGCCTGGTTGGAAAGCGTGCAGTAGGAGCAGGCATTTTGCAGAAGACCTCTCCAACAGCAAAACCAAAAGCTCCCACAGGAAATACTTTGAGATCTTCTGGAATGAAAAGCAGCGCGAATATCAAAAGAGATGAATAAAAATAAAGCGAGCCAATGGCTCGCTCTATTTTTATTAGACGTTGTACAGCGACATTTATGTCGCACTATCTGAACAAGGCGACATAAATGTCGCTGTAAACAGTTAAGAAAATGCTGGAGTTTTTCGTATCAGTTTCAAGGTCCAGATAGATGCGAAAATCAAGGGGATGATAGCGACTGCGGCGCTGATGAATGCCATTATGTTGTATCCAAGCGCGGCGAATATAAATCCACTGCCCAAACTTCCTACTGCGGAGGCAAAACCCACAAGCAAATCATTAAAGCCTTGAGTACGCGAACGTTCCAAAGGCGTAAGTTGATCAGCCAGTAAAGTAGAACCTCCAACAAAACAAAAATTCCATCCGAGACCTAATAAAAATAATGCAATGCCAAGCGGTAGAACATTAGGCGAGAGCGTGGCAGCAATACAAGCAAGTATAAGTGTAGCCGAGCCAATAATAATCACTGGCCCTCGCCCCCACCGATCTACAAGACGGCCAGAAATAATGGAAAACGCAAACATCCCAAACGTATGCGACGAAAGCACAAGCGAAATATCAGGCAGGCCATGATTGTGCTCGTTCATATGAAGCGACGTGATCACCATGACCAACACCATCACCATCTGACCCAGCACCATGCTAAGCATTGCGATGAATGCTGCAGGCTGTTTAAAAATTTGGATGACGCTTCTCGCTTCGCCCTCGCTTGAGCCTGCTACTGTTTCAGGAAATTTTTCTGCCACCTCTTTACCGATCTCGCGTGGATCGGGGCGCAACCCAAAAAATACGACAACTGCCGCGATGGCAAACAAGATCAGGCTGACAAGATATGCACCTGCGAGTTCATCAATACCCCACAAGCCCATGATCGCGCCTGAAGGGCCAGCAACAAATGGACCAACCACCGAGCCGACTGTACCGCCGATCACTACATTAGATATTGCACGCCCGCGATTTTCAGGACGATTTACCTCCGCTGCTGCAAAACGGCCCAACCCAACTGCGGCCTGTGTGATTCCCATTAAGATCATACCGATGAGAAAGATCGCCAATGAATGAATTGCGATAGCATAGAATGCAATCCCTGAACCAACCACACCAATGATCAGCCCTGTCACCAACCCGCCGCGCCGACCGATGGCATCAAAAACATAGCCCCACATAAAGGCAGAAAATGCACCTGCCAATAAATAAACAGCCGTTGGCACGCCCGCCCAACTTGCATGCTGACTCAGTTCCTTACCCACAATGGAATTAAGCGTAGCCGCGGCTATGAATCCAGCAGAGGCTAGGGATTGTTGTGCAAAGAGAATACCTGTTATCTTGCGAGCGATTGAATCCAAATTGTTCATTTCTTGTCCTTTAAAAAGAGCATTTAGATGGGTTTCAAGATTACCACTCTTCGTTTTCCTATTTGAAACTGTTCAAGTCGTTGATAGCTTTCATGTGAAACTTTTTGCTTTTTATCAAAAGCAATTGCTACAACGCTTGATGAAGATAAAACACCAAGCAGTGCATCAAGCATCGATGATAAAGGATTAGACGAATCGTTAAATTCAGAATCTTGCCAATGAGAGTGCTGCCCATAAGGAACGTCTGTAAAGACAACATCCACTGATTTATCTTTTATATTTTCGGAAATCTCTTTACCGTTCGTAGCATTTGCTTGAAATACTTTTGTTGCATGCGGTTGTTCTTTATGCAAACCAAGGAGTTTATCTTTCAAAATACTCGCGCTTCTCAATGCATCTTTATGAGAATCTTTACCGTATTGTTCGAGCATTTTAGAAATTTCGTTAATACGATTATCTAAACCAGCAAGGCTCAGCAATCCAAGATTTCGTTTTGCTACAGTCACTATTTTTTCATCTACATCCGAAGCCATTACTTCTCGAATATACTCTCCATGTAAAAAAGCTAATACGCTGAGATGATAAGCCTCTCCACAACAAGGGTCATATAATACACATGGGGATGAATTTTTGTAAATCTTTTTGCGAAGTGCTACACAACGTTGAAATATTTCACTCGCCAGCCTAACGGGAAAAGCAGGATGCCCAGGCAAACTGTAAAATACTCGGCCACTGCTAAAGTCTGAATAATCCACATGTTCTTTTGCATATTTATATTGCATAGGTTTCTTACGAGTATAAAACAAAAAGTGACATTGAGCCTTAACTCAACATCACTTTCACTAACTTATCGCTTATTAATTAAATCTTCCTACTGTTCCCATTTCCTTCGCGACTCATTACATCCATTACTGCAACGGCCGCAATTTGGACAATCGTATTCACATCGTCACCCGTTTGTAACACATGCACGGGCGCGCCCATACCCAACAGTATCGGACCAATCGCTTTTGCATTCCCTAATCTCGAAAGCAGTTTATACGCAATGTTCGCAGACTCAAGCGATGGGAACACCAAGACATTCGCATCTTTCACCGCACTGAACGGATAGCGTTCTTCCGCGATCTCTGGAACCACTGCTGTATCAGCTTGCATTTCGCCATCCACACGTAGGTCAGGTCGGCGTGCCTTGGTCAATTCTACAGCCTTGCGGACTTTGTCTGAAAGCGGATGCGGCGTGGAACCAAAATTCGAGAATGATAGGAATGCCACATGCGGATCAAGCTCAAGTTTCACAGCATAATCAGCCGCGAGACATGCGATCTCTACCAAGTCTTCAGCAGTGGGGTCAATATTCACAGTCGGATCGGTGAAGAGGAAAACTTTATCTTCAAAGATCATAATATACACGCCTGCCGCACGCGCGGCGCCGCGAGCTGTATGATGGATCTGTAAAGCGGGGCGGATCACATCTGGATAATCATAGGTAAGCCCTGAAATAAAGGCATCTGCATCACCCATCTTTACCATCAACGAGCCGAGGATATTCGGATCACGCACTTTCTTAATAGAGTCGCTCAACGTCATCCCTTTACGTTGACGTATCTCGTAAAAACCTTTTGCATATACATCCAGCTTATCAAAATTTTGAGGATCAACAATCTCTGGTTTGTAATCAATGCTAAGGTTTGCGATCTGTACTTCGATCACATTCCTGCGGCCGATCAAAATAGGAGTTGCAATCCCTTCTTCTTGAATTTGATATGCAGCACGAATGATCTTCTGTTCCTCACCTTCTGCAAAAGCGATACGTTTTGTGCCGCCTGAGGTACGCGCCTTGTTCTGGAAGAAGAAGCGAATGCGCTCACCTTTGCCCTGACGATAAGCCAATTGTTCACGATATTCTTCCATATCAATTTTCTTGCGTGCCACACCTGTCTGCATCGCTGCCTCAGCAACAGCAGGTGCTTCCCACAGCAATACGCGTGGGTCCAGCGGAGTTGGCAAAATATATTCACGTCCAAACTTCATCGCTACGCCGCCATAAGCGCGGATCACAGAATCGGGCACATCTTCTTTTGTTAACGCAGCCAATGCCTGCGAAGCTGCAAATTTCATTTCTTCATTGATCGCCCTGGCGCGGACATCCAACGCACCGCGGAAAATGAAAGGAAAACCCAAAACATTATTTACCTGATTTGGATAATCAGAACGGCCAGTTGCAATGATCACATCCTTGCGCGCTTCCTTCGCAAGCTCGGGCCTGATCTCCGGGTCAGGATTCGCCATTGCAAAGATGACCGGGTCACTGGCCATAACTTTGACCATTTCAGGCGTCATTACATTCGCAACGGATAAACCATAAAATACATCTGCACCGCGTAAGGCGTCAGTGAGGGTCCGCGCATCAGTATCCACAAGGAAGCGTTCCTTATATTTATTCATGCCTTCTGTGCGGCCTTTGTACACTACACCTTTGCTGTCACACAACATGATATTTTCGCGCTTCACCCCCCAGCGGATCGCCAACTCGGCGCAGGAAATCGCTGAAGCACCAGCGCCCGAGATCACAATGCGGATCTCATCATGTTTCTTTCCAATAATTTCCAACGAATTCGCTAGCGCTGCAGATGAAATGATCGCAGTCCCATGCTGATCGTCATGAAAGACTGGGATGTCCAGCATCTTCTTGAGTTCTTCTTCGATGTAAAAACATTCAGGGGCTTTAATGTCTTCGAGATTGATCCCGC
This sequence comes from Anaerolineales bacterium, assembly GCA_014379595.1. Taxonomy (GTDB): domain Bacteria; phylum Chloroflexota; class Anaerolineae; order Anaerolineales; family Villigracilaceae; genus Villigracilis. The sequence continues at coordinate 22,916 of JACMLM010000067.1, forward strand.
CAAAAGTCGGAGAGATCGCTGCAATGACTTTGATAATTTCGTCAGGATCATGTGAATTCAACTCGATGTCAAAGACATCAATATCTGCAAACTTCTTAAACAGCACGCCCTTGCCTTCCATCACAGGCTTGCTTGCCAAAGCACCACGATTCCCAAGCCCTAAAATTGCGGTGCCATTGGAAATAACTGCTACTAAATTTCCCTTCGATGTATATTCGTATGCATCTTCAGGATTCTTCTCAATTTCCAAAACAGGTTCCGCCACGCCAGGCGAATATGCCAGACTTAGATCACGCTGCGTATCCATTGGCTTGGTCGGGACAATTGCCACCTTACCAGGTTTCCCTTTCAAACGATGATATTCAAGTGCATCTTCACGAGTGATTTTAGCCATGAGGTCTCCTAAGATATAGGTAATGAGTATGCCGTGAAGTGATTAATACTCAACGATTATTTCGTAACTTGTAAAAACTATAGTTATATTTATCACGATTCCGATGAATGCTATTACACCCTTGCCATGAAATAGTTATGTTAACAAATCGCAAAATTCATGTATAATCTATGAAAATCTCATTAAGAAACCTCTGCCGCTCGCGGCCTTTACTTGAAACTGACTGGAATTTGGCGCACTACCTCCCTCCAATAACTGGGAGTTAATTTGTGAAGTCTTTTTATATAGATATTAATGAAGCAAGACTGGCTTCACCTCTACAATCTGTGCCGAACGTGACGTAATTTGTTACGCACGTTGACCTATCTCCACCCGCCTCATGCGGACCGTGGAGCCTGCTCAGCCAACCCAGACATTTTTCACAGCCAAGGCGACCCGAAAGGGGCGGAAGCCTTGGCTGTTTTTTATGAAAAAGATAACTGGCCTGCAGGTCCAAAAGAAGAATCCCAATCGGGTAAACATTTATCTCGATGGAGAATTCGCTTTTGGAGTGGCGCGCATCACAGCCGCATGGCTCAAAAATGGTGATGAACTAAGCGATGAAAAGATCGCGAAGTTATTAGCAGAAGACTCGCGTGAATGGGCATATCAACAAGCGATGCTTTTCCTGAGCTATCGCGTCCGTTCTGAAAAAGAAATACGGCAAAACCTGCACAAGCACGAAGTGCCCGAAGAGGTAATCGAGGAAACTCTCGAAAGGCTCCGCAAGGCTGGTCTTGCCAACGACAACGAATTTGCTCAAATATGGGTCGAAAATCGCAGTACTTTTCGGCCGCGCAGTCGCCGGGCTTTGGCAATGGAACTTCGCCAAAAGGGACTCGACGATGAAACTGTAAGCTCCGCAATATTAGGAGTAGATGAAGATGCCCTGGCATATGACGCTGCTCAAAAAAGGCTGGGCAGACTCAAAGGTCTGGAATGGAACGATTTCCGTAAAAAGTTATCTGAGTTTCTCGCACGACGGGGTTTTCCCTACTCTGTCATTGCACCCACTGTGACTAGAATGTGGAGCGAGACACATATAGAAGATGGCGGCTTACGCGAAAATTTTGAAGATGAGGATATATTATGAATCCGCTTACTATATTGATAGTTCTACTGGCGCTGCTTGTGGGCGTGGTAGCTGGTTATTTTTTTCATCGGTATCAAGCTGATCGTGCAGCAAAGGCAAGGCAGGAAAAAGCCGACGACATTTTGAAAGCAGCAAACTCGCAAGCACGGCTGATCGAAAGCGGGTCACGTGAGAACGCTACCAAAATCGTGCAAGCTGCAGAATCAGAAATGAAAGAACGGCGTCTTGAACTCAACCGTGAAACGGAACGGCTTGATAAACGCCGCGGTGAACTCGATACCCGTTTTGACAAAATTGAACAACGCGAACAAACATTAAACAAACGTCAATCACAAGTTGACAAGCGTGCCAACGACATTGATAAGCTGTACGAAGATCAAGTAAAGAAACTTGAATTTGTTGCGCAGATGACACAGGATGACGCTCGAAAGGATTTATTTGCAGCCGTTGAAAAAGAAGCACGCGGTGATATGGCGCGCATTATTCGTCAGATCGAAGCCGAAGCACGTGAAGAAGGTGAAAAGCGCGCCCGCAAATTAATCGCCGATGCAATTCAACGCGTGGCCTCTGAACATGTGGCTGAAGTCACACGTGCTGTGGTCACCCTCCCAAGTGAAGAGATGAAGGGCCGCATTGTTGGCCGTAATGGACGCAACATCAAAGCGTTTGAGCAGGCTGCTGGAGTAGATGTGATCGTAGACGATACACCTGATTCCGTCACTGTTTCCTGCTTCGACTCTGTCCGCCGTGAAATTGGCCGCCGCGCATTGGCAAAACTGGTTTTAGATGGTCGCATTCATCCTGCACATATCGAAAAGATCATTGAAGATGAAACCAAAGCCGTTGAGAAAATCATCAACGAAGCAGGTGAACAAGCTGCATATGAAGCAAATGTAACCGGTTTACATTCCGAAGTTTTGCGGATGATAGGACGTTTAAAATTCCGTACATCTTATGGTCAAAATCAACTGGCACATGCAGTGGAAGTCTCCAAGTTAGCTGGTATCTTAGCCGCCGAGCTTGGCGCGAATATTGAACTCTGCAAACAAGGCGGTTTCCTGCATGATATTGGCAAAGCCATGGATCACAATCAGGATGGAACACATGCTGGTCTCGGCGCGGAATATTGCAAACGTTATGGCGTCAATCCCATAGTTGTTAATGCAATTGCATCTCACCACCACGAAATAGATCAGGATACGGTGGAAGCAGTTATCACCGAAGCGGCTGATGCAATTTCAGGTGCTCGCCCCGGTGCTCGCCGCGAAGACCTCGAAGCCTACATCAAACGCATCCGTTCGCTTGAGGAAATGTCCATGTCGTTTGAAGGTGTGCAGCAAGCTTTCGCCATTCAAGCGGGACGTGAAGTTCGTATCCTCGTCAAGCCTGATCAAATTGATGACCTCGCATCTGCCCGACTCGCTCGTGATATTGCCAAGAAGATCGAGGAGACCATGCAATATCCAGGTCAGATCCGTGTGACAGTGATCCGCGAGACACGCTCAACCGAATACGCAAAATAATCCCCTTACAAGGGTGTTGCGAATCAATTGCCCTATTTCACAGAGTGCTACAATACCGGGAAAGAAGTAAAATTCCTGTCATTCTGTTGAAATAGGGCTTTTTCATATTTCTGGCTCATACATAAAATAGTTCAATCTGGTGCCACCTTAAGAATATGGAATCTACCAAAGTTAAGAGCAGTAGTGCCAACTCGTCCCATCTTCCATGGTGGACATGGGTCTTGCCATTTTTTATTGCAAACTTAGGAACATGGCTCTCGATTTGGTTTAAAACAGATCCCGGTACATCTCTTTGGTATTTACCAACTGCCTTCGGTATTGTGATGATCTATTGGTGGGGGCCCCGGGTCTTAGTGGGAATTTACCTAAATGCACTCATTTGTGCTCCCCTCTGGGATTTGCCATGGCAATGGGCTCCTTTATATGCATTACCTGAAACTCTTGAAGTGGGGCTAAGCTGGCTTTTTTTCATAAAATTTGCAAAGGGTGAATACTGGTTCCCAAATTTAAAAAATACGGCCGTATTTTTATTATTTGGTTCTCTCCTGCCAACATTTATAGCCAATTCTTATTTGGTAACGCAACTCTACCTGCTGGGAAATATTGATAATAGTGCAATTTGGAATAACTGGATCATTTTATTTTCAGCAGACTTAGCAACACAATTTGTTTTAGCTGTGCCGGCGCTTGCAATTTTTACTGCTTATATGAATCAGAAAGGGTGGATACAGGTCAAAGGCAGCCTACCCCCATTTTCATTCCTGCCTGATAACAGAAAGACACTTTACGACATTATTTGTATTAGCATATTTTTTATTATCACGTTGATCATGGTCATGCTCTTTTCAATAAATAATCTTTGGATCTTGTATGGCCTTTTGCTTATCATGATCGCTACACGTTATGGGATGATCATGGCCATCGTGGGCACAAGCTGGATCGGGATTCTTGCTTTTCTTTTCCCACTTTTCCGGACCAGCAAACTTGGACTTGCCAGTGCAAACTATGATGATTTTCTGGCTGTCAATCTTAATATTCTCTTTTTGTGCGGAGCAACTTTATTAATTGGGCGGACGATCAGCGACCTTTTTATAGAAATTAATGAACACAAACAATCAGAGGAAAAACTTCGCGAGGCAGAACTTAAATATCGAACATTGACTGAGAACATTCCTCCCATTATTTATATTGCCAAACCTCAGCAGCATATTGGCGTTACTTATATCAGTCCTCAAATTGAAGCGCTTGGCTTTACACAGGATGAATGGGTATCTGACCCCGAACTCTGGCTTAGGCAAATTCACCCAGATGACCAGGAAACGGTGATAGCAAGCATTGAGCAAAGTAAAAATGATCGTACATCACTTAAGGCCGAATATCGCCTGATAACACGTGATGGGAATACAAGATGGTTTCTTGACGAAGTAGTAGAGGTGCTGGATAAGGATGGGAAGCCTCTATTTCGACAAGGCTATATGCTGGACATTACAGAACGCAAACTGGCAGAGCAGATCCTGCATCGACAAAATGAATTTTTGGAATTGCTGAACGATATGACTCATTCCATCCTGGCCACACAAGATTTCGAGATAATGATGGATACCCTTGCAAAAAACATTACGTCTCTTTTACACGCCGACGATTGCTTTATTACCCGATGGGATTCTGTCAAACTGCAGGCATTCCCAATTGCCACTACTGCAAACCTTAAGCAAGCCTATAGAGAAAACTACTTTCCACCTGATAAAAAGAACTTTACATCCTCAGCTCTGGAAGCCGGAACGATCCTCACCGCACTGGATGCAAAAAATTCACCCTATACATCTCCAGATATAGTCAATCGCTTCCCTGTAGATTCTATCATCGCCATCCCCCTCATTTTTGGAAAAAACAAACTTGGGGCGGCGATTGTTGCCTATAAAGAAAGGCATGATTTCACCAAAGAGGAAATTGAGTACGCCCGGCAAGCCGGGGATCAGATAGCCCTGGCTCTCTGGAGTACCCAGCAGGAAGCTGAATTACAAAAACGGCTGAAAGAATCCGATACACTTGCAAAGATAGCAACTTCGCTAAGTGAAACTGAACGTATTGGTTTATCGAATGTACTTGACTTGATTGTAAACTCAGCCAAGGAACTGATTCCCAGTGCAGAGAAGGTCGTGATTCATCTCGTGAATAATGAAGAGCAAACTCTTACCCCTGCTGCTGTAGCCGGTTATGAAGACTCAATTGAGGGGAAAAATAAGATGCGTCTGGGTGAAGGGGTAGCTGGACAGGTAATAACCAGTGGAGAAACGATCAATATTGGTGATGTCAATACAGACCCCAGGTTTATAAAACTGGACGGTCCACTAAACTTCCGTTCTCTTATGGTTGCGCCTGTCATTAGCGGAGAACAGAAGTTAGGCACCATCAGTGTCCAAAGCAATTTAACAAATGCATTTACAGAGGATGAAAACAAACTCCTGAGTGCTTTGGGAACTCAGGCTGCAATTGCCATTGAAAATACAAAATTACTGGAAAATACACAGCAGGCATTAAAAGAAACAAATGCACTCTATCGAATCAATCAGGGACTGGTCGCCTCGCTAAATCCGGATAGTGTGCTCAGTGACGCCGTCACTTTATTACAGAAAAGCTTTGGATATTATTATGTCCAAATTTATCTACATGAACCCGAAACAGGAGATTTCGTGCTTCGTGAAGGTAGCGGAGACATTGGAATAAAGCTTAAGGAAAAAGGACATCGCCTGCACGCCGGGGACGGTATTGTAGGTCACGCGGCAGAGACAGGATCTTCATTTTTTACCAATAATGTAGATGATGTTGTTTTCTTCATACGTAACCCTCTCATTTTAAATACCAAATCTGAGCTTGCAGTACCGGTGAAAATAGACAATAAAATCCTTGGTGTGTTGGATATTCAACTGGTTCCCCCTACACTCCTTGCTCAACATGATATTCAACTTGTTAGTGCAGTGGCAGACCAATTGGCAATTGCGCTGCAAAAAGCAAATCTATATGAGGAACTGCAGGTCTCGCTGCAACAGGAAAAGGCGATTCGTAATCAACTGGTGCAGAACGAACGGCTTGCTGTAATGGGACGCCTGCTGGCCTCTGTATCACATGAGCTAAATAATCCGCTTCAAGCCATACAAAACGCACTCTTTTTATTAAAAGAAGAAAAGGGCATTACCGCACAAGGGCAACAAGACCTGAATATTGTGCTGGCAGAATCAGAACGCATGGCAAACATGATCGAACGATTGCGCGCCACCTATCGTCCTACCCAAATAGAAGACTTCCACCCTACACAAGTGAACAATATTATTAAAGATGTGCATGCACTGATCTCGCCCCACTTGAGGCATAACGAGATCCTTTTTGAATTTTACCCGCAGCCTGAATTACCAGCCATCCCCGCATTGGCAGATCAGATACGGCAGGTAGTGCTCAACCTGGTGATGAACGCGATGGAAGCCATGACAACTGGTGACAAATTAACTGTTAGTACAGAATTAGTAGAGGACACAGATGAAATCATGCTCACCGTTGTAGATACAGGCACAGGTATTTCACCAATCCTCTTGCCTAATATTTTTGAAGCTTTCGTGACGAACAAGCAAAAAGGTACAGGCTTGGGGCTTACAATTACCTACGACATTGTGTTAAAACATAGCGGGCGCATCACAGCAGAGAATAACGCGGATCGCGGATCAGTTTTCAAAGTTTGGCTTCCAACAAAAAGCAGAGAGATCGAATGAGTATTAGCGGACACATCCTCATCATAGATGATGAAGCAGCCCTTCGCCAAACCATGGCGCGCATCCTTCAGCAAGCAGGCTTCGAGGTCACCACTGCTGAAAACGGGGAACAAGGGCTGGACTTCTTAAAGACCACAGATTTTGACATGATCTTCATGGACCTGCGCATGCCCGGCCTGGCAGGGCTGGAAGTCCTCAAGATCATCCATACCAGCTTCCCATCACTACCTGTTGTTTTATTCACAGCCCAACCAGATCTGAACTCGGCAGTGGCAGCATTACGAAATGGCGCAACCGACTACTTGTTGAAGCCGCTCAAACCGCAAGACATTATCGAACGCGCACAAACCATCCTTGCCAATCAGAAAAAAGAAAACCGTAAACGCGAGATCGGCTTACAGATCGAAGCACTGCAGGCAGAACTTAAGAATCTTGAATCCAACGAAAGTGGTAAAACAGGACCCCTGCCGAAAATCACTACAAGTTCAGATCGCTTCCTAAAACAGGGCCTGCTTGTATTAGACCTGCACAAACGCCGCTTAATCATCAATGAACAGACCGTCAACATCCCACCCACATCTTTTGATTACCTGGTTGTGCTGGCCCGCCATGCTCCAAATGTTGTGAATTATCAAACCCTCGTTGCCGAGGCTCAGGGCTATCAGGCAGATGGCCGTGAGGCGCAGGAACTCACGAAATGGCATATCCACCAATTGCGGCAGGCGATTGAAAAAGAGACCCACAACCCCTCTTATTTGATCAACGTGCGCGGGACGGGATACCGGCTCGTGGCAGACTGAACACTTAGACTGCGTCCCGCCCGCACGATTTGCCAAGCAAATCGAACTACTGGCGAACAATAAGCTTTTTAGCTGATTAAACTCTCAGAGCTGATTCTGCTCATTGGATTAAAACCCGTTTCCGGGCTGGCCCCGAAGCGGGTTTTTACTTTTATCAGTCTCCCAACTTTTACCAACTTTCCATTCTAAAGCCTATCGTTCAATACCCCATTCAAGTGCAAAATATAGCCCATGACTACAGACCAAGTTCGTATCCTTGTCGTGGACGATCACCCTAATACAGCCAACACTCTGGCCCGTGCCCTTGCACAACTTGGCCCCACAGTAGATGTTATGTCTGCGGTGAGCGGGCGTGAAGCATTGGAAAAAGTACAAAGTAAAGGTGTGGATATTTTGTTTACCGATATGATCATGCCCGAAATGACAGGGCTTGAACTGATCGAAAAAATGCAGCACAACCCCGGTGGACGTCCCTCATTTACTTATCTTGTTACTGCTTATGATGTGCCAGGACTTAAAGTTACAGCCCAGCGCTTGAAGGTAAATGAAGTGATCGTTAAGCCTGTACGGCCTGAGAGAATTTGTCTGATCGCAACACGCGCCATGGAGGAAATGAACCATATCACACGGCCTGTGAAAAACAATGTGGATGGAAAGAAAAAATTTAAGATCCTCGTGGCAGATGACATGCCTGATAACGTAACATTATTGGCACGTTATTTACAGCACGAAGGTTATAACTTTGTTTCCGCAGAAGATGGTTTGGAAACATTGGATAAAGTACGCGATGAATTGCCCGACCTTGTTCTATTGGATATAAACATGCCATACAAGGATGGCTTCACAGTACTTGAAGAGATCCGCGCCGACCCTGCTGTTCAGCATATTCCAGTGATCATTCTCACTGCCGCACGCCTTGACCCTTCAGACGTACAGTCTGGTTTAAATCTTGGTGCAGATGATTATGTAACCAAACCATTTGACCGCCATGAATTAATGGCGCGTATCCGCACAAAATTACGCGTGAAGGAAGCAGAGGATGTGATCCGCCGCCGCAACCGTGAGCTAAATCTTTTGCCTGAGATCGGCAAAGAGTTAAGCGCACGCACGGATATCAAGGACCTTGCCAACGTCGTTCTTAAACGCACGGTGGAAACTCTTGGGGCTATTCAAGGCAATATGATCGTTTTGAACACAGCTCATGCTGTTCAAGATAACTATCAATTCTCTTTATCTCAATCTTCCAGTGTTGAAGTTCTCATTCCAGATAGTTTAATAAAACATATCAACGAATCACGTCAGGGATTGATTATTAATGATGCACAATCTGATCCGCTCTGGCAGGCAGGTAAGAATACATCCATTCGCTCTGCGGTGATCGTTCCTTTATACGGCCGTCACGATTTGCTTGGTTTGCTCATTCTTACACACGAAGAAGAAAAATATTTCACCATGGAACATTTATTGCTGCTGCAAGCCATTGCAAGCCAGGCTGCGATTGCAATTGAAAATGCTCATTTGTATACAGAGATGGCACAGGAACAAAAAAGGCTCGCCGCAGTGTTGAAACATGCAGCAGAAGCCATTTTGATGTTTGATGGACAAGGAAAATTAAGCCTGCTGAACCCTGCAGGCGAAAAATTATTCACAGATTTCAAGGCCAAGATCAACCAGCCATTACCAAGTGGGCGTGGATACGACATACTTATTCAAATGCTGGATGATGTGCGCTCATCTGATCTGGCAAAATCTGGTGAGGTACTTTGGCCTGACCAACGCATATTTACAGCACTCATCACCCCCATCGAAGCAGGTGGTCAGGTTGCAATTTTGCATGACGTAACGCGTTTCAAAGATCTCGATAAAGTAAAAAATGAGTTCATTGCTACAGCATCTCATGATCTTAAGAATCCGATCACAAGCATTTCAGGTTTCAGCCACCTGCTTGAACATGCAGGCCCGCTCAATTCACAGCAGAAAGAGTTCGTCACTCGCATTCAAGGCGCCACACACACCATGAACGAACTGGTACAGAATATGATGTCGCTGGCTCAAATGGATTTAGAGGCCACATCAAAACACGAATCAGTGGAAATGGGAAAGCTGCTCACAGAAATGGCAGACGAGTTTACGCCTCAGGCACAGACCAAAGAACAAACACTTTCATTTACACCACTTGATTCATCACCTTATATAAATGGCGATGCATTTCAATTACGCCAGTTGTTCCGTAACTTGATCGGAAACGCAATTAAGTACACCCCCAAAGGAGGCAGTGTCAGCATTACACCCAAATTGAATAACGGTAACCTTGAAGTAAACATACAGGACAATGGTTATGGCATTCCTGCATCTGACCTGCCGTTCATCTTCGATCGTTTCTATCGCGCTCACAATGAAAAAACAAGCGGGGTTGAAGGAAATGGACTCGGCCTGGCAATTGTCAAATCAATTATTGACCAACATGATGGCCAAATAAACGTACAAAGCGAAGTCAACAAAGGGACGCGTTTCAGCGTGTCGCTTCCTTATCTAATAGTTTAATTTATTTCTAGTTACAACAAAATCAAGGAATTTCTCATGAAGAAAAATTTTGTTAGCAAAGTAAGTATATTGATTTTTGGCATGGCATTGTTCATCAGCGCATGTGGTGGAGCCGCAGGTGCCGAAGAACGCCCGCCCCTCAAAGTAGGCTGGAGCTTATGGCCCGGTTGGTATCCGCTTGTGATTGCACAAGAAAGAGATTTGTTTACAAAACATAACGTGGCAGTAGAGTTTGTTTTTTATCCAACATATTCAGCAGCTTTGCCCGAGTTCGCATCTGGCAAAGTAGATGGGACTTTACTGGTGATTGGGGATGTGATTCCGCTTGTCAAAAATAACAACGCAAAAATTGTAATGGTGACAGATAACTCTGATGGTGCTGATGTGATTATGGCTGGTCCAGAAATTACCAGCCCCGCTGACTTACGCGGAAAAACAATCGGTGTGACCTTAGGCACTTTCGGCGAAGTATTAGCCAGAGAAATGCTCACCGCCAATAACTTATCTGTTGGTGATGTGACCTTGGTACAAATTGGTCCAGAAGCAGTACCCAGCGAATTAGGTATAGATATTGAAGCCGGTCACACGTATGAACCATTTTCATCAGAAGCAGAACAAAGAGGATATCATCCGATTTTTTCTAGTTCTGAAACCCCTGGCTTAATTGCTGATGTGCTTGTGTTCAAAAAAGAAATATTAAACGAACGCCCGGAAGATGTAAAAGCATTTATTGCCGCTTGGTTTGAAGCGCTTGAATGGTGGCAAAACAATCAAGCAGAAGGCAATGCGTTAATTGCCGCCGCAACTGAGCAAAACCTAGAAGATATTTCAACAGAAGGTTTACGCCTTTTCAATCAAGCCGACAATCTTGGCGCATTTCAAGAAGGCACAGATACACGCTCTATTTATTACACCACACAACAATATGTCGCTTTCTATCAAACCATCGGCGTTTTGAGCACCTTGCCGGATTTGAATCAATTGCTTGACGCATCGTTTCTGCAATAACTTATCGAGAAGCGTGAAAGGAGACCCCCTATGAAAAAATGGTATTCAAACTTACTTGCAGAGACTAATCCTCAAGGACGCAACGCTTTTAATATCGCAATTATTATTATTGCTGCATTAGTTGTTTCCCTGCCAATCTACATCATTGCTATCTTACAAACTGGTGCTTGGCAATATTATGCCAGTTTAGCAAGTTTAGGTGTACTCAGTGCTCTTTCTATCCTTGGAGCCATTCAAGCACGACGCAATCGCATCAATCGTGCAGTTGGCTTGATGCTTGCAGGGACATTTTTCATTATCCCCTTCCTGACCGCCTTGTATTCCGGCATGGGCTTCATGTTGGGTATCACAACATTTGTAACTACATCTTTAATCGTCGGTCAAACACTCTCCAGTAAAGAATCAAGCAAATACTTATTTGCAGCTGCTGTGATTGGTACATTTACCCTGCTGATGGACTTGTTCGCTCCATGGCAGCGTTTGTCGTTCCCTCAGATTCAAACTACTACACCTTACATACTTGTAGGCGTGTTCATTTTCATGGGCATAGCCATTGTACGTCAATATCGTAACTACTCCATCCGCACAAAACTGCTGATGGGCTTCATGCTCGTGGCAGTGATTCCGTTAGGCGTGTTGTTCCTCCTTAACCAAAATTCTTCTCGAGAAAATATTACTGCACAAGCCAACGAGGCGCTTCAAAACGAAGCGGCATTGACTGCACGCACAATTGACGACTTTCTACAAGATGGTCTCAATGAAATACGTACAGCTTCACAATTACATATTCTGGAAGAATATCTTTCGCTTTCTGCTTCTCAAAGAGCCGGTAGTGAAACCGAAACGGCTTTATATCAGGATTTAGCTTCGATTGCCCGCAAAGATCAAACCTATATTACTTCCATCGGTTTGATGGATATTCGCGGTAGAACAGTGGCAGATACAGACGCAAACGAAATTGGTGTTAATAAATCAGAGCGTTTATATTTTACGCAACCTATCGCAAATAATTTACCGTATATAACACCAATGGAAATTTCGGATTCCACCGGCGGTCTTTCGTTTTATTTCAGCGCGCCAGTACGCGATACAACAGGCAAAATCATCGGCGTATTGCGTATACGTTACAACGCAGATGCTCTGCAGGAAATCGTAGCAAACGCGGAAGGCTTACAAGATTCTTTCATCACAATTTTTGATGAAAACTATATCCGCCTTGCTCATAGCACCAACCCTGAGCTTATTCTTAAAACAGTTGCGCCACTACCCGTAGAACAATTAAGTCAATTGCAGGCAGAACGCCGTTTGCCCGAAGGAACTGCTGAAGAATTAGCGACCAATCTTCCACTTTTGGAAGAAGCGTTAAAGAATATTGATACGCAACCTATTTTTGTTTCTCAATTCGCTTCAACCGCAGAGGAGGCTGATAGTGCCGCCTCAACACGACTTTCGACCCAACCATGGATCGTGATCGTTGCGCAGCCGCAATCTACATTCCTTGCGCCATTAAATATCCAAACTCGAAATGAAATCGTAGTTATTATCATCCTCTTAAGCCTTGTGGCTGTTGCGGCTATATTCTCGGCGCAATCATTTAGTAATCCGCTGGTACGCCTTACAAATATTGCTCAACAAGTTTCAGGCGGTGATCTTTCTGTACAAGCACGCGTTGAATCGGAAGATGAAATTGGTGTGCTGGCTAGCACCTTCAATAGTATGACTTCGCAGTTACGCGATTTGATCGGTTCATTGGAACAACGCGTGACAGACCGTACCAAAGCGCTCGCCACATCCACCGAAGTAAGTCGTCGATTATCTACAATCCTAGACCAAAAACAACTGGTGTCGGAAGTGGTGGAACAAGTGAAGACCTCCTTTAATTATTATCACACTCACATTTATTTCTTTGACGAGGCCGGAGAAAACCTGGTTATGGCAGGCGGTACCGGGGAAGCAGGCAAAACCATGCTCGCCAGTGGACACAAAATCTCTAAAGGCAAAGGATTGGTTGGTCGTGCAGGTGAGTCGAATATCCCAATTCTGGTGTCAGATACAAGTGAAGAACCAGATTGGCTACCAAATCCGTTATTACCAGAAACCAAATCTGAAGTTGCTGTACCGATCTCCCTTGGTGACCAGGTGCTCGGCGTTCTAGATGTGCAGCAAAATATAGTGGACGGTTTAAAACACGAAGATGTAGACCTGCTCCAATCCATTGCGAATCAGGTTGCTATAGCTGTAACAAATGCCCGTTCTTATGCCGGAGTTCAGGCTCGGGCGGAGCGCGAAGCGTTGGTTAGCTCTATAGGCCAAAAGATACAGAGCGCGACTACTGTGGAAGGCGCCTTACAAGTGGCTCTACGTGAACTAGGCCATGCATTGGGAACACACACTAGTGTGCGATTGAAATCTACAGCTAACCCAGAAAATGACAAAAACCCTATCCTTGTGCAAGTGAAGGAGGTCTAAAATGATTAATCGAATTCGTAAGCTTTTCGCTCCCCCTGTTTTTGAAAATGACGAGGATAAAACGCGTGTAGCAGGCATGCTGAACACAATTTTGTGGTCTCAGTTAATCCTTATGGTGGTTATCAATATCCTGTTTGGCTTTGTAAGTCTTCTCACCGGAGAGGCTCCGCAAAATTTAGCCATCAGTTTCATTGCCATCGCCATGTTCGCTGGAATGCTAATACTGGTGCAAAAAGGTTTTGTTCAAGGCATAAGCTATTTGCTGGCATTTAGTATCACCGGGATCATTATTTATTCCATCGCAACTTCAACCACCGCTAGTGCGACCACTCTTAGCGGCTTATTGATCCCTGTGATGATGGCAGGGCTTTTCACAGGTGCACGCGGCACAATGGTTGTTACCGCTGTAAACCTTCTTGCCTTATCCAGCCTTGGTTATTTCCATGAACAGGGCTGGGTTGCGTTGCCGCCACTGGCAGCTACTGAATTGGTCTCATTCGGAGCTATATCCTTCACTTCGGCGCTTCTTCTAGGGCTGGCATCTCGAAGTATCCAGGAGTCATTAAGGCGCGCTCGTCACGATCAACGGGAACTCACAGCCTTAACTCAATTGCTGGAGCAACGTGTGGCAGATCGTACCAAAGCATTGGCAACTTCCGCACAAGTAAGCCGCCATCTTTCTACTATTCTCGATCAGAAACAATTGATCAGCGAAGTAGTGGAACAGGTGAAGAATTCCTTTAATTATTATCATGCTCATATCTATCTTTTTGACGATAAAAGCAGTGAACTGGTGATGGCTGGCGGTACTGGCGAAGCCGGGCAAACGTTATTGGCTCAAGACCATAAGATCGCCAAAGGCACGGGTCTCGTAGGTCGCGCAGCTGATACCAACACTCTTGTATTGGTATCAGACACATCAAAGGATCCGAACTGGCTTCCTAATCTATTACTTCCTGAGACCAAATCGGAAATGGCTGTGCCGATATCGATTGGCAATCGGGTATTGGGCGTACTGGATGTACAACATAACATCACAGACGGATTAAAACAAGAAGATGCAGACTTGCTTCAGTCACTTGCTAATCAAGTAGCTATCGCTTTACAAAATTCTCGTTCCTATACAACTGCCCAATATCAAGCGAAGCACGAAGCGATAATCAGTTCCATCGGCCAGAAAATTCAGAATACAACCACTGTGGAAAGCGCCTTGCAAGTTGTTGCCCGTGAACTGGGTCAGACTCTTGGTGCACAGAATACACGTGTGATCTTGAATGCAACTGATCATAAAGGAAATTAAATTATGAAAACACCTCAAGATAATAACGAAGAAGCCAACGGAAACATCCAGAAGCGATTAAATAACCTGTATTCAAAACAGGAGCTTCCTACTCATGTCAGCATCAGCGAAGTGGAAGCCATGAAAATTCGCATCAGTGAATTGGAAGCGGAACTGGCGCGTCAACCTAAGGCCGACGAAGGAGCCACTTTCTCTGAAATAAAGCCAGAAGTGATTCTTCCAAAACCATCCAATAAAAAAGTTGAACCTCAAGCAGTGGAAACATCCTGGCTTCCATCGTTTTTGACAGCGCCTGTGTTTGAAGATGATATAGAAAAAACACGTTCGGCTCAATTACTTCATCAGATCACCATGGCAAGTTGGGGCCTTCCCATCCTTGCAGTGGTTGTCTCCATTTTGAATTCTACTCAGGCCCGTTTCACATTGCCGGCAGCATTCATCCTGTTCGTAGTCCTTACAGTTGTAACGTTGTTTAATCGCGCTGGAAGGGTAAAGCTTGGCAGCAGTCTTATCGTGGGAACTGTAGTTCTCCTTTTCTCTTATTTAAACTATGCCGGCGCAGGTGAACCGAGACCTCTCCTATTATTAACCGTCGTTGCCATTATGATGAGCGGTTTGTTGTTGGGAAGCCGCGGTCCAATAGTAGTCTCCATCATATTGGCTCTGCAACATACTTTTATTATCCTACTTTCAGCACGGGGACTCATCGTAGCTCAGGCAGGCGCTTCAACGCCGGTCCAAAATGCTGTGGTTACAACTGTAAGCTATTTATTGATCGGGTTCTTGCTTAAGCTGGCTATCTCGAGAATTCAATTTGTGTTGGACGAGCTCCGTGTAGATGAAGCCGAGTTGGAAGTCAAGAATCGTGAACTCAAGGATTTCAGTACTTCGCTTGAACAGCGCGTAGTTGACCGTACACATGACTTGGAATTGGCTGCTGAAGTTGGGCGGTCCATCACTGAAAGAGTGGGTAACCTCGCCGCTTTACTTTCGCAATCTGCGGAATTGATCCGTTCCAAATTTGCCCTTTACTATACCCAGATCTATATTGTTGATCCTTCAGAACGCAATCTGACCTTACGCGCAGGTACTGGTACAGCCGGTACTGAACTTATGCAGCGCGGTCATCGCCTGCCAATTTCATCCGCTTCTTTAAATGGACGGGCCGCATTGGATCGTCAGGCTGTCATCGTGGGTGATACCCGGCAAAGCGGTAACTTCTTGCCCAATCCCTTGCTTCCTCTAACACGTTCGGAACTTGCTATTCCATTGATCGCCAACAATAAAGTGGTAGGTGTGTTGGATATGCAAAACGACAAGGAAGAAACATTTAGTGCAGCAAATCTTCCTGCCTTTCAAGTGTTGGCGGGGCAGCTCGCCATCGCGATTCAAAATGCAGCTTTGTTCAGCCAGGCTGAAGAATCCCGTTTCGTGCTGGAAGAACAATCCCGCCGTTTGACTAGGTCAGGCTGGCAGGAATTTATGAATGCAGTTGATCTCAATGAAAGTATTGGGTATGTATTCAGCCAGGATGAAATCATTCCTCTGGTGGAAGCACAAAGCCCGGCCTTTGAGGGCAACTTGACAGTCCCCATCGAAGTTACAGGAGCCAATATTGGTGAAGTCCAATTGACCGATGAAGTAGATCGCAAATGGACGGATGCAGAAATAGAAATTGTGCAAGCCACAGTTGCACGCGCTGGTCAGCATATCGAAAACTTGCGCTTGCTGGCTCAGGCAGATCGTTATCGTGCAGAGGCAGAACAAGTGTCACGCCGTTTGACCCGCGAAGGCTGGGACACTTATGTCCAAACCCGCAGCAATTTAGCATCCGGTTATTCCTATAATCTTAATGAAGTAAGCTCTAGCGACCAATCAATCGAAAATGATGCATCCTTAACTCAAACTCGACCTATTACCGTTCGTGATGAAACTATTGGTGAACTTTCGATCAATACCAATGATATGAACCATGAAGAAGTAAATGAAATATTTTCTGCTGTTGCCACACAATTAAGCGACCATATTGAAAACTTGCGCTTGTTGGAACAAAATGAAAAACGTGCTTATGAGCTTGCAACGGTAGCTACAGTAAGTACAACAGCCTCCACCGTGCTTGACCCTGATAAACTACTGCAAGCAGTTGTAGACCTCACCAAAGAACGCTTCAACATGTATCATACACATATCTATCTTGCCGATGAATCATGGAATACGCTGCTTCTCACAGCAGGCGCGGGTGAAGTTGGGCGTCAAATGGTTGAAGCAGGCCATGCCATCGAAATGGATAAGGAAAGATCCCTTGTAGCACGCGCGGCTCGTGAACGCAAAGCTATTATCGTGAATGATGTACGAAGTGAAGCAGACTTTCTTCCTAACCCGATGCTCTCCGAAACACGCGCTGAAATCGCTGTGCCAATGATCGTGGGCGATAAAGTCCTCGGCGTGTTTGACGTGCAATCAAATATAACGGGCCAGTTCACTGAAGAAGATGCCAACATCTACACCACACTGGCTTCACAAGTAGCTGTCGCTTTGCAAAATGCACGTTTGTATGTGGAACAATCTGCTACAGTGACTCAATTGCGAGAATTGGATCGTCTCAAATCATCCTTCCTCGCCAACATGTCTCACGAATTACGCACACCGCTTAATTCCATTCTCGGCTTTGCAGACGTAATGCTGGAAGAATTAGATGGTCCGCTTACAGAAAATATGGCCAATGATCTGGGCCTCATTCAGAAAAACGGACAGCATCTCTTACATCTCATCAACGACGTATTGGATATGGCAAAGATCGAATCTGGCAAGATGAATCTCAATGTCGAAAAATTCATTCTTCAAGATGTGTTTGATGAAGTTACCAGCATCACTTCATCTCTTGCAGGCGAAAAATCGCTCTCACTGGTTATTGAACCTGATTCAGATCATGATGTTGAGATCAATGCTGATAAAATTCGCTTGCGCCAGGTGATGATCAATCTTGTCAACAATGCAATGAAATTCACAGAAAAAGGAAGGATCTCCATTCGTGCCCTACGCGAAAATGATCAAGTACTTGTCACTATAAAAGATACAGGTATTGGAATCCCACCCGAACAACTTGAATCGGTCTTCCAGGAATTCACACAAGTGGATACAACCACCACACGCAAAGCAGGCGGCACAGGCTTAGGCTTACCGATCAGCCGTCGTCTCATCCAAATGCACAGCGGACGCTTATGGGCTGAAAGCTCAGGGATAAACGGAGAAGGCACCACTTTCTATGTTCAATTGCCTATCGAAGCTAACATCAATGAAGATGTATCTTTACTGGTGAAATAAAATGGCAAAACCAAAATTTCTACAATGTGCAATTTGCGGAAAACAGCAGCCATATGAACCTTTTATTCCTGCTGTTTGCAAAAGCTGTGATTCACAATGGCTTGAGGCGCACTACGATTTCACATCTTTCAAACGCGATATCCTGCGCGGCTTGCCTAATCGCCCTAATAACCTGTGGCGCTATCAGGATGTCTTACCGCTGAACGATCCTGCCGCTTTAGATCTCTACCCCGCTGGCGGAACACCACTCTGGCTGTCACAACGCTTCGCACCCAAGCTCGGACATGATCATGTTTACTTCAAAGACGAACGCTACGGCCCGACATCTTCTTTCAAAGACAGGCAAGCCGCAGTGGCAGTTGCCGCAATGAATGAAAATAATATTCGTGAAGCTGTCATCGCATCAACAGGCAATGCAGCTGTAGCATATGCCGCAGCTTGTGCACGGGCTGGGATCAAGCTTTGGGTCTTTATGACCAGCTTAGTTCCGCAGGAAAAGTTGCGAGAAGCAGCTCTCTTCGGTGCAGAAGTGATTCGAGTCAGCGGCAATTACGATCAGACAAAACAGATCGCAAGTCAATTCGCACAACGCAGACATCTATTATTAGATCGCGGCGCGAGTTCAGTACCCGCACGCGAATCGATGAAGACTATTGCCTATGAAATTGTTGAACAACTTGGCTGGCGTGCACCCGATTGGTACATTCAGGCTGTGAGCGGTGGCCTCGGTCCACTGGGTGTGTATCAAGGCTTCAAAGAATTATTTGCAATGGGTTTGATAGACCGCGTTCCAAAACTTGCCATTATCCAAGCCGAAGGCTGCTCACCAATGGTGCAAGCTTTCAAAGCTGGCAAAGATGTGGCAGAACCTGTTATCCCCGATACACGAATCATTATCTTATCAACAGGCGACCCTGGTAAATCTTATACCTATCTTTGGAATCTCACACAGCAATATGGCGGCCTCATGGAATCTGTAACAGATGCAGAAGCCTTCGATGCCATGCGTTCGCTCGCAAAAAGTGAAGGAATGGCTGTAGAGCCAGCAACCTCTGTGGCATTTGCGGGTTTAGAAAAGATGCTGAGAGAAGGAAAGATCGGTGCAGAGGAAACTGTTGTAGTAAATTGCACAGGTCATACCTTCCCAGTGGAAAAGCACGTCATGGGCGAGCAATGGGCCGTTGATGTGCACTTGAGCGAAGATCAATCCCCTGCGCCGCGTGAAGGTTTGCAAGCTGCACTCGAAAACTTGGATGAAAAAGCCACAACCGTTCTTCTGGTTGATGACAACGCTGATGATGCTTTGCTTATCCGTCGCCTATTGGAAGGCAAAAAAGCATATCGTGTACATCATGCCAAAGATGGTTGGGAAGGCTTAGCCATGGCAAGGCAGCATCTGCCAGACCTTATTATCAGTGACCTGACCATGCCCGGCATAGATGGCTTTGGTTTTGTGGAAGAACTCAAATTGGATCCACGTACGAAAGACATTCCAGTAGTGGTTGTCAGCGCAAAAGACATCACAACTGAAGAACGTAAACGACTAAATGGACATATTGAAGCTCTATATCAAAAAGGATCATTGCCTACCCGCAAGTTCGTAGACAAAATGATCGATGTCATCGAAGATAAAAATGGAGCCTGAGGAGATAATTATGGGAAGTAACGTTTTATATATTGAAGACAATCCAGATAACATGATGCTCGTCAAACGTGCTCTCGAATCACGTGGCTATAAATTATTACAAGCCATGGATGGACTCACTGGCGTAAACATGGCAGAAACCGAAGAAGTGGACCTGATCCTATTAGACATCAACTTGCCCGACATTGATGGCTACGAAGTGGCTCGCAGAATACGAAGCAGCGAGAAGAAATCATCGCTCACTTACTTGCCGATCATTGCTGTCACCGCCAACGCACTCAAAGGTGATGCGGAAAAGGCTGTTGCTGCAGGTTGTGATGTGTATATGTCCAAACCTATCAATATTCGTGAATTATGGGCTCGTGTGGAAGCCTTTGTGCCTTCGCCATTGAACCCATCCCAAAAGGCATAAACATAAATTTACATAAGTGCGGCGATGACCAAGATTCTGTTAATTGAAGACTTGCCTGATAATGTTGAACTTGTGCGTAAAGCATTATCCAGGACCGGTTATGAGATCTCACATGCTGCCGATGCGGAGACAGGTCTGGCAAAGGCATTGGCCGAACACCCTGATCTAATTCTGCTAGACCTTGGCTTGCCTGATTATGACGGCCAAACATTGGCGGGGTGGTTACGAGATGAGGTTACGCTAGTTGATACGCCTATCGTTATCCTGAGTGCCTGGCCAGAAGAGGCAGCAAGACAAGTGGTCAAGAGTTACAGATGTAATGGCTACATCAGCAAACCCATAGTTAAGATCAACGAATTTATCTCTCAAGTCAACTCCTATTTAAAAAAGCCTTGATGTCGCCAGTCGATACCACCCACGCCATCAAATTAATTCCCGCGAGTCAATTCACAATAGAACAACTCGCGGCTATATATAACCAAACCCGCGTTGATTACATGGTACCAATGCCAATGAATGCAGCGCGTTTGGGTGAATATGTAGCCACCTATGATGTGAAACTCGAACACTCCCTGGTGGCGACCACTCAAGATGGCGAAATGTTGGGGGTAGCTATGTTGGGACTGCGCAAAGACCGGGCATGGATAACCCGCCTTGGGGTGTTGCCAAACACAAGACGCGGGGGAATTGGTAAAGCTTTGTTGGAGGGGTTAATCGAGCAGGCTGTACACGTATCCATTAATTTTCACATGCTTGAAGTGATCAAAAATAATGTACCAGCTCATCAGTTATTTTTAAAATTTGGATTTCGTGAGGTTGGCGAACTATTAATACTTCGCCGTTCTCCACTTACATCACCACAAGACCCTGTCGTAGCAGATGCTCAAAGACTAGACCGAGCCGATTCGCTCGTGCTTGTGGGGCATGATCGTGGAACTCAACCCTGGACAAATCAATCTGAATCGTTACGAAATGCAAATGAAGTATCGGGGCTACGACTTACCCTCGCTGACGGAAGCCGCGGGTGGCTTGTATATCAACGACAAAAATTTCTCCTCACTCGATTCGCATTCAAAACAGAAGCAGGTGACCCATCAACAGTTGCCTACGCTCTGCTCTCACATCTACATCATCAATATCCACGCCTCGATACGCAGATCGAAAATATACAAGTCAACGATCCGCACCTACCTGCATTGTACGAGATGGGGTATATAGAATCATTTCGCCGCATTGAAATGTGGCATGGCACGCCTCCCCCCAGCCTCAACAGTACAACAAAAGCAGGATGAGCTAATCGTCCTGCTTTTACGTTAAAACTTATCTCATGCGATATATCCAGCAGTTTTCATGGAAATCTGCCCATTTCATAGGATAGTTACATCGATTTAATTCATCATTTGGTAATCTTCTTTTGATGGTACTATACAGCGCAAATTCCATAAAAGGATTCTCTTATGCGCCGTATACCGTTTATTGCACTGCTTACAACGATCCTGATTGCTGCCTGTTCACAAAAACCTGTTCCCCTCACTACTCCCACCATAGTACCAACTCCATATCCAAATACACTGTATGTTGATCCAAACATATCACTTGGGGAAATTAGTGCGCTTGTTTATGGTTCTAATTACGGTCCATGGATTGCACTCTCGTTAGATGCACTTGAACCTGCATACAATTCAGGTGTCACTATTCTGCGTTTCCCAGCTGGTTCATGGGGCGATCATAATAATGTCACCAATATTCAGATCTACCAATTCATGAGTTTTGTTGAAAAGATGGGGGCCGCAGCCTTGATCCATGTGCGCCTGCTTGGGGGCACTCCTGAACAAGCTGCTGAAATGGTACGCTATGTAAATAAAGAAATGAAATATGATGTTCTCTACTGGGGAATTGGAAATGAGCCTACTCTCTATGATGGTGAGTTAAAAAATAAAGGTGAAAGCTATGATATTGAAAGATTTAATCAAGAATGGCGCGCTTTCGCAGAAGCCATGAAAAAAGTAGACTCGTCTATCAAGCTCGTTGGGCCAGAAATCAATCAATTCAGTTTTGATCATTCTGGCGGAAGCACAAACTTTGGTGAAAGAGATGAACTTTGGATGCAGGAATTTCTAAAAGTAAATGGTGATCTTGTAGATATCGTTTCATTTCACCGCTATCCTTTTCCGCTTTCAAATGTATCTGGGCCTGCATCGATTGAAGAATTGCGAATAAACGCGCAGGAGTGGGACAAAATTATTGTCCAGCTACGAGAGATGATCCACAAGGAAACAGGGCGTGATATTCCAATTGCAGTCACTGAATTCAATTCAGATTACAGCAAATCGGTTGGCGGGGAGTCTACGCCTGACTCACACTACAATGCCATTTGGCTTGGTGATGTACTCGGAAGTTTGATCAAAAATGGTGTATTTATGGCAAACCAATGGATGCTCACATCCAAAGGCGGATACGGCGGCTGGGGATTAGTTGGCCGAACTGAGTTATATCCAAGTTATTACACGTATCAAATGTACAAAATGTTTGGGGATGAACTGGTATATTCATCATCAGATGATCCTGACTTATCTATTTTTACAGCTAAGCGGGGCGATGGAGCATTGACTATTATAGTGATCAATCTATCACTTGAAGAGCAGACAAAGGCTCTTCGTGTTGCTGATCAATCATCGGTTAAGGGCGAAGCGTGGTTATTCGATCCCACACACAACGCTGAAAATATTGGAACGGTAGAATTATCTGGGGATGTCAAATTTCCTGCACAATCCATCACTTTATTCATTCTTAAGTAGAGGTTAAAAATAATATGAAACGCAATTTGATTTTGTTATGGCTCGCGTGGTTTACTTTGTTATATTGTTTTCAATGGCTGGTGACAACACGCTTACAGTTAAAGCAACCAGACGAAGCAGTTGTTTGGAGTTCAGGCGAAACAATGCCGCATAGCAATGATGGCAAGATTTATTTACTTGATCCATTTATGAATCGACAGGTGGCCTGGGATTCTGAATATTATGTCGGCATCGCTGCTGGCGGATATGATGACCCTGAAGCAGGTGCTGTACGAAACCCTGCAACAGGATTGCTGGTTATAAAAAATTATTCATTCTTTCCACTGTATCCATATATTATGAGAGCGTTGGCACTGCCTTTGAATTTATTCGGCTTATCAGTAATTGGTACAGCGACACTCGCAGGGGCAATTGTTGCCTTGCTGGGAACGTTGGCTGGTATGTTTGCATTATGGGATTTAACGCGCGATCTATTTGATGAAGAAAGCGCATGGCGGACGGTCTTCTACATGCTCATTTTTCCTTCTGCATTTTTCTTCGCACAAATATTTACCGAGGGATTATTCGTTGGCCTTGCATTTAGTTCACTCGCCTTAACAAAACGCAAGCAATGGGTATGGGCGTCCCTACTGGGCATGCTTGCCGCATGGACTCGCGCACACGGGGCAGCAATGGTTCTGCCTTTATTAGTTGGGTGGGCAATGAGCATAAATTGGAAATCAGACATCCGCTCAAAGTTGAGTTGGAAATGGGCACTGCAAGGTTTATTTGCTTTATTGCCGTTGGGTGCATATTATGTTTGGCGTACTTCGTCACTTGGTGATGGTTGGGCACAATTACAAGAATTTTATTTTGGGCGCGGATTGATGACCGTTGAACAATCCATTGCCAGCTGGAATGATGCTTTCTTTTACGCGCGTTATATGAATCAGGAAGGTTTGATCTACTTTAGCATTGAAGTTTTCGCAACTGTCATCGCTTTGATCGGGAGTATTTGGTTGATCCGCCGAGATCCTGTCGTAGCATTATTCAGCCTTGCTGTTGTTTTGCTTTCAATTTTCAGCGGTTCAGCACAAAGCATGGCTCGCTATATGTTGATCGCCCCTGCTATGTTTATTTTTCTTGGGTATTTGGGAAAGAATAAAGTATTTGATAAAGCATGGACGATTGCAAGTATCTTGCTGATGGGTATGTCTGCATTGTTATTTAGTTATGATTTTTGGGTGGGATAAAATTTACATCTATAAATAAATGCTAAATAACCCATATGGATAAGGCACCCTTTCCATATGGGTTATTTATTTGGTTTGTGAAACATTTCTCCATTCATCATATTTTAAGAAACCTGTATCTTGACCTTGCCCTACAAGTATGCAATAATGTAACCGGTTACTGTAACTAGTTACATATGTAACAAGCAAACTATGACGATCAAATCTGACTCCGTTACTATTAGAGAAGTGGCTCAGAAAGCAGGTGTTTCTGTGGCTACTGTAAGCCGTTACATCAACCGCAATGCACCTATTTCGAAAGATGTGGCAGAACGCTTGAAGCTGGTAATGACAGAGTTGAAGTATGTGCCACATGCAGCAGCCCGCCAACTTGCGTCTCAAAAGACGCGTGTGGTGGGTTTGTTATTAAATACCCTGCATAACGATTTTTTCGTGCCTCTTTTGAACGGAATTGAAGCTGTTGTTCGTAAGCATGGATATAACCTCGTAATTGCTACTTATCTATTAGATCGCCGCGACATGCCTGCTCCCATCGGACCACATAACACAGACGGAATATTGGTTTTCTCCGATGGGCTTTCAGACGATGATTTGATTTCTCTACATGCCAGAAATTTTCCAATGGTTTTGGTTCACCGCACCCCCCCAGATTCAGTAAAAATCCCCAGTGTTACAGTTGAAAATAAAAAAATTTCCTTCGAAATTATTGACCACCTTATTAAAGTTCATGGAAGAACACGTATCATGCTTCTACGTGGCCCTCTTAACCAGGAAGATTCGCAATGGCGCGAATCGGGTTACAGGTCTGCACTTGAGGCGAACGGCATTCCTTTTGATGAGCGGCTGGTGCTTAATGGAGATTTCGAACGCAATACTGCCTATAAAGTACTGAATGAATTTATTGTCACTGAAGGACAAGTGTCATTTGACGCGATCTTCACGGGCGATGACGACGCCGCAATAGGGGTGCTCACGGCTCTGCGCGAAAATGACTGCCGGGTACCAGAAGATGTTTCAGTCGTTGGTTTTGATGACTTGGGATTTTCGGCATTTTTAAATCCCCCGCTTACTACTGTTTCTGCTCCTACCGAGGCCGTTGGCCGGATCGCAGCAGAACAATTATTTTCTCTCTTCGATAAGCAGTATCCTGAGGATAATCTTACATTATTACCAACGGAACTGATCATTCGACGCTCATGCGGTTGTAACGTATGAGTCGAGCAAATTATAAGGAGGTGAAAGCGTTCATTAATAAACTATCTGCATCTCACCCATCCACACATTCAAATTTTATAGAGGAGAAAATAGCACCATGAAAAAGAAATTACTTGCTACACTTGGCCTGTTGATCATCGCTTCGATGGTCCTTTCAGCCTGTGGCGCTGGCGCAGCCGCTGGCCCCGTAAAGATTCGCTGGTTCGTAGGTCTCGGTACTGGTACCGACCCCGCCCAAGTCACCGTTCAGGAAGAGGTCGTAAAAGATTTTAATGCCT
This sequence comes from Anaerolineales bacterium, assembly GCA_014379595.1. GTDB lineage: Bacteria > Chloroflexota > Anaerolineae > Anaerolineales > Villigracilaceae > Villigracilis. The sequence continues at coordinate 48,754 of JACMLM010000067.1, forward strand.
CTCAAGACGAGATCGAGCTTGTACTCGAGATTGTTCCTTTCGACAGCGCTCGTGACACCCTCTCAACTCAGATCGCTTCCGGCGCTGGCCCAGACATTGTCGGCCCAGTCGGTTGGGGAGGTTCCAATGACTTTTACGGCCAATGGCTTGATCTCACCGATGCCATTGCAGCAACCAAGTTTGACACATCCATCTTCGACCCAGCTTTGATCAAGTTCTACCAGGTTGAAGGCGAGCAAGTTGGTTTGCCTTTCGCTGTGTTCCCTGGCGCCATGTACTTTATACCTGCCATGTTTGACGAGGCCGGCCTTGCCTATCCTCCACAAAAATACGGCGAAAAATATGTTCTTGATGGCAATGAAGTAGATTGGAACTGGGACACTGTTACAGAAGTTGCCAAGCGTTTGACCATCGATGTTAACGGTTTGAATTCGACCGAAGAAGGTTTCGATCGTTCTCAGATCGTACAGGTTGGTTACAGCGCACAATGGCAGTCTGTTCTCTCAGTAGCCACGTTCTATGATGGCGCTGCCAATATCTACAGCGGTGATGCAAAAGGCTCCTATGAGTCCACCATCCCTGCCGGCTGGCAAGATGCCTGGCAGTGGTACTATGATGGCATGTGGGGTGATCAACCCTTCATCCCAACAGGTCCTTTGAATGCCGCTCCTGAATTTGGCAACGGCAATGCCTTCAACACCGGCAAAGGTGCCATGGGTCTCACCCAGACCTGGTACACCTGCTGTCTTGCAGATTTAGCTGCATCCGGTACTGAATTCCAGCTTGGTATTCAGCCAATGGGCGCAGACGGTGAAGTAAATGGCCGTATTGATGCTGATACCTTCCGTATTTGGAAAGGTACCAAGAATCCTAACGAAGCCTTCAAGGTTTTGTCCTACCTAATCACTACCGGTGGCGATAAACTTCTCCCCACCTATGGTGCCATGCCCGCTATCCCATCCAAGACCGAAGCTTTCTTCAAGGTCAAGAGCGAGCAGTATCCGTTCGTAACCCCCGAAAGCTGGGATGTGTTCGTTCAAGGTTTGGCCTATCCTGATACCCCAAGTTCCGAACAGTATCAGCCAAACTCCATCGAAGCATCAGCCCGCTTCGCCACCTTCTTTGATCTTATGAACAACACTGAAGGTCTCGATTTTGAAGGGGAATATGCGAAGTTAGTGGATGATTTGAACACCATCTACAACAAATAAGCACATGATATACTTTTGGCAGGCCGGTTTCACCGGCCTGCCAAACCTCATTTTTGCTTGATTAATGAAGGGAGTACGCCCATGTTTGAAGAACTGTCAAACTTCCGAAAATATCTTCCATCCAGAAAATCATTCCGCAACATGACACCGCTTGCACGGCGTGAATTAAAATCAGGAATGGCGTTTCTAACTCCCTGGATCATAGGCTTTTTCGCTTTTACTCTTTTACCGATCGTTGCATCACTGATTTTTAGCTTTATGAACCTATCGATCACAGATGGCCTATTGAGCCCACCGAAATTTGTGGGTTTTGATAATTATGTGACCCTACTTAACGATCGCCAGGCAGGTGTTGACCCAAGAACCTGGATCAACTGGTTTTCAAGCGGTACGCCCACTTCTATGGGTGTTACCATCACCTTTGCCTTAGTATCATTGCCAATTGGGATTCTATTCCCCCTTGGCTTGGCAGTCTTGATGAATAACCCAAACCTAAAAGGCAAAATGCTTTTCCGCAGTTTATTCTACATGCCTTTTATTGTTCCTTTTGTTGCTTCTGTATTTTTATGGGGTGGTATGCTTAATTCTGAAACCGGCTGGATCAATCGTGTTCTGATTGCATTAGGTATGGCAAAGGAAGCTACTCCAGACTGGGCCAATAGTACTTTCTGGGTGTATCCTACTTATACAATTATGGGTATCTGGGGTGTAGGAAATGCAATGTTGATCATGCTGGCTGGATTGCAAAGCGTTCCAACTGAATTATATGATGCTGCCACAGTGGATGGTGCAAATGGCTGGCATACTTTCTGGAAGATCACCTTCCCCATGATCTCGCCGGTCATCTTCTATAACCTCACACTGGGCATTGTTGGCGTATTTCAATACTTCCTGGTTCCTTTGGTTGTTAATAATGGCACGGGACGTCCGGGCGGCGCTACCATGTTCTATAGTCTTTATTTATTCAGAAACTTCTTTACCTTCCAGGATATGTCTTATGGCTCAACCCTGGCCTGGTTCCTATTTATTATTATTTTGCTGATCACATTTGTGTTGTTTGGCACCGCTAAATATTGGGTATATTACGCAGGTGAGTCCCGTTCGTAAGGAGAAATCTCATGACAAAAGTATTATCCACCAATGTCCAGGAAAAATCATCTGCTAGAGAAAAAGCCGTGAGCAGAACAGTATCCCCTAATTGGCGAAAAAACTTAAATGGATTTACTATTACAGCCTTTACTCTGGCGATCCTTGTCCTTTTCCTCTCGCCGTTTGCATTCATGATATTTACTTCGCTGAAAACACAGGACCAGATCTCGATTGTAGGTGCCCCCATTTACCCGGCTGCACCTCCCAAATTCGAATATAACGGCGAGCAGTTGGAAATTTTCATCGTGCCTCTTCCAGATGGTACAACCAAAGAGTTAGCCATGTTTAAAAAGGGGCAAAAGGAAAGCACCTTTATTGACCCTGCAAATCTCGATGCAGGCGAAATCCTCTGGACGGGTTCATGGCGTTTACTGGACCGCCCATGGGAGTTCTCACCCACATATTCAAATTACTCTGAAGCATGGGGGGCGATTAATTACCCACAGAAATTGTGGAACACATTTCAATATGCAATTGTGTCAGTGATTGGCACATTGATTTCATGTACTCTGGTGGCATACGGTTTTGCACGCTTCCGTTTTCCTGGTCGTGACCTTCTATTTATCGTCCTGATCTCTACTATCTTCCTCCCTGCTTTTGTAACCGTCATCCCAACTTATACCTTCTTCGTAAAGATCGGGTGGGTGGGTACATGGCTGCCACTCATTGTTCCACACTTTTTCGCTAATGCCTACAATGTTTTCCTGCTTCGGCAATATTTCTTGACTCTGCCACGTGAACTAGATGAAGCTGCAATGATCGATGGCGCCAGCCCATTGCGTGTTTTATGGTCTGTGATCATTCCTCAATCCTATCCGGTGTTTATGGCAATCACTGTATTTCACATCGTCTTCGCATGGAATGATTACTTTGGGCCGGTCGTCTACCTGGCAAGCGCACCGGACAAGTGGCCTATCTCTTATGCACTTTCAATGTTCAATGGAATTTATGGCCAGCGCCCACAGCTGATTCAGGCAGGCGCATTGATGGCGCTTATTCTGCCGTTGATTTTGTTTGTGGTAGCCCAGCGTTTCTTCGTTCAAGGTATTGTCGTAACAGGTGTTGAAAAGTAATAACATAATACATAAAAGATAAATTCAAGGGACACAAGGATACGAAGGGAAGAAGTATACAAAAATCTTCCACCTTTGTGTACTCAGTGTCCTTTGTGTTTAACAAGCTACCTCGTTAAATAAGGATAAATTTATGCTTAAAGTTGCAGTCATCGGCGGCGGGTCTACTTATACTCCCGAACTCATTAACGGATTCCTTGTTCGCCTTGAAAAATTCCCTATCAATGAACTTTGGCTCATGGATGTTGATAAGGAACGTCTTGACATCGTTGGTGGATTTGCCCAACGCATGGTGCAAGCAAAAGGCTCTCCATTTAAAGTTGTACTTACTACAGATCAACGTGCCGCAGTCAAAGATGCTGACTATGTCACTACTCAATTGCGTGTGGGACATATGGAAGCACGCAAACGTGATGAGTATCTTGGCCTCCGTCATGGTTTGATCGGGCAGGAAACAACAGGTGTTGGTGGTATGGGGAAAGCTTTGCGAACCATTCCAGTCATTCTCCAGATCGCTAAAGATATGCAGGAACTCGCCAAGCCCGGTGCAATGTTAGTTAACTTTACAAATCCAGCTGGGTTAGTCACACAAGCATTAAGTCAATATGCATCGGAGACTCCATCTGTAGGCGTATGCAATGTCCCCATCGGGGCGAAGATGCGTATCATCGAAGGCCTCGAACAGGCTACAGGTCAAAAAATTGATATCGAACGAACAGAGTTGAAAACCCTTGGATTGAATCATCTATCCTGGCATCGTGGATTTACAGTGGATGGTGAAGATGTCTGGCCGCAAGTTATTCAAGCATATATCGAAAATTTAAAAAAAGAAGAACATCCAGAATGGGAACCTCGCACCATTGAAGTTTTGCGAATGATGCCTAATTATTATCTTCAATATTTTTATCACACAGATAAAAAATTAAAAGAACAGGAAAAATGGCCGCCTTCACGTGCTGAAGAAGTAATCGAGGTGGAGAAGGAATTACTACGCGATTATGCAGACCCGAATCTCAATGAGCCTCCAGCAGGTTTAATGAAACGCGGCGGCGCTTATTATTCAACTGTTGCCACGCAGTTACTCAATGCACATTACAACGATCTCGGTGAGACACATGTGGTCAATATCAAGAACAACAGCGCAGTAAAAGAATGGCCCGCAGAATGGGTGCTGGAAATGCCTTCTACAGTTAAGAAGAGCGGAATCACACCGATTGCAACTGAACCATTACCTGCATCGTGCTTTGGTCTCATATCAGCTATCAAAGCATATGAATTGCTCACTGTAGAAGCTGCCGTCCATGGTGACCGTGATGCAGCGTATCAGGCTTTGCTTGTTCATCCCATCGGTCCCAAAGCGGATAAAGTACAAACTGTTCTAGATGATATGCTCGAAACTCATCGCGAACACCTACCGCAATTCTTCAAATAGATGAAATATTATCTCGGTATAGACATTGGCGCGACCAAAACGGCCGCGCTTATCGCGGATGAAAATGGTACTCCTGTAGGCACGGGCCAAGGCGGGTCTGGTAACCATGAAACTGTGGGATTTGACGGCATGGAAACCGCAATGTGCGATGCGTTGAATAGCGCGATTGCTGATGCAAACATTGATAAAGATCACATTGCCGGTGTGGGTTTTGGAATTGCCGGTTATGACTGGTCTTCTGAAGAGCCTCACATGAAAGCCACCATCAACAGGCTTGGCTTAAATGCCCCATATAAAATGGTCAATGATGTTGTACTTGGATTGTTGGCAGGGACAAGTGAAGGCTGGGGCGTAGCTGTCGTTTCAGGTACGGGGTGCAACTGCCGCGGCTGGGACAAGGAACATAAACGTGAAGGCCGCGTTACAGGCTACGGAGTCTTAATGAGCGAAAGCGCAGGCGGAAGCGAACTTATTAACCGCACCATGCAGATCATTGGCTACTCGTGGACAAAGCGCCTGCCGCCCACTGCGCTTGCAAATACTTTTGTTAATCATGTTGGTGCAAAAAACTTGGAAGACTTAATTGAAGGTTATACCAAAGGTCATTACGAAATTGGCGCAGATACTGCACCTCTCGTTTTTCAAACTGCTGCAAACGGAGATGCCGTTGCCCAGGACCTTGTTAAATGGGCAGGCGCGGAACTCGGTGAAATGGCAAAGGCTGTCATTCGTCAACTTGATTTTGAAGACATCGAATTTGAAGTCGCGTTGATCGGCTCCATGTTCAAAAGCGGAGAACCGCTCATCACCCCCATGCGCGAAACTATTCATACACTTGCGCCCAAAGCAAAATTGATCCGCACAGAAGTAAAACCTGTTGTTGGTGCCACATTATTAGGGATGGAAGCAAGCGGACTTTCCATTACATTGGAACAACGAGACAAAATTAAAAAATCATTTGTAAAATGAAAACCAGCGCATCTTTTCTAACCCTCAGCCTGCTCACTGTACTATTGACATCCTGCTCCCTTATGCAAAAACCTGTCCCCTCCCCACGCGAAGATACTTCCTTTCGCATTGTGGCATACGCCACTGATGCCATCATCGTTGACCTCATTCCCTACGACAAACTTACCCACATCAACTACTCGTTCCTCATTCCCCATCCAGACGGAACCTTTGCTACGCTCAACAATGCCTGGAAGTTGGAATCGATCGTTGAAAGCGCACACAGCCAAAACGTCCGCGTGAGTATAGCTGTAGGAGGCTGGGGCTGGGATAGTCAATTTGAGGAAATGGCATCCAATCCAGAATCGCGGACAGCTTTTGTCAAAAACCTAAAAGATATTGTTGATCAATATCAACTCGATGGCGTGGATATTGATTGGGAATATCCTGACCCAGGCCAATCTGCACAAAACTATCTTGCACTGATGAAAGAATTGCGGGCAGCATTGCCCGATAAATTGATCAGTACAGCTGTCATTTCGTATGGAGATGATACAGGCTTGGGCATTCCTGATGAATCATTTGAGCTAGTAGATTATGTGAATGTAATGACCTACGACGGAAACATTCATGGAAGCATGGAAGAGTTTGAAGAGGGAATCAATTACTGGAGTGCACGTGGCGTTCCAATAAAAAAGATAAACATCGGTGCACCATTTTACTCACGCCCCAGTGAAGTTAGTTTTGCAAAACTTGTTCAAACAGATCCTGCTGCCGCTCAGTTAAATACTTATGAATACAATGGCACGCCCGAAATGTATAACGGTATTCCTGCTGTACAAGCCAAAACGCGTTTGGCAGTGGAGAAAACAGGCGGCATTATGTTCTGGGCATTAGACCACGATGCACAAGGCGAGTTCTCACTGGTCAATGCAATTTACGAAACAGCACATCAACCCTAATTACGAATTACCAATTACGTAATTCGTAATTCCCGAGGAGCTCACATGTCCCAACCATTTACTCTGGGTGTTAACTACTGGCCGCGCCGCAAAGCCATGTATTGGTGGAGCAATTTTGACGCTGGCGAAGTACGCGAAGAATTTGCAGTCATTAAAGATATTGGGATGAATGTTGTCCGCTTGTTTCTATTATGGGATGATTTTCAGCCTGAACCCGATTCTGTTAATAAAGACGCTGTCAATAATCTTGTAAAAGTTGCAGACATCGCCGCTGAAAATGGACTTGGCCTCGATGTCACTTTCTTCACCGGCCATATGAGTGGACCCAACTGGAGTCCACGCTGGCTGTTGGGCGGAGAGCTGCCTCCTTCAGCACATCAACATTGGTTGCGTGATGTAGTGAGCCAGGGTAAGAAAGTAGATCAAGGCTATCGCAACATGTTCCATGATGAAATGGCTTTGAATGCATCACGCTTATTACTAAAAACAGTAGTCAGCACACTCAAAGATCATCCCGGTATTTGGATGTGGAATCTCGGAAATGAACCTGATCTTTTTGCCTGGCCCAATTCATCAGACGAAGGCGCTGCATGGGTCAAAGAAATGGTTGGCTTGATCAAATCCATTGACCCAAATCATCCAGTCACAATTGGTTTGCATGGCGATGGTTTACATCGTGATAATGGTTTGAGAATAGACAAGGTATATAAAAATACAGATGTGGCGGTCATGCATTCCTACCCTATGTACACACCATGGGCACGCCAGAATCTTGATCCCGATTTCGTTCCGTTTACTTGTGCATTGACTGCCGCACTTTCTGGCAAACCCGTACTTATGGAAGAGTTTGGCGGATGCACAGCTTTGCCCGGTGAAAAGACTTACACCATGAAATGGACAGAAACCAACGGACGTGAGCGTGAGCAATTCATGGCAAGTGAGGAAGACTTTGCTGAGTTCCTGCGCCTGACCATTCCTAAACTACAAGATAGCGGAGCAACAGGCGCCATGCTCTGGTGCTATGCAGATTACATTCCTGAACTATGGAATGTTCCACCATGCCAAAACGCGCAGCATGAGCGCTTCTTTGGATTGGTCCGCCCGGATGGTTCATTGAAACCACATGCAAAAGTGATTCAGGAATTTGCCAAGACGAATCCGCAGGTAAAACCAATCCCTGAATATGCAAAGATAACTACTAACGCAGATGAGTTTTACAAGGAACCAATGGGTTATCTTGTTGACTTGTATCAGACTTATCTAAAAGGAGTCGAAAGTGCCTAAACAACTTATCATCAATTCCGACGATTACGGACGCACATCTGATATTTCGCGCGGGATACGTGAATCACATACAAACGGTGTAGTCACGTCCACAACCTGCATGATGAACATCCCCACCACCTCAGCGGATATTGAAGTTGCATTGCGTGAAACACCAAACCTTGGGCTTGGTGTTCACCTGGTATTAACTGCTGAGAGACCACTTCTTTCGCGTGAACAGTTGAAGACAATTACAAATGACGATGGGAGTTTTCTAAAACTTCCTATATTGCTTTCAAAGGTAAATCAAATTGATGTTGAAGAGGTCAAAGCAGAATGGCATGCTCAAGTCGAGTTGTTTGTAAAAACCACCGGCAGAAATCCAACTCATCTTGATTCACATCACCATAGCTCTTACTTCAGTCCCGCACTATTTCGTGCCATGCTTGAATTGGCAAAAGAATATGACTGTGCGATCCGTTTCCCATTCACACATGATATTTCACGTGAGTTGGAAGAGACTTTTAAAGAAGTTCCATCTCTGATAAAAGAATTCAATCCGCGCCGCCCTGACGTTTTCATCGTTGATTTTTACGATGAAAAAGCGACGCACGAAGAACTCCTTGGCATTATCAACAATGTCAAAGATGGTTCAACAGAAGTTATGTGCCATCCAGGTTATGTAGATGATGCCTTTGCAAAAGAATCCTCCTACAACAAACAACGTGAGACAGAGTTGGAAGGTTTAACTGACCCAGCTATAAAAGATGCAATTCAAAAAAATTATATTGAATTGACTACATTCGCAAATTTATAACATTTCATTCACTCGGAGTAACCATGTCTCATATTGATGATCTTATTTCACAAATGACTCTCGACGAAAAAATATCCATGCTCGCAGGCGCGGACTTATGGCACAGTGTTGGGATTCCGCGTTTGGGAATCCCGCAGTTCAAAACAACGGATGGCCCCAATGGCGCACGTGGCGCGATGGGCAGTATGTCAACACCATCAGTTGCTACTCCAGTGGGCATTGCCCTCGGCGCAACTTGGAATCCTGAACTCATCGAAAAAGTTGGAAATGTGTTGGCAGATGAACTCAAAGCCAAAGGTTCACACATTCTGCTTGCCCCCACTGTCAACATTCATCGCACACCTATTGCGGGCCGTAATTTTGAATGTTATTCCGAAGATCCTTTTCTAAGCGGCATGATGGCATCGGCATACATCAAAGGGATTCAAGATCACGGCGTGGGCGCCTGCATCAAACACTTCATCGCCAACGATCAGGAATATGAGCGTTTCTCGATCAGCTCCGAAGTGGACGAACGCACACTGCGCGAAATTTATCTTGAGCCGTTCCGTATCGCGATTCGCAACTCCAATCCTTGGGCAGTGATGTCTTCTTACAATCGCGTCAATGGAGTTTATGCTTGTGAGTATGATCATTCGTTGCTTGAAATTCTCAAAGATGAATGGAATTACGATGGCATCGTTATGTCTGATTGGTTTGGGACATATGATGATGGAGTTCCTGCAGGTGGACTCGATCTTGAGATGCCTGGGCCTGCGCGTTGGATGGCAACCGAAATGGTGAAAAAAGCTCTCGAAAGCGGCACCCTGACCGAGGAAAGATTGAACGATAAAGTCCGTCGTCTGCTTGGAGTATCCGAAAAAGCCGGGCTGTTTGAGAATCCAGTTTTGCAACCTGAGAAGGGTGAAGACAAACCTGAACATCGCACCATCATCCGCGAAGCCGCGCAGGAAGCAATTGTCTTGTTAAAAAATAATGGCATTCTTCCGCTCAGCAATGTGAAAACAATTGCGATGATCGGTCCTTATGCGCGTAATGCGCAAATTTTAGGTGGTGGCAGTTCGAGTGTTTCGCCTCATTACACTATCTCGCCGTTTGATGGAGTCAATGACCCCGAAGGCAAAGATGTTTTGGTGGAAGCCGCCTCTGGAACTTTTATCCATAAGAATCTACCTGCTCCTGCCCCCGAAACTTTATCCACATCCAATGGCGAAAGCGGACTCCGCCTCAGCTTGTTTGCTGGGACCGAATTTGCTGGTGAACCTTTGTATGTTGAAACTACTACGCGTGTGCAACATGGTTGGTTTGATAATAGTGTGCCAAAGGTTCCACAAGATAATTTCTCACTTCGCATGGAGGGGTTGTTCACACCCAAGGAAAGCGGAACTCATACACTTGCTCTTTCTGCTGTAGGATGGTGCCGCCTCTATCTTAACGACAAATTAGTCGTTGACCATTGGTCAGATTCTGACATGGGAAAGCAAAAGACAGCCGAGTTGGAATTAGAAGGTGGCAAAGCCTATGATGTTAAAGTGGAATATTACTGGAAGGGCAGTCCACGCTGGCGTGCACTCGCTTTTGGTCACCAACCACCACATGCTGTAGATATGATCGCCGAAGCAGTTGAACTCGCCAAACGTTCCGATGTAGCCGTGATCATCGCAGGATTAAATGGCGAATGGGAATCTGAAGGCTTTGACCGTGTGGATATGAAACTGCCGGGTCAACAAGATGAATTGATTCGCCAGGTTGTAGCAGCTAACCCAAATACAATCGTCGTATTGAACGTTGGTTCACCGGTTGAAATGCCATGGGCTGATCAAGTCCCTGCCATTCTTCAGCTTTGGTACAACAGCCAGGAACAAGGCAATGCCCTATCAGATGTACTTTTTGGCGATGTGAATCCAAGCGGAAAACTTCCGACCACCTTCCCGGTCCGTTTGGAAGATAACCCTGCTTATATCAATTACCCCGGCGAAAATGGAAAAGTCCACTACGGTGAGGGGATATTTGTTGGCTATCGCTATTACGATAAAAAGAAAGTGGAGCCGCTCTTCCCATTTGGCCACGGACTTTCATATACATCCTTTGAGTACAGCAATTTACAAATAAATAAAACATCCATTACAGCAGATGAAACCCTGGAAGTTAAGGTGGATGTAACTAATACAGGAAAAGTATCAGGCAAGGAAGTTGTGCAGTTATATGTCCGTGATGTTAAATCCACATTTGCCCGCCCTGAAAAGGAGCTCAAAGCCTTCGAGAAATTTGAGCTTAAACCAAGCCAGACCAAAACCATTACCTTTACTCTCAACCGCGAGGCATTCTGGTATTTTGAAACAACCTTGAATGCATGGTCAGTCGAAGCAGGCGAGTTTGAGATCATTATTGGCGCATCCAGCCGCGACATACGATTGAACCAAATCATCATCATCGAACCTGCTAAACGCTCTGCCCGTTTGCATGCAGGTCTTTTGATCAATACGATCCTTGATGACCCTGGTGGCCGCGCCGTTATCGCAAAACATATTGGCGGCTTCCTGCTCATGGCAGATATGCGAATGGCTGGTGAACTAACTCTTGAACAAGTTGCGCACAACCATCCCACCTATGTGCCACAAGAACTGGTTGAAAAAATAGAAAAAGAACTGGCACAAATAAAATAATATTGTGAAGGCGCAGCAATGCTGCGCCTTCACAGGATGGAATCATTTATGAAATACGGATATTTCGACGACGCATCACGCGAATACATTATCACCCAACCCGATACGCCTTTGCCATGGATCAATTACCTCGGCTGTGAAGAATATTTTGGGTTAATCTCAAACACTGCAGGAGGCTATTCATTTTATAAAGATGCTCGCCTGCGCCGCCTCACCCGCTATCGTTACAACAACTCCCCTCTTGATGTTGGCGGACGCTATCTTTATCTGCGCGATAATGCAAACGGACAATACTGGTCACCTTCATGGATGCCCACGCGTACAAAACTTGATGAATATGAATGTCGCCATGGGCAGGGCTATACGATCATTACATCCAAATTCAATGGGATTAAATCCTCCACCCGATATTTTGTGCCGCTTGGAGAGAGCCTCGAAATCTGGCAGGTGACTCTGACCAACGAGAGCGGGTCAGACTCCGACTTGAGCCTATTCTCAGCCATTGAGTTTTGTCTCTGGGACGCAAACGACGACGCCACCAACTTCCAGCGTAATTATTCCATTGGACAAGTTGAAATTGTTGACGATGTCATTTATCACAAAACCGAATATCGCGAACGCCGCGATCACTTTGCATACTTCGCTTGTTCTGAAAAATTAGATGGCTATGATACACAGCGTGAGTCTTTTCTTGGAAACTATAACGGCTGGAATCAACCCCAGGTTGTTGAATCAGGCTCCTCGTTAAATTCTGAAGCGCATGGCTGGCAGCCCATTGGGTCGCATCATGTCAAAATCCATTTGAAGGCTGGGGAACAGAAGCAAATCACATTCATTCTTGGCTATCATGAGAATCCAAAAGATGATAAGTTCGATCCACCCCCTTCACAAATAATCAATAAAAAGACAGTCAAGCCGGTCATCAAAAAATATTTGCAGCAAGCAAATGCAGACAAAGCCTTCAACACTCTGCGCGATCACTGGACGATGCTGCTTGGTAAATTCCAGGTGACTACGCCTGATACGGATACGAACCGCATGGTGAATATTTGGAATGCCTATCAATGCATGGTGACGTTTAACATGAGCCGCTCCGCTTCATATTTTGAAAGCGGCATTGGGCGCGGTATGGGATTCCGCGATTCGAATCAGGATTTGCTTGGCTTCGTGCATATGATTCCTGAACGCGCGCGCGAGAGAATTCTTGATATCGCTGCAACTCAATTAAAAAACGGCGGCGCATTTCATCAATATCAACCGCTTACAAAGCGCGGAAATAATGATGTCGGCTCTGGCTTCAATGATGACCCGGCGTGGCTGGTGCTTGGTGTTGCGGCATATATCAAAGAAAGCGGCGACTGGGCTATTTTAGATGCACCAGTGCAATATGAAAATGAAGATGGGAGCGAAGCGCCGCTTTATGAACACTTGCAGCGTTCCATTCAATATACGATTGACCGTCTTGGCCCAAATAATTTACCTCTCATTGGCCGCGCAGATTGGAATGATTGTTTAAATTTGAATTGTTTCTCGGATACACCAGGGCAATCTTTCCAAACGACGACCAACAAAGATGGAAAAGTAGCAGAGAGTGTATTCATTGCAGGCTTGTTTGTGCTGGCTTGCCAGGAAATGGCTGGCATCACCAAACACATTGGCGATAAAACAGAATTAAGGAAAGTACAAGCAGCTTCGGCTGATATGGAAAAAACAGTTTGGGCCGCAGGTTGGGACGGAGATTGGTTCCGACGGGCCTATGATAATTTTGGTCATGTGTTGGGTTCAAAAGAAAATACTGAGGGCAGTATCTTTATTGAGCCGCAGGGTATTTGTATTATGGCTGGCTTGGGTTTAGAAAACGGCAACGCCATCAAAGCACTTGATTCGGTTGCGGAACACCTTGCAACGCCACATGGCATTGTGCTGCAACAACCTGCATTCAGTCAATATTATTTACACTTGGGTGAGATTTCATCTTATCCGCCAGGCTATAAAGAAAATGCGGGCATCTTCTGTCACACTAATCCGTGGATCATGATCGCTGAGGCCATGGTTGGGCGCGGAGACAAGGCATTTGATTATTACAAGCGTATCAATCCATCGGCGCGTGAAGAGTTAAGCGAATTACACAAATGTGAACCATATGTCTATGCTCAAATGATCGCTGGTAAAGATGCGCCCACACATGGGGAAGCCAAAAACTCCTGGCTTACGGGTACATCTGCATGGAACTACAGTGCTATCACTCAGTATATTCTTGGCATTCGCCCTGCTTTTGATGGCTTGGAAATTGACCCTTCAATTCCTGCGGAGTGGGATGGCTTCAAAGTCACGCGCAATTATCGTGATGTGACTTACCACATCAATGTGACAAACCCGAAGCACATCTGCAAAGGTGTGGAAAAAGTGACAGTTAATGGAAAACAGGTTGAAGGGAATCTGATCCGCACAGAAAAAGGTGTGAGCGAAGTGAATGTTGAAGTAGTGATGGGGTAATGGGCGACTCCCCTCTTCCATTCGCATCGATTGAAAATAAAGTTTTACGGCTCGATTATTTAACTTCAACGGGGCCGCGCATTATTGGTTTATACGCGCATGGCGCGAAGGGAACAACAGGGAACTTGCTTGCAGAGACTCCTGATGCTCATTGGCCAACGCCGCATGGAGAATATTATTTACACGGGGGGCATCGTTTGTGGACTGCACCAGAGGATACTTTCTATACATGTCCTGAAGATGGTCTGAGTGTATTTGAGGAAAAAGATAAAGTTATTTTAAGAAGCCCAGTGGATGCTTCGGGCTTGGAAAAAGAAATAGCTTTTCGTTTGGATGAAAATTGTGTGCATCTCACCCACCGCATTACATGGCATGGTGACCAAACCATTGAGTTTGCACCATGGGGTATTACACAATTGCGATTAGGAGGTATGGCGATCCTGCCGTTATCTTCATCGGAAGGATTGGAGCCAAATCGCAATCTTATATTTTGGCCCTATTCACAAATCCATGATGAAAGGCTCAAGTTACAAGACGATTTGATCCTACTCCATGGCCGCTCATCGGAACATGCATTGAAGATCGGCAATTTCAATAAACTCGGATGGGTCGCCTGCACAGTAAGCAATGTACTATTCATCAAACGATTTTCATGCGATGAATCAAAAGTTTATGCAGATATGGGCTGCAATGTGGAAGTTTATGTAAAGGATGCATGTATTGAATTGGAAACACTTGGGCCCTTAACAAAATTAAATCCAGGCGAAAGCATGATACATAATGAAACCTGGGAAGTTATTGCGGATTCAGTATATGCCGCAACTTTAGAAACAGCTCGTGCAATCTGTGCAAGACTTTCATCAAAATAATTTTTAAGGAGTAAAAAATGGCAAACAAAACCGTATTTCCAAAAGATTTCCTGTGGGGTGCAGCAACCGCTTCATATCAGATCGAAGGTGCATGGGATAAACATGGCAAGGGCGAATCCACCTGGGATCGTTTTACACACACGCCCGGCAAAATAAAGAATAATGATAACGGCGATGTGGCTAATGATCATTACCGCCTGTGGAAAAAAGATATCGGCTTGATGAAGAAACTTGGCTTAAAAGCATATCGCTTTTCAATTGCATGGCCGCGTATTCTACCAACCGGGAGTGGCAAAGTGAACCAAAAGGGTATCGATTTTTACAGCCGCTTGGTGGACGGATTACTCGATGCGAACATTACGCCATTTGCCACACTATTTCATTGGGATCTTCCGCAAACATTGGAAGATGAAGGCGGCTGGGCCGTTCGTTCCACGACTGATGCGTTTGTGGAATACACAGATGCCATTACACGTGCACTTGGTGATCGCGTGAAACATTGGGCCACTCTTAATGAATTATCGGTAGTTGCATGGCTTGGGTATGAGATGGGAGTTCATGCGCCAGGCTTAAAGGATATAAAACTATCAGTACGTGCTGCACATCATCTTTTGCTCGCTCATGGATTGGCAGTACCGGTCATTCGCCGTAACAGTCCAGATGCAGAAGTGGGAACTGTGCTCAACATCGGCTGGAAGGTTCCAGCTTCGAAGAGCACAATGGATATGGACTCGGCTCGCATTGACGATGGAAGATGGTTCCGTTGGTTCGCCGATCCCGTCTATGGCCGTGGCTATCCCGCAGACATGGTTGAGCATTTCTCAAGCCTGGGTGCACTCCCAAATGGTATGGATTTTGTGCAAGAAGGCGATATGAAAGTGATCGCTGCCCCAACAGACTTTGTTGGGTTGAATTACTATGGCCGCAACCTTCATCGTGTGGATGCTCCTGATAACGATCCGCAGATCGATTTCCCTTTCCCTAAAACCCCCGAGCATTGGACGGAAATGGATTGGGAGAATTATCCCGATGGTCTTACCGGTTCACTGGCGCGCGTATACTTCGATTACCAACCACGCAAAATTTATATCACTGAGAATGGTGCCAGCTATTCCACTCCGCCGGATGAAAAGGGAAATGTCCTCGATGTACATCGCACAAACTATTTGAAGACTCACTTTGCCGCGGCGCATCGTGCCATGCAGGCAGGCGTTCCGCTGGCTGGATACTTCGTCTGGTCGTTGATGGATAACTTTGAATGGTCGTTTGGTTACGGTCAGCGCTTTGGCATTGTATGGGTTAACTTTGAGACTCAGGAACGTATCTTGAAAGACAGCGCCAAGTGGTACAAGACGGTAATTAAGAAGAACGGGTTTTAGAAATTTGTAGTTTGTTCGAGGGCTTAGCCCTCGAACAAACTATTAGCACATTAAGATTCGGGCTTCGTCCACCACAGGCATAATACTCCGATCAACCAGCCTACTGCTGACAAAGCATATAGCCAGCGTGCACCGATCACATCAAAGATAGCGCCTGCTATTGGCGCTGAAATAATATTGACAAGTCCAGCAATGGTGACTGTGAACAGTGCAAGTACAGTCCCAGTGTGTGTAGATTGTGTGCGGCTGCTGATGAGCCCGACAAATGAAATCGTGTAAAAGCTGAATGAAACTCCGCCTATAAAGCGCACGACCATGATCGTGGCAATGAACGGCAGAAATAAAACTGCGAGACGTTGAAACAAGATGATAGCCATGGCCGCCAACATGAGACGATGTGCCCCAACGCGGCGGATGATCCTATCTGAGAAGATCATGAATGGCAGTTCAACTATTGCACTTAGGATGCCAGCTACAGAAATAACCTGTTTGGAAGCGCCTAGCTCGGCAAGGAAAACATTTTCAAATTGCAATACACCATTGTTCAGGAAGCCGATGGCAACCAAAGCAAGCGCAAAGCCGAGCAATACTTTGTCCTGCCAGATGTATTGAAGGGCAATGCGTACATTCGGTTTTGGCTGATCGGCTATTTGCTGTGAACTAAAATATCGTGGATTAATAAAGAATATCAACGCTGAAGCTGTCAGCCACATGACGCAGATTCCGATAAAGCCAGCGATATATCCGAAGCGGGCAATCAGCCATCCCGAAGAAAGAACGCAGATGATCCATCCCACAGAAGCCCAGACTCGCACGCTTCCATATCCCGTATCTGATTCCTGTGCAACCGTCACAGCCATTGAATCGGAAATGGGCATAATGCCTGAAGATGCAAGTGAATGCAGAAATATCATCAGAAGAATCAAAGGAAAAAATTTCTGCAGGCCTATAACAATATAACCAAGAGCGCCGAGGATCAGTGCGATCTGTAAAATACGTCGGGCTTGGGGATGTTTCTTCACTTCACTCACCCACCAAGGGGAGGCTACCATGCCCACAATGGCGCTGATGGAAGAGATAACGCCGATCTGTTTTCCATTGAAGCCAAGGCTGATAAAAAAGAGATTCATGAAAGGCAAAACGAAGCCCCAGCCTCCCATGAAGGAAAAATAATATAGGCGTGCAAAAAACAGGTCGTTGAAATGGATTTTGAATTTTGGCATCATTATATAAATCGGGCAGAGTATAACACTCACAATTATGAAAATATGCAATGCTCTTGATGAAATTTGCTGACCCTTGGAAACATTCTGGAGAAGGTTGACGCGCTGTATTTTTTTATGATAAAGTGAAAGATTGATATAAAATCAAAACGTGTACTTTTCGATATAAAGGAAATCATGACTATTCGAACTACGCCCCGCCTGCGCTACGATAAACGATTTGGACTGTTGCTGATCTCACCCTGGGTAATCGGCTTGTTATTATTCAAGCTGCTCCCCATTCTGGCTTCGCTCGCCATCTCATTTACGAATTTTCAACTGCTTACTCCCGAAGAAACCAGGTTTACCGGCCTGGAGAATTACATCCGTTTGATGCAGGACGATGCAGTGGGATATGTATTGTTCGAGACAATTTCGTTGGGAATCACTACGATTCCGCTTCAATTGGTTGCATCCATTTTTCTCGCATCCCTGCTCAGCAATCCGCGTTTGAAATCTGGCAACCTAATGCGGACGCTGTTCTTTTTGCCAAGTATCGTTCCCGGCGTAGCCATCTTTTTTATGTGGATTGGGTTTGCAGACCCTGCCACCGGCTGGCTGAATAAACTAATTCTTCATCCCCTTGGGTTAACTGGTTTCAATAATTTGTTTTCAGATGGGGCCATTGCATTCCTTTTTAGTATCAGTTCCCTTTGGTCTGTCGGCCCGGGGATGCTGATCATGCTTGGCGCATTACAAGGATTACCCCATGAGATCAATGAAGCCGCGCGCGTGGATGGTGCAGGTCCGCTTGTGCGCTTTTTCTATATCACCCTGCCGCTCATTTCTCCAGCTATTTTCTTTGCGATCATTATCAATATGATCGCGATATTCGGCGGCGTGATCCTGCTTGACCGTGGCAATGTGTTCAGTGGAAGTTTCTCACCTTACGACGGCTATGTCACCTATATTCTTTTTGAACGATATGATCTCGGGTACGCGGCAAGCCTGGCATGGTTCTTCTTCGTTATCGTGATGTTCGTAGTGTATGCGCTTTTTTCGAGCGCGCGCCGTTGGGTCTATTATCCAGATCGGGATGCATAAATATGACAACACAATCAAAACACAAATGGCTTACGCCGCATAATTACCTTTCACTGAAATTATGGGAAACCATAGGGACAGGACTTTTTAATTTATTTATTTTTCTAATGATCTTTGCCTACCTGTTCCCCATGGTCTTTATGGTGGCAACCTCATTGATGGAAGGCCCTCAGTTAACTGATCGTAATGCCCCTGCCTACCCAGCCAAACATGTACGGTATGAGTATGAAGGCAAGACGTATCCAGTCTACAAAGTGCCGTTTCCCAATGGAGAAGTTCGCGAGCTTGCCTTGGTGGAGCCGGGGCGAACGTCCAGCCAGTTTATTGACCCGAAAAACCCTGAAGCTGGTCTCATTTTATGGGAAGGGAACCGTCGGCCATTAATAGGTGTGTATGAATTCCATGTCACACTGAATAATTTCACTACCCTCTTTGGCGCATTACCCCTCTCACGAATGTTACAAAACACCTTAATAATGACCATCATTGCTGAGATCGGCGTTTTGCTTTCGTCTATTGTTGTTGCTTATGGATTCTCACGCTTTCCGTTGCCGGGCGGAGATCTTCTTTTTTATGTATTGATCGCCACTATTTTAATCCCCGAAAAAGTAACGCTTATCCCCACCTACTTCTTTTTCGTACGCATCCTTCATTGGGAAGGCACTTGGCTTCCCATTCTCGTCCCATTCTTTTTTGGGAATGCAGTGTATATTTTCCTTCTGCGTCAAAACTTCAAAAGTATTCCCAAGGATATTGATGAAGCAGCCATGATAGATGGCGCCGGTCCGCTGCGGGTTTTGTTCCAGGTGATCCTGCCGCAATGCTGGCCCACGGTGATCACTGTTTCACTTTTACATTTCTTCTATATGTGGAATGAAACGCGGCAGGCTTCGCTTTATCTCAGCATCAGCCGAGACATTGCCCCAATTTCATTCGGTGTGCAAAACTTTCAAAGCCTCGCCCCGATCCAGAATCAACTACAGGCCAGTGCGCTTATCTTAATGATCGTGCCTGTCATCGTACTGCTCATTTCACAACGATATTTTATGCGTGATATGGTGGTAACAGGAATGGAAAAATAAATATTATGTTTCGCAATCCTAATCATCGAACTATTTTTGGCATCTGGCTGGGGTGGGCAATCATTATGCTGGCGTATCACGTTTTTCTGCCTGCCCGCTATACGATCCAGCCGCCTGACCGCGCACTTGACTGGACAGCTACCGAAACCATGCCCGGCAGTCAAAACGGAAAGATCTACCTCAACGAGCCGTTTCTGAATCGCCACGTTTCATGGGATTCGGAATATTATCTCGCTATTGCTGTTGGTGGCTATGAAGCGCCCGGTCCCGCTCGCATCCGTGGAGAAGTTGGCAACGCAACTGCTACTACAGGATATTGGCCTTTCGTCATCCCACCCCAAGCTGTTGTTATCCCGGGTATTTCTCTCAGCTATGCCTTCTTCCCGTTCTATCCGATGATGATGCGTTTGCTTGCATTGCCCCTTTCATTATTTGGATTAAACGCCATCGCCACAGCCACATTGGCCGGCGTGATCGTTTCGATGCTCGGAACTCTAGCAGCCATGTTTGCACTATATGAATTTGCCAGCGTTGAAATGGATGAAGCCAGCGGAGTCCGTGCGGCCTTTTACATGCTCATTTTTCCAAGCGGCTTTTTTCTAGCTGAAATATATACCGAGGGATTATTCGTCGGGCTTGCATTCAGCAGTCTTTTACTACTCCGTCGCGGATATCGCGGGTGGGCGGCAGTAATAGCGATCCTGGCTACTTTCACACGTGCCGCGGGAGTAGTGCTTGCAATCCCATTAATTATTTCGTGGATCAAAGAAGCTGAATGGCTGGAACTCGACATGGAATGGAATCAAATTTATTATCGAGGCGTGCCGTGGCGCATTGTAGCAAATGGATTAATTGCAGCATCACCGTTATTTGCTTTCTTCCTTTGGCGCATCTCCTATTATGGGCTGGCCTTCAGCCTTGTAGAGGAGGAATTCTTCGGGCGTGGACTGCTTTCATTTGGGGTCACGTTCATCACCTGGTCTGATGGGTTACGTGCAATATTTGAAAGCAATCCGCAGGCCGCCGCTTATTATTTTGTGGAATGGCTTGGCGTGATCATTGGATTCACAGCTTGTATTGTGGGATTCAAAAAACATCCTGATCTTGCCATCTTTGGTTTTCTTGTAGTCTTTCTTTCGTTTACCAGTGGTCCTGCACAAGGAATATATCGCTATGTTTTAGCTGCACCACCCGTCTTTCTCTTCCTCAGCAGGCTCGGCAGGAATCCCATTTTTGATCGCGTGTGGACAATTGCCAGTATGTTAATCATGAGCATCATGTGCGCCATGTATATGTTCAACATGTGGTCTGGATAAATATTTTAGCTGTGTTAGACCTCTATTATAAGTAAGGTCGTCAGCCACACACCTGCCCTGGCGGACGGTGCCAGGGGAGCACACAGAGACCTTTGAGAAGAGGCTCTTAAATCTCATTCTTCTCTGTGGACTCTGTGGCAAAAGTCTTTGTTTTGTTCCGTCAGTAGTTGTACTGCTGACGGTTCGGCAGTACAACTACCGAAAAAACTTCTTCATAAACGTACTTATGCCAGAAGTCTATTGTGAATGCAAATGTAGCGCGAGATGCTTATCTCGCGCTACATTTTTTAAAAACAAAATGCCCGCCGATAGGATGAGGGGGGCATCCTACCGACGGACAAGTACATTATACACAATTTAGTTGATTGTGCAAGAGAATTTTCTGGTAAGATGGATTTTTGGTGCTATACTCTTATATTAACTTAATCAAAATTATCAGAACATTTTCTATTCAAAGGCTAGGTTGAAGAATATGCCTCAAAAAAAGAAAACACTTGCAAAACCAAAAACTCCCAGGCCTATTAAAAACACATTGAAGAAAGATATTGCCAAAGGTCGTCAAAAGGTCAACATCCCCATCGTTGGCATCGGTGCATCTGCCGGCGGATTGGAAGCGCTGGAATTGTTTTTAACCAATGTACCGGAAAACAGCGGTATGTCCTTTGTGATCGTGCAGCATCTCGACCCAACGCGTAAGGGTATTTTGGTGGAATTGCTTCAGCGCTGCACCAGTATGAGAGTTTTTCAGGTCAAAGATCGGGTGAGAGTTGAAGCGGACTGTGTTTATATCATCCCACCCAACAAGGATTTGTCCATCCTGCACGGCAAACTTCATTTACTTGTTCCAACTGCGCCACGCGGGCTTCGTCTGCCAATTGATTTCTTCTTCCGTGCGCTCGCACTGGACCAGCAGGAAAATAGCATCGGCGTGATCCTTTCGGGAATGGGTTCAGACGGCACACTCGGTTTGCGCGCTATTAAGGAAAAAGCGGGCGTGGTATTTGTACAGGAACCAGGTTCTGCGAAATTTGATGGAATGCCTAGCAGTGCTGTGGAGGCTGGTCTTGCAGATCTTATTGCACCCGCAGATGCTTTGCCCGGCAAAATCATTGCGTACCTGCAGCATATGCCGCTGGTGGCCAAACCCGGTCTTGCCGAGGAACACATATCCCAAAGTGCTTTTGAAAAAGTGGTGCTCCTGCTGCGCGGGCAAACAGGCCACGATTTTTCGCAGTATAAAAAGACCACCATCTATCGCCGCATCGAACGGCGCATGGGGCTGCATCAGATCGGCAAGATCACAAGCTATGTACGTTACCTGCAGGAGAATGCGCAGGAGGTAGAGCTGCTGTTTCGCGAATTATTGATCGGGGTGACAAATTTTTTCCGCGACCCGGAAGCCTGGGAACAGTTAAGAGTTGAAGTTTTACCGGCGTTGTTGAACAAACAGGAACCGCATCAGACACTGCGCGCCTGGGTCTCCGCCTGCGCCACGGGCGAGGAAGCCTATTCCTTGGCGATCCTGTTCAAGGAAACGATTGAAAAACTCAAGCCGAATAAGAAAGTTACCATCCAGATCTTCGCCACTGATCTTGACCCTCAGGCCATTGAGAAGGCGCGCGAGGGCATCTTCCCGGCCAATATTGTTGCAGATATTTCGAAGAAGCGGCTGGACCGATTCTTTGTTAAGGTGGAGCGTGGTTATCAAGTATCCAAGTCCATTCGCGAGATGGTTATCTTTGCCCCACAAAACATCATCATGGAGCCGCCCTTTACCAGGCTCGACCTTGTTTGCTGCCGTAACCTGCTGATCTATTTGGGCCCGGAACTGCAAAAGAAACTTCTGCCGCTTTTTTATTACAGCTTGAAACAGGATGGATTTTTATTTTTAGGGAGTGCGGAAACCATTGGAAATTTTAATCATTTATTTGCGCCACTGGCAGGGAAAAACCGCTTATATCGCAAACTCGAATCTGGGCACGCTCCGGAACTAATCGATTTTCCCACCGGCGCTATCGCCTCTCGAGTCGGCGCTGCCGCCACGCCGCTCTTATCACCGCCCAATCTACAGACACTGGCAGATCAGCTTCTTTTGCAAAATCATTCCCCAGCCGCAGCGCTTACAAACAACAAAGGTGACATTCTATATACCAGCGGGCGCACGGGAAAATACCTGGAACCAGCAGCTGGCAGGGCCAATTGGAATATTTTCGTAATGGTGCGTGAAAGTCTGCGTTATGAAATGATCTCTGCTTTCAAAAAGGCACTTCGTCAACAGGAGACGGTTACGATCAAAAATTTGGTGATGGGTACCAACGGTGGGAAGCAAACCATACACCTAACCGTACAGCCGCTCAAGGAAAAAAATACCTTGCAGGGTATGGTGATGGTTGTCTTTACCGAAGTGCCTATGAAACTCAACACAAAAGCGACGGGCAAGACAGGGGCAAACACCATACGAGTGAACGAGTTGGAACAGGATATTGAACGTGCCGGTCAGGAAATGCAGGGCATACGCGAAGAGATGCAAACCTCGCAAGAGGAACTTAGATCGGCAAATGAGGAATTGCAATCGACCAATGAGGAACTGCAATCGACCAATGAAGAGTTAACTACTTCAAAGGAGGAGATGCAGTCAATGAACGAAGAAATGCAAACGGTCAATCATGAATTGCAGATCAGGCTGGATGAACTTTCACGCAACAATAACGACATGAAAAATTTGCTCGACAGTACCGACATCGCTACCTTGTTTCTGGATAACAGCTTATCCGTGAGGCGCTTTACCAGCGAGACAAGCAAGCTCACCCAATTGATTCCTGGCGATGTTGGAAGGCCCATTACCGATATTGCATCGGCTTTGCTCTACCCTGAATTAGCCAACGACGCGCACAAAGTCCTGCGCACACTGGTCAAAGCCGAGCGCGAGATTCCCATCCCGGATGGGACCTGGTTTGCAGCACGCATCCTGCCCTACCGCACCATGGATAATAGGATCGATGGCGTGGTAATTACCTTTACTGATATTACGGCTTCCAAAAACCTGGAGGCAGATTTAAGAAACAAGAAGAGCCGTCAATGACTATCACTCTCATTGCATAGGAATAATCTTTGAAAAAGAAAACCACTCTCAAGCCAGAGACCAGCGAGCTGCGCCACCATGCGGAAAAAAAGCTAAGCGAGCGTAACAAGAAAGCTTCGACAACTCCTGAGAAGAAGGCCGATATTCAAAGACTCGTTCACGAATTGCAAGTACACCAGATCGAGTTGGAAATGCAGAACGAAGAACTGATGCAATCGCGGGCAGAGTTGGAATCGACGCTAAATCTATATACTGAATTGTATGCCTTTGCTCCGGCGGGTTACTTTACACTCATGCGCGATGGAACGATCCGCCGTGCTAATTTAACCGGCGCAAAACTCCTCGATAAGGGACTCGCCGACCTGATCAAGCGGCCCTTTGAAATATTTATTTCCTCTCAATCGCATACAACGTTCAAAACCTTCCTTGAGAGGGTATTTATAAGCGAGAAAACAGAGTCTTGTGATGTCGCTCTTGAGAACGACGGTCCTGCTGTGTCCTGGGTGCACATGGAAGCAGTCATCGAATCTGCGCATGGGCATAGTGACATGTGCTATGTCATCGTGAGCGATATCACCGAGCGCAAACGGGCGGAAGAAGAACTGAGTCGCTTCAGTGCACATGATGGATTAACCGGTTTCCATAACCGAGGAATGGACGCCTCTGAACTACGACGTGAGGCGGAAACGAAGTTAAGCGAGCGCAAGAAAAAAACTGTAATGCCTCGAGCAAAAAAAACCGATCTCGAGCGGCTGATCTACGATATGGAAGTGCACCAGATCGAATTAGAGATGCAGAAGGATGAATTGATACGCTCACGCGCTGAAGCGGAAGAAGCTTTTCGTCAATATACAGACCTGTATGATTTTGCCCCAGTGGGTTATTTTACGCTGGCACGTGATGGCACAATCAATAAAATTAATTTGGCCGGGGCAAACCTTTTGGGCATTGAGCGCGGTTATTTAATCCGGCGCAGCCTGGATTTGTTTCTTTTTGCTGAGTCGCGCCGCACTTTTAGAACTTTTCTTGAAAAACTTTTAACAGGAAGCGGCAAAGAAAACTGCGAGTTGGAATTCGTAAAAAACAAGAACGTGTTGATATGGACTCGCGTAGAAGCTACCTGCTTCGAGGGCGGTCTGGAATGCCGTGTCGCAATAGTAGACATCACACAGCGTAAGAAGTCTGAGGAAATAATTCGGCAACATGCCATCGAATTGGAAGCGCGGGTTGAAGAACGAACCGCAGAACTTGTTCATGCCAACCGTGCCAAGGATGAATTCCTGGCAACTATGAGTCATGAATTACGCACACCATTGAGCGGTATCTTAGGGTTTTCTGAAAACCTTTTGGAAGGGGTTCGCGGACCGCTTAATGAACAGCAGGAACAGGCTGTGCAAATGATTGCATCCAGCGGCAGGCATCTGTTGAGCTTGATCAATGATGTTTTGGATGTTTCGAAGATCGAAGCTGGAAAATTTGAGGGCCATCCTCAACTTATTTTAGTGAATGATGTTTGCCAGGAAAGCCTGGATTTCACCAAACAGCTTGCAAATAAAAAATCAATCACAGTAAATTTTTCCCCAGCTTCAGATTCTGTCAGTGTTATGGCTGACATGCAAAGCATCAAACACATATTAGTTAATTTACTGAGCAATGCTGTGAAATTCACCCCGGAACATGGAAGGATCACCTTGGAAGTAGCTGCTGATGCTGAAAACAACAGAATTTATTTCTCTGTTACAGATACCGGCATTGGAATCGCATCTAATGATCTAAAGAAATTGTTCCAGCCGTTTGTACAATTGGATAGCAGCATATCCCGCAAATATGAGGGATCTGGCTTGGGGTTGATGCTGGCCCGCAGGTTGGCAGAAATCCATGGCGGCACTATAGAAGTGGAGAGTGAAATAGGCAAAGGCAGCCGTTTTACTTTTATATTGCCCTGGAATCAAACAATATAAGATAACGCCGTCCAATATTCGTTCGAAGCTGAATCATAAAGTGTTAAGTATTAGGCTCCTTGCTACGCCCACAACTTTTTCACTACATTCCCACAAACGAAGTTTTTTCGGCAGTTCGCGAAGCGTGCCGAACCGTCAGCAGTACAACTACTAACGGAACAAAGTTATTTATTGGGCTCCTTGTTATGCCCATAACCTATTTACTACATTCCCACAAACGGATTATTCCTCTTCTCATCACCTACTATCGTTTCCGGGCCATGACCTGATAGCAATCTCGTTTCATCAGGCATGTTGAATATCTGTGTGCGGATGCTGTTTTCCAAAGCATTCCAATCACCGCCGGGCAGATCTGTGCGGCCAACACCTCCGTTGAAGATCAAATCCCCGCAGAAACAAATATTTTCTTTAGCCACATACAATACGCAATGACCTTTTGTATGCCCCGGTGTATAACGGACTTCGAATTCACTGGAGCCGAGTCTAAGAATCTGTCCATGAGCGAAATCAATCGTCGGTTCAGGGCCAGGGTCAATCTCAAAGCCAAAGAATGCGCCGCCTCCGCCTGCACGCCACAGAACATGGTCATCGGGATGAAGCGCCACAAGCGGAAGCGGATTCAATGCATCCGCAATTGCGCCTGCACCGCCAATATGATCAAAGTGCGCGTGTGTATACCATAAATGACCGATGCGCCAGCCGCGATCCTGCGCCGCTTTAAGAATGATGTGACCATCCCATGCTGGATCAATAACCACAGCTTCCTTGGTCTCTGAGTCAGCAACAAGATAGGCGTTTGTGGATGCAGGGCCGAGTGTGAATGAAACAATTTCAAGCATAATGATTTACCTTTCCAAATTCAAGGTGACAGTCACTTTAAGAAGTGACTGTCACCTGCTCTTTTCGCGGAGAAAAGAAATAACTGACAACAATCGAGACAACAGTGATCCCAATGGAAATAGGATAAACAATGAAAGGATCGATCTCAAATAAATAACCTGCAATAGGCGGTGTAAAAATAAAGATTATTGCGCTAATGGTCTCCATAATGCCATAGCTAATTCCCATTTGCGATTCATGTACAAGTTCGCGTGCCTGCGCCATCGCCATCGGACGCCCAGCACGAAACCCGCCCAGTAGAAAATATCCCAATGCAAAGATAGGCAGGCTCGTGCCTTTCCAAATACATAGTGCAAACAAGATTACCAACGCCTGTGCAAATAAAAACCCGCGGCGAGGGTCTACGCGGCTGAATGCAATTGCCAACAATGAATTGCCCAATGCACCTGCTGTAAAAATAAGCCCAGTTTCACTTAATGAAAGTCCGCGAATGTCTTCTATAAAATTTGGCGTAAGCGGCTGTGATAAATACATGGCGAATATTGCAAACGCAAGCACACCCATCAAAGCAATAAAACGCCGATTTCCCATCAACGTTGGCGGCGGAGCGTCAGGGTCGTGATGATCAATAGGTTGATTCTCAGCGAAGAACATAAACACAGTTGAAAAGACAAATACCACTGCCGCGGTCAAAAAGCTCATGCGCATTCCGTAATGATCGCCGATCCAACCGCTGATCAAAGGCCCCATCGCCATGCCCATGCCAAATGTCGCAGTGGTCAGCGACAGCACGGTTCCCACGGACCACTTTCCGCGTGCCGCCGTTACGTAGCTGCTCAAAGGCGATGAAACGAAAGCGGTTAATCCATAACCGAATAAACCGATCAGAAAAAGTGGTAAAGCTATGGCCAATCCCATTACTAGTGTCGAGATCAAACCAAGCACCCAGGCAATCATCAATAAAGGCTTGCGCCCAATTCGGTCTGCAAGACGGCCTGCCGGTATATGGGTAATCGCCATTGAAAAACCAAATGCACCCAGGATCAAACCAATTTCATACTTGCTCATCAGAAACTGGTTGTCCAAATAGATTGGCACAAAATTAAAAAACATTCCTTCGCCAAATCCCCACAGAAACAAAGCGGCGGCAACGAAAAAAAGATTACGATTCAAATCGACTCTCCACTTTACTAATAAATTCTGCCGCGGCTTCAAATACTTGATGACGAGCCGCATCACTCGTAACAACGTGACCTGACCCTGTAACGTAAAGTTTCGTCTTATCTGATACATTCACCAGCCCAGCGAAAACATTTTCAGCGTTCTTCGGCAAAACATAGTTGTCATCTTTGGAATGAATCAACAAGATAGGCTTACGAACTTCAGGCAAAGCTGTTTTCATTTCATTAATTAGCAATTTCAATTGCACCACCGAGATCAGCGGGTTTTGCGGATATGAAACATGATTGGCATACGAAGCTTTGTCAAACCATGAAGCGCCCGGTGTTTCATTTGATTTTGGAGTATAACGAACAAACTTGCCATACAAACGCAGCATCCACAACGGATAATCTCTCGGCAGTTGATACGGCGTGGATATTGCAATTACACCCGCTACGGCCAACCGAGTTGACATCAGCAGGGATAGCACACCGCCCATAGAAAGCCCAGCAAGGTAAACACGGTCAGTAACACCTCGGAGCAGATGAAAGCCATCTTCAACAGAGGCAGTCCAATCGGTCCAGCGTGAACGGCGCATATCATCAGGGTCGGTAGCATGGCCTGAGAGTCGAATCCCCAAACAGGTGTAGCCTTTCTCATTAAGGGCTTCACCCATCAAACGTACTTCTTTGGGTGTGCCGGTGAATCCATGAATGAGCAGAATGCCTGTTTTATTTCCTGGAAGGAAAAATGGCTCAGCGGTTGGAATGATATCGAACATTGTTTATCCCTGACATATTGCTTGGAGTGAAGTAAAAAGATGTAAAATGATTATATCCGAATCCCTCAAAGCAATATTTTTGACAGCGAGAGTATTTCATGCCAAGACAAAAAACACCACCTCCGATAGATACAGAAGAACCTGTCTGGACTTATCGCGGCTACAAACTTAAGACCAGCGAATTCGTCACCGCCATGGTGCATTTATTTCGTGCCGAAATTCAACGCGCAAACGTCTGGCGCCAAAGATTGGATACAACGACGAATTGGGCTGTTGTAGTAACAGGTGCAACTCTTTCCATTGCATTCAGCCAGCCAGAGATCCATCATGCCATCATTCTGTTGAATACATTATTGGTGATGTGGTTTTTATTTATTGAAGCTCGGCGCTATCGTTATTATGAACTATGGAGTTACCGCGTGCGATTAATGGAAACGGATTTTTTCGCAGCTATGCTGGTGCCTCCATTCCACCCATCACCAGATTGGGCGGAGAATCTTGCCGAAAATTTACTCACGCCCAGTTTTCCCATTTCCATTTTAGAAGCCTTTGGACGACGCCTGCGCCGAAATTATTTTTGGATATTCCTGATTCTTGGCGCATCATGGGTTGCAAAGATCTGGCTCTTTCCCGCTTCACCAGCAGATCTCGCCGAATTCATAAGCCGCAGTTCTGTTGGACCTTTCTCAGGCCAGATCATGATCGCGCTCGGTCTTGTTTATTACACTTTGCTTACGCTCGTCGCACTTGCCACTGTAACCCTGACACGCGCCACTGGTGAGGTACTTCCACGCTTTGGTTATGAATCTGCAACCGCTGCGCCATCCGAACAAGGCAAACAAAAGGGATTACGCGCATTATTAGCACCACGGCAACGCCGCAGGCAATTACTGGCACTCATCATCACAGATAAAGCCAAAAGCGTTTCCGACCGAATTCTTACAGACCTCAAGCGCGGCGTAACTGCCATTGACGGCACAGGGATGTATACAGGCACAGCTCGCACAATTCTGCTCTGCGCATTAACCGTCACCGAAGTGCATAATCTTAAATCTGCTGTTGCAAAAGAAGACTCGAAAGCCGTAGTGATTGTTTCGCCTGCTCAAGAAATACTCGGCGGCGGCTTTAGCCCATTGGAAGAACAATAAAATTAAGTAACCCACCAAAGCTCGTATATTCAAAATGCTGTAAGGCTATAAGCCTGACCTACTTGAGTATTTCAATCAACCCGCGTAATCCCAACTCATAAGAGCGCCAGCCAAAGCCAACAACTTTTCCTTTGCATACTGCTGAGATCATCGAAGCATGACGGAATTCTTCACGCGCATACACGTTTGATAAATGTGCTTCGATCACGGGAATCTCAATTGCCGAAATCGCATCACGCAGTGCAATAGATGTATGTGTATATCCACCAGGGTTAAATACAACGCCGCTCGCCCATGTTCGAGCATCCTGTAAAGCATCGATCAATGCACCTTCATGATTCGATTGCAGGCATTTCACTTCCGCACCCAATTCTTTTCCCAACCCGATCATCTTCTTATTAATATCATCAAGAGACATCGAACCATAAATTTCAGGTTCGCGTGTGCCAAGCAAATTGAGATTCGGGCCGTGCAAGATCAATATTTTCATTTAGTTCTCCAACACCTTCTCCAGGTTCGTCACATCCATCAACTTTATTTTACCGATCTCAACGGGCAGTGCAAATCGAATCGCATTTGAATTTTTCTTTTTATCGACTTTCATTGAATTGACGATCTCTTCGCGCGTCATTTCATTTGGAATATCGATAGGCAGCCCCAACGCTTTAAGCGACACAGCAATCGCTTCATCCAACCCCTTCTCTGCCACGCCGATCCGAACAGCGTACCTCGCCTCAGCCACCATCCCGATGGCAATGGCTTCTCCATGCCTTAAGTTAAATTTACTGACCAGCTCCACTGCATGCCCCACCGTGTGACCTAGATTTAAAGCCGCACGAAATCCTTTTTCGTATGGATCTTCTTCAATAATTTTTATCTTCACTTCCATCGCACGTTTGATGACCTCATCTAAATTATTTTTCACCCAATCCAATCCGCGTGAGCATAGCTTGAATAACTCGGGATCAGAAATAATTCCGTGCTTCACTACCTCAGCCATACCAGAGATCAATTCTGCCTGTGGTAAAGTGTGAAGCAATTGCGGGTCGGCCAGCACCAGCTTCGGCGGATAAAACGAGCCAATCAAATTCTTGCCTTCAGGGAGATCAAACCCCGTCTTTCCTCCCATTGATGCATCTACCATTGATAATAATGTTGTTGGTACACCAACCCATGCAATTCCGCGCATGTAGGTGGAAGCAGCAAAGCCTGCCATATCTCCGATCACGCCCCCGCCCAAAGCAATGACTGTACTTTTACGGTCAAGACCTGTCTCGAGGAATGATCTCCACAAGATAGAAATCGTTTCAAGATTTTTATGTGCTTCTCCCGCTGAGATAGTCAACACTTTCGGGTTAAAACCTGATGCACGCAAAGAAGCCGCTACTTTTTCAGCGTGAAATTTAGCCACATTTTCATCAGTGACAATGACAGGGTTTTGTAATCCACGCTCCTGAAGCAAGTGACCAATTTGCTCCACACTTTGTACAAGGACATCATATTCCCCCATCGCAGAGAGATGATGCCTTCCCATAACCATCTGCACTTGATATGCATTTTGATCGGCAGTCTCTTCATTTATATTCACGATCACAGAAAAAGAGTTGTAATGTTCATTGCGTTTCTCAAGCAATGCCATTAGTTTTTCGCGTAAATCACCTTTAAGCAATGGACGTTTAACTGAATCATTTTGTAATCGTTCAATTAATATCTCCAACTCTGCGGTAAGCAGAATCACCCTTCCATTCGTCAGTGCAAAATCACGGTTTTCATCATTTAAGAGAGCCCCTGCACCAAGAGCAACCACGCTTTCTCTTTCATCTTCCAGATCGATCAATGCTGAAGTTTCAAGGCTGCGAAATACTGACTCACCCTGCTGTTTCATGATCTTTGGAATCGTCATCCCTGCCTTCAACTCGATGACTTGATCTAAATCAATGAATGGCAAAGAAAGATTCTGCGCGAGTATTTTTCCAATTGTAGATTTGCCTGTCCCAGGCGGGCCATAGAGGAAGATGTGCATGTTCAGTATCCAGTGATCAGTAATTATTGCGATTGGCGAACAACATCATAAATATATGTAAATATATGCCTGTGGTGAATTTTAAGCCTGTTTGTTATATATGAATATAGCCAGCCAAATATTCTAAAGAAGCCATATCCCAGCAGGACGCCTGTTACATTGAGAATGACATCGTTAATATCCACGACTCGAAATGAGTTTCTTGTTACAAAAGATATTATCAGTTGAATGAGTTCAAAGGTAAATCCAACTGCAACTGCCAGCCAGAGTACGTTTTTTGATCTGACGCGGAAGATGAAACCGACCCCAAACCCAAAAGGTACTGTAAGCAGAATATTTTCATATATATTCCTGATACACAACGGCAACATATCAGGGTGACAAATTCCAAAATCAAATGGGACAAGATTTACACTTGGCTTGAAATCTGGATTGGGATAACCGATTGGGAATGGGAAAGCAACCACGCTGACCACACTTATTATATACAGCAAAAATATGGAAAAGAAAAACAGATATGAGAAACTTTTGTTTTTCTTCCATAAAATGATCAAAACTATTGCAAGGATGACAATCCCAATAAATAAATGAGTGTTAGTAAAGTTGATCATCATAAGCAGCAAATTACTCCCAAAATATATGCGGAATGTTATCCATTGGCAAGTCTTCCAGGGTGGCTTTTCGCAAGGATTCAAATCGAGGTTTCATTTCATTCATCGAGTCACCGCCAATTTTTTCGATGAGTGCATCTGCAATTACAAATGCGACCATTGTTTCCAAAATTGGAACAGCACGTGGAACGGGGCAAAAGTCGGAGCGTTCATATTTGGTGGGGGATTCTGTTCCTGACGCCAGATCAACTGTCGGCTGGGGAAGAAGAGTGGTGGCAATCGGTTTCATCGCAGCGCGGATGATGATTGGCTGTCCGTTGGAGATTCCACCTTCTGTTCCTCCTGCGCGATTGGTTGACCGATGAATATTTGTTTCTTCCAACATCATAGGGTCGTGGGCTTGAGTACCCAATCGCTTTGCATTTTCAAATGCATCACCTACTTCGACGCCTTTGATGGCCTGTACAGACATGATCGCCATAGCGAGTTTTGCTTCAAGGCGTTTATCCCATTGCATAAAGCTGCCAAGGCCAACGGGCATGTTAAGCACAACGATTTCAAGAATACCACCGAGAGTGTTTTTCCCATGAATCGTTTTTTCGATTTCATCTCTCATCTTTGATGCAGATGATTCAATGGGACATCGCACATCAGATTCTTCTGCAAGTTTAAATCTTTTTTCGTAAGGCATGTTATCAAAATCAGCTTGGATCTCACCGATGGATGAAACATATCCGCCAACGATGATGCCAAACTGTGAAAGAAAATGTTTACATACTGCTCCAACTGCAACCCGCATGGTGGTTTCTCTCGCCGAAGCACGCTCAAGCGCGGGACGCAGATCTTTATATCCGTATTTGACTGCACCCGTTAAATCTGCATGACCTGGGCGTGGCGCAGTCATCGGCTCAATGGCTTTGCCTTTCCATTTTACATGGTCGTCATTTTGGACAAGCATGGCAATCGGCGCGCCTGTGGTTTCACCAGACATAACCCCGCTGAGAATTTGCACAGTGTCCTTTTCGATCTTCATACGTCCGCCCGAACCGTAGCCTTGTTGACGGCGAGCAAGTTCTTTATTGATGATTTCAGTTGTGACGGAAAATCCCGCAGGCATACCATCCAAGATGGCGGTTAATGATGGTCCGTGAGATTCTCCAGCAGTTAAAAAGCGAAGCATAAGTTCTCCAGTAAGTGGTGGTTTCGATACGTCTTCGGCTTTCGCCTCAGACTACTCAACCACCGATGTATATAAAATTTCTCTTGGTGGATTTTTTCCTGTCCAAATTTCAAAAGCAAGTGCGGCTTGTTCGATTAACATGCCAAGTCCAGTGGTTGCATGCAATCCTTGTGAACGAGCAATTTTCACCATCCTTGTCTCGCGC
The DNA here is from genome assembly GCA_014379595.1 of Anaerolineales bacterium. Classification (GTDB taxonomy): domain Bacteria; phylum Chloroflexota; class Anaerolineae; order Anaerolineales; family Villigracilaceae; genus Villigracilis. The sequence goes on from JACMLM010000067.1 coordinate 82,715, forward strand.
GGATTGTAGATCAAATCATAAACCATAATATGTTGTGGCAAACATACATTTTCAGGAAGAGGAGATAGATCAATATCAGGAGACATACCAAGAGGAGTGGTGTTTACAATCAGTTGAAAAGTTGAAGGTTGGAAAGTTTGAAGGTTGAGCTCCACTACATTGACATTCTGGAATTGTGTGGCTAATTCCTGTGCTTGTTCGACACGTCGCGCGGCGATGGTGACATTCCAAGCATCGTTGACTAAAGCATACACTACTGCCCGCGCGGAACCACCAGCTCCCAGAATCAACACTGATTTTCCAATTCCCAATTCCCGATTCTCGATGAACTTCTTCAAGTCTGCTAAAAACCCTGGTGCATCTGTATTATCGCCAACAAGTTTTCCATCACGCAGATAAATCGTATTAACTGCGCCGATGGCTTTTGCAGTCGGAGTCAATTCATCTATAAATTCGATTACATTTTGTTTATGCGGAATGGTCACGTTGAGCCCAGTAATTTCACCAAAGCGGACTCGACCTAGTAAATCTTTCAAGCCTTGTTTGTCGTCGGGGTGAATTGGGAATAGTGAATAGTCACCTTTTAAATTACAGGCTTTTAACGCGGCAGTGTGAATCATTGGTGACAAACTATGCCCAAGCGGATACCCGATCAATCCAAGATGAATCATCGTAAAGTTTCCAGTACTTCAAAATAATTTGGAAAGGTCTTGGAAACACAAGATGGATTTTCAATCGTGACTCCATCAAAACGCAAGCCAATTAATGAAAAAGCCATTGCCATGCGATGATCATTATAAGTTTGGATGGAAGCAGATCGCATCTTTTCTACGGGATAAATGGTCATCCCATCTTCATGCTCTTCCACACTGACGCCAAGTCTGGCAAGCTCGGTGCATGTTGCATGGACTCGATCCGTTTCCTTCACTCTCGCAGATGCAATCCCTCGAATCCTTGTTGGTGAATTAGCAAATGGTGCAATGGCGGCAAGGGTTTGGGCTGTATCTGGAATGTCGCGCATATCAACATCCACACCATTCAATAATTCTGCACTTGTGACTTCAATCCAGTTATCCCCTTCTGTAATCTGACAACCCATTTGCTTTAGCACATCTAAAAATCCGATATCGCCTTGCAGGGATTTACGCGAGATATTTTCCACGCGGACAGTTCCCCCACAAATGGCAGGGGCGGCGAAGAAGTATGAGGCGGCGGATGCGTCAGATTCAATAGCATAGGTGGAAAGTGGTAAGTAGTGGTTTGGGTGAATAGTAAAACGCGAGTAATCATCGCGTTCGATCTCTATGCCAAAATCTTTCATAACAGCAATGGTCATATCGACATAAGGTTTGGAATTCAATTCAGTGGAAAGAGTAATTTCAATTTTGCCTTGTGCATACGGAGCGACCATGAGCAAGGCAGATAAAAATTGAGAGGAAATATCGCCAGCAATTTTTGTCTTTCCGCCAGATAAACCTTTTGCAAATATTTCCACAGGCGGACAGTTATTCACAGATTCAACTTCCACGCCAAGTTGATTGAGCGCATTAATCAAATCACCTATTGGACGTTCTCGCATACGAGGCTCGCCATCTAAAATATATTCACCATTTCCAAGCGTGAGAAATGCAGATAAAAATCTTGCGGCTGTGCCAGCATTGCCAATGAATAACTCTGCTTTTTTGGCAGGGATTTTTCCTCCAAGCCCAGTAACTGTCATATCATGATTTGCTTCATCTAATTTCACGTCAAAACCAAGTGTTTGCAAAGCTTGGGCAAAATATTTTGAGTCATCAGAAAACAGAGCATTGCTCAACTTGGTCGTTCCTTTTGCAAGCGCGGCAATCAACAAAGCACGGTTGGTCAGTGACTTGGAACCAGGTACGCGAACAGAGGCATTCAATGGATGAAGGATAGGAGTGATTTTCATGGTAGCGGATTTTGAATCGGATAAGCGGATCATGATGAAAATATTTGGTGTTTAGTTTGTGCTTGGTTCAAGAACAATTCAAGTTTGGAAAAATCATTTGATGATAAAGAAGATTCGATCTCAGCCAGTTGACTTTGCAAACCATGCAAAGCATTCAATACGTTTTCACGATTGGATTGCAAAACACCTAACATCATTGAGGAAGATGTCCCAGCCAAACGGCTTGCAGATTTGAAACCTGGTCCGACAAATGAAGCGACACCATCTGGAGTTGTAAGTGCCAATGCAGATGAAAGCAAAAATGGCAAATGACTTGTGGATGCTAGGATACGGTCATGTTCTTTTGCATCAAGGATTTTTGCTTTCGCACCCACTGCATCAACAATTTGATGCGCCGCAGATAATGCTCGTGGCGAAGTTCTTTCTAATGGCGTGAGCAAAAATGGAGCGGCATAATATAAAGTCCGTTCGGCGTTGGCAAGTGAGAGTTTTTCTTTTCCACAGATGGGATGTCCGCCGATGGGATCAAAATTTTCAGGCAAGCGTGACATTGATTCAACAATTAACTTTTTAGTCGAACCCAAGTCCATGACGATGCAAGACCTTGAAGTAAATGTTGGCAACTGTTCAAGCAAAGTCAAAATTGCAGGGACTGGCGCAGATAAAATTACCAAGTCAACTTCGGGGAGAAGTTTGGCAGGGTCACTGTCAGCGTAATCGACTATATGTTGAGACAGAGCAAGTTCGAGCGTAGGTTGATGCGAGTCAATTCCATATAACGCTGCACACTTTCCTTTTAATCCCAACGCGAGCGAGCCACCCATCAATCCCAATCCGATGATTGCGATTTTGGACTCTGCGAGATTAAAGTCAGACTCTTTCATGTTGATCAACCAAACGACGATCAACCGCTTCAGCAATCGCTTTGACCTGCTTCACCATTTTGGCAAATGCTTCAGGCGTGAGCGATTGCTTGCCATCAGAGATTGCGTGCGCGGGATCATTATGCACTTCAACGATGACACCATCGGCACCAGCGGCGACACCCGCTTTTGCTATGGCAGAGACATAAGCCGAATCACCCGTGGAATGACTTGGATCAATGATGACTGGAAGATGAGTTAACTTTTTGAGAACAGGAATCGCATTGATGTCTGTGGTGTTGCGTGTGGCAGTTTCAAACGTGCGAATGCCACGTTCACATAACATAACTTTGGTGTTGCCGCCGCTGAGAATATATTCACTTGCCATTAACATTTCTTCAATGGTTGCAGACATGCCACGTTTGAAAAGAACTGGCGTGCGCGTTTCACCAATGGCACGCAGTAAATTAAAGTTTTGCATGTTACGTGCGCCGAGTTGAAAGACATCTACATATTTTTCCATCATCTTGATCTGTGAAACAGCCATCACTTCCACAACGATGGGCAGACCTGTTTTTTCGCGAGCTTCAGCCATATATTCAAGACCTTCTTCGCCGAGACCTTGAAAGGCATAAGGTGATGTACGCGGCTTGAACACGCCACCACGCAATGCATTTGCACCTGCTTCTTTGACAGATTGTGCAATTTCTAAAATCTGCTCACGAGATTCAACAGAACATGGACCTGCAATAATTGGAATTTGATTTTCTCCAATAGTGAAACCATCCAATTGAAAAACAGAATCTTGTTCATGAAATTGACGAGATGCCAATTTATAGGGTTGAGAAATCCGTTGAACAGACATTACGCCTGGCAAAGCTTCAAAAATTTCCTTGGCAACATAATGCCCGTCACCGACTGCGCCGATGATGGTTTGTTCCACGCCTTCAATCACATGCGATGACAATTTCTGCTTTTCGATTTCGGCAATCACGCCGCTGACTTGTTCTTTGGGTGCACCTGGGTGCATGATGATCATCATGATAAATATTTTCCTTTTTGTTTTGATGTAGGGGCGAGTCATCTCGCCCCTTTATTTTGTTTACATTGGGCAAGGGCGGGGTTCTCCCGCCCCTACGAGTTTTACGCCCAACCTTGTTTCACGGGTTGAATATCACCTTGAACAGTCGCGAGTCTCCTGCCCATGATCTGTGCGATCTGGCCTACCTGCTTAACCATCTCAGCGAATTTTTCAGGCTTGAGAGATTGCTTGCCATCTGAAACTGCTTTTGCAGGGTCAGGGTGAACTTCAATGATGAGCCCATCTGCTCCCGCGGCAATTCCAGCGCGGGCAATGGCGGCAACATAGTCCGCGTGACCAGTGGAATGTGACGGATCGAGAATCACAGGTAAATGTGTTAAGTTTTTCAAAACAGGAATCGCATTGATATCAGTTGTGTTACGCGTGGAAGTTTCAAATGTACGAATACCGCGTTCACACAACATTACACGTTGATTTCCCCCAGCCAAAACATATTCAGCAGACATAAGCAATTCTTCAACGGTTGCAGATAAACCACGCTTCAATAAAACGGCTGTGCGTGTTTCACCAATGGCACGCAGCAAATTAAAATTCTGCATGTTGCGTGCGCCCACTTGCAACACATCCACATATTTCACCATCACATCAATTTGCACCTGTGACATGATTTCAACAACGATTGGTAAGCCAGTGATCTCGCGTGCTTCGGCTAATAATTCGAGACCTTCTTCGCCCAACCCTTGAAATGAATACGGAGACGTTCTTGGTTTGAATACTCCCCCACGCAATGCGGATGCTCCCGCCTCTTTCACAGCCTGAGCTGTTTCTAAAATCTGTGAGCGACTCTCCACCGAACATGGTCCCGCAATCACAGCAATTTCATTTCCACCCACAGCAAATCCATTCATTGAAATAATAGAATCTTCCGGGTGAAATTGACGCGACGCAAGTTTGTAAGGCTGTGTGATTCGTTGAACCAAATCAACGCCATCTAAACTCTCAAATCGGTCGGCAGGGATATTGTGAGTCTCGCCAATCGCACCGATAACAGTCGCTTCGACTCCCTGTGAAAGATGGACAGCCAGCCCTGCAGTTTTGATCTGTTCGATCACTGCTTCTACTTGCTGTGGTGTTGCGTTGGATTTCATTATGATCATCATGGTGATTTCTCCTGTTTATTTATCTATTTGGTGGTTGAGTAGCCTTGAGCGTTCTTTGCGAAAGGCGTATCGAAACCACCACGTTTTCAAGTAATTTTATATTTTCATCAACTGCTGGTTTCGATACGGGCGAGAAAATCACTCGCCCTACTCAACCAGCGGAGTTTCAGATTATTGTGCGGCAACCAAGTCGGGTCTGAGTTTGACCGCGTCACGTAAATACACATGCGTAATTTCATTTTGCGGCGTATCCGTATTCCAGTGAACAAGCACACGAATAACTTTTCGCAAGCTGCCTGGCACAGGGATCTCTCTCGCGCACATCATCGGGACGAGACCCCAGCCCATTTGACGCGCACCTTGTGCAGGAAAGGTGGAAGCGAGATCATCAGTCACGGTAAAAAGCGCGCTACCTACATCTTCGAGTTTCATTCCAGCATTTGCTTCCAGAATCGACTCCAACAATTCTCGCGTGGCTTCGAGAATTAAATCAGGTTCATCTGCTGAAACAGTTGTTGCGCCACGAATTCCACGAATTGCCATAAGTGCTCCTTGTTGAAAATAAAATAAAAAAGAGCGAGACCGTGTGGTCTCGCTCTTTTTGCATACAGTTTATTTCCCTGTCTACTTAAGCGTCACCAGCGGCAACCAGATTCTGGAAACCGTAATAATAAAAGTAAAATGCAAACCAGCGGGTAGACTTAAGCATATTGGGCGCAATTCTATGCGAGTCAATACCATAAGTCAAGGGGTATTTATGATCCAATTTAAGGCAGACGTAAGTACTAAAGGACATACTATATGTTAAGGTTGGAAGTATAATCAACAGATATGTCCGTCTTTTCTGGCAAACACATAATACTTGGCGTAACAGGTTCCATTGCAGGTTATAAAGCAGCTGACCTTGCTTCAAAGCTATCACAAGCAGGTGCACAAGTGGATGTGATCTTAACTAGCGCTGGGGAAAAATTTGTTACACCACTTACCTTCCAATCGGTGACTGGCAGACGTGCATATACTGATCAAGACCTATGGGGCAATGAAGCTCATGTCTTACATGTAGGTCTCAGCAAAACAGCGGACTTGTTTGTGATCGCACCGTGCACCGCAGATACGATTGCAAAGCTAGCAAATGGTATTGCAGATAATTTACTGACTGTCACTGCGTTAGCGGCACAATGTCAGTTGTTGATTGCTCCAGCTATGGATGGCGGCATGTTTGATCACCCCGCCACACAAGAGAATCTTGCGAAGCTAAAAGAACGCGGTGTGATGATTATCGGACCTGCGGATGGTCATCTCGCTTCTGGATTAACAGGTACGGGCCGCATGGTTGAGCCTGCTGAAATTTTCGGTCATATTCGCATCGCACTTGGTAAAAACGGAAAACTCGCTGGCAAAAAAATTGTCGTCACTGCGGGTGGGACGCAGGAAGCAATTGACCCGGTCCGCATTATTACGAATCATTCAAGCGGTAAACAAGGATATGCTCTTGCTCAAGCCGCACTCGATTCAGGCGCAGACGTACGCTTGATCACTACACCCACAGCATTGACTCCGCCCGTGGGAGCATGTGTTATCCATGTGAAAAGCGTACAGGAAATGCTTGATGCACTAATGAATGAATCTGCCGATGCATTGATCATGGCAGCAGCCGCGTCAGATTTTCGGCCAAAGCAGACCGCGAAAGAAAAAATGAAAAAGCGTGATGGTATTCCGCAGATCGAACTCGAAGCGGCACCTGATATCCTTAAAACAATATCAGACTCACAGTTAAGTAAGAAGCGTTTCAAAGTCGTGATAGGGTTTGCAGCGGAGAGTCAAAATCTTCTTGAAAATGCGAATGAAAAATTGGAATCAAAACGTTTGGATTTGATCATTGCAAATGATATCTCCGCTGAATATGCAGGTTTTGCAGTGGATACGAATCAAGTCACGTTGTTGTTTGCAAATGGAACAAGGGAAGTTCTTCCGCTGGCAAGCAAAATGGAAGTAGCAGAAAAAATTATAGAACACACAGCAAGGCTGTTGGAGTAAATATGCGAGTTTTGGTCATTTCAGATGTTCATGCAAATTACACTGCACTCGAAGCAGTTTTGAAAGATGCAGGCCAGGTGGATGAAACCTGGTGCCTTGGTGATCTCGTTGGGTATGGCCCAGACCCGAATGCAGTGGTGGAGGAAATACGCGAAATCCCTAATCTCGTTTGCATACTTGGAAATCATGACGCGGCAGTTATGGGTAGAATACCGCTTGAAACTTTCAACGGTGATGCGCGTCGTTCATTGGCATATCATGAAAAAGTGATCAATGCCAGCAATGTGGATTTCATACGCACGCTTCCAGCAAATCCACTGGTACGCGGTCAAGCCACGCTTGTACATGGAAGTCCGCGTGACCCATTGTGGGAATATATTTTGAATGCACTTTCAGCACGACTCAACTTCGAACATTTCGAAACGCCATGGTGTTTAGTTGGGCATACTCACATTCAATGTATGTTCACACTGAATACAAAAACGGATCGCGTAACGATGGATCAGACCAAGCCCGACATAACGATCGAACTCAGCCCAAAGCTGATTCTGAACCCAGGCTCGGTCGGTCAACCACGCGACCGTGACCCGCGCGCCGCCTATGCCATTTACGATACCGAAGCCCGCACATGGACTCCGCGCCGTGTGGAATATAACATCGCCGAAGTTCAGGAGCGAATTCGCGCAGTAGGCTTGCCAGAAAAACACGCCATACGTATTGCCGAAGGTTGGTAAATATTCCTTGTTTCAGATGAAGTTCGCGAAGCGTACACCCTGCTCGCAGTCCAACTGCTCGCGAACAAAAAGATGGGGATGAGGGCGGAACTATTTCTCTATAATGTTCGTCCTTTGGCCAGAGAAATCATCAAAGGTAAATAAGGAGAAGAAATCATGAAACGAATATTGCCATTTAGTCTTATTGTCATTGCATCATTGATCCTTGCTGCATGTGGAAGTTACCGTGCATCAGCAACAGAAATGCCATCAGTGGGATTTTATGATGCACTTGGTGGTGATGTACCCATGGAAGCGCCTGCCGCAGCGGGGCCAGAGCAGGAGGTATTTACTACGGCAAGAGATGTAAATGAATCAGTTTCTGTAGCAAACGCCGCACAGGTAGAACGGATCGTCATCAAAAATGCAGACCTTGCCATCGTTGTAGCAGATGTGGAAGGTCGTATGAAGAATATTCAGATCATGGCTGAACAAATGGGCGGATTCGTTGTCTCATCCAATTTATATCAGAGCTATACGAGTGATTATGTTGAAGTTCCAGAAGCGCAGATTGTTATCCGCGTGCCTTCTGAAAAATTAGAAGAAGCAATGAATCAAATTAAGAAAGACGTGGTCGAAGTCCAGAGTGAAACGGTTTCAGGTCAAGATGTTACAGCTGAGTATGTAGACTTAAAGTCACGGCTGAAGAATCTCGAAGCCGCTGAAGCACAATTGGATGAGATCCTCAAAACAGCCACAGAGACCGAAGATGTAGTCAACGTATTCAATCAACTGGTTTATTACCGCGAGCAGATCGAGTTGGTAAAAGGTCAGATCAAATATTATGATGAAGCCGCCGCACTTTCTTCAATCAGCGTGCGCATCATTGCCGAAGCAACTGTTCAACCAATTGTGATCGGAAAATGGGAGCCGAAAGGTATAGCACTCGAAGCAATACAGGACCTGATCAACTTTATGCAAGGCTTCACCGAATTCCTGATCCGCTTTGTGATCTTCACCTTGCCAGCTCTGATCATCATCGCTATTCCTCTTTATCTCTTGTTCATTGGTGTACGCGCACTCGCACGAAAAATGCGCGGCAATAAAGCCAAGAAACAACAGCCGCAAGAAGAAGATTCTGTAGAAAAGAAATAATCATAAAAAGAGAGGTCGCTGTTTGGCGACCTCTCTTTTTGCTATAATCCACTCATGGAAAATCTAGCCCGCGACGCACTATCCCTTTTCAATGTTCACCTGATGGGCAGACAAACCATCTCCCTCATCACCTATGAACGCGAACTGCTTGAGTGGAATCAGAAATTCAATCTGACTGCCATTCGAGACGTAGAGTCGATTCGCACCAAACATTTTCTGGATTCATTTTCCTGCGTCTTAGCGTGGAACGCCAGTCCCCCGCTTCGCCTCATTGACGTGGGAACTGGTGCAGGGTTCCCGGGCATTCCCTTGAAAATAATTTACCCCAACATGCAGTTGACATTGGTCGAGTCTGTGGGAAAGAAAGCCATGTTCTGCCAGCATATAGTCCGCGTGCTTGGTTTAGAAGGAGTGAATGTGATTCAAGCCCGCGCCGAAAGTTTGGGACAAAAACACGAGCATCGTGAATCTTATGATTGGGCTGTAGCTCGCGCAGTTGCAAACCTCAACGTGTTGAGTGAATATCTTCTTCCACTTGTAAAAGTCGGCGGGACAGCCATCGCACAAAAAGGTGAAAGCGGACCTGCCGAAGCGCAGTCCGCTGAAAAGGCAATGAAAGTATTGGGTGGAAAATTAAAAAAAGTGATCCCAGTTAATTTACCAGGTGTTGTCGATGACCGTTATCTTGTACTTGTGGATAAAGTTGCTGCTACACCGCCGCAGTATCCACGCAATGCAGGGATGGCGGCGAAGGCGCCTTTGTAGAGATAGTAAGTTTTGCGGGGATAACCAGAAAATCAAGCAAATAGATTATGAAGAAAATATGCGTTATGTATAAATTTTACTTGACTTAAATGTGGGTCGCATATAATGTACGTTACTCTGAGAATAACACCAATAAGGATATTATGAAAAAATTCTGGCCGTTTAGTTTCTATTTTTTGTATTTTGCCGCTGCATCTTCTCTCTTTCCCTTCTTTGTGATCTTTTATCAAGAACTTGGTTACAGCGGTACACAGATCGGTTTGCTCACGGGCATCCCGCCGCTTATTACAATCATAGCTGCTCCATTTGGAACAGGCCTTGCTGATTCCACCAAGCGACATAAATTAGTCATGGGCATTGGGCTTTTCGTCGGGATTTCGATGATCGTGATGCTCCCTTTTCTTAGAATCTTTGGACTCGTTTTTACTGCTGTTATTTTGCATAATATTTTTATGTCACCCATCGGGTCGTTGGGAGATAGCGCGACTCTTACTATGCTTGGAGAGGAACGAACCATGTATGGGCGTATCCGCTTGGGTGGGACATTAGGCTGGGGATTATTTGCACCCATTGCTGGCTTTCTGGTTCAGCATCAAGGTTTGAAAATAGCCTTCTGGTCATTTTCGATCATCATGGCTGTGAATCTTTTTGTAAGCCAAAAATTTGATTTTGGTGCACCAGCAGAAAATACGTCCAGCAATGGTGGGATAAAAACATTGTTGAGTAATAGAACCTGGATATTCTTTCTTTTGACGGCTTTCCTCGGCGGCTTGGGAGCATTTTCAACTGCCTCATATTTATATCCATATATGGCTGAGTTGGGCGCAGTAGAAAGTCAGATGGGATTTGCTTCGTTAATCGCCACCATGACCGAACTTCCAATTTTCTTTTTTGGTCATCGCTTAATCAGGCGTTTTAAGTCCCATAATTTATTTATTACAGCCATTATCCTGATGGGGATTCGCGCCCTCTTGTTTTCAGTAGCAAGCACACCATCCATGGTGTATTTGGTTCAAGCCCTGGGCGGGACAATGTTTCCACTGTTATGGCTTGCAGGAGTCAACTATGCAGACGAGAATGCCCCCGCTGGGTTGAAGTCTACAGCGCAAGGACTTTTCAGTGCCATGTCATTTGGCTTTGGTTCAGCAGTTGGCGGATTTGTTGGCGGCATTTTGCTTGCAAACATTGGCGGACGTTCCATGTTCTTTGTATTTGGAATTGCAATTTTGGTTTTGATAGTTTTAATTGAAACCATTCGAAGATTAACCGTAGGCCATGCTGTTCCTCAATAAATAGAAACAAAATGACCACAGCTGTTCCGCCTGAACAATCTTCCTTCCTTAAGAAAAATCTTTTCTTCGACATCACACCTACAACTTTATTCCTGATTCTTATCATGGTATTGGCACTTGCCTTGCACATGTACAACATCGAATCCATTGGCGATGCAAATGCTTATTACACTGCCGCAGTAGAGTCCATGTTGAAATCGTGGAGCAATTTCTTCTTCGCAGCAGCAGAACCTGGTGGTTCTGTCACCGTGGATAAACCTCCGCTGGGTTTATGGGTCGAAGCGATCTTCGCTTATTTTCTCGGCGTAAGTGGTTTTAGTGTTTCACTCCCTAACATTCTCTCAGGGGTATTTGGAATTCCGCTTCTTTACGTGATGGTGAAAAAATATATGGGCGAACTGGCTGGCATCGTCGCGGCGCTGGTAATGGCAGTTACGCCCGTATTTGTTGCCACGAATCGCAACAACACGATGGACGGTTTATTAGTCTTCACACTTCTACTCGCCGCATGGGTATTTATCAAAGCCACTGACACAGGAAAGCTTGGCTGGCTTTTACTTGGTGCATTTATCCTCGGCCTCGGTTTCAATATCAAAATGATGCAAGCCTTTCTGCCTCTGCCTGCATTCTATGCCTTATATTTCCTCGGTTCAAAAGAAGGCTGGGCGCACAAAGCTATCAACCTCGGCCTTGCAACCATTTTATTAATTGCTATTTCTCTTTCGTGGGCCGTCATTGTAGATCTAACTCCCGTCGATCAACGACCATACATTGGCTCAAGCGATGACAATACAGTTATGGGATTGATGTTCGGGCATAACGGAATCGCACGGCTCGAAAATACTGGAGGCCCACAAAATGACCAGACGCCTCCCTCCGCGCCGCAACCCTTCGATCAAACTCAGGACGAGCCTGATTCACATCCCAATCAAGCGACTCAGCCTCAAGCTGGTTCGCGTCGTGGTGGTTATACACAATTCAGCCAGGAAACTGGTGAACCCGGCGTCTTGCGTTTCTTCATTACCCCTCTTTCCAAACAAATGTCCTGGCTTTTACCATTTGCATTGATCAGTATTGTGCTTGGAATTTTAAGCTCACGTATTCAATTACCCATTGAATCAGGTGGGCATAAAGCGCTCATCCTATGGGGCGGATGGTTATTGACATGTATTGTTTTCTTCAGCATGGTTTCCGGAATCTTCCATGCATATTATGCAATTATGCTGGCCCCTGCTTTAGGTGCAGTCGTTGGAATCGGTTTCTCTCAATTATGGGAGTGGAGTCAAAATAAAAATTGGATCGGTATTTTGCTCATTGCTGCATCTGTTATAACGATTGGCTTTCAAGTCTTTACATCTTATGAATATAACGAAAGATCGTGGTGGATGCTTATCGCTGGACTCCTGCTCATCGTGGGAATCATTTTGATGGTCGTCAGGAAGCGTGTTGCCTACGTCACACTCCTCGCCGCGATGCTGGTCATCCCCACTTATTGGACAGTGATGACTGTGGTCGTGAATCCAAATATTAATTTACCAACTGCTTATATAGGCGGCGATCAAGAAAGTGGACCTGATGATGGTGCAAATCATCAAGGCGGACCTGGCCAGAATGTGAATGAAGAAATGTTGGCCTATCTTGAAGAGAATACGAAAGATGTAGAATACCTCGTAGCGGTTCCATCTTCGCAGCAAGGTTCATGGCTTGTGCTTGCAACGGGACGACCTGTTTTATACATGGGTGGATTCACCGGACAGGACAATGTGGTCAGTGTTGATGATTTGAGTGCAATGGTTGCAAATGGAGAACTACGTTATGTTTTATATGGCGACGAGCGCCCCAGCAAGCAGGATATTATTAATTGGTTAAATTCGGCCTGCTCAGTCATGTTGGATTTTAGTCAGGCAGGTATGGCTAATTCTCAAACAATCAACGGTGGCAATCCTGGCCATCAAGCAATGACGCTGTACCTGTGCAAGTGAAATAATCTTTTATAAAAACCAAAGAAGAATGCCATGCTGAGAAATAAATTCCCTAAGCATGAACATACATGATGCCGCCTAATTCAACACTATTAACTTGTGTACTTGCAGGCCGGCGCCTCCTGGTCTATAGGCAAATAAGGGTATCGTTTCATTACTTTGGAATCCAACGTCAAATCCTTACCAACTTGGTATAATATGCGAGTTATGGATAGTATTAGCAAGAGCAATATGAAATATCACATCTGGACCGAAGGATGTCAAATGAACGTAGCCGACTCCCAGCGGGTTGGCTCTTCTCTTGAGCATCTTGGCTACACGCTAACCGAAACCATTGAAGAAGCGGATATTATTGTTTTAAACACCTGTGTCGTGCGCCAGTCTGCAGAAGATAAGGCGATGGGGCGTGTTACGTCGCTTGCGCCGCTCAAGAAGAAGAATCCTAATCTAGTCATTAACTTAATGGGATGCATGGTCGGTGTACGAGGTGCGGAGAAATTGCGCGCGAAACTTCCTTTCGTGGATGTATTCTCCCCACCCTCCGACCCTGGCCCGTTGATCTCGCATCTCACGCAAGGTGAAATTCATTCGCTTGAAGATTCAGAAACCACGCGTCGTTTTCTGATGATGGATGAAGAACTCATCCTACCTATTGCAGAGCAGGGCAAACTAATTAGTGCGCATGTGCCGATTGTTTATGGCTGTTCACATGCCTGCACATTTTGCATTATTCCTTCCAAACGCGGCGGTGAACGTTCTCGTCCCGTTGGTGATATTGTCGCGGAGATTCGTTCTCTGGCAAGACAAGGCGTAAAAGAAGTTACTTTGCTTGGTCAGATCGTGGATCGGTATGGAAAAGATATTCCTGACGGCCCCAACCTTGCCAAGCTTCTGCGCATCATTCACGATGTTGAAGGCATTGAGCGCATTCGCTTCTTAACCTCGCATCCAAATTATTTTGATGATGATCTTATTCAAGCCATTGCTGAACTACCGCGCGTGATGCCGCACATTGAACTTCCCATCCAAGCCGGGCACGATGAAGTGTTGGCAAATATGAAACGCGGATATACACAACAGGAATATCGTGACCTTGTGGCAAAAATCCGCGAGCAGATTCCAAATTGCTCCATTGCAACCGACATCATCGTTGGATTTCCCGGCGAGACCGAAGAACAGTTCATGGAAACATATCGCGTCTTATCTGACCTGAAACTGGATGTGGCGCATCTGGCACGTTACTCCCTTCGAGAGGGTACCGTAGCCACACGCCGCATGGATGATAATGTGCCCGAAGAAGACAAACTACGCCGCCTGCACATGCTTGATGATTTGCAGGAACAGATAGTTGGCGAGATCAATAAAAAATATCTCGGTGAAACTGTAGAAGTTTTATTTGAAGAGAAAGTCAAAGACCGTTGGCGCGGACGTACTCCCACCAACAAATTGGTTTTCGTCGAATCAGATGATGATTTAAAAGGCAGGACCATGCCTGTCACTATCACATGGACGGGGCCATGGTCCATGCAGGCAGTACTGGCTGGGGTTCACTCAATAAAACAACCCGTATTACTGACAATTTAACCAAATGGACACAGCGGATGCTGTGTCCATTTTTGTTATATAATCCCCGTCATATTCTTCAACGATGCCTGTATGTCTAGCGAGGTTAATGAAATGCTGTATTCGCGTAAATTTGTTTTAAGAGTAGTGGCGGTCATATTGACAGCTGCGATAATTTCGTTGAATACACAGCAGGCTCAAGGTCAGGCAGGAATCGCGATAGAAAATCCCAGAGTGACGGTCAACTTTGGGCAGTCAATCACATTTGAAGCCCGCATCCTGTCTTCGCTCCCCATCACGCAGGCTTCCATTCTTTTTCGCGGCGTGAATGAAGAAGTGACACGCGTGGAAACTCTACAAGTTGCCGAGGATGGCTCAGTAAATTTTACGTATGACGCTTCGCTAAATGTGTTTCCTCCATTCAGCTCAATCGTATATTGGTTTCAAGCCACGCTGACAGATAACGTAACATATACCAGCGATGCGATCAATTTTTCTTATAATGACAATCGTTTTCCCTGGCGCAACACAACCAGAGTAAATGTAACCATCCATTGGTATGCAGGTGATGATGCTTTTGGCGCAGCCGCATTGGATGCCGCTGGTGCCGGCATGTTGGCAATGCGCGAGTTCATTCCCATCTCGCTTACCGAACCAATTAATATTTATATTTATTCCAACGCACCTGATTTGCAAAATACATTATTCCTCGGCGGTGAAGATTGGGCAGGCGGACATGCCAGCCCTGACCTTGGTGTTGCATTGGTTGCCATTGCGCCGGGTACGAGTCAATTCACTGAAATGGAAACAAAGATCCCGCATGAGCTTACACATATCATGATGTATCGCGCACTCGGTGATAAATATGCAACTCAGCCCATCTGGCTGCTGGAAGGCATTGCTGCCATGGTAGAGCTTTATCCGAATCCAGAGTATGCACGTGCGCTTGATATTGCGAGCGGAAATGATTCACTGCTCGCCTTCGAAGACTTATGCGCCTCTTTCCCCGCCGATGCAGGCAACGCCTTTCTGGCATATGCTCAATCTCAATCATTCGTTACCTACATCCGCGATACATATGGGACCTCAGGATTGACAAGATTAACGAATGCCTACAGTGATGGATTCAATTGTGAGCTTGGTGCCACAAATGCGCTCGGCACTCCGCTCAGTCAATTGGATTCACGCTGGCGCGAAAGTGTATTAGGACAAAATATCACCGGCGTGGCCGCTCGCAATCTTTCACCATTTATATTACTTATGGCATTAGTGCTCGTCGTGCCTTTGTGGGGGGCTATTGATATATTGCGTCAAAGGAGGAAGCGTCGTGGAAAGCAACCCCAATGATGAAGTGATACGTGTGCATATATGGGTAAAAGGGCGCGTGCAAAATGTGGGTTTTCGCGCACATGTCGAATATCACGCGCTGCAAATAGGAGTGCTCGGATGGGTACGTAATATCGGCTCAGATACCGTTGAAACAGTTGCTGAAGGCACACGCACACAAATTGCTGAATTTATTAAATCTGTAAAACAAGGTCCACGGGCATCGCATGTGGATGAAGCGCGTATGGAATTTGAACCTCTTACAGGACAGCTAACCGGATTTGATGTAAAGAAAAGTATGTAAGTTTTTTATGTAAACCCCAATCCGCGCTCTTTCAATGAAACCCATTTCCCCTGACCGATCACCAAATGATCGAGTACATCCACATCCAATAATTTACCTGCCTGTGTGATCGCCCGTGTCACAGCCACATCATCAGGGCTGGGCGTTGGGTCACCACTTGGATGATTGTGTACCACGATCAAAGCTGAAGCATTTGTACGAATTGCTTCTTTGAACAACTCCCCCACTCTCACTTGTGAAGAATTGACCGAGCCTTTATAGACTTCAACAATTTCCAAAACCCGATTCCTTCTATCAAGCAAAATAACACGCAAATGCTCCTGTTCCAATGCAGACATTTCATACTGTACGAGCGCGGCAGCATCTCCTGGACTGTTTATAGCCAGCTTCTCTTCAGGTGCTTCAACAGTCAGCCTTCTTCCCAATTCAATCGCAGCTTTGATTTGGGCTGCTTTGGCTTCGCCAATCCCATGTTGTTCGATCAATTCTTTAATAGGCGCTCGATGTAAACCACCCAACCCGCCATATTTTTGCAATAAGCGCTGACCTACTTCCACTGCATTTTCGCCCGGCACACCAACACGCAATAAAATGGCGATCAGCTCAGCATTGGTTAATGCTTGTGGGCCGAGAGTTGCCAGCCGCTCACGCGGGCGCTCTGATTCATGCAAGTCCGCAATACGGTATACAGGTTTGGAATTAGGTTCAGTCATGGCTTATGCCCTCATTTGGGATTTATCAATTTTACAACAATAAACCTAATTAAACAAAAAAAGAGACCGATTTAATCGGTCTCTTTTTTGTTTATGGCGTTGGTGCCACTTCTGTTACTTCAACTGAGTCAATTTGTGATCCATCAGGTGCTCCACTAAGCGGAGAGATAACTACAATGTAATCATAACTTCCCGCAGGTGGTGCACTCGGTGCATTATCTACATCGATCAAAATACCTGTTCCGCCAGTAGAATCTGGGTGCAGGTCTGTGGCGGGAATAACTCGGTTATCACATTCCGGTGGCGAAGAGGTGCAAGCTAGATCTGCTGGTAAGTCGTTTGTATCAACATTCGTGTTTGTATCACGATTGTT
The DNA here is from genome assembly GCA_014379595.1 of Anaerolineales bacterium. Classification (GTDB taxonomy): domain Bacteria; phylum Chloroflexota; class Anaerolineae; order Anaerolineales; family Villigracilaceae; genus Villigracilis. The sequence goes on from JACMLM010000067.1 coordinate 99,933, forward strand.
ATCTCCCCAATTGAAAACTTCGTAAAATATACTTCCATCGGCCAATTGTGAAATACCAAGGACAACACTGTCCATTAGAACATTGCCGCCACCAGTATCACTTTCGTAATAAACAAAATCATAATTCGTTTCAGAACTACCTGTAACTACAATGGGGCGACCGCTTATATTTAAAATAATATAAGTACCAGGAGCAATACTACCAACATCTCCATCGGGTGTTCCAATTTCAATTTCTGCAGGTGGAGGCGCTATCGTTAGAGAAGGGTCGATGGTTGACTCAATTGGTGGTAACGGAGTTGCAGTCCCTGTTGCAGTAACAATAATAGTAGGTGTAGGCGTATCGTCCTCATCTGGTGGTTTCTTTGTAGGAGTAGCAGATGGAACTGTAGTCACTACCGTTGGAGAAGGAGTCACTGGAGTAGTTGCAGTTTCTGTAATTGTTGGAGAAGCTGTAGGTGAACTTGTCGGAGATGGGGTGGCAGTTGGCTCGAACACAATAAAAGGAGGAAATACAATATCATCACCAGAACCAGAATTAGGTGTAAGGAATGTATCAAACCAGCCCAGCGGTGTAAGTATCTCCGGTAATACTGGTACAAGACCAGCTTGTTGCTTAGGAGCAGTGGCAGGGTCCAGATTGGATTGCATCCCCGCGTTTATACTCCACTCTGGCACGATACGAATCGCGATTTGTCCTGCAATCAGCATGAAAATGATGCCAATCGGGATGATGAAAATAAGCAAAGTCCAATCACGCCGCTCACGAGTTGTTATTTTCATGATTCTTTCTCCACTACTTTTTCCGCAGGCAGGGAAACAAAGAACTTGCTGCCCGGATTAGTCTGTTCATTATAGCCTACACTCTCCACCCAAATATGGCCCCCATGGGCTTCTACAATACCACGAGCAATGGCAAGCCCAAGCCCGGGTCCACCGCCTTTGAATTTTGTCTTCCCGGAAGAGTGTAAAAGTACTTCCCCGGTTTGATTAAATTTCTCGAAAATCGTACTTTTTGAGCCAGCGTCAATGCCAATGCCGGTATCGCGGACGGTGACTTCCACTCTTGGTGGTTCAGTGCCATTCAAATATTGTCCACTGACAGTTATCGAGCCGCCATCTGGAGTAAATTTAATGGCATTCATAATCAAATGGTAGAAGACCTTTTGAAGCAAATCAGGATCAGCCGGAATAATAGGTAGTTTATCCAGTCCATTTGTGTCAAATTTTATTTTTCGTTCTTTAAACGCTTCTGTAAATCCCTTCTGCACTTTTTTAATAAGCTGGTCGATCTGCAAGCCTGTCTTCCTTAAGAATAAAGCATTGCTGTCAATGCGGGAAACATCCAACATACTATCTACAATATCATTCATGCGTTCCGAGCCTTCCAGGATACCTTCTGCCAATTTCTTTAATTGGGAATTATTTTTAGTATCCTGTTCCAGCATTTGTGAGTACCCCATAATTAGCGTAAGCGGAGTGCGTAATTCGTGAGCTGATATCTGGATGAAATTAGTTTTCGTCTTATCGATTTTTTGCAGGGTTTCATTCATCTGTTCTAATTCGTTCGTCCGTTCCTGCAAGCGTCTGGTCATCTCGTCAAAATTATTAGCAAGTGTACCAATTTCATCATTGCTTTGAATACCTGTCCGTTGATCAAGATTGCCACCTGCAATCACCTTTGAGGTATTTACAAGAGAATATATTGGCTTGGTAATGACCAGTGAAACAAAAAAACCAATTACAATCACGACCAGAAAAACAAAGGTAAATAAGACAATATAGGTTGTTCGGCTATCCAACCCGGATTGAATGACAAAATCCAGGGGCAATACTACGGCAAACACACCAATACGATCACTCCCCACCTGCAAAGGACCGCGTGCAAGGCTGTACATGCGTCCATCTAGCGGAAAGTTATTTCCTGTTACAAGGTCACTCGAAGCGATGATTTTTCTAAATTCATCTTGTGAGATCGAAACAACTTTCAATGTATCCTGATCAGCTGCGCCCAAGGTAGTACCAACAGCTTGTCCATTACCACCATAAATAATGATATCTGCAAGGGATGTGCTTTTTAAGAATGGGAGAATATTTCGAATGGAAGTACCAATGACGACTACACCAGAAAACCTGCCATTAGAAGATACAGGAATGGATGTATAGTAATAAGTTCCATCGTTCACCAAATTAACACCCAAGGCACGGTGGGGTGCTTCCTGTGCATTTCTGTTGGTTAAAAATGGGACAACAATTGGAGAGCTGGACGCGCCTGTATTTTCCAGAACTCGTTCCAATTCGCCATTTTCATTCACAATCAAATGAACAAGTTCATTTCCCTGAGGTGAGATCAATATCAAGTTTTCAACGCCAAGCCCAGAAATGACGGGAGCCGCCAAGACCAACGCGGCGTCGCTATCTTCATTTGCAAGGGCATCTGCCATACCAGTTGTAAAAGCGATAATGCGCGCAGTTTCAACATGCGTAACTTCCTGCCGCACAAAATTATCTGAAACCACCCTCCCGGCTTCCAATAATTGATTGGTAAGCCGTTCACGCATTGTATTCGCTACAAGACGCGTGACCACATAGACCCCGATCACAGAAACGACCACGGTCAACAAGAGGTATGGCAAGATAACTTTAAGACGAATACTCATAGCAAAGCCCTCTGCGCGCTAATGCACAAAGGTGTCCGCTTCTATTATACGAACTTAATGGGTAATAATCCACCCTAAAAAAATGCAAGATTATTGCAATGTGAATTTGACATTTTCGGTTTGTTTGGGTAAATAGGCAGAAAACGAGGCTACAATGGCTTCACAAAATGGACTAATCGCTCAACTTCAGCATATCCCAGCTTTGTATGAGCGCGAATACTCGTTTCATTATCCAACCAGGTATCTGAACCCATTTCAGTACAGCCTTTTTCGCGTGCCCAATTTTCGGCAGAATTTGTTAAAACACCCGCCACGCCGCTGCCTCGAAAATCTTCATAGACAAACCAGGCTTCAATATAGCCCACGGGACTTGTCTCACAGCCTTCGCCGTATTCTCTTAAGCTTGCCTCGATCATCCCTACCGGCTTGTCTTCGACTAATGCAAAGAACACTATGTCGTTATCACTTCCAAGAATTTCATCCAGATCAAAATCCAAATATTCGTCTGGAGCTTCGGGCCAGATGCTCTTCCGCATCCTGAACCATTCACCCTTATCTTCATGTGCTGCGCGGCGAATTGTAATTTCCATATAACTCCTATAAAAATTTATTCGCCGAAAACAAACAAATCACTAAGTGACTCGCGGTTAATGTTATGGCGAATGGCATCTGCAAAGACTGTCGCAACGGAAAGTACAGTGAGCTTTGGGTGTATTTTCTCAGGGGGAATATGGACAGTATCAGTTGTGATGATCTCACTGATTTGAGGGATAGCAGTCAGCCTCCCAAGTCCGCCGCGACTGAAGACTCCATGGGTGCAGATAACCTGAATATCCTCAATACCTTCTTCGATCAATAATCGAGTCAATTCAAGTATTGATCCACCAGTAGCAATTTCATCATCATAGATCAGAGCGCGTTTATGCCCACGGACCTGGCTCCCTACCAAGCCGCTGATAATAACTTCTGAATCCGAGATGCGTTCTTTATTCCCGGCAGCAACAGGTAAACCCAGAGTCTTTGCAAAACGCGCCGCAGATTTGGCTTGACCCATATCAGGCGCTACCATGATTGCCCCGGTCAAATCTTTCTGCGAAAGGTATTCCTTGAAAACCACGCGGCTGCTCAACGGATCAGTGGGAATACCAAAGAAGCCGTGGACTTGAGGCGAATGAAACATCATACTCATTACATGAGTAGCTCCAGCGGTTTTCAACAGGTCTGCGACCAAACGGGCTGTGATGGATATACGCGGTGCATCTTTTTTATCTGAGCGGCCAAAGGAATAGTACGGGATGATGGCATGTATCTCAGATGCGGCCGCCCCGCGCGCAATATCGATCATCATCAACAATTCCATCAAGTGATCGTTAACTGGTTGCGAAAGCGATTGCACAATATACACGCGCCGGTAACGCACACTGGCACTCAGCTGAATATAAAGATTGTCATTACTAAAGCGTGTGATGTGAGTACCATCCAACGGCACACCTAACTTGGAAGCAATATTCTCTGCCAGTTGCGGATTTGAGCTGCCACTGAAAAAACGGACCTCACCTGCCGAGATTGGGACATTGGTCATTTTGCCCTCATTTTCTGAAAAGAATTATCATCCATTTAACTCACTTTATTTATACGAGGTATCCAACGCGGCACTCTCTGACTGTATTCATCATAAGATGCACCAAATGTATTTTTCAATATAGGTTCTTCAATAAACACAACCAGAACATAAAAAGCAAGGAAGAACAATAAAAAATATAGCATTATAAGGGGAGATGCAAACCACAGAATATATCCAAGTTGGATAAGCAGCGCACCTACATAAATTGGATTACGAACATAACGATACAACCCATTGATAACCAATTCTTTTGGAGGGTCAACGTGAGCAGGAGTGCCCCGTCCCTTATTGATGAAATCCATTGAACACCAAATGATCGTTAATATACCCATAACCCAAAACGGAAAAGCAACATAACGAAACAGGCCAAAGTCAAAGTAGGGTTTGTCAATGGAAGCGAGTTGATAAGGAAAATAAAACGTGAAGAAGCCGTGCATGATCCCCATATAAAGAAAAGTTTTAAGTGTGTTCATATATTCGCAAATGAAATTCTATTCATTCTCGGGTTTTGACAGAAAATATGCAAACACAATGATGCCGCTAAAAAATAATAAGGCGCCTATCAAACCAAGAACCCAACGCGGAATATCTAAATCCACAGGCAGAATATTAAAATAAATCAGGAGAGCAACGGCTCCGAGAATGCTATCCATTGCGCCCGAGATCATAAAAATAACTCGCTTTGAAATTTTATTTTCCATCTTATGATCCTCTCTCACCCAATCTAGTAGTAAGGGTCAAGCCGAACTGGATCGATCATCAAGTTTCTTGATCATATCCTCCAGCACTAGTTTCAAGACCTGTGAAAACAGACGTTTCCTTTCAGGGCGGGTTAGTACAATGTTTTCCGCGTTCAATGCGTTCTCATAAGCCGTTTGCAAAATAACCAATATCTGGTCATTGACATTCGCATTAACCTTTTTGAACATTCGCTCTTTCAGATTGTGATAAGAGCCAGGAACTTGTTGTTCACCAAAAGGGTTTTTCATATTATCTCGTTTTCAATTATGAATTAACCGCGTTTCTTTAACCAATCGACCAGCTTCTTTGTAGGCCAGGTATTGATCACATCATCCTTCAAAATACCTGCACGCCTCGCAATGGCAACTCCATAGTTAAGCATATCGTAATCTGCTTCGGAATGTGCGTCAGTGTTAATGCTGAGGAGCACACCCAATTCCTTCGCGCGGCGGGCATGCATATCGTCAAGATCGAGGCGATATGGACTGGCGTTAATTTCCACGGCTACGCCTGACTTTGCGGCAGCTTGTAAAATCAATTCCATATCCAAATCTGCGCCTTCACGGTCTGGGATTTCACGCCCTGTTGGGTGACCGATAATATCCACGTGAGGATTATTCACCGCATTCAAAAGTCGCTGTGTAACTTTTTCGCGCGGCTGGCGCAAGCTGGAATGTAATGAAGCAACTACAAGATCAAGCGATGCAAGAAAATCATCAGGATAATCGAGCGAACCATCGGCTTTGATTTCTACTTCGCTGGCATGAAGAATAAGAATTTCGTCGCCAAGTTGTTTTTGGATCTTTTTAATTTCAGCAGCTTGTTTTTTATGGTCTTCAAATGACAAGCCATTGGCCACTGCCAGGCTCACCGAATGATCTGAAAAGACAATCACTTTCAATCCGCGTTTGATTGCGGCTTTCGCCATATCCATCATACTCAGTGTGCCATCACTATACGTGGAATGCATGTGCAAATTTGCTTTGATATCTTTTACTTCAATTAACTTGGGAAGCTTATTTGCTTTTGCAAGTTGAATTTCATCACGTCCTTCACGCAGTTCGGGCGGAATCCATTGCAAGCCCAGTGTTTTATAAACTTCTTCTTCGGTGGCGCAGAAAATTTCACCTTTGCCATTCGTTTTTGCAAAAGAATGTTCGGATAATGATAAACCTTTATCGAGTGCAAGTTGACGTAACTGCACATTATGATCCTTTGAACCCGTGGCGTATTGAAGCGCTGTTCCAAATTTTTCAGGTGGATGCACCCATACTTGTGCACGAATGCCATCAGAAAATTCAATACTTGATTTTGTTTCACCTTTACCAAGCACACGACTCACACGGGGCAATTTGACAAATGCATCCATCACAGCTGCTGAATCTTTTGCTGCCACCAAAATATCTAAGTCCCCTATAGTGGAACGCATCCTTCTTAAACTGCCAGCGGGTTGCGCATCAACGACTCCTTTTACCTTTTTGAGAGTCGCGATGATTTCATTTGCAAGCGGATACGCCCGCCCAACTGAAATTCTACCTGTCCTCCTCCCAACAGATGCAAGACCTTCTAAAATCGATGTCTCAGATTTTGCACCCATGCCTGGCATATTGCGTAGCTTACCATCTTTTGCTGCTTTCTCAAGTTCAGCAAGAGTTGTGATGTTCAATGTCTTATTAATCATCGCGATCTTCTTGGGCCCTAAGCTTGGAACTTTCATCCACGCAGCCAAATCAGGATGTACTTCTTTTTTCAACTTTTCCAAAAATTCCAACTTGCCTGTTGAAAGCAATTCATCAATTTTTTCCCCAATCGCTTTACCCACACCAGGAATTTCCAACAACTTTTTCTCTTTCCAATATTCGCTGGCTTCACGGCTCAAACCGACCAAACTTTCGGCGGCTTTGCGATAAGCAATGGTTTTATAAATAATCTCGCCTTTGATTTCTAATAAATCTGCGATCAGTGTAAATGTATCTGCAAGTTGTTTATTGTTCATCATGACGCACCTCTAAAATAATTATACTGTTCCATATGAAATTACGATCTCCTCAAATATAGGATCAAGTCCTAAACGATTTGCAAGATTTGCAGAGGCAATGTTTTCCATCTTATGACTATAAAAGGGCACTTTCCCTGCCGAAATCAAATTTGTTGCCCATATACTAGCGACCATTTGAGCAAATCCCCTATTGCGGAATTCAGGGTCAGTATACACCCATGCTTCCCCACAAAATTCATTCTCGCGTGTAGAAACACATGCAGCTCTGATCCTGCCTTCACGTTCGATTGCATAAATCTTGTCAGAGAAATCGTCAAAACCAAAAGCTTGAACATTAGGCGCATGTTTATGAAGACATATCACGTTGATATTCGATAAGTCTGCAAATTGAGAAGGAAATATATACGTTTTGTAATGTCCAATCTCAAATAAAATGTTTTGTGCTTTCAGAACATCAAGCAGCGGTTCGATCTCTGGAAATACAATGCCTTGGATTCGCTTTGCCAACTCCGTGTGTATTTCAGATAGTAAGGTCTCATCGTAGTATGCAATCATTTGATTATCTGACAGTTGGGCGAAAAGCATCAAAGGCATATCTTCATCTGGCACAATTTCTACCTGTTTTAACAGATCATTGCCAATAGGATATTTCCCTTCCAGCCGCAACTGCATATGAAGGTAATGAGACAAGTCCATATTCTTTATGATACCATTCCTACATGGATCACAAAGACCATGTAAATCTGCTGCGACCTGCCAACTTTACTCAAGAAAACGCTTCATGGGCGGACCTAGGAGCTGGTTCTGGCGCATTTACAGTTGCCCTGCGAGAACTGATCGGGCCAACTGCAAACATCTACGCCGTAGACAAAGACCGCGCCAGTTTGAATCAACTACAAAGAGATCATCAAATCCGTTTTGAAGATTCTAACAACCTTCATCTTGTTGTCGGTGATTTTTCACGCGCACTCAGCTTGCCTCCTCTTGATGGCATCTTAATGGCAAATTCACTGCATTTCTTCAAAGATAAAGTAAAAGTTTTAGAGCATGTCAAGTCATTTCTTAAACCTAAAGGCACATTAATTCTCGTTGAATACAACGTGGACAAAGGCAATCTCTGGGTTCCGTATCCATTTACGTTTTCCACTTTTGGTAAACTCGCCAAACAAAGCGGCTTTGCAGAGCCGCGCCAGCTTGCCACCGCACCGTCCAGTTTCTTGCATGGATTTTATTCAACAATTACCAATAAGATAGATTGAATCGTATGAATCGGTTTTCAAAATATTTTCTGATAATCATAATTACTATCAGCGGAATTTTAGCTTTGATGCGATCCGTCTCGCTTCAAATTGGCACATCTTATGACGACGCCCATTACATCATCCTCGCCGAAAGCCTCTCCAGCGGACAAGGCTATCAACTGATCAATTTTCCGCGACCACAAATTGAGCGTGCCTTCCCGCCTGGCTGGCCTATTTTGCTCGCGCCATTCACATTATTATTCCCAAGTAATTATTCAATCCTGAAATTATTTTCGCTTGCTCTTGGACTAGCATCTATTTTTTTGGTTTATAAGCTTTTTTCAAAACGCCTTTCATCTCCTTATCTTGAAATCCTGACTGGCTTCGTTGCGCTAAATCCTTTGCTTATCGGCACATCTGTCACTGTGATGTCTGAATCAGCTTATTTATTTTTCTCTCTGCTTGCATTGGTCATGTTTGATTCCGCAGGTCACGCTTTTAGCGTGACTAATAAAACGGCAGTCTACAAGCCTGCCCTACATATAGCAGTTGCCATTTTCGCTTTTTACACACAACTTATCAGAACTGTTGGAATTTCGCTCATAATTGCACTCGTCATTTATTTGTTATTGACACGTCGTTTTCGTGAAGTTGGAATCACCATCTTCGTATTCATTGCTGGAACGCTTTTACAGCTATGGATTAATGGCACTATCCTTTCGACGGGCTATCAATCTCAAATGTTTAATAGTTCAATTATCGAAAAAATCAACCAAGTATTTTCCAACTTCGTTGGTTACTACAATGAAGTTTTAACAGGTGCTTTAATTCCCATCTTTGGCTCAAGGCTGGATTCGTTTTTAGAAAATTATAGGCTGCAATTTGTTCCACTTATTCTCAACATTCTGATTTTGCTAATTATTTTATGGGGCATGGTCATTTCAAAACCAAAACTTGAATGGATGCATATTTATTTCATAGTTTATATCTTGGCTATTCTTGCATTTTGGAATCCCCGAGTTGGGAGCGTGAAGGCTCGTTTTCTTATACCGATCATCCCATTTCTATATTTTTATTTTATTCAGGGATTGAGATGGGGTATCAACAAGTTAACAAGGGATAATATCGTTTACACAACTCGAATTACAGTTAGCGTGGCAGGAGTTATCGCTTTATTATTACTGGCGCGTAACCTGCAAGATTGGCGCAATCCAATTAAAAATCAAATGACTGATTTATCTATTGGAACAAACTGGATATCCCAGAATGCTCCTTCAGATGCAATTGTCATGGTTAATGAACCTGTGCCTGCTTATATCCATGTGCAAAGGAAAACAATAGGTTATCCAAATGATAATCAAGACCTCGAAAAATATCTGAATAACCAAGGAATTGACTATATTGTTGTCTCGCCCAAGCTCCAATCACCGCGCACTACAAAGTTAGACGAATATACCGAAGCGCAGATTCTGCCTGTTCTCATGTCAAATCCAGAGCGATTTATCGTTGTATATAACAACTCCGAATATAATGTCACCGTGTATCAATACGAAGGTGATATAAATCAATAAAACTTGGGCGGGAAAAGCAAGTTAAAATATAGCAGGTCAAAAAAAGCATAGAAGGCACATTGAATTTATGGAATCCAGAGCATCTGTTGCGAGAAAAATAAAGGTAAGGAATCTACCCAAAATCAATTTGGATATTTATTCAATGATCGCATTGAATAATCTCGTCGTCTATGCTGTGCATTTTTTGCAGGAGCGCCAAGTCACTGCCACGGTCGAAGAAGTGGTTTCGATTTGTTTCAGACTATTTCCACAAAGTTTTGCGCTGAAGAACTATCCGCGCTGGCCTGATTCGGCGCTGGTAATCCGCCGTTTAAATGATGGCAGAGAAAAGGGAAATCTCAAAGGCAATTCAATGGATGGTTTCCTTGTGAAGTACAAAGGGAAACAACTTGCAAAAAAAGTCGCCAAAGCACTCGGGTTGGTTAAACCTACTAAAGCAAAGATAAAGCGAACGAAAGTTATCTCGCAAAAGAAAATATCCATTGCGCCGGTGGTAAAGAAGTTAACTAAAAGAAAGTTGACCAAACCTTTAACTCAACCAATTAAGGCAAAGAAACCACCTTCAAGTGAAAAAAGAAAAAACATTGTTCAGCGACCAGAAAAAACTATTATTGCAGAAAAGATTATTGCTCCTCAGTTGTCTAAAGAAGAGAAAGCAAAAGCAGGAAAGTTTGTGCATTCAATGGAAAGGTCAGATGCCTATATTCATTACAAGAAGAATGGCAAAAATTCGAAGCTCGGTGAGTTCGATTTCAGAAGTATGCTGTTATGCACAATGGAATCATCGCGCGAGACACTCATAAAGAACATAAACTTATTCAAAGGATACGCAGGGATCCATAACCGTCAGGACTTAATAACGTTTCTAAGTCATTGTGAAGACAGATTTTCGTATTTACTGGCCGCACCACAGAAGCAATTAAAGAAGCCACTACGAAATCAAGGAACTAAAGAAAGGAAATTTCATGGTTAGCAGTCGAAAATTACAATACGCTGACCGCGTTGCCCTTCAACAAGCAGACCAGGCCATACGCAAGGATGTGCTGCGGGCACTGGTGGAGATCATTACCAATTGTAATGATAGTTATTCACGGCTTGAACATGCAGGTCAGAGTGTTGATGGGGAGATGATCATTGATATTCAAAGGAAGCACAAAAATTCCGTGATCCGTGTGCGTGACTTTGCCGAAGGCATGACTGACATTCGCATGGACAAAGTAGTTGGCACATACGGTGAAGCAACCAGTGGATTAAAAGAAGACAAGCACGTGCGCGGCATGTGGGGACGCGGTCTCAAAGATTCTATTTTTGGTTTGGGATATGGATATGTACATTCCTTCAAAGGCGCCAATTTTTATTCGTGTTCATTGCTGCTCAAAAACGGGATACCCACTTTTGAACTTAGTGAACCTGTAAGAGCAACGGTGCCACTTCGGGAAAAATATGGAATCCCCGAAGGCAACGGCACCATCATTGAGATCATTGTTTCGCGCGATGATGTAAAAGTGCCGCAGTTCGATAACTTCCGAAATTATCTGCAACGGCATTTCGAACTTCGCCCGATCATGAGCGACCCAAAGCGCAAGATCATTTTGCGGGAAATTCTCCCAGGGGAGAAAATTCGTCATGAGCACGTACTCAGCTACAAGTCACCGCGAGGCGAGAAAGTTCTAAATGAGAGAATCAAGATCAGCGGGCATCCTGCAACGGCGAAGTTGGAAGTCTTTAGGTCGAGCATCCAGTTATCAACAAGAAGCGAGGAAGGCGATTATGCAGATGGCGGCCTGTTGGTGATCAGCAAGGCGACCGTGATTTCGCTGACCATGCTTAAATTTGAGAATGACCCATATGCTGGTTATTTCTACGGTTCGATCCAATGCGATTATTTGCATGACCTCTTGAAGAATGATGAACCCGTATTAACTGCCACGCGCGACGGCATTAATTGGACGCATCCGTTTGCAAAGGCGTTGAAGCTGGCAGTGGAAAGCAAGCTCGAACCGCTGATCGAAGCGGAACGTAAACATGCAGTCCATGATGAACAAACCAATTTGGATAAGCAGTTACGCCAAAAAATAAATCATGCATTGCACGAATTGAATTCAATTGCATTTACTGAATTGAGTGATAGAAGAGACGATGGCATTCAAAGACAAATAGACCTGCCGCCTTCTGGAATTGGATTCTCTCCTGAGCGCGCTTATGTGCAAACAGGACAAACGGTTACATTGACTTTGTTAGTAGAGTTGGTGGAAAAAGGGCGGGCAGGTGCAACAGTTACAGTGGTTTCGAACAGCGCTGAAATTATTGTGTTGAATCCGCAGGTTGTAATACACCCACATAAAAACGATCCGAAGATCGGGCAGGCACGCGTAAAAGTGGAAGGAAGACAAGTTGGCGGCGAAGGGACAATAACTGCTTATCTTGGAAAATATCGAGCGCAGGCACTGGTTCAAGTAAGGTCAAAGAAAGAGACAATGACTGTTGCACCCTCGAGGGGCAGCAATACTTTGTTCACCGACATTCACTTTGATGATCGAACCGATCCGCGTCAACGCGTATATTTTGATCGAGTGAATTCCAGTATTGTGATCGCAACTGCGGCGCCTTCTGTGAAAATATATTTGGATAAACAAAATCGATTGGATACGACGGTTCAGGGCCAGGTTTTACTGGCTGAGTTAATCACAGAAGCAGTGTGCCGCGAGATCGCGCGCAGCGGTGTGGAACGCGGAAAATTTCTTGCTCCTGATGGCGCAGAAGCGGATGCCATCCATAACCATTTCATTCGTTTGCAGAATCGATATTCACATTTGATCCACGAATATATTGTGACATTAGAGTAATGTAAACTTTACGCCCAGAGCGAAATGACGAGCGACAGCGAGGAATGTGGTCGAAGGGCGGCTTGATGTAAATGTAAACTATCTTGAAACATCATCCTTCGACTACGCCGCGAAATAATATCGGCTCCGCTCACATCGCGAAGAAAATTTATTTTACGGTCAGCCAAACCCCTATTAGAACTACAGCTATTCCAAAAATGCGTGTCGCGTCTAAAGGTTTTTCGATTGCGCCTAATACACCAAAGTGATCAAGGAGCATTCCTACTAAAAGTTGACCCGCCACAACCGTGGTGACCGATACTGCCACGCCTGCACGCGGGATAATATAACTGATGGCCGTAATAACAATGACACCAAAAGCTCCCGCAACCAGTGTGTACCAGGGAAGCATTTGCCATTGTCCCAGTTTTCCGCCGCCATAGTACAACAGGGGAATCAGAACTACAAGTGCGCCACCGAGATGGACAATGAAGACGCTTTCCAAAACTCCAAGCCGTTGACTGATCATGCTGGCAAGAGGCGATTGTATGCCAACTGCCACCCCGCCTATCAGACCGATAAGAATAATAAGTATGATCGATTGCATATTTTTTTCCTTTGGTTTTTATTTTTGAATATGATACTTGATTTCCATTGTTTATTTTACGAGTCTTTGTCTTGGTGATGCAGGCTTGTTTCGATTATTATTGAAGCATGAAGATAAAAGGCGATAAGTTGTGACCAAACCATTATTTGATAAACACACTAATTTTGTAGTGAAGCAAGAGAATCCGTTTAATGGCGGGCCGCCGCCAAAGTTGTTGAATCGATCTCACACCACGCCAACGGATTTGTTCTTCGTCCGCAGTCATGGGGATGTGCCAGAAGTGGATGTCAATTCTTATCGCTTGGAAATAAACGGCAGGGTAGCAAAGGTTTTATCTTTATCACTGGACGAGATCAAAAATAATTTCGAGCATGTGACCATCTCTGCCACTTTGCAGTGTGCGGGCAATCGACGCGAGGAATTGATGGCTGTAAAACCAATCCTCAAAGAATTGAAGTGGGGTGTGGATGCAATCAGTCATGCGGTGTGGGCGGGAGTCAGACTTCGGGATGTGTTATCAGCTGCGGGCGTGGAAAGCGAAGCAGATTCTCATCTTCATATAGAGTTTGGTGGACTCGATACAACTGAACGTTTGAATAAACGATTTAATTTCGGCGGATCGATTCCCCTTTCAAAAGGATTCTGTTCCGAGGTCATTTTGGCATACGAGATGAATGGCGAGCCGTTACCGCCCGTACATGGATTTCCATTGCGGGCAATCGTGCCTGGGTATATTGGCGCGCGCAGCGTCAAGTGGCTGGATCGAATTACTATACAAGATGAGCCTTCTCAAAATTATTTTCAAAGACATGCGTATCGATTGTTTGCATCAGATATCGATCCTGAGAATGTGAAATGGGAAGAGGGTGTGATGCTCGGTGAGATGAATGTCACATCTGTGATCTGTTCACATCAGGAAAATGAAGAAGTAGATTCTGGAACTGTAACGATACAAGGATATGCAATTGCAGGCGGCGGGAGAGAGATTACACGTGTAGATGTATCCTGCGACTGTGGCGCGACTTGGATACAGGCTGAATTACTAAAAGATTCTTCGTGGGCATGGACTTTATGGAAAGCAAGCGTTGAGTTAAAACCTGGAAAGCATCAACTAGCTGTACGTGCGATGGATACGGCTATAAATACTCAGCCTGAAAATATTTCGCAAGTTTGGAACTTCAAAGGATATATGAACAACGCCTGGCATCGCGTGAACATTGAAGTAAAGTAATGAGATACTATATATTTTATATCGGAGGCAATCATGAATGACCAGCAACTTAAACAACTGGATGAACAAGGCTACTTGATCTTTAAAAATATGTTGTCATCTTCGCAAATTGAAGCTTTGCTTGGTTGGCTTGAGGAACTGTGGGCTAAGGAAGGCGATAGCGCGGGAGAAGAGAACTATATCGAAGTTGGTGTGAGGCGGCTTGCAAACCTTGCCAACAAAGGTGATATTTTTCGCGGGATCTATGCTCATCCACAAATACTGGAAGTGATCGAAACCATAATAGGACCAGATATGCGCGCCAGCATGGTCAATGCCCGTGATGTGCCTCCGAACACAGGCGTGCGCATGTCCTTTCACATGGACTCGGACAAGGGACGTGCGCGTGACGCAACTGGTTACAGCGCCGCAACTGCCATTTGGATGCTGGACCCGTTCACCGTTGAGAATGGTGCGACGGCGTTCGTCCCCGGCTCACATCTGCTCGGCAAAAGTCCAAAAGAGGTTCTCAGTGATTTAAATGCCTCGCACCCTGATGAAATCATTATCGAAGGTCAGTCAGGTGATGTATTGGTCTTCAATGGTCACGGCTGGCATGCGGGCCGACCTAACTTGACGAATGGTCATCGCCGCGCAATCCTTGTTCATTATTTACGAGCAGATGTACCGCGGCCCGAAAACCGCCGTCAGCATGTTGAACCAGAAAATCAAACTGAGTTAACCCCACTTGAACGTGAATTGCTTGGATTGGATGATAAGTTAAGTTAAATAAAAACATCCGAGTTTATTAGACTCGGATGTTTTTATTTATGCTTGGAATAGTATATTCTTATCCTGCGCCGCGTTTAGAGAGTTCATGATCAAGGATCATCACACCGGTGCCTGTGCCACGCTCGTCGATCAGTTTCAAGTTCGCAACGATCTCGGCTGCGTTCTTTTCTTCCTCTACCTGCTCAGTGATGAACCATTGCAACATGACCTGTGAGGCATAGTCCTTCTCTGTGAGCGCCAATTCATACAGGGTGTGGATCGAAGCTGTGACCTTGGCTTCGTGAGCGGCTACTTCTTCAGCCAGCTCTAAATATGACTTCCACTCAGTTTTAGGTGCTTCAATTGCTTTAAGAGTAACTTTGCCGCCGCGCTCAAGAACATAGTCATATAGTTTCATGGCGTGGACTCGTTCTTCGGATTCCTGCATTCGCATCCAGTGGGTAAAGCCCGAGAGGCTGCGTTCTTCAAAATAGGCTGCCATTGAGAGATATAAATACGAGGAGAATAACTCCTTGTTGATCTGTTCATTCATTGCGTCTTGCATTATCTTTCCGATCATAGTGCCTCCATTTCCATTTCATTATACGTCGTTTTATTGATAGGATTTATCTTGTGTTAACTGGATTCTCGTCATCCCCATCCCATAATAGCGGATTGGCTTCGATGTAATCAGTTTTGTTTTGCAGATCCTTTTCATTGCGAATCACGTGCTCATAATAATTTCGCTGCCAAATAGGCGTCTCTTTAAATTCAGGAAATTTCCATATTTCTTTTGTAACACGGGATTTGAATTGTGCAATGATCGCGCCAAGAGATGCTGGTTTGGGCCCACGGGGTAAGGGCGACCCATCCATGCTGACCGAGGAAATGGCTTGCAATGGTTTTACATCTGAATTCGGGCTTGCTTGACTCTGGCGGGTCGCCCCTACGTTCTCGTGAATAAATAAAATTCCATGAAAATGATTTGGCATGACCGCACGCGCACCTAATTCAACATATGGTAATCGTTTGGGTAACTCCAACCATTCCCTTTCAACAATTTTTCCGACCTTGTTCAATTTCATTTCTTGATTCTTTATTTCCCCAAATAAAAATTCCCTTTGCCATGTCACAATGGTGACAAAATACGCACCCGCCTGAGAATAATCATATCCTTTCAAGCGGATGGATCGGCGATGATGAACCTTAGGATCAAACTTGACCATGATGGAATTATAAATGGTGTATCGCACGTAGGGACGACCCGTCAATGCCATAAGACGTAATGATTTGCGACGGTTCTTTGCCTGACCATGACCTATGTTCACCCTGACCGGTCGCCCCTACACCACCCCCCAAACAACCTTCCGTGACACGAAACGTATATTATTAAAATTGATGACGTTTTTTACTAAAAGGACAATGACATGCACAAACATAAAAAACATGGACACGGACATTATTTCCCAGGCGGAATGATTTGGTGGTTTATCTTTATGATGATGTTCATGAAGGGAGAATGGTGGCCCTGGTTTTTGATACCAATTGGGTTCTGGATAGTTTGTGGTTCTATGTTCAAAGAAGATGCGCAAAAACCTGAAAGAAAGCATCCGCCAAAATCGCACTTTGACTCTGCCCCTCCCCCCGTGCCGAGAGCTGACCCTGTACCCGTCCCTACGGGACAAATCCATCGCGCGGACTTGCTGCCCCTCACCTGTCCAAAATGCGGCGGACCCGTCCGCTCTTACGAGGTCAAATGGACAGGTGCGCAATCGGCGGCCTGCTCGTATTGTGGGTCAAATCTTCCCATGAAGAAGACATAACTCAAGCGGACATGACTCATCATTAATCAACCCCGCGCAAACTCAAACATTATTCACGCCTAATCACCGCCCTGACGTGAACGTCTGGGCTATTCCTACAAAATCGGCTCAAGCCGATTAGTCCGTTTGCGTCCGTGAATCCGTGACACAGTCCGTTGATAACCTCACGCGGACATGGCTCGTCATCAATCACCCCTCGCCCAAATATCTCCAGTTCTGAATTTTCACATCTCAGAAAAAAGAAATTCGAGTTGACCTTTCCAGGCAAAAAGTACACCGGCCGTACCGAGCGAAATACCGCGCCACGACCATTGACCGATCCACGCGCCGAGCGTGAGGATGGCGAACAGGACGAACATTGATTCAGTGAATGGGTTCATAATAAGTCAATCTCTATTTTGAAATTGCCCCGCAATTGTAGCTGATATTATCAATGGTAATTTCGAGATGAAGCAAGAACGTCAGTCGTTTCGTAGAACAAGCCATGAGAAATAAAATTTGTGCAAGGAAAAGTGTCCGCTTTTGGTTTTTTCTACGATATGTAAATATACTTGCATGAAAGCCTTCCCTTGAGGAGATGTATATGGAGCATGAAGGACCGCGGCAGGTGGAGATCGAGCTTACTACCATCCAGCGTGCATTGGCAGGCGAGGAAGCGGCGCTGGCACAGATCTATGATGCCTATGCCAGGCCGATCTATCGCTACCACTATTCACGTGTGGGTAATGCCGCCGATGCCGAAGACCTGACATCGCAGACGTTCATTGCGGCGCTGGAGGCCCTGCCTCGCTATCAACATCGCGGACGTTTCACCGCGTGGATGTTTCAGATCGCACGCAACAAGGCGATGGATCATTTTCGCAAAAATCACAGCATGAGCGATATGACCGATTCTGTAGCAGACCCTATTCAAACCGATGCCATCGAAGCGATCTACCAGAATGAGTCGCGTGCAAGGCTTAGAACGTTGATGCGGTTATTGGACGATGATGAGCGGGAGCTATTACGCCTGCGATTTACGGCTGAGCTTTCTTTCGTGCAGATCGGTCAATTGCTTGGGCGCAGTGAAGATGCCGCGCGGAAATCCATTCGACGCATATTGGATCGTTTGGCCCTTCAAATGGAGGCGCAAAATGCCTGAGCCGATTCAATCGTCAGAGTTGGAAAAAGCTGTGAGAGATGTATCAGCCGTCCCTGAGCCAGATGCGGAGTTCGTCAACGCCCTGCGCGCCCGCTTCATTGCGGAAGGTCATGCAAGCGCGATCAAACATCAGGAGAACCAAATGAAAAGCAGAAGTTTGACAAAGCGTTTGACGTGGGCTGTGGTTGTGCTCATTTTGGTTGCGCTGGTATTGTTATCCACGAGCCCGACCGTGGTGAATGCGTTGAAGCGTTTGTTAGGGTATGTGCCGAATGTGGGCATCATTGACCAATCAGCGCAGGTAATGGTGTTGAGCGAACCAGTGACAATGACACGCGACGGCTTCACTCTCACGGTAGAGCAGGCAGTGTTGAACAATGGGATGCTGACGATCGTGTATTCGTATGTTATGCCCGCAGACTTTGTATTTGTCCCCGACCCAAACGGTATATTTGGCGAATCGTCCTACCTCATTTTGGCCGATGGTACACGGGTCGATATTGTGGCGGGCAAACAGGTGAACACAGCCGATTGCCCCTCATGCAGTGTGCGCTATGCAATGGACCTTGCACCTGTGCCCAGCGGTCTGGAATCAGCGACGTTCGTAGTGCCGACATTGGTGATGATGCAAGTGGGCGCAGCGCCGGAAGATTGGAGGATTCCATTGAAACTCAAACCTGCCGGCCCCGATGATTTTGCGCCGGTGATCGAATTGGAAGTTACCCCTCCACCCACAGCGACCCAGTCAGTGAGCGAGACACCGACAGAATCTGTCAACACGTATGGCATCACGAACATCCTCGATAAAGTTATTGTGTTGCCCGACGGATATATTTTATATGGTATTACGGCGTGGACTGACCCCAGCGTTCTGCCATACGGTGCTGGCGCCATCCTTGCCACTATTACCGATGCGAATGGCGCGCAGGTGCCTTACGATTATGCCGACCCTGGCATCTATACATTGACCAGCGACCAGAAGATCTATTGGGCGTATAAAGTGGCCAAGGACGTTGCCACGCCATTGACCCTCAACTTTGTGATGACCGCCTCTCTCCCAGCCGACGGCGGGGCTTTCACCTTTGACCCTGGCGCTGACCCTCAGCTTGGTCAAAAATGGGATATCAACCAGGATGCTGTGGTGAATGGACAGGTAGTGCATGTACTCTCCGCCGAACAGGGAGGCATCGAGCCAGGCTACTTCCAGTTCATGATGCAATCTGAAGGAAACATCGTGGGCGCAGCCATCACTGACCTGGCGCACCCGCCGCAAGGGTCTGGCGGCGGTGGCGGCGGCCTGCCAGAGACTACTTTCGCCGCGGGGTTCCAGTATCAAATGCCCCTGCCGCCGGGACCGTTCACGTATACGTTCATAAATGTCCAGATCATCGTCCCCGGCGATTGGAAGTTGACGTGGAGCCCGTAGGTTGACGAATCTGAATCCGCGATTCGTGTAAAGCTCTTAACGAGATAACACTGGGACATTCCGCCCAGTGTTATCTCGTTATCCAAAATGCTCGCTTTGTGCAATTTCACAATATTTTTCGCTCTTTTCTCCTCTCACGCGGACATGACTCATTATCAATCAGCCCCTCGCATAACACTATAAAGCAAAATATCTCATTAATGCGCTAAGAGTAAACGTATCTTCAATTTTATCCTCACGCACCATGTTCTTAATTTCATCTATGTTAAAAAACTTAAAATCCAATATACCTTCTTCTTGACTCATTTTGCTTGTGATAACCTCAACATCGAGCAAAACTAATCCAACAGGGTTTTCAAAGAATGTTGTGTTTTGATATAAGGAACCAATTTTCCTGCTGCTTATAACTTCACACTGACCAATCTCTTCTATCGTTTCCCTTTTAGCAGTTGCAATGTTATCTTCATCATTAGGGTCGCCAAAACCTCTCGGGCAGGCCCAGAACCATTTGGCTGGAACAGGTCGCCATTCCCACACAAGCCCTATTTCATTGTTTTGGTTTCTAACCAAAATTACAGTATTGTTTTCTGGTTCCTTAATTGAAAAAGTGTCATACAAGAATTCTCCACCGGCAGATGTAATAATATACCTTAGGAGCTTAACATTTAGTTTGATATTTTCCAGAACAATATTTGTATCACCTCCACCAAATCGCCATTCAAATGATGATTCATTGTTTTTAATTTTCTTTTTTATTATTGGGATAATATTTTCCATTTTGCGAATCCTTAGATTTAGTCTGTATTTAGTATTGATGTTACTTCTGAGGTGGTGGAGCCGTTAACCAATCCCTAACTCTACCAATCATTACTTCTTTATCTTTTTGAATAAAAAAGCTTCCTATTTTTTCCTTAAGCGGGCCGATTTTGACACCAGCTTTTTCAAGCGTAGTAGAAGCGAGTTCTCCTACTAGGCTTGCAACCAAAGGAATATCCCCAAGGTATTCTCCCAATCTGTGACTAACGTAAACCCTGATACCAAATGACAGGCCTTTGTAGCTATACTCAACAATTCGACCTTTTCCGCTCTGCTTTATTATTACATTCGAAAAGTGTTGAGTAAGGAAATCAAGATGTTTTAACTCTTCCTTTTTGATAAAACCTTTAGGAAGACCTTTTGTTATCCTAATCTCTCTAATTCTTTCAATTTGTTTTTGTACTTCTTTTTTATTCAATACATAAATTATTTTTTCAATCATACTTGACTGAGACTCAATTTCCTCGGGGACAATAATATTATTTTCGCTTACACCGCTCGCGATATTTGAAGTATCTACTAAATTCATATGCTTTTCTCGCACAGGAAACGGCAGAAGTGAGTCTGAACGATCCGAAAATACCAGCCTTCCATTAGCTGAAGATTCACTAATCGTTTCGTTGTAGCATCTGTCGATATCTAAATGAAGGAGTTCTCTTAATTTGGAATCGTAATCATAAATGTGCTGATATAGATTAGATCTCTGGTTTAGCCATCTTGCTTGTTCCTTTATACGATACCTATGGTGGCTTCTTGCAATTTTCTTCATTTCACGAAAGGTGTTAATATAGTCCTTTGCAAACTCCCTTCCATGCTCCGTCTTCAATCCATCAATCAGTTCCATGTTGTTTATGTTCTTTTCTAACTTTTCCCAAGTTGAAGTCTGTGGCAATTGAGCCCGCATTATTAGATTGGGTGCATTTAGGTAATTCTTGGTTAAGTATTCAAGAACACGCTGAAGCGTATCACGTTGATATTCGAAGTATTCCTTTTTTTTGCCGTCAACACGAATCCCTTTAAGCATGTTTTTGAAATTATGCTGTGATTTTATATTTTCATAAATCCTCAGTCTCTCACTAGAACTGAACCCCGGCCAACCTGACATAGCAAACATGGATGAGCCAGTAACATTTTTGAATTGATTTGCACAATCTGTTAAAAAACCTGTTGGTGTCAAATCAAGATCTGGGTCATGAATACAAATTGAAAACAGAGGTATTTTTGACTTTATAAAGAAATCAGCTATATTTAACCATCCTGGCGAGTCAAGGTATTGATTTCTAGGCACACATATGATTTCACCCCACAGGATTTGTTTTATAGAAATTGCTGCCGCCGATGTAGTATGCAATAACCACGTTTTGTTATCGTCAGGTACCCACCAATTATCCTTTTCCATTGCTTTGCTCGAAAAATGCGCTGTTTTTGCACTATCCAAAGAGCCAACAAAGCGGTAATTTGCGTTCATTGTATCCTCCTTCAAACATAGTTGAATCCTTTTTTCATCTTTTCATCGGCTAAAGAGTTTTTCTTTTATACATTATATAAGCCATAATCGTGAACCAATCTGTGATCTGACCGCTGAAAATCCAGTTTTCCAATTCATCTAAATTTAAGAGCTCAATTTTTTGTATTGCTTCATCTGCTGGTTTTTGAGGTTCACCTTCATTGAGTTCCGCATAATAAAAGACAGTACCAGGATCACTACCAACTTCAACTAATCTTTTCGGTGATAAAGCAACTTCTTCTAATAACTCTTTTTTTGCATTTTCCTCGGCTGATAATCCAGGTTCGCCAAATCCTCGGGGAAATTCCCAATACCAACTTCTAGTTTCGTGGCGAAAATGCTTTAAGAGTAAAACTTTGTCACCTTGAACAGGCATTACCACAACGCCAATTCCACCTTTGAGACTTGCTCGACTAATTGATCGAGTGTACCCACCAATCCTCCCGTCAGGATGCTCTACTAGATCTCGTACTATATATTCCCATTGATCTTCAGCTAAAATACCAATATCAATCCACTCTGGCTTTTTCCCTACCTCTTTATATTCTTTTTTTAGTTTTGCTTGTAATCTCCTTAGCTCTTCGCGCTCAGTAATTATCCTGATGATACCTTCTTCATCAGGATTTACAAACAACTGCGGATGTTCTTTCATTAGTTTGAAATACTTTGTCAGCGAAGCCATTTTGTTTGTCCCATATGAATATTATACAAACAAATCATGCAAAACACTATTACTTTTTATATCAAAACCCCAACTCCTTCATATTCTCTGCCTCACTCTTCTTCTTTCCTCCTCCAAGCAACTCTTTCCAGAAGGCATCATCGTACCTGCGAGATTTCACAGGCAGCGGCATCGGGACACCCCATCCTAACAATAGAACTTCTTCTTTCGGTTGGAGTCGCGCCAGCATACCGCGCAGAGCGTCCCGTCCAGATAAACCTGATAATACGGCTTGAATATCCAGGTCATCGCCGAGCCAGCCGCTGATGCGCGTCCCCAACTGGCTCATGACCTCGTCATAAATTTGCGACGGGCGCTGGTCCACGATCAACAGGGTCACGTAATATTTGCGAAGTTCGCGCGCGATGGTGGCGAAGGTCGTCTGTGCCGCCATCTCACGGTTGAGCAATTTGTGCGCTTCTTCAACAACGATCACCAATGGCCTTGGCTCACTCTTGCCATGCGTTCTGAATTCATTGGTCTTCTTCTCCCATGCCGCGCGGATCTTGCGCGTGAGCAAATTCGACACGAGCAGATAATCCAGGTCGCTTTCATGCTCGCCATACGAAAGCACCACATGCTGACCATTCTCCAGCGCGTCGATAATATTCTTCACGCTGTCTGCGGCGGGCTTTTCAACGATATACGGCTTGCCAAACAAGCGCCGCAATTTATCGTGCAACGCTTCCGCCGCCATCACGTTCACACCGTTGGCATCTGCCCACGCCGCCACACTTTCAGGATGCGGCATGCGTTTCATCTTTCCCTTCTCGTCCTCCACTTCCACCTCTTCGCGGTTCATCGCCTTGAAGTGCGCGAACCAGTCATTCTTGAACGACCCGAACAAGGCGTTCAACGTGGTAGGCGTGGTCTCTTTCAGATTCAATTCACGGCTCAACGTTTCAATATCGGTTGTGGAAATGTCGCCTGTTGAGATTTCCAAATTAAAGTCAGGGACCTGGCCTCTGATGGTTGCCCCTGCTCCCAAGCCGACGATTCGTATCTTCGACTTGAATTTGGTCTTGAGTCCCGTCACGGCCATTTTCGTATCTGACGCCACATCGTCAAAACCATATTCGTTGTGCATATCCAGCACTAACACAGACGCCTTGTTATAGTGCATCAATCCCGCCAATACTAAACGCGTCAAAAATGACTTGCCTGTGCCCGTCGCCCCAAACACCCCAGACGACCTCTGCACGAACTTCTCCATATCAATACAAACAGGATGTCCCTGCTCGCGTGTGTAACCGATAATAAAGTTACCTGCGTCATTCGGGTCACCGAAAATTTCAGCAATATCACCCTCGTTCGCCATCCGCACCTGCGAGTGATGCGGCGGCACCGTCTTCACAGGAATCGGATGCGGTTTCTTATCACCAATTTTCTTTATCCAAATATCATACTTAATTTTATAGTCAGGCGAATCGGGATCAGGACCACGCTCAAGCATCAACGCAGGCAGCACTTCGAGGTTGGTATACAGAGTCTGCCCATGCAAAGCCTTCGCCAGCGCCGCAGGCAATCGGTCAGATTTTTCATCCGCAAAGCGATCATCCGTCGCGCCAAGCTGCATATCAGTCACGAGGCCATAGAAATGATAGTCACCGCTCTCAATCACAACAAATGCCCCCTCCTGCACTGTGAGAGGATCAACTGTAAGCCGCACGCGGAAAGACTCCTTGAGTCCACCGCCAACTACGTAGCCGATAATTTTATCTTCCATAATGACTCCTTTTTTACTACGAGGCAAAAAACCATTTACCACAAAGGGGACGAAGGGTCACCAAGGAGAGCAAGGAAAGTTCTTAAACCTTTGTGTACCTTTGTGACACTTTGTGGTTGAAGCTCTTAAACTACAATCCGTTTAATCCCATCTTTCAAATGAACCACATTGAAATTGATCAAAAATCCCAAACGAATTCCTGTCAACTTCAAGTATGTTATCAATTGCGCATCGAAAACAGGGTGCATCGTCTCAACAGACTTAAATTCCACAATCACACAATCTTCCACGATCATATCTGGCTTAAGACCCGCATCCATTTTAATTTCGCGATATATAACAGGCAAGACAACCTGAGTCGGCGCACGCAGACCACTTTCGATCAATTCGTATTTTGTGCAAGTCTCATAAACCGACTCCAATAACCCAGGTCCAAGCGCGGTGTGAACTTTAAACGAAGCATCCAACACGGCTTTCCCAACTCGCTCCACATGCGGCGGAACAGGCAAATAAATTTTCTTTTGCATTTCCTTTGTGCTCCTTCGTGACCCTTTGTGGTTAAAAGGTTTTAAACAACCTCACCCAAAGCACCCAGTACACTCATCAGTGTCGGATAATCATCTCTTAACAATGCAATCAACTCCTGGACAGCTTTCTCTTTCCAGGCATCGCCGCCTTTACCATGAGCTACACACGCGCCTCCGATATGAGCAGCTAATACCTCACCCACGGGCATATCTTTATTTTGCAAGATATGTCTGAAATATCCGAATCGGCCTGATGATGTGAACCTCATCAGATCATTTTCATCACACGCATAGATCACATCCAAACTCAATGGCGGACGTGGCGGCAGAAGATGAAAAATCTTTCCATCCTGCTCATATCCCACTGTCAGCACAGACATTTCCACAGGCACAATGCGCCGTTCGCGGTTGTCACGCATTACTTCCTCGCTAACGTTGTCTGCAGTTACAAGCTGGCGCACCAACCCGTCATCGTCAATGTGAATATCGTTGATGAGTCCATATACCTGATAACCATTACCCAATGGCGCGCGTACCAATGCGCCCAGAGCAGGTACAGTAAATTGCGACACACGGCAGCCAGCAACAAAGCCTGTCGTCCCCGCCCGAAGTAAACGTCCGATTTCAATTTGTTGAGTCATGTTTTATTCTCCAATTCCCACCCCCTCCTGCCTCCCCCAAATCCGCAAGAAAAAGTTTGAATGATCATTCAACATATCAATTGCGTATTTGGGGGAGGTGCCCGAAGGGCGGTGGGGGTCGATTTACCGTTTCTTTCTTCCCTTCAAACCTTTCGCAGAACTCTTATGCGAGCCAACATCTATATCTTCATCCTGCCGGCGTAATTCCATTGCCAGCATATTTTCGATCTGCTGTTTCTCTTCATTTTTTACAACCGCAGTTTCATGCGCGCGATGTAATAAATATGGATACGGCTTGCTGCCCATCATGCGGCATTGCTCGACCAAGACACCATGTAACAAATCCAATTTGGATTTATCATCCACGACCCATTTAGGGATTTCCACGCGCACGGGCCAAGGATGTCCGTCTGTGCCGACATTGAGATAAAAGAAGTGCAAAGATAAAACACCTGTATATTTCTTTTCAGAATTGGACTGTATCCCAAACACTGCCGAACGGTGACCTGGAGGCAGTAACGGGTTATCTCGTTCGCCATATAACCATCTGTCACTCACGCCACGCAATGGATGAAACTCTCGTAATTTTTTTATTTGCTCACCGTCGGCAGAAGCGAGCTCAAGCAAACGCATCACCAGGTCTGCGCTTGGTTTATCAACATAACCTGCCGTGATCACTCCGCGACCTTGTAAACGGGAAAGTACTCCCAAATATTGCTGTACAACATCTTCATATGATTTTGCATCTTCGCCTTTTGCGCCCCACAATTCAACAGGTCCATCTGTAAAGGTCACCACTGAGCCAGCAATATCTTTGGATAATTTCTCCACCACGGCCCGTTCTTTTAAGTCACGTCGCAGCGCCACCAACCCTTCAGACATGGGATAACCGTTTGGCAGAAGGTCATCGCCGTACAGCAATTCAGTTTCCGTATAAATTCCAGATGTTTCGCCTGAATTCATTCTCATTTGAATCGCGCCGACATTGACCACACAAAACTGGATCGCGGCGTGACGGTCTGGATTGATCTGCGAACCGTCAGCGGCAATCAAGGTCACATCGGAGGCAGCGACAGGCGCAGGGTGGGAAGAAGCGAGTGGCTCATTAATCGGTAAGGCACATCGGATGTTGGCATCGGCTAGTTTGGCGGTGTCCACTTTGGAACGCAGCAGATCCAATTCAGAAGAATAGACACTCATCAACTCGCGTGCACGGGTTCGACGTTCATCCAACGTTTTACGTCGCTCACGCGCACCCGCGCCGATCTCTTTGATCCGTATGTAGATTTGCTGATAGTCTATTGGCATCATTAGTTCCCCGTCATTGCGAGGAGGGCGCTCTTCCCGACGAAGCAATCCCTTGCAAACTAGGAGATTGCTTCGGGTGAAGAACAAGTGCACCCTCGCAATGACGTAAAAAACGATAATAGAACATTTGTGCAAAATTTTACCCCAAACAAGATAAAATAGTAAGGAACTTTTTCGATACTATATCGTCTATTTGTTATCTAACGCAACATTAAAGGAGATTTAAAACATGCGTACAAAATTTTTAGTTTTTGCAGTATTAGCTTTTGCTCTTATCTTGAGCGCTTGCGCCCCTACCGGGCCGACCACTATTAATCAGGCCGCGCCTGATGCAGTCCGCACACTGAACGTGAACGGTTTGGGACAGGTCTACCTCACCCCCGATATTGCCTATATTTATATCGGTGTTCATACGGAAGATGCTACCGCATCTGAAGCTGTGGATGCAAACAAAGTGCAGACCAATGCCGTGATCGATGCTCTCAAGGCCGCAGGTGTGGCTGAAAAAGATATTCGCACCACCAACTTTAGCATCTGGCCTTCTCAACAGTATGGCCCTGATGGCACTGTGACTGGCTCGGTCTACATGGTCGATAACTCTGTGTACGTCACCGTGCGTGATCTCGATGGACTTGGTGACCTACTAGACTCTGCCATTAGCGCAGGCGCGAACAGCGTCAACAGCATTCAGTTTGACGTAGCCGACAAGGCCGAGGCCGTAAAAGAAGCCCGTGCCAAAGCTATGGAAGATGCGAAGTTACAGGCTCAAGAATTAGCTGAAACTGCTGGCGTTGAACTTGGCGATATCCAAAACATCAACTTCTACGATAACAGCCCCTATCCTTATGCTGAAGGCAAAGGCGGTGGTGGTGGTGTGGCTTTTGACGCAGCAGCCTCTGTACCGATCTCACCAGGCCAGTTGACAATTGCTGTAACTGTCAGCTTGACCTACTCGATCAAATAATCGCTTCACTCTTAACTTTGAACCTGCTCCTGTTTTCTGGAGCAGGTTCTTTGCTTTTACCCCCTCCGCCCTCGCTTCGCGGGGCACCTCCCCCAAATGCGACATGTTATATTCATTTGATAATAAAAAAATTTATGTCGCATTTGGGGGAGGCTGGGTGGGGGTAGGGCTTATAATCTCCTTATCATTCTTACTAAGGAGTCCATCATGTTAAGAGTTGGATACATCGGCCTCGGATTAATGGGCAAGTCTATTGCAAGAAATATCCTCAAAGCAGGTTTTCCTATGATCGTGCACAATCGTTCACGCGCCGCAGTGGACGAACTTGTTGCAGAAGGTGCCATCCATGCATCTTCACCCGCCGTAGTTGCTGCACAGGCAGATGTTGTATTCACCAATTTGCCCGATTCTCCTGACGTTGAAAAAGTTGTCCTGGGTGAAAAGGGAATCATCGACGGCATACACGATGGACTCATCTTTGTAGATAACTCCACCATCAAGCCAGCTTCCGCGCGCATGATCGCAGACAAACTTGCAGAGAGAGGTGCTTTCTCTTTGGATGCGCCCGTTTCAGGCGGAGATGTTGGTGCGAAGAATGGAACACTGACTATTATGGTCGGCGGCAATGAAGAAGCATTCCAAAAAGTAATGCCTGTGTTTCAAGCAATGGGCAAAACTATCACACACGTCGGTGACTCAGGTGCGGGTCAGGTTGCCAAAGCTGCAAATCAGATCATGGTTGCGGCGCAGATGGTGGCGATGGGCGAACTGCTTGTCTTCTCAAAGAAAGCAGGCGTAGACCCTCGCAAAGTAGTGGAGGCGATCAAAGCCGGCGCTGCACAATGTTGGGCATTGGATATCAAGCCGCCGCGTTTATTTGAAGGCAATCGCAATCCTGGATTTAAATCCTATATGCAATTAAAAGATATGAATATTGTTTTGGATACTGCCAAACAATATGACGCTCCCATATCCAGCACAATTGAGAATACAAAATTATTCCAACAGATGATCGATATGGGCATGGGCGAATTGGACAATTCAGCTGTGGTCGGTGTGATCGAAAGACTCGCAGGTGTGGATATTTTGGAATAACTCTTGTCGCAAAACGTCTCCCTGCCTCTATATCAGTTTATGATATTGTGCATGAAATTTGATAGAATAAAATTGTGATAGATCTTAAACAGCGCGTCGCCTTTTTAGATAGAATTCATCTCTTTAGCGGTTTAAAAGAGATTGAACTCGCTGGC
Organism: Anaerolineales bacterium; assembly: GCA_014379595.1. Taxonomy (GTDB): domain Bacteria; phylum Chloroflexota; class Anaerolineae; order Anaerolineales; family Villigracilaceae; genus Villigracilis. Next base: position 129,032 of record JACMLM010000067.1, read on the forward strand.
ATTGCCGTTAAATTGGAGGAACGTGCGCTGCCTGCTGAAAGTGTGGTCTTCGAGCGCGGCGCCAAACCTGACGGATTTTATTTGATCTATAAAGGAAAAATAAAAGTCACACGTCCCAGTGAAGATCGTGAGGATTTTCTGGCATGGCTTGCTGCGGGAGATTATTTCGGCGAAGAGGCCTTGTTCGAAAAACGGAATCGCTCGGCTACGATCAGAACCGTGGAAGATTCAGTAATGCTTTTTCTTTCACGCGAAGGTTTTGACAACCTGCTCCAACAATATGAAAAATTAAGACCAAACTTTTTGGTGGCAATCGACAGCCGCAAATTGGCACGTGCAACACGCTTCAAATGGCTGGGGCCAAAAGAGAGCATTTATTTTCTGGCACGCAGGCATAAGATCCGTTTGTATCAGGCATTACTTGGCCCTGCATTTGCAACCCTCCTTCCAATTTTTCTCTTTGGCTGGGCTTTTATATCAAGTGCAATGACACCTGTTGCTATAGGCGGTGCTCTTTTGGTGCTCATTATTTTATGGGGCATCTGGCAGGCAGTGGACTGGAGCAACGATTACTACATTGTGACGAATCAACGAGTGGTTTGGGTGGAACGCGTGGTCGGCATTTATGACAGCCGGCAGGAAGTTCCGCTTGCCACGATTCTTTCTGTCAATGTGGAAACGGATGTGATCGGACGCGCGTTGAATTATGGCAATGTAACCGTGCGAACTTTCGTTGGAAAGATCCAATTTGATTATGTAGATCATCCCGAACAAGCCGCAGATATGATCCGTGAATATTGGGAGCGCACCAAAGCAAGCGGCTCACAAGCTCAAAAGGATGCGATGAAGAATGCGATCCGCTCCAAGCTGGGGCTGGCAGTACAGGCCAAAGCGCAGGATGACCTTCCTCCAATCGTGATCGAAGATAAAGACATACAGAAGAAGTCCCTCATTTGGATCGTGCTTGCAAATCTTTTTAAACTGCGCGTGGAGGATGGCGGAACTGTTATCTATCATAAACATTGGTTCGTACTTTTACAGCAAGCTGGGAAACCCTTGCTTTTCTTTGCAGGCGTAGTGACATTAATTTTCATCCGCATTTGGAGCCTGGCTCAATCGCCCGATCAGTCATTTTTAGAACCAAATGCAGCAGGCTCTCTGCGGCCAGATACAGTGATTGTTTTGCTGCTATTTCTTATGCTTCCTATTATCGGTTGGATGGTGTGGGAATACATTGACTGGAAGAATGATATCTTTATGGTGACACCAGATGAAATCGTAGACCTTGATAAAAAACCACTCGGCACTGAGGAACGGCGCTCAGCCCAGATCGAAAGTATTTTAAGCACTGAATACAAGCGCGTTGGCCTGACCGGGTATTTGTTAAACTATGGAACAGTATTCATCGTTGTAGGCGGTACGAAACTTGAATTTCAAGATGTCCTTGACCCTGCCGGTGTGCAAGCAGACATCAACCGCCGCCGCATGACGCGCATTGCAAAGAAGAATGAAGACACTGCCAATGTAGAACGTGAACGTATGGCAGTTTGGCTGGCAGCTTATCACCAGAATCTCAATGAATTTGAAGGGCCTATGTCTGCCATGCAAGCGCAACAGGACAGTGATCAAAATAACCTGACACAGGACGGTGGTCAGTTAGGCGGGGAAGAGCAAGGGGAAGGTTAAGAATAAAGAGTAGTTAGGCTAAGTGCCCGTTTTTTGGGTATGCAGTCTGACAATTTTTGAAATAATATTTGGCGGGTTTGTAACCTGCCCTACAATTAATTTTGAAGTGGAAGAATCAAGTATGACATTACGACAGATCGTGAACTTGCCTGAGCCCATTTTACGAC
>JACMLM010000068.1 GCA_014379595.1 Anaerolineales bacterium
ACATTTGAATATATTCTCGTCAGTCATATTCCATTGATGACAGAGCTTGTCCCCTCGGCAAGGGCTACGATGCTGGCAATGAATGTCACCGGTCACTCACTAGGACGTGCTCTTGGCGCGTTCCTTGCAGCATTTATATATCAACAATTCGGGTTTATGTTCATCGCGTTAATTGCCATGCTCTTTAATGTAGCAGCTTTTTTGGCACTGCGGCGTATGCAAAAAGGATAGAATTTATTGTGATCGGCGTAATATAATGTGATGCCGTATGAATTAATGTGGTTTAAAACTGAGTCAGATCAAAGGTTAAGTAAGTCAAATAAAAATATCCCATCTTTCGATGGGATATTTTTATTTGACTCTGACAAATTATATACCACTTAAGCTGGAGTTGATCTTGCTAAAAACTGCGCCAATTCTTGGCCCAAGAATCATCAAAGCTGCAATAACAACGATAGCTACCAAAACAAGAATTAGAGCGTACTCAACAAGACCCTGGCCTTTTTCTTTAGGGGAAAATAACATGGGAATAATCTCCTTTCTATTAGATTTCTCAGGAAGACCTCCTAAGACTTACCACTATTTTACATGAATCATGAAATAATATCATGTCCAAACAATTATTAAGCAGGTCTGTATAAGTTAAATGTCGTGAACAGCAGAGTATCTACCAATTCACGACATTTACTAAAACTTATACAACGATTAGTGTAAATTATACACTGGAGAGGCTGGTATTGATTTTGCTGAAAACGCCGCCGATGATTGGTCCGAGGATCATTAAAGCTGCAATAACGACAATGGCTACCAAAACAAGAATTAAAGCGTATTCAACAAGACCCTGACCTTTTTCTTTAGGGGAAAATAACATGTGAGTAATCTCCTTTCTTTTAGATTTCTCAGGAAGGTCTCCTAAGATTGACTTCATTGTACACCCTCTACAAAATAAGGCAAGAGGACTATGGTTATATTCCTTAACAGTTATGTTAGCTTTCAAAAACAGAATGTCGCGTATTTATCAAAAACGATTGATGCGCGACATTCTTACTAACAACTACATGAGCGTAAATTACACACTGCTCAGGCTGGGTTTGATTTTGCTGAATACGCTGCCAATGACTGGCCCAAGGATCATTTTCGCTATGAGAGCCTTTCTGTGGTTAAATTACTTCATGCTTATTCATTCTGCTTCCCAACTCCTGACCCTCGCAGGTGGCCCACAACGCGGACATGCGCTCGGCACGCTTGGCATCATTGAGGATGGTGCGATGGTCATGCGCGATGAAAAAATCATAGCTGTCGGCACAACTAATGAATTGAAGAATGCCTATCCCAATGAACCGACTCTTGACGCGCGCCATTGTGTTCTCATGCCAGGTTTTGTAGATCCACATACGCATCTCATTTGGGCAGGTGACCGTGCAAATGAATTCGAAATGAAAATGGGCGGCATGGCATATCTCGATATTCTCGCGGCGGGAGGCGGAATTCTTTCCACTGTCAAAGCCACGCGCACTGCCAGCATGGAAATGCTCATGACACAGACTCGTCCACGATTGCTTCGTATGTTTTCACATGGCACAACTACTGTTGAAGCGAAAACAGGTTATGGCTTGCAAATATCTACTGAATTACGCCTGCTCAAGGCCCTGCTTGCATTGGATGATGAAAGTCCGCTTGACCTCGCTATCACGTTCCTCGGCGCGCACGCCATTGCTCCCGAATTCAAAGATAATCCACAGGGCTATACCGATGAAGTCGTCAACACCATGTTACCCATGTTAAAAGAATGGTGGGAGACTCATGCCCCGCGCCTGCCTTTGCCTTTTGTGGATGTCTTCTGTGAGACGAAAGCCTTTAACCTTGAACAATCGCGTCAGATCCTGACCAAAGCTGGGTCGCTGGGATTCCCACTCAAGATCCACGCTGACGAATTTGACAACCTCGGAGGTGCAGCACTTGCAGCTGAATTAGGTGCAGCATCTGCAGATCATTTGGTGCAAACATCTGATGCAGATATCGCCGCTCTTGGAAAATCTGATACAGTTGCTGTCTCTTTGCCTTGTACTCCATTTGGACTCGCTGAAAAAGATTACACCCCTGCAAAAAAACTTATCGAAGCAGATGCGATTCTAGCTTTGGCTACAGACTGCAACCCCGGCACAACATGGAATGAGTCAATGCAGTTTGTTATAGCGTTAGCCTGTCGTGCGATGAAGCTAACTCCTGCACAAGCTATCGCGGCGTCTACTATCAATTCCGCTCACGCAATTCGCAGGTCAGATAGAATCGGTTCCATCGAAGTGGGCAAACAGGCAGATATGTTAATCTTATCTATCTCGGATTATCGTCAGCTTGGATATCGCTATGGAACGAATTTAGTCAAACAAGTCATCAAGCGCGGACAAGTTTATTCAGTGGACGTGGGTTACTACAGAACCGCGTAAAACCGTTTCACCGCGAAGACGCGAAGGGCGCAAAGGTTTTTTTTAAGGAAGGAAGAAGAAATGACAGACATTGAGGCGATTGCTACGGATATTGTTGATTGTGCAATTAAAGTGCATAAAGTGTTAGGACCTGGTTTGCTTGAATCCACTTACCAGCATTGTCATGCTTATGAACTTCGCAAACGTGGCAGAGATGCACAAACTGAAGTAAAACTTCCCATTCTTTATGAAGATCAAAAGATTGATGCGGGTTATCGAATTGATACGCTTGTAGACGGTCTTGTCATTGTTGAAAACAAAGCAGTGGAAACCCTGCATCCCATTCACCAAGCGCAACTCTTAACTTACTTGAAATTAAGTGGTTGTAAAATAGGTTTTCTTTTAAACTGGAACGTCAAATTAATGAAAGATGGAATTAGGCGTGTCGTCTACAATCTCGAGGGCCAAACGCCCTATCCAAGGAAATAGAAAGTCAATTCAACCATCCATACTCTCTTCGCGAACAAAAAATTCTTCGCGTACTTCGCTCCTTCGCGGTAAAAAAATTTCAGAATTGGAGACAAATATGCAAATTGACATTATCGGTGTGCCGATAGATCTCGGTGCAGACCGCCGCGGTGTAGACATGGGACCCAGCGCGATACGCTATGCACACTTACAACAAAAGCTGGAAGAGATTGGATACACTGTAAAAGACGAAGGCAATGTGGAAGTAGCCATTGCTGAAATGTGCAAGATTATCAATCCGAAATTGAAATATATGGACTGCATTATTCCCATGTCACGCCGTGTGGCGGGTGCAGTGGCTACTTCGGTGCAGGCTGGAAATTTTCCGCTTGTGCTTGGCGGAGATCACAGCCTGTCTATTGGATCTGTTCGAGGAGCTGCACGCAACAAAAAGATAGGTGTGATCTGGTTGGATGCACATGCAGATTTCAATACCGGTGAAACTACTCCATCCGGAAATATTCATGGTATGTCACTTGCCATTCTTGCAGGGCTTGGGGATAAAAGCCTTGTGCAACTATGGGACGAGACTATTCCCGTCATTGACCCGTCAAAGATTGCAATCATTGGTGCACGTGACTTGGACTCTGGTGAAAAAGTTAACCTGCGAGATGCAGGCGCTATGGTCATGAGCATGGAACAAGTTGATCGCTATGGCATGGTCTCCGTGGTTGAGAAAGCTATTGAACGCGTCAGCAAAGATGTAGATGGCATTTATCTTTCACTTGACCTCGACGCATTAGACCCGCAACATGCCCCCGGGGTTGGTACTCCGGTCCCCGCTGGACTCACACAACGTGAAGCTCATCTTGCATGTGAGATGATCGCTGAAACAGGCAAACTTATTGGCATGGACCTCGTTGAAGTTAATCCCATCCTCGATGGGCAAAATCGAACTGCCATCCTTGCTGTGGAATTTGCTCTCTCTGCATTGGGTCGCCGCATTTGGAAGGGACATTTATGAAACCAACTCTTGCAGACATTGAACGATTTGCACGTGGAGCAGGTGCCATCTTAAAAGATGGATACAACACAGAGCATCAGGTCAGCTATAAAGGTTTAATTGACCTTGTTACAGAAACAGATCATGCCTCTGAAGCATTTTTAATTAAAGAGATACAGACTCTTTTTCCGGAAAGCCATATTATTGCAGAAGAAAGCGGTGAAACAAAAGGTGATAACGAAGGGATTTGGTATATCGATCCTTTAGATGGGACCGTGAATTACGCACATCATATCCCCACTTTTTGTGTGTCCATTGCTTATGCTATCAAAGGCAGTGTAATACTCGGCGCAGTATATGACCCGCTGCGCGATGAAATGTTCACAGCTGAACGCGGCAAAGGTGCAACTCTCAATGGCAAACCAATCCATGCATCCGATGTAACAGAATTACAAAAAAGCTTATTAGTCACAGGCTTTCCCTATGACACATGGAACACAGAGAAGGATAATTTCAAGAACTTTGAAAAACTCGCTAAAATGACCCAGGGTGTACGTCGCCTAGGTTCTGCTGCCCTAGATGGATGTTACGTCGCTGCAGGCCGTTTTGATGGCTTTTGGGAGCTAACCCTCAGGCCTTGGGACATTGCCGCCGCAGGCTTGATTGCAGAAGAAGCAGGCGCACGCGTGACAGCAATAGATGGAAAGCCAGATTATATTTCCTCACCTCAATCCATTCTTGCTGCAGCGCCGGGTATTTACGAAAAATTGCTGGAGCAATTAAAATAAACAAAAACGGACATTTTTAAATGTCCGTTTTTGTTACTATGCTTGCGAGAAATCTTAACTATATTATCCCTCTAGCCTTTTTTTCTTCATCGCTCATTGCATTTAATGTTTTTTGACGCATTTCTTCATACCATACAAAATCTTCTTTATGAATTTCATAAATTCGGGCTACTATCCAGTTATGAAAATCAAGGATTTCTTTGTAATATTCATTGACAAGATCTCCTATATCAATTTCTTCATTGCATGAGATCAAATAGGTTTTTGCTCTTTCATTCCAATTTTTCCATTGAAGCAGGCTAGATTTTATTAGCACGAAAGAAAAATTTTCTATAGTCTCTCCTGTTTTTTCATCAGCTTTGAGTGAGAAAGTTGCATGAGTAACAGGAAACGAATAATGAAGATTGAAATTCCTAAGGTCTTTAATAAAACCAGTCCTTGGGTCTTTAATAAAGCGATTTTTTATTTGCGTTTTGTACTCGTGAAGGAATTCGGTTTGATCATACCAATCGTTCATAATAATTCTTGTATGAGATACTAAAGTTTCTGCACTTGCTAGAAAATTATGAAGCAATCTAAGGATTTCAGAAATTACTACTTCTAACTTGTGGCGATTGCGTAAGGCCCAAAGTTCAAACATTTTCTTTGGATTTCGGCTCACTTTAATTAATTTCATGAGCTCTTCATAGTTTCTTTGAAATACAAAAAAATTTGTTTGTAGAGTTTCTATGCGTTGAACATATATAAGAGCCTTAGAGTTATGTACTTCTTTTGCGAGTGCTAGTAATTTATCTTCACTTGTCATATTTTGTTCTTTTTGTGAGAATTACTTTAAGCATAGATATTTGGCACAAAATCCCCTTTAAAAGCGTCAAAAGTGGGCCCGGCAGGATTCGAACCTGCGACCAAGGAATTATGAGTTCCCTGCGCTAACCGCTGCGCCACGGGCCCCTTTTTCAGTAATCAGTGACCAGCCATCAGTTTCCAATTTACTGGTTACTGAAACTGATCACTGAACATGGAGCGGGAGATGGGATTCGAACCCACGAATATCAGCTTGGAAGGCTGATGCCTTACCACTTGGCGACTCCCGCGTGAGACACCGATTTTACTTTGATGCTCAAAGTCAGTCAAGCCGCCTTGACCATGATGGTACATTACAGTAAAATACCATCCGCATAAAAAATGCTCTCGTAGCTCAGTGGATTAGAGCGCTTGCTTGCGGAGCAATAGGTCGCAGGTTCGAGTCCTGCCGAGAGCACCAAGAACCGTCTTTCAACTGAAAGGCGGTTTTACGTTTATTTGTTTATAATGAACAATATGAAAAAGAACAAACCCCACATTCTCTTAACAAATGATGACGGCATTCGCTCGCCCGGTTTATGGGCGGCCGCGGGTGAACTTTCAAAGATCGGCTATGTCACTGTTGCCGCGCCGCGTGACCAATCTTCGGGCATGGGGCGTAGTTTGCCGAATACGTCAGATGGGATCATTCGCAAAGAGCTGATGCAGGTCAATGGTCAGGAGTGGAACGTGCATGCAGTGGGCGGCTCGCCCGCCCAATCCGTCCTCCATGGTGTTTTAGAAATTTCCAAACATAAACCTGATCTTGTTGTCTCCGGTATTAATTATGGCGAGAATGTTGGGCTGGGGATTACCATTTCAGGTACGGTGGGTGCGGCTATGGAAGCCGCCGCAATGGGAATTCCGTCGCTGGCAATCTCGCTTCAAACTGAAACACAATATCATTTGACTCATTCGGAAGATATAGATTTTTCTGCAGCGGGATATTTCACTGCTTACTTTGCAAAAATATTACTTGAAAAGAAATTTTCAGCAGAAGTGGATTTGTTGAAAGTGGAAGTACCGAGTCATGCCACGCCTGAAACTGAGTGGCAGGTAACGAGGCTTTCGCGCCACCGATACTATCAACCCGTCGCCGCTGAAAGAGCATCCTGGGACCTGCCAGGCTTGATCACATACAAAGAAGCTGCCATGCTCGAACAAGAAGGTGAAGACACCGATGTATATGTGTTACGAAAAAAGAAAATGGTTGCGGTCACGCCGCTGAATTTGGATATGACAGCACGCATTCCTCTAAATGACTTCGATAAATTTTTGCGAGAATAAAGTAGCGGGGGGGGGTTGTGGGGGATGCGGGGGGTGGGGCTGCGCAGGGGGAACGGTAGCGAGGCCGTGATGTGTGGGGTGTGACGATTGGGGATCGCGACGATTCAGACTCCGGAGCATCAGGCTCGCAAAGCCGAGCCTGATGGCACCCGGGCGGTAGAGATCAGTCGTCTTCGCCGGGCTTCATGAGCTTGTCGATGACCTTGCGGCAGATGTCGGAGTCGTAGCCGCGGCGGGCGAGCAGGCCGTAGAGGCGGCGGCGTTTGACGTCGGGGGTGAGCTTGTCCCCCCCCGCCCCCCCCCTGCGTTTGAAGAGGGCGCGGCCGAGGGTGAGGGCG
>JACMLM010000069.1 GCA_014379595.1 Anaerolineales bacterium
ACTTCATTGGGAATTTTCTTTAAACATGCCTACCTCACTGGTTGATGGTAATTCTCTTCTTGCAATAGATGTCGGCGCTGCCAATACACGCGCGGTCTTGTTTGACGTGGTCGAAGGCGCATATCGCTTTGTGGCATCTGGAACCGCGCCTTCCACAGCCGAAGCACCATTCAAAGATGTAAGTGAAGGCGCCCGCAATGCAGTCGAAAATTTGCAGGCGATTTTAGGGAAATCACTGCTGGATGCATCACGTGGACTCCTTACACCGAGCCAGCCTAACGGGAGCGGGGTGGATGTGGTGGTGATTACTTTATCAGCTGGGCCGACCATTAAAGCAGTCATTGTTGGTTTGCTTAAAGATGTCTCACTGGAAAGCGCACGCAGACTCACAGAGTCCACTTATGCACGGATCGTGGAAACGATTGGTCTAAATGATCAGCGCAAACCAGATCAACAGATAGATAGCATTATGCGCGCGCGGCCAGACCTGGTTGTGATCACCGGCGGAACAGACGGCGGCGCATCACGCTCCATTCAAAAATTACTTGAGCCGGTCGGGCTTGCAAGCTTCTTGTTACCAGAGGAAAAACGCCCAGCCGTTTTGTTTGCGGGCAATGAAAAAATCGCGGGAGCAATAAAGACTCTTGTTGGTTCGCTTTCTCCAGCTTTGCATTTCAGTCCGAATGTACGCCCTTCGCTTGAAACGGAAGACCTTGAACCTGCACAACGCGAATTGGCACGCATGGTGATCAATATTCGCAAACGTCAGATCAAAGGTGTGGATTTATTAGACCTGTGGTCTGGCGGACATTTGCTACCGACTGCTTATGCCACCGGACGCATGGTGCGTTTTCTTGCAAAAGTTTATGGCACGAACAAAGGTATCTTAAGTGTGGATATTGGTGCATCTGCTTCTGTCATCTCGGCGGGCTTCAAAGATAAATCAACATTAAACGTATACCCGCAATTTGGTTTGGGCGAGAATCTACCAGGCTTGTTGAACTACACTTCACTGGAAGATATTTTACGCTGGTCATCTCTTGATATTTCGACAGGTGTTCTGCGTGATTATCTTTATCAAAAATCGTTGTACCCCTCCACAATTGCGGCCACAAAAGAAGATCTTGCCATGGCCCAGGCAGTTTCAAGACAGGCGCTCTACCTTGCAATGCAATCAGCGCGTCGCGATTTTCCGCGTAACATTGCAACCATCAAACCAAAATTGACTCCTCTTTTTGAACCGATCCTTGCAGGAGGTGGAGCATTAAGCGACGCTTCGCGCCCCGGCCAAAACCTGCTCATGCTCCTTGACTCTATCCAGCCTGTCGGTGTGACCACAATCATCCTCGATCAAAATAATCTGCTTCCATTATTGGGAGCAGCAGCTTCACAAAATAATATATTACCTGTGCAAGTGCTTGAGTCTGGTGCGTTCCTCAGTATAGGAACTGTTGTCTCGCCTGTAGTATCGGCAAGTTATGGCACACCCATCTTGCGCGGAAAACTGACTTATCAAAACGGCACAGAAGCTCGCGTTGAATTAAAGTATGGAACTCTTGAGACTCTGCCATTATCAAGCGGTGAAGCCGGTAGCTTAACTGTCCAATGCCTGCGCGGCGCAGATGTAGGCTTTGGTCCCGGGCGCGGCGGCACGATCCCGGTCAGTGGTGGTGCGCTGGGTGTGGTATTCGATGGACGTGGCCGGCCATTAGATTTGCCCACTGATGCAGTACGGCGCCGTGAACTTATCAAAAAATGGAATTGGACACTCGGAGGCGAGTAGATCATGCAAGCGCCTGTAAATCACATTATCGGACTTACATCCATTGTTCGTGAACGGCTCCTGCCGGTTTCTGGAACAGTGCTTGTGCGTCTTAATCAAAAAGTTAGTCCAGTGGATGTGATCGCCGAAACAAACTGGGCACGTGAACATGTCCTTTTGGATGTGGCTCGTACATTGCGTGTGCATCCTAATGTTGCAGATCGCCTCGTGAAATGCAAAGTAGATGATCGCCTTCCAGCCAGCGCAGAAATTGCAGTGAGCAAAGGACTTTTCCCTCGTAGTGTTCGTGCGCCGCGCGAAGGACGTGTGGTTGCAGTAGGCGGCGGACAAGTACTGATGGAAGTTGGCGAAACAAAAATAGAATTACGAGCAGGCATCCCCGGCACGATTGTTGAGATCATTGCGAATCGCGGGGCTGTGATACAAACTGCCGGCTCTTTGATACAAGGTGTATGGGGCAATGGACGAATTGATTCAGGTTTGTTGGTGAATATTGCTGAAAGTGCTGATGGCATACTAACTGCTGGCCGGTTGGATGTCAGCCTGCGCGGTTCGATTCTTTTGGCAGGTATGGTCAAAGATGAAGAAACGTTGCAAGCCGCGGCTGACCTGCCTGTGCGTGGCTTGATCCTTTCCAGTATATATCCCTCTCTTATTCAACTAGCGCGTGAAATGCGTTTCCCGATCATGGTGACTGATGGGTTTGGTCCTTTGCCAATGAATTCTGCTGCCTATAAATTGCTAAGCACAAATGCCAAACGCGAAGTAACAGTCAATGCAGAGGTATATGATCGTTATAGCGGTGCGCGGCCCGAAGCGATTATCCCGCTGCCTATTTCTGCAAACCCACCTGCCTTACGAGAAGTGGAAACTTTCGCAGTGGGTCTGCAAGTGCGTTTACGCCGACCTCCATCTTTGGGAATGATCGGTTCGATTGTTGCTATCAAACCAGGTATGACCATTCTTCCCAGCGGCTTACGCGCTTCTGCGGCCGAAATAAAGCTTGAGAATGGTGAAACAGTTGTTGCACCTCTCGTAAACCTTGAAGTTGTGGGATAATAACGAAGTTATTGTGAAATAAGATCTTATTTTTTAAAAGTTATTGATCTTTGTGAAATAAAATAATGCAGGAGAGTGCTTCATGTCTTTTGATGATAACAATTTCGATGACCCCGGTGATGAAGCCCTTCCAGAGGAAGGGAATAATAATCGCACATTTATGGTTGCGATCGGAATTTTAGGTGGAATCATTCTGATCTCTGTGGCCTGTCTTGGCGGATTTTTACTTCTCAATAGACAAGGCACAAGCGCTGCACAACAAGCTGCCGCTACCGCAAATGCAAATGGAACAGCCACCGCTGCTGCATTCATCAATCAGGCTTTGACCGCGACAGAAGGCGCCATCCTGCCAACCACCACGTCCACTCTGCCTCCTTCATCAACCCCTCCTGTCAGCATTGCATCGCCTACCGAAACTCCTGACCCGGCTCTTCCTGCTGCTCTTGCTCCGGGGACACCCGCCGCTGCAACTGCAACCGTGGGAGCCGCATTAACCCAGGCTGCCGCTGCACAACTGACTGTCGTGGTCACAACCACTGCGTTGCCTAATACCGGCTTCGCTGATGATTTAGGAATACCCGGGCTTGTTGCAATGGCACTTGCCTTTGTGATCGTGATCTTGCTTGCCCGCCGATTACGTGTTGCACCAGCAAGAAGCAGATAAGTATTATTCACTAATAAAAAAACGGGACAGCGAATTCGCTGTCCCGTTTTTTTATTTCTATTCACAGCCACCAGGGCAATTTATTCACAATATTCAGCAGAAAATCAAGAAGCTTTTGCATGACCCCATTAAACATGGGTAGACTAAAAAGGGTTAATCCAATACCAACAATAGTGAGTATCATCGGGGCAAGATATAACGTGGTAAATTTATTTACACGTGCGCTCGTTGGTTTATCGGGGTTATATAACACTTTTACTGTTTGCCCCTCCCTGAATATAAAACGACTGAGATAGGCTTTTTCTGTAAATTGAATCGTTTGACCATTCGGCCCTTGAAATTCAACAACTTCAGCATGGATCACACCGCCCTTACTGCTTCTGCTGCTTTTATATCCTATTACTGTGCCAGTGGTCTTCTCCCAACGAAGGACTACAAACAAGTTATAGAGAATCATGCATACCGCAATAGCAAGTACCGGTAGAGCGCCGCAAATTATTAATCCTAAATTTGTCATGAATGGATCTCCTATTTGATTATTTTATTCCTGCCAGCGGAAAGGAGATAATAAGCGAGAGAAAGGATATTCCTACACCAAGCAGTATTCCAGAAATCACTGCAAGAATAACAGCAATGATCTTATTCCAGTTGAATTTTAGAATCAGCAGATTGGTCAGCCACCACGAAAATATCCCAATTAAAATCGCCCCCACACTCTGACAAGCAAGCGAGATTCCTATAGCAGTCATTCCCTGACTCTCAGTGGCACCATTGGCTGCCAGCAATTCAAAAAGAATGGACAATATTCCAAAGATGATAAGAATGATAATGGTTAATACTACGGAAACAATGGCTGGTGCCTTGTTGGGTACTTTCTCTGTCATAGTGGTTTCTCCCATGGATAAGTTTGCAGGATTTTATCAGATGTTAAGGCGTGCTATCTTCGAACAGCGGACGGTCATTAAGTTCCTGCACCGGGCGGTTGTTATCTTCGAATAATGCATCAAGCGCGCTCAACTGCGCGGATGATAATTCCACAGGAGTCGTCATCACCAGCCAGTTGACACTTTCTGTACAGGGCGGTGTGGTCAATGAACCGCTATAACGAAAAGTGGTTTGCACATTGGGCAATAAGTCCATGGCATGAATCTTAACAGCTGCATCTTTTGCATCTGTTTTTTCGGCGGGAAGATTGTTGATGAATGGTTGATAAGCATTATTTTCAGCACCTTCTTTTAACAAGATACCTATCACTGCCAGAGTAGCATCCGTGCTTTGATGGACGATATGCAATTCGGCGGGAAAAACTTCACCATTGAGCGTATGTTCGCTTGGGGCATGGTAATGGAATTGCGCCACATCATAGCGGACGCCGTTCAACTCAATGTAACTTCCAGCCTCATAATTGACCTGAACAGTATGCCCGTTATTTAAGATATTAACTTCACTCGGCTGATAATGAAAAGCAATGTTTGCCAAATCTTGTTCATTAGGTGTAGAAATATCTATCGGGGATTGGCTTGTACCCGTACCGCAGACAGCATACGCTGGATCAATTTCTCCCCAATGTTCAGGGCCTTCTTCGCCTTCATAAGTCCAGTGGACAGGTCCTGCTGGATGAGGCTCTTCGACTGAAGCCCCACATGCTCCTAATAAGAATGATGCAACAACTAAAAATATTACGGGAAATAATTTTGTTTTCATGAAACCTTCATTGTTTTTTGATTTACAGGCTCTAGCCTATATAAAAGATATTATAGGTTTCAATTATCAACTTTCCCCTTACAGACAACTTTCATATTATTAATGCTTGCGCTTTTATCTCAACCATAAACGTTGAGCAATTCAACCTGTGACTGGGGAGCAAATACCATCACGTATTTCTGAATATCCTTCAGGTGACTCATCACTGCTTGCTCATGAATCCCACTTGGAGCATAGACGGTAAATACCACATTACGTGTGTCTGAGGTGATTTGGGTACGCTTATCAGGACCGTATATGATATTGGAAATAATGCCAACTTTATCACTGATCATCATATCATCAGCCTTCAGTACTTGTTCATCACCTCTCATTAATTGATAACTTTCAGTCCCTTTAGAAACATCCAGAGTCAGAGGCAGTTGAAGAACATCCAGATCATGTCCCGCAGTCAACAGCATATTCTTTACCTCTGCCATAAACATCGCCTGGACAAGTGCAGACACACTTGGAATTGACTTTTCTTTCCATACAATGGATTCAAGCTGAAGTTGAACATGATAGCTTTTCTTGAAACGCTTATAGTATGCATTGTATGCCTGCAAAATAGAATGTGCAGACATTGCTGCACGATCCTGACCAGAAAATTGAGCACGTAGTTGTTCTTCAATTTCTGTTTTGTGCTTTTCCAGTTCAGGGTGATGAGCAGGGTTGACTACATCATGGATAACTAATACCCCCGCATGGGCTTCGGGAAATGCGGACTTCCATGCAGATGTTACTTCAAACATTCGGGGTGTCTTCAGTACTATTGATGATAATTATTTAACAAAGCAAACATCTTCAGGTTTATAAATTTTTGATTGATAACCATGATAATCACTGCCAAGTGGAGCAAGTAGTTCTGGATGTTCAGTCGCATACCCAATGGCTTTCGCGCAACTTTTATTAATATCACTTGAAAGTTGGTATTCATCCCAAAACTCAGCACCTAGCTTGTAATAATGATATCCGGGCAAGTCAGGCGTTGCATAGTTTAAAGTTTCTGCATAGACGCTTTGAGCAGGTGAAGGATGATTTTGTAGTAAATATACAACTATCATACGAAATCTTGCATAAGATGCAAGCCAATGATATTCCATCCAATCCTGTTCTGGAAGCGTCAACCCAAATTCAAAGTGTTTGTTGATCATGTACTCTTTACGTTCTACAGACCACCATTCCAATTCACCGCTGGAAATCGCCTCTTTATATAATGTCAAGGCCCGATTGTATTCTCCAGTTTTTGCGTAATAGTCTGCGTCTTGTATAGCCTGAAAACGATATTTCGGGTCATCATATTCTCTATCATATTCTGTATAGAACTTTCCATCCCATTTGTAATATGTAAATTCATTACGAAGTTCTATGCCAACCGGCGCAAACCAGTCGTAAGTACCGGCAATAGCAATTACCTCATAAACTCTGTCGTTATCCAAATCTTTATACTTAATAACACCATCAGGGTGGATAAGTATGTCATCGACAAGCAATTTTCGAAAATGTATGCGATCCCATTCATAAATTTGATACATCCTGTCTCCATGATTGAAAGTCAGGATGTGAAGAAAAAGTTCAGATATCCCATTTTGATTCCAATCATTAATGTCTTCAAATGTGGATAATCCGCCCCACACATCGTGTGTATACTGCAAGAATACCTGGTATTTTCCTTTTTCACATTTATATAGAGCGCCCGGGTACATGAACTCTGGTACGCCATCATTAGTCACATCTTCCCAAAACCAACCCTTGAAATACGGTTTCGTGCGCGCATCTTCCATCAAAGGCTCAGGTCCATAGATGTTAATAAAATCAAGAACATTTTTATGTCTTTGCCTATCATACGTTGCCATCTCATCAATATCATAAGAATATAGATTAAATTTTAAGAAATCGAGGTTGGGGTTTGAAGTAACGGCGGGAACAGGGCATTCAGCAGCAGGTTCAGGAGTAAATGTAGAAAAATTCTTTGGGTCAAATAAGGTAGGACAGTTCTCGTTGGTCTTAAAGTTTTAGAAGGTACTGGGCTAGGAGTAGTTAATATGACTGTATGAGATTGTACACAGCCTGCAAGAAAAATATATAGGAAAAGAAGATATGCTTTCGCGAAAAGATTTTTGAATTTCACTGATCCTCACCATCTTCTCTAAAAGAAGCCAATAAGATTATACTCTCCACCTCCTATATCAGACTTTCATTAACCTCCCCATTCATCCAGTTACGTGTTTAGTCGTTTTTCAATTGCTCAAGAAACTTTCTTGCTGAAATAATGGGAATATCACGAAAAGTCTCAAGTTCCAGCAAGTGCCCGTCCCCACTGACAATGAGACTGGCTTTACCAGCGATTGCAGCTTCAAGGAATTTGTTGTCTGTTGAGTCGGCAGGAATCGCATTGATTTCTTCCAACGGAATGACGAACTGCGCCTTATCAAGAAGAAGCGCCGAGAAATCATCCAATTCGGCGCGTTCGATTTTAAATTTAGGTCGTTTTAAAACTGCAAGATATTCGTTTATGATGGCGGCGCTGACGACCAGGGTGAATTTCCCCGATTTCCACGCAATGATGATCGCTTCCAGTGACCCGCCAAGATACCCAGATACGATAATGTTCGTATCAACGACAACGCGCATTACTTGCCTTCACGTACAGCGCGGATTTCAGCTTCAATATCTTCCTGGGTGATATTCAGTTCCTTTGCGCGGGCACGCACGCGTTTCCACGACTCGTCAAAACGCTTTTCGATTTCTTCACTATCCACCAAACCAAACTTTACAAAGCGGACATACTTCAAAACATCCGCAAGTTGTGGCTCTTGAAGTGTGGAAATTTCAAGTAGGATTGTTTTTTCTAGATCAGTCATAGCTTACCTCATTGCAATAATTATACTCCTCTCCATCTCCTCATCAGACTTTCATTAACCTCCCCATTCATCCAGTTGCCAAGCGAATGAAACGGGGGCACAATAGGATAGCAAGAGAGTAGTTACTGTTCTCTACTCATCTAATCTCTAGGAGCTTTACTATGTGGCACGGTGGTGGTTGGTTTGCATACATGCGTTCAGGAGACGAGAAGCCCAAGGTGACTCGTCAATTATTGTTACGCGTCCTTACCTATGCGCGCGGATATTGGTGGCATATCGCAGGCATGTTGGTTACGATTTTGTTGACGACAGGCTTGTCCCTGCTCACGCCGTTGATTTTCCGTAACATGATCGATGTAGTCATCCCTGCCAAGGATGTGAATCGACTCGTTTGGCTGGGTGTGTCACTGCTAATGATTCCCGCGTTGACAGGTGGAATCAACGTCATTCAACGGCGTTTGAATGCAACAGTTGGTGAAGGTGTAATTTATGATCTGCGTTCGACTCTGTTCGCGCGCTTGCAGCGTATGTCATTAAGATTTTTTACGAATACAAAGTCTGGCGAGTTGATGAGCCGCCTCAACAATGATGTGGTTGGCGCTCAAAATGCAATTAGCAACACCATCGTCAATATTGTTACAAATTTAATTGAAGCCATTGCATTGTTTATTGTGATGTTTACACTTGAATGGCGATTGACTCTCATTAGTGTTTTGATTCTTCCATTATTTATTATTGCCGCGCAAAGGCTTGGGAAAGTCCTGCGCGATATTGCGCGTCAAGGTATGGAAATGAACGCGCAGATGAATGCGCACATGAACGAGACTCTTAACATTGGCGGCGCGTTGTTGGTTAAATTATTTGGCCGTTCCCAACAAGAGGAAGAACGTTTTCGTGAACGTGCTGCGGGCGTGCGCGATATCGGCATTCGCCGCGCCGTTGTTGGCTCGACGTTCTTTGTTATCTTTGGTCTCATCACTGCCGTTGGCACGGCGCTTGTTTATGGCCTCGGCGGCTGGTATGTCATTCAAGGTTCGTTCACCGTCGGTACCATCGTGGCCTTCGGTTCTTATCTCGGAAATCTATACGGCACGCTTCAAGGTCTTGCAGGCGCGCCCGTTGAGTTTTCAACTTCGATGGTCAGTTTCGAGCGCGTGTTTGAGCTGATCGATCTTCCGCAGGATATTATCGAAAAAGAGGAAGCTATTGTTTTGCAGAATGCACAGGGCGAACTTGAATTTGATAACGTCTCGTTCAACTATCATATCGATTCAACTTTGTTATTGAAAGATGTTAAACGCTATGGAAAAATGGAAGACGTGGGGGCGGTCTTGTCTTTGGCAAATAAAAGCAACGGGAAGAAAAAGGATGAAGGCACCGCATCAGTCGACGGGGAGTCTGAATCGGTCTCTCAGGCTAGAGAGGTCGCTTTGGAGGGAATCTCCTTTACTGCCCGCCCTGGGAATTTAGTCGCATTAGTGGGTCCATCTGGCGCTGGTAAAACCACGCTGACGTATCTCATCCCAAGATTGTATGACCCAACGGACGGAGTCATTCGCATGGACGGGCGCGACGTGAAAGACCTGACGCTTGCTTCGCTTGCGAATGCGATCGGCATGGTGACGCAGGAGACGTATCTTTTTCACGACACCATCCGCACGAACCTGACGTATGCACGACCCGAAGCCACAGCCGATGAAGTAGAAACAGCTGCGCGCGCCGCCAACATTCACAACTTCATCATGGATTTACCTGATGGTTACGACACGATCGTCGGTGAACGCGGATATAGACTCAGCGGCGGCGAAAAACAACGAATTGCATTGGCGCGTGTCATTCTCAAAGACCCGAGGATTTTGGTTTTGGATGAAGCCACTAGTCATCTCGATAGTGAATCTGAAGCATTGATTCAAGACGCATTGAAACGCGTGATGGCAGGCAGGACGAGCATTGTGATCGCACATCGCTTGAGCACCATTCTTGCCGCTGATTTAATTTTAGTTATGGATCGAGGAAGAATCGTTGAACGAGGCACTCATGATGAGCTAATTGCAACGGGTGGGTTATATAGTCAGTTATATGAAACGCAGTTTAGAGGGGAGAGAGTTAACTAGACAGACATGACATGTCTCATCAGAATTATTGTTAACCGAAACGATTGCGGAGACACAGGTTCTGATTAATTAAACACCTATGGAGACATGTCATGTCTTCTTAATCGTCTTAAGATTCTTCTTCATCTAAACCTGCCAGTGGTTGAATCTCTTGATGAATTCTAATGAAATCTTCTTTGCTTCCAAACAAACTTAATACTTTATCTCTTTGTAATCGGGTGGGGTTATTGCCAATCAGATCATGATAAGAGGAATAATTCCACTCTCGAAAATCTTCTAGAAATTTATGCTTTTGGGGATTCTGGTGGATATAAACTATCAGTTGCATTAGATACTTTTCATTCGTAACAGGGACGCAATTCATTCCGATCCTCCCGACAGAAACGTATCAAGAGATGATTCCCGAAGAGATACTCCAAATAGACGAAGCAGCTCTCGATAGGGAACTGCTTGGGCGCGGCACCCAGTTCGTAATGAATGAACGATCTGAAACGTTATATCCTGTGATCATTGAGTTGCAAGTTGAGTCGTCATGTTGATAAATGATAACCAAACTCTCGTCCCTCCTTACGGCCGGCTAAGTTTCGCGGATTTATTCGACGCGCAGGTTGCTAAATCTCCGAATTCAATCGCCGTGATATGTGGAGAACAAGAATTAACCTACCAGGAACTGAATGAACGCGCCAATCGCCTGGCTGGATATTTGATCTCACTCGGGGTTCAGCCTGATGCGCTTGTCGGCGTTTGCATAACCCGTTCGCTGGACATGGTGGTCGCAATATTGGGAGTCATTAAGGCAGGCGGAGCTTATCTCCCGCTTGATCCGGCATATCCTGTTGATCGCCTCTATTTTATTCTGGATGATGCGTGTGCCAGGATTGTTGTCACACAAAGCACGCTTATTGGCTTGTTTCAAAACCGTGGAATCACAGCGATTTGCCTGGATAGGGATGAACAAGAGATCTTTCTCCGGTTCCCTGCCACCAAACCCGAAACCACTGTTACCGCGGAAAACCTTGTGTATGTGATCTACACTTCCGGCTCAACCGGCGAACCCAAAGGTGTGACGATCAGCCATTCGAGCCTCGTCAATTTCATTGACGTTGCCTGTTCTGCATTGGATGTCAATCCTGAGGATATCTACCTGCAGTCCGCGACGATCGCATACGCCCTGTCAGTCAGGCAGTTAATGGTTCCGCTGGTTGTCGGCGCGACCATTGTAGTTGCCTCCTCGAACGAAACCGGCGATCCGCTTGAATTATTCAACCTGATCAAGCGCCGCAATATCACCTTGATGGATATGGTGCCTTCCTTCTGGCGTAGTTGTATGCAACGATTATCAGAATTGCCAACGGATGAACAAACCACCCTGTTGGATAATTCACTTCGCCGGATTGTTTCCATTGGTGAAGCGCTTATGCCTGACCTGCCTCGGGATTGGGCGGACCGGTTTGGGCAACAGGTTAACCTGGTAAATATTTTCGGCCAAACCGAAACGACTGGGGTTGTGGCAACGTATCCGATCCCGCATGATATACAGGCAGGCTCTGGTATTGTTCCAATTGGGCGCAGTGCGTCCCATACCAAGCTTTACATACTTGATCCTAATTTGCAACCCGTCCCGGATGGGGATATGGGGGAGTTGTGTGTCAGCAACCCCTGCCTCGCGAAAGGTTATTTGAACCGCCCTGCTTTGACTGCAGAAAAGTTTATTCCCAACCCATTTAATGATGGCTTCTCGGAACGATTGTATCGTACCGGTGACCTCGCGCGTTGCCGACCCGACGGCAACATCGAATTTTTGGGGCGCGGCGATCAACAGGTAAAAATCCGCGGACAGCGTCTTGAAATTGGTGAAGTGGAAGCCACGCTGGGGAGACATCCGTCAGTCCGTGATTGTGTTGTCATAGTGCGGGGTGATAATCCCGATGAAAAATTCCTTGCCGCCTATGTTGTTATATCTCCCGGATCACGATTAACCCCGGTGGAGTTGAAGGTATTCATACGGAAGCGTTTGCCGGAGTATATGGTACCCGCTGTATTTGTATTCCTTGATGCTCTGCCACTGAATCCGAACGGCAAAATCAACCGCCTGGCATTGCCCGACCCCAAGGAGCTGGGGGCCAATGAACAAGCTCTCAGAGGTGACATTGTTCCACCGCGTAACCATATCGAAAAAACGATTGCACACATCTGGCAGGATTTTATTAAGTTGGATCGGGTTGGGATTCATGATAACTTTTTTGACTTGGGCGGGGATTCCCTGATGGCAGTACGCATTCTGACCCGTATAGAACGGGATCTCGGAGTCAGGTTGCCCTTAACTAGTTTATTCCATTCCGCAACCATTGCACAACTTGCGGAACTTGTCAGCCGCCGCGAGGATGAGGGGCGCAGTTGGTCTCCTCTCGTCCCGATACAAACGAATGGAAACAAACCACCCTTCTTTGGGATTCATCCTGTTGGAGGTGGTGCATTGTTTTGGAGAGATATCGTTAAGTGGATGCCAGACGATCAACCCTTTTATGCGATTCAATCGCAGGGTGTGGATGGTGTGCACCCTGCATTACATCGCGTCGAAGACATGGCAAGTTTATATCTTGCCGAGATTCGTAAGCTCCAGCCTCATGGTCCGTATTTTCTCGGCGGTTATTCACTGGGGGGCGAGATTGCATTCGAGATGGCACAGCAACTATCGAGGCAGGGTGAAAAAGTTGATTTACTTGTCTTGTTTGACACGAGAAACCCGGTGCGTGCGATTAGGCCTGTTCGTATCGAAGGAGATAAAGTGATGCCCGTGGTGGAAATTCGGGTGCCAGAGAGTGGATATAAGCTCTTGAAAATAAAAGTGGAAGGACATTTTAGGAGGATCAGGCAATTAAACCCGGTGCGAGGTATCATTTATATTGGTAAGTTGATGATGTTCCATGCAAAGCATGCTATCATTTCCTCTTTCGTAAAACTGTACAGACTATTGCACAAACGTCTTCCAGATAATCTTTTATTTCAATATCTAAGAACAACTCACGCAGTGGCAATACGAAACTATGTGCCAACCTTATATTCGGGAAAGATAACCCTCTTTCACGCCAGTGAAAGCGAGAGAACCAATCCAATTGATTCGCCTATGGGATGGGACCCCCTTGCTGGTGGTGGGTTGGAGGTCCATTATTTTGAAACTCCTCACACGATGATTAAACCTGAGCATGCAGAACTGATTGCCCGAAAATTGAATGAGTGCATAATTTCTGCGCGGGTTCGTTGAACAAGATATGTCAGTATGAATAAATACATGAAAATCATCTCAGCGGTGGGAGCGCGCCCTGAATTTATTCAAGCATCTCCGGTCAGCCGAGCATCGTCATCGCTCATCGCTTGAGCACGATTCTTGCCGCTGATTTAATTTTAGTAATGGATCGAGGCAGAATCGTCGAAAGAGGTACTCACGATGGGTTAATCGCGACGGGCGGGTTATATTCTCAACTGTATGAAACGCAGTTTCGAGGGGAGAGGTGTAAGCTCTTCGCTCCTTCGGACGCCTTCGCGAAGCACCCTGTGGGCTACTAAAGGAGAGGGAGTTTTTATGTTTGGAACAAACAGAAAATTAGGTATTGTCTTTTGATTGCTCTCACAATTTATAACTATCTATTATTTCGCGCAAGTCCACAAGTAGATCGGGTGATCGCCCCACGGGTACTCAGTGGATGAAAAGTCAACACTTATCTGTGAACTTTCAGGGAGAAAGGCAAATATCAGGTCATCCAGTTGCAAGCCCGCCGGAATATCAAAGCGCAGCCAGGCATCGACTTCCTGTCCCTGCACCAGGATCGGCGTCAAAGACAGGTAATCCACATGGTCCTTTCGATGTCCATAAATTGCCTTGAACTCGGTGGTGCCGTTGAGCACGCTGAAATGTTCAGGCGTTGGTAAATTCCGCTCGCGCTGACCGATATTCCTGAGCAGGATGCGAACCCAGATAATTTCTTTACCCGCAGGAGGCTCTCGATTGGAATCATATTCCGTTACATAGCTGGTGGTGATCTCGGCTTCCTGCATCATTACCTGGAGATCGTCATAAACGACCATCTGTCCTGGGGATGTTGGCGTCGGCAGCTTTTTCTCCACCACAGCCTGTAGAGTCGGGGAAACAGCGCGCGTGGGAACCACTGGTCCGCTTGCAGAATTGCAGGCAGTTACCAGCAACAATCCGAATAAACTGCTCATCACAATCGACCGTGTCTTCGTCATATCACATTGTAAGCCTTTAGGGAAAGTTATCCAACCCTGCTTCTCGCGCCATCCATGAATTGCTGGAAAATATCCTGGCTCAGTCCTTCGGTATTGGTAACTTTCCAGTCTGCGGGGTCGGTCATCGGCCTGATGGCAGCGGCCAGTTCCCAAAAGCCCAGGTTTTCAACCTTGCGTCCCGTTTCTGCTTCATACACTTGTAGAAATTCATCTGCGGCATTGGGCAAACCCATCAGAATCATATTCATGCGCGCATAAGCTACATCCACTGCGGGGTCGCCATAGGCCGCTTCCTCCCAATCGATCACAGCAGAGATCTCATTTTCATCCCACAAAATATTCCCAGACCAATAGTCAATATGCAATAATACTGGCACATCTGCTTGAATTTTTGTATAAAGATTTTTCATCAGATGCCACAAGTCCGCGCCGCCTGGGTATTCCTGCATATATTTTGGCGGCGCATCATATTTCAGAAACCAAGTCGCCTCTTCATTGCCCCTTAATAAAAACTTCTGCTCTTCTTCCTTACATGGAATCGAATGAATCTTTGCCAAAGTCTTCGCCAGCTTCCGCGCCCAATCCAGTGGATTAGATGGTGCGTCCATAATTAATTTGCCTTCTACAAATCTTGTCACAATCCCAGGGATTCCCAACACACCTCCTGTCTCATCGAGATATAACACCTCAGGTGCTGGCACTTGATGTTGATTCAATAATTGGAATGTTTTAAATTCTCTTCTTGCTTTTTCTGCGCGATCATAATCCCCGAAAACTTTATACCGCCTCACAACAATTTGATATGGGCTTCCATCTTTCAATTTTGCTGACACAATATGGGTGTAATTAGAAAAACTTCCATCAGGCACCGTGATGGAAGTCAAAAGGCTATCTGGCGCAATAATATTTAATAGGTTTTGTGCAATTTGTTCAGTGAGGTCATCAACATTTTCTTCCATGCTGAAGTCAGGCTTTATTCTTTTGTTCCCACAATTGATGATTCATTTGGATCTGTCCAAGATGAAGCGTGGCATGTTCAAGTGCATGGAGCAGCGCCCATGCTACTGTAGGTTGACGTCCATCAGGCATAGTACGAATTGTTTCCAAATCCTGTATAGTAAATTTGTCGAGTGTGACTCTTGCATATTCTATATTATCAGACAGGCGTTTTTTCAGAACATCCACATCCATTCCCTTAGCCTGGAACTCTGCCTCTCGATCTCGATTGGACGATTCTTGTGCTGCAATGTCACCGATCCAAAACCTCACTGAGCCAGTGGTATGAAATACCAATACACTGATCGAGTTCATATCATCGCCCGGTGTCCAATCCATTGCTTCTGGCGAAAGCCCATCGATGGCAGAAAGAATGTCATTATGACATTCCTCCAGCACTTTTATATATTCTGTAAAGAATGTTTGCATGAATCACCTTTTCTTTCAAAGCAATTTATGAAAATGATGTGAAGCTGCAGCCTACTTATTTCGATCCACTACGGCTTTGACCAGCTTCACTGCAATACTGCCGCCAGGCACGATAGTACCGATGGCATCGGCGGTCACATCGAACAGGAAATCGCGGGTGATGATCCCCTTGATCTGGTCGTTCCACTTTTTGCCTCCCGTGCGTATTTCACCGGTGAGCGCATCGAATTCAATGATCACCTTTTTTTTCTTCGTCACCCATTCATACTCGAAAGCATAGACCGGCCGAAAGTTCAAGTCAATAGTTTCAATATCAACCCGTTCCTCGTGAATCGCTTGGGCGTTCTTTACAGGTTGAACAACTTCGGTCGTCGCCTGGCGTACTACAGCGGTTGCCCGCACCTGCGGTGGAATGAGCAATATTCCTTCGGGATTGAAAGTACTTAGGTCAGAAATTTCCACTCTGGCGAAATTTGCATATTTTTGGAAGTCTACTTTGGTTCCAGTGAGACCATCAAAAGTCTGCTGGATGCGGAGTTCCTGTAAACAATGCTCGATTGCGGTGAGCTTGAAAGTGGGTTCGCCTTTCGGTTGAGATATGAGAGATACCGCCTGACCCAACACGGTTACACTTTTAGCATCCT
Organism: Anaerolineales bacterium; assembly: GCA_014379595.1. Lineage (GTDB taxonomy): Bacteria > Chloroflexota > Anaerolineae > Anaerolineales > Villigracilaceae > Villigracilis. The sequence goes on from JACMLM010000069.1 coordinate 16,545, forward strand.
TCCCTGTAGTGGTAACAGTATAAGTGGCCGCGCGGTCGTACTTTGTTCTCGATGAGGCCTTTATCAACCAGAAGGGCTCCAGTCGATTCTCTGTTGTGGTCAATTGGAGTTCTTCTGGTTTGGCGCGTGACAGCAGCGACCCCAACATGCCCGCCACCAGATTCATTTTCTTTTGCTCAATACGGTCATGCGCTGTATCTAGATTGAACTGCGGGGTGAGGGCATAAGCATGTTCGGTTGTGAGATAGATTTCCATAAGATCATCCTATGATGAAGTTGATAAATAACTTGCACGGACAATAATAGATGCCCGCAGTATAGCACCTTTGTAACTAGTTTTTTTATTCAATAGGTGAAATAAAGCTCTTGACAACTTACTAACTAGTAAGTAAAATTTCTTTAATGGTCAAGATCGAGAATTCCAAGCGGACAATTATGAACCTGGCTGAATCCTTATTGCAAGATAAAGGCTTCAACGGCTTTAGCTATGCTCACATCGCGTCTGAACTCGGTGTGAAGAATGCTGCCATCCACTATCACTTCCCTGCCAAGGAAGATCTGGCGTGTGCAGTCATTCAACGCTATCGTGACCGTTTCAAGTTGTGGACCAATAACTCGCGTGTGAAAGATCTATCTCCCGAAGAAAAGTTGAACTGGTTCTTCAGCATCTATTCAGATTTCCGCGCGGACAATGGCAAGGTTTGTCTGGTGGGTTCATTGGAAGCTGAATACAATTCCATTCCTGAGCAATTACAAAAACAAACCGAAGCCATGCATAGAGAATTGCTTGCGTGGCTTCAAGTCACCTTGAAAGAAGGAAGAGATGCGGGCGTGATCAACTTCAATGGGGAGCCTGCCAATAAGGCCGCATTGATCCTCTCCAGTGTGCAGGGTGCTTTGCAAATGGCGCGTGCCCTGGGAACGAAAAAATTTCGTGATGTGGTTGAACAACATAAATTAGATCTGGTCGTATAAATTTTTTTGTCGTCAAAACTTATCAGGTAGTAAGTTTTGACAAAATGCCGCAAAAGCGGCAAAAGGAGAAAACATGACAACAGTAGATACTTCAACAACCAAACAACAACAGATCATAAAAAAGGTGTATCAGGCATTTTTCAGTCCGTCACAATACGAAGTTAAAGCAGCGGATCGAGAAGTCCTTGATTGGGGAAATAATTACCGCCTCCCTTTTGACGGCGGCGAGTTGGCCGTCACAACCTGGGGCAGCAGCGGCCCAAGTGTTTTGCTGATGCATGGCTGGGGCGGAGCGCGCGCGCAAATGACAGGCTTTGTGGATCCCCTACTATTTGCCGGGTATCGCGTTGTTGCTTACGATCAGCCCGCGCACGGTGAATCAGACGGGAAGATGACCAACCTGCTTGAGATCGCTCCTACCATGGAATTGATTGCTAAACAGGAAGGAAAGTTTGACGCGATCATCGCTCATTCATTTGGAACTTTGATCACGTCTCATGCGTTGGTCAACCTGAATTTTCCGCCTCCTTCCAAGCTCGTATATTTTGGCGCTTTCAACCGGCTGATGGATGCCCTGCCACGCTTTCAAATGATCGCTCAAGTATCAGATGAAATTATGGATGGCATACGCGCCACGATCAATGAAAATTTTGGAATGAATGTATTGAATGCAATTGTGAATGAGACGCTCACTCCGCAGATTGATATTCCTGCTCTCATGTTCCATGACACAGCGGATAATGTAACTCCTGTGGAAGATAGCCGCGCGATTGCGAAAGCATGGAACCATGTGAATTTCATCGAAACAGATGGATTGGGTCATCGAGGTGCATTGCAATCAAAAGAAATCCATGAACAGGTAATAAAGTTTTTGAAGAGTTAAATTGATAGAGATTTAATAAAAAACAGACTCGCTAGCGAGTCTGTTTTTTATTAAATCTTCACCTTACGCACCCAAGCGTGATTCCCTAAGCGGAGCGACACTTGCGCCGTACGCCAGTGCGGTGATGGTCTCAGTAGTCGTGGTAGAGATGCTTCAGGAAGAACATCCTCAGCATGACACACTTGAGAGGATGCCCAGAGTAAATTTTGGGGCTGGAATCCACTTGAATGATAAAATCAATTTATCGGTGCGTTTGATGCGCATCATTTCTTTATAAATATGAGGAAACTTATGCAATCCACATCTGCCATTGACGATAAAAGTTCCATTGAAACGAAATATAAACGTCTAATCGGATTGATACTCATTTCTCCCTGGTTGATCGGGTTCATTATTTTTAAACTTGTGCCCATCCTGAGCTCCCTTGTCTTTTCATTTACAAACTTTCCACTCCTCACACCAGAAGAAACTCAATATACCGGACTTAATAATTATCTTTTTATCTTTAGAGATGTGACTGCGGGAAGAGTACTGGTAGAAACACTTAAACTAGCCGCGATCATCATTCCACTGCAAACTTTCTCAGCAATTTTTATTGCAGCACTGCTAAACAGCAAAGACTTGTTAGTGAAAGATACAGTGCGGGCTTTATTTTTCCTGCCCAGCATTATTCCCGGGTTCGCCGCTGCTCTGATGTGGCGGGGATTTGTAAACCCCTCAACAGGATGGTTGAATCGTGTGCTCTTGGATCCAATTGGCATGCCCTGGCTGAACTATTTTTCTTCCGGACGTGCTTCAGAACCGCTCTTTATCTTAAGTTCGTTGTGGACACTTGGTCCGAGCATCTTGATCATGATGGGTTCCATGCAAGGCATTCACCCGGAGATATACGAAGCTGCAAGAATCGATGGAGCGAATCGTTTGGTACGTTTTTTCAAAATGACAATTCCCCTGATCACCCCAGCGATATTTTTTTCGCTCATTCTTAACTTGACAGCTGTTTTAGGCGGCACGATATTACTTGATCGAGGCAACTCATTCCGCGGAGCTGATTTTTCATCTTATGACGGTTATGTTCGATATGTTTTGTTCGATACGCTCCAGATGGGATACGCAGCCAGTCTGGCCTGGGTTTTCTTTATTATCGTCATCATCATCGTATTGATATTGTTCGGTACATCCAACCGCTGGGTGTATTTTCCAGACCGCGAGAATTAACTATTATGCAAAACTCTATAGTTTCTTCGACAATAAACCGCTTCCTGCGTGTTGTGCCTTTCAATTTACTTGTCTGGGCTTTATTGATACTTTATCTATTACCTGTACTATCCATCATAGTAACGGGCATGATGCCTACTGAGCAGTTAGGTGATACAAACGCACCTTTATATCCTGCACGAATTAAGCGTTATACCTATCAAGGCAAGGAATATCAAGTCTATAAAGTACCTATGAATGATGGAGTTAAACAATTAGCAATGATCGAGCCTGGGGCATTATCGAGTCTATTTGTTGACCCGCAAGATTCCCAAACCGAAGTAATAGAATGGACAGGAGATTGGAATACATTAATAGGTGTCTATGAATTTCATCCCACATGGCGCAATTTCACAGTGATGGCAACATCACTTCCCTTTGGAACAATGTTACGCAATACTTTTCTGTTAACTTTGGTTGGTGAAATCGCTGTGCTTGCTTCGTCTATTCTTGTGGCTTACGGATTTGCACGATATAAGATCCCGGGCGGGAATTTGTTATTTTATATAATGATCGCGACCATTTTGATTCCCGAAAAAATCACGTTCATCCCAACTTTTTATGTTTATGTGGCTATCTTAAAATGGAATGGGACTGTACTGCCTGTCCTGTTGCATCTCTTTTTTGGGAATGCAGTTTATATTTTTCTTCTTCGCCAAAATTTCAAAGGCCTCCCTATTGATCTGGAAGAGGCTGCCATGCTCGACGGAGCTGGTCCACTCCGCAGGCTGTTTTATGTGATCCTGCCGCAATCGTGGCCGGTAGTGATCACTGTTTCACTATTACACTTCTTCTATACGTGGAATGAGACTCGCCTTGCATCTATTTATTTTGGAACAAATCCTGAGCTGATGCCGATCTCATTTGGCGTGCAAAATTATCAATCTCTGGTTCCTATAGATAACATTATTCAAGCCAGCACAGTAGTAATGCTCATTGTACCGGTAGCAGTGCTGTTTCTTGCACAGAAATATTTCATGCAGGGGCTTGTTATCACTGGCGCAGAAAAATAATTTTTACGCAGCTTTCCAAAATTCGGAAGTTAATCCAAGCTCTTCAAATATCTCCTGTATGTGTTCCGTTGTGCGGCCATGATAATCAAGTGACATGCGGTTGTGATACCAACGCTGAGAGAGTTCCCATACTTGATCAATGGATAAAACCGCACCGCGCTTAACCTTTTTTGATTCAAGCCATTGAATCAGATCTTCTTCCGACCGGAAGAAAAGCATATTCGCTCAGGTGTATACGAGGTCGTTATACCAGTCCTGAAATGGAACAAGAAAATGTACTAATGCATCAGAGGATGATATCTTTCCATCTTTAATATTTAACTGAATCGATGCTCCGCTTTGGGAGCATATTGCTTTGATCTCTGCATCGGCGTGTAACGCGGCGGGAATACCTAACGAGTCCCATGCACAATTGGCAGAATAAGTTTTTCCACTCGCGTGTACTTTAAACGGCGTCTCAACACCTGAAAATGGATTCGCCATGAGGATGTTATGCGTGCCGGGGTTGAGAAAAAAAGCGTGGCGCTGATTAAGTTCCTCGTAGACCAAAGCAGCTTCATCGGTAGTCAAGTTGAAGCGTGCTGCAGTGTCCTCCACTGATGGAGGCTGAGTCGTCTCTTTAAAATAGTCATAAACAAAAGCACGAATTTCGCAAAGTTTATTGGTCATGAATGCTCCAGATAGCAAAGAGACCAGTTCACAAGGAAACTGATCTCTATATTCACTTACGAACTTTCTTTCTCGGGGGCTGGAGGAGGAAGAGATTCTTTTGGCTTATTGGTATTCTTCTTGATCTCTTTGCGCCTTTCCTTCTCGGCCTTCTTCTTTTTCTTTTCCAATTCTTTTTGACGTTTTTCGTATTGATAGTTCACTGCTGGCATGGGTTAGTCCTTCCTTAATATGATTTCTAACAAGTGGGGCTCGGCATGTTATTCATCATTATAGCACCCATACAAGCGGATACATGGATTATTTAATCGGATCAGGCTTTACACATCCATTACATTCAAGCGTTGTGAACACTTCAACCTGTATCAGCCATTCGCCATTCTCGGCACGCTGCCATTTTGCAGAATATACACCCGAGGCATTGACGATGTCATTTTCCATGCTGTAACTGCCTGACCAATTCCCAAGCTCTTCCGCCAAGCCCCAATTTTCATTGACTCGAATCTCGCGCGGTATGCGGCGATAAATCACGGATGGATCTTTTCTAAACACATCTGCCCAGCGAAGCGCTTCTTCATCTGCGCCGTGAAACTGGTCACTGCGTCCTGTGACAATGTGATACTCTGGGGCAAGCAACGTTCCAATGGCTTGAGCATCATGGTTTGCAATTGCTTCGTTAAAACGTTCACGGGCAGCACGAATTGCATTTTCGCTTTCATTTATCTCGGATATATTTGACATCGCTTTTCTTTTGAAAGTGGTTACTTACTTTTCTTGGGAATCCTTTTTACTGCCTCTTTCTTTATAACTGGAACAGGAAGTTCTTCGGCTGTTATTCTTATCAACTCACTTAACCATTTGCGGTTTTGCCATTTTTCATCAGAAATCAAAAAAGATGGCTTCGCACCGGGATAAGGTGGCGCTTCCACAACATCTCCGATATAAGTTCTGCCGTGCATCGTAGGCTTGACGAAAAGCTTATTATCACAAACCGATGCAACCATTTTGCCGTCGCAATATATTCCATACTCGCCAAACATTTTCTTAAATGAGACTTCCCCTGCGCTTGATATTTGATCAACTATAAAATCTACAGTGCTTTGGGTTGATGACATTTATACTCCTTAATTCACCTTGTCTTGTAAGGGCGACCCGTTATGCGCAATCGTGTATCTTTTTTTAATGGGTGGGTCGCCCCTACAATAAACTTATAGATGTAAATATTAATCATCTGAGATATGACGTACCTCACCGCTCACTTTTATACTTTCCCCAATTTTCGAGCTGTATTCCACTAATAAACGAGATGGCACGCCCATGTCTTCTCCCTGCAATATCGTAAATGATTTTTTACCGATCCAATTTATATCTCTTAAGTAACCAGCCAAAGCTGCCGCAGCCGCACCGGTTGCAGGGTCTTCATATACTCCGCCGGATGCAAAAGCATTACGCGAATGGAATGATTCATTAGACTCCTGCCATAGGATGCTGATCGTCACCAAATCTTGTTCAGCCATTAATGACTTTACCAAGTCAAATTCATAATTCATATCTGCAAGTGATTTACGATCTTTGACAACAAGGATCAAATGTTTTGCCCCAGCAGATGCAAATCGTACAGGAAATTCAGGGGTGATGTCATCAGCTTTCAAATTGAATGCAGCAAGGATTTTATTCACATATTCTTTTGGGGCATCTTCAGAAAATGTTTCTGGTGATTGCAGAGTTACAGCGAGATTCCCATCTGATAGTTTCTCTGCACGTACAGTGATCTCGCTTTGATTCAAATACAGCTTATATGATCCTTCGCCAAAGCGTTCGCCCAACGCTGCTCCCAAAGCAATCGTGGCATGTCCACAAAACGGAACTTCCATTTGTGGGGCAAAATATCGGATTCTCCAACCGTCATCTTGTTTAACAAGAAAAGCTGTTTCAGAGTACCCAACTTGTTTTGCAATTTCAAGCATTTCTTCTGCGGCTGGCATCTCATCGTAAAAAACAACGCCAGCGGGGTTGCCGCCTTCGCCTTTATATGAGAATGCAGCTAGTTTTAATATGTTCATGATGATCCTCTTAGATTGTTTAATGAAATAAAGAAACTTATCACTTACAGCTCTATCGGCTCAAACGCAAGAATTAAGTGAGCAGGCGGATATTGGATATAAAACACGCGATATTGAACATTGTCTTGAAAGGCTTCATACTGGTCTTGGCTCGATAATTGAAACCTAATATTTCCAATGGTGACATAATAAGCAGTCCACCGCCCATGCTTCAGTTTTCGTGTAGATCGACTCGCATGTCCCTCAATTATGCTGATATGTCTTTCACGTAAATGACGACCTTGAATGATTCCCACTGCTATGAAGAACACAAAAACACCAATGAAGAGTGCCGCGGTAAAGATCAGATAAGGTAATGCCTGTCCAAAGCCATTGTCAGGTTGCAAAACATAAGCGATTCCAAAGTACACAATGACAGTTCCAATACAAGCACTTAAAGCGAGTCGAGTACTAATTCTTGCAATCTTGATGTAAGAATTAATTTGTTTATGTTGATTTGGGGTAAGCTTATTCGCACGATTCGCCAGTAGATCATCATTAGTAAAATCGAATGCGTCCATCTCAGAATTCTATCATGCAGGAATAAATACAAATCAAGCCTTCGCAAGCAAGGCTTGATTATTCAAAAATCAGTTCTCAATTATCAAATGACTCGATCATTGCCACCATCTAGTGGAACTTGAGCACCTGTAGTCTTAGCAAAGAACAGGCCGCACATTTCAGCGGCAAGCTCGGCTACGTCATGACTCGTCACTTCTACATGCAGCACATTATTAGTTTTATATTGCTCCACAGTTAAGCCATAATTAAGAGCACGTTTTTCCAAAACTTCTTCTGTCCAGATGCCGGTATCAAATACTGCATTCGGATGAAGAATGTTGACGCGAATCCCATCGATCCCCCATTCTAATGCAGCTACACGTGCCAACTGTGTAAGGGCTGCCTTTGAAACAGAATATGCACCTACACCCGGTCCTGGAGCGGGTACATTCTTTGAACCGATCACAACCACTCGTCCGCCATGTGGAGCAAGCTTGAGCAGCGGATGAGCTATATTCATCAGAGCCATGTTTGCGTTAAGGTTGATCCGCATTACTTTTGTCCACTCTTCTGTAGAGAGTTCCGCAATCGAACGACTCGGCGGGAAGATGCCTGCGTTGAGAATCAGCATATCCAACCCGCCAAAGCACTGAACCGATTCTTCCAATGCATCCCTTAACGCGGCTTCATCAGTCACATCACATTGGATGCCAAGAAAATCTTTTCGTTTATGCAGACTCGTGATCGTTGGATTAAGATCAAGCCCGATGACCGCTGCGCCGCGTGCAAGCAGAGATGCGACACAAGCCTTCCCAATCCCGGAAGCTGCTCCCGTTACGAGAGCGATCTCACCTGCAAACATTTTCGGCGTGCCCTGCCGTTTGAGCTTGGCTTGCTCCAGATCCCAATATTCCATTTCAAATAGATCAGACGCGGGCAAGGCTCGATATCCGCCAAGCATTTCTGCACGCGTGATGATCTCAATCGTATGGCGATAGATATCATTTGCAATGGCCGCATCACCTGCTGTAGGACCCAAAGTAATTAAACCTAAATCTGAATCGAGGATCACCCGCGGAGCAGAGTCAAGCATCGTTAATGTTTGAGATGAATGTGGCGAGTGTTCATCAAAATATTTTTTATAGTCTTGTGAATATTTTTCTACATGGCGCCCGAGCATCGGTATGCGCTTGGTGCGGATGACATGATCGGGCGTAGCTGGGCCTTGTTGACTGACAGTTTCAATATCAGCGCGGTGTACAAAGTTCATACTGTCTTCATCTGAATAAGTGGAAAGAATCACAGGAAAACCTGCAAGAATAGAAACTTCTTTTCGCAATTCGGCAAGTGTTTGCTTGCTTGATATTTTTTTATTTACTTGAGATGAGTTGGAAGTTGTTCGATCAATTTTCCAAGCTGACTTAGCCTGCAAATATGTTTCTGCCCTGCCCACCAATTCGATCATGCGGTCATAGCTTTCCTTTGCAGTTTCACCAAAAGTGAAAATGCCGTGATTCATTAAGATCAAGCCAATGGTTTTAGGCGTTGCTTTTTCAAGAAAAAGCTCAGCTACTGCACGCACCAACTTAAAGCCTGGCATCACATATGGGACAATGATCATCTCATCGCTATTGAAAATTTCTTTTATACGTTCTTCACCATTCTTTGAATTTGTAATTGTCACGATCGCATCTGCATGGGTATGATCCACAAAAGTATGTGGAAGCAGACCATGCAAAATAGCCTCTACTGACGGAGCAGGCGCGGATGGATTCGTCATGCTGAGCTGCAACTCACGCGCCATGTCTGTATCAGATAGTTGCTCCAAAGTAGCAAGCTTTAGCAAATGATCCAGTCGACAAGGCGAGAAGCCTTGCGCTTCAATCGTCGCCAGATCCCAGCCGCTGCCTTTTACATATAAGATCATTTCATCATTTCCAAATATATCTTTTTCGACTACTTTAACAGATGTATTCCCGCCGCCATGCAGCACAAGCGAAGAGTCTGCACCTTGTAGACGCGAGGTGTATACACGCTGCTCCAGTAAACTCGTAAAGCGAGCAGCATCTTTATCATTCCATTGATTTTGCATTGATTACTCCAGAATTAATTTGTTCAGGAATTATATTCGTTTCAGGCTTAAAAACAACAAGCCGCAATCATCGCGGTTTGTTCTCTACTTTACACACCGCATGAGAAGTCACCAAAGTTATATCCCCAATTTCTATTCTATAAAAAATACGATATGATTATTCACAATGGAAGACCTTCAGATTGCCTATTATCTCATTGTAATTATGGTCGGGTTTGCCGCACTGGTGGTAGCAGGCTTTCGGGCATTTAAGACTCGAGATGCGGATTTGAAAAACTTCTGCATCTTGTACGCTTCTTTTACGTTTGTTCTTATCCTGTCTGTTTTGAGAAAATATTTATCAATCAATGTAGAAAACTACTCTCTACAAGCGTGGTATGTCATCCTGGGTATTTCTCAAGTAGCGAATTGTATTGTTATTATCGCACTCATCAACTTTTTATGGAATGCAACTCAAATCCGTTACCAAAAAATTCTCAACTTTATATTTCTGCTTGCTATGCTGATTTGTATCGTTTTAATTTTCTCACCGATTGGTGCCACACTTGATGTTGAACAAAAAATTATCCGCCTGGGGTTTGGTTTCAAAATAAGTTCGATTTTGTATTTCGCTTCATTTACTTTTGCCATCATCGTTGCAGCGATCTATCTAAAACAGATTTGGAAAACAGAGCGAAGAAATTTCATACTTGGTTTGCTACTCTTTGCCTCTTTTGGTTATTTAGAAAGCCTGTTTAGTTTTCCAAATAGTTTACGCACGACTTCGGTGGCATTTGGTCAAGATTTGGAATTTTTATATAGTTCGATTCCCTACGCACTTTATGGTCTTTTTCTGATGTATTATTTTCTCCATTTTTCGCTTCCGACTCAGCTGGAGCATGGTCAGCTTTCTGAGAGTTTTATCTCCACTTATAAAATCACCGAGCGCGAACGTGAGATTATTTTGATGGTAATTCAAGGAAAGAGCAATGCTGATATTGCCGGTGAACTGGTCATCTCGTTGGCAACTGTCAAAACCCATTTGCACAACATTTACCAAAAAGTTGGCGTGGATAGCCGTTATGACCTGCTTGCCCGGGTGAGGTCAAGCCAATAGTTTTAGAATCAGGCTCAAATTAAGACTGAAGCGGGGAATCTCAATCCAAAGTTGTAGGAAAATTTCATCAATCTACATCCAAAGATCGATTCACATACTCTGATAAATGAGAGATTATCGCTGCCATAAGGAGAAAGCGATATGAAATCTCAAACTATCAAATCAAATTCCAGTTTCTTGCAGAGACTGGGCTGGGGTGTGATGACTTTTCTGGCTGTGATGTTGTTCCTACTGGCTGGTCGTTATCTGACATTAGACCCAGAAGTATTTTTCCCTGAGCAAAAGCTGGTCTACATGGCGCATTCCACAATGCTTTGGCTTCATATAGTAGGAGTGATGGTTGCAATCATCATTGGACCTTTTCAGTTTTTGGATGGGATGAGAAAAGGACGCTTGCTTAAATTCCATCGGTGGCTTGGGCGTAGCTATCTCATTGCAATTTTGGTCGGCGGGATTGGTGGCTTATATATGGCACCGCTTGCTTATGGAGGTTTGACTGCTCAATTTGGCTTTACCGCATTGGCAATTGTGTGGCTTTTCAGCGCGTTCAAGGCATACAAACACATTCGCAACAAGCAGATTGAACTTCATCGCGAATGGATGACTCGCAACTATGCCTTAACGTTTGCTGGTGTAATGCTGCGTTTGTGGCTGCCCACTTTTGGTGCAATCGGAATGGATTTTTTGATTGGCTACATTATTGTCGCATGGTTATGCTGGATTCCCAACTTGATTGTTGCAGAATGGATCATACGCGGACGCAGGCAAAAGCAACAAGGTCTTGATATGAGCCGCGTAGATAACCCCCAAATTGCATAAGCTGTTTTATAACAAGCTGAGTTATAAACTCAGCTTGTTATAGATTCTTGATTTTGCTTCCCAAATTAAAATACTTTCAATATCCCAACCAACCAACGGAGCAGAAGTGTACAAAGAATAATTAATCCCATACAACCACCATAATTAATATACAGTTTTATTGATTCATCTGCTGTTAATAACCAACGAGATAAAAAACTTTTATCCTTTTCGGGTATTTTCTTGTCCATTCTCAACCTATTCCGAAGATGTTCAAATCCAGAAACGCGTTACGGAATTTACCTTGCGGGTCATACTGTGTAAGCAGTTCACGAAAATCTTTCAGCTTCTTATATCGTGATTCCAACAACTTCGGTGATACAGTAAACAGCTTTCCCCAATGCGGGCGCGCATCAAAGGGCGCAAGTGCTTCTTCAATTTTTGGGAGCAATTTCATCACAGCAGGCTGATCCATCTTCCACGTAAAATGGAGCGCGACACGATCCTCTTTATAACAAGGACTCATCCAAAAGTTATCGGCGGCAATCGTGCGCACCTCTGAAATCATAATCAGCGGAGTGATATTTTCACGCATCTCATTGATCGCAAGGATCGCCTGATACGCGTGTTCGCGTGCGACAAAATACTCCGTTTGTAATTCCTCGCCACTGCTGGGCGTGTGATCCATGCGGAAATGTGGCAGGCGTTCATGCCACGCTCCAGCGATCCCCATTTGCTCGGTGCAATTTTCAGATGAAAGTTTTCCGATCGGATGCATGCGCCTCGTAGCAGGACTCGCGCCTAAGAAATTCGATTCAGCTTCAAGCTTTTTCCCATCTACAATGCGACACTTCATCCATACCTGATTAATTGATTCTGTTTCCCAATCTGTAAACAAGCTGACGGAGTATCCGCTTGACGTGATCTCATCAAAATGATTCTCCAGCACAGACAAAGGCAGGTTCTCGTAAATATCCTGCTGCACATCATACGTCGGTTGAATATCAAGCGTAAGTTTAGTAACGACTCCGAATCCACCCAAGCCAACGATCATTCCATAAAATAACTCGCCATCTTTTTCACGAGATACAACCATCACTTCACCATCCGCAGTGACAAGTTCCATTGCGGATACAGTTGTAGCCAGATTTCCATTTTTATCTCCCGAACCATGCGTGGCTGTGGCACATGCACCCGCAACAGAAATATGCGGCAAGGACGCAAGGTTGTGCAACGCATAACCTTCCCCATGCAAATATTGACTCAACTCCCCATAACGGATGCCGCCCTCAACGGTCACGGTGAGGCGTTCCTTATCCAAGGCAATAACGCGGTCAAAATGTTGAAGGGAAATAATGTCCTGGGTACAGTCAGCAATTCCGTTGAAAGAATGACGCGAGCCGAGAGTCCGAATCTTTTCGCCGCGTCGAACCAGTTCCCGCACTTCATCCAATGTTTTCGGGTAATGAATCCTTGCGGCTTTATATTCGTAATTGCCTGCCCAATTCATTTGTTTTGTCATTGTCTGTCCTTTTGAAATTATTATGAAGAGGTTTACAAAAAACAGGCAGCGTAATGAGCGCTACCTGTTCACTAACTACCTATTTTATGTTTTTTCTCAATTCAACTTTCCCTGCCGCCATTGCTAATTTCACTTCATCCCTGACGCAAGATCTCAATAATTGCTTGCCGAATTTCAGCCAGTTTTTCTGGCTTCAAAGTTCCCTCAATGCCAACGATTAAACTTTCGTTTGCTGTAAAGAGTTTTGATGGACGTGCGTAACTTTGCAGGCGCAGCATCCCAGATTTGAAGTCTGTCAACTCAATTACGATGGCTTGGGCATCTCCGTATGGATTGCTTGTGATCTGGCAAAGTATCCAGTCACTCTTATTAGCGCGAGCGAGCACAACAGCAGGGCGAATTTTATTGTCGGATAGATCAGAAAATGGAAAAGGGAGAATTACGACGTCGCCCGCTGAAGGTATGACCATGCTTCATCCTCCTCAGGTCGTTGCCAATCTTCTGAAAGGGCAGATTCGCTGAGCAACGCTGTCTCAGAAACCGCAGGTATTGCTTCATCGAGAATAATCAGTAATGCTCGACGACCACTAGGAATCGAAACAGGTTGAACAAGTCTGATATTTCCTGATTCATCTATCAAAGCCTCAAGTGTAAGCATATCTTTTTACCTCGCAATCTTAATTATGCCTATTATTTTATCCTGAATTCCGAAAATCTACCTGATAGCTATCTCAGAATTAGGTAGTTGTCTCCCTCCAAAAAACAGACCGTTTATTACACGGTCTGTTCTCTACTCTCTATTCTCCTCCTCGTTAATCCAACTTGCCCGTGATCATGGCCATCTTCACTTCACCAATGGCCTTCGTGATCTTAATATCACGCGGGCAAGCTTCCGTGCAGTTATAAGCCGTGTGACAGCGTGCCGTACCATCTGTCTCGCTAAGAATGTGCAAGCGTTGAGATGCGCCTTCATCACGGCTATCGAAGATGAAACGATGCGCGGCCACAATTGCAGCAGGCCCATAATATTCATCACTTGCCCAATACGATGGACAGGCTGTTGTGCAAGCCGCACACATGATGCATTTCGTTGATTCATCGAAACGGGCGCGTTGTTCAGGAGATTGCAGCCGTTCCTTGCCATCGGCAGGCAGCGGCGAATCATTGATCATATAGGGAAGCATCTTTTTGTAGTTGTCAAAGAATGGTTCCATGTCCACGATCAAATCTTTGGCAACCTTCAAGCCAAGCAATGGCTCAACTGTAATATTCGCGCCCACATCGCGCACCAAAGTTTTGCACGCCAAATGATTGCGCCCGTTGATGCGCATCGCATCTGAACCGCACACGCCATGTGCACACGAACGGCGAAATGCCAGCGAGCCATCAGTTTTGCCCTTCACCAATTCAAGCACATCCAACACGCGGTCATTCTCGTCACCTTCCACTACATATGTTTCGTAATGTCCGCGTTCATCTTTCTCAGGATCGTAACGGAAAATTTTAATTGTGATTTCCATAAATTTATCTCCTCGATATGTCGTTGCGAGAGCGCTCTTGTTCTTCGCTCGAAGCAATCTCCTGATAATTGGGAGATTGCTTCGTCGGGGAGAGCACCCTCCTCCAACGACATTATTTATAAATTAATAAACTCGCGCCTTTGGTTGATGTTTTGTAATTACCACTGGCTTGTAACCAATTTCCAACTTGTCATTCTTTTTCCATACCAAAGTATGCTTGAGCCAATTCTTATCATCACGGTCGGGGAAATCTTCGCGTGAATGTCCGCCGCGACTCTCTTTGCGATTCAATGCGCTCAATGCAACTACTTCCGCAATATCAAGTAAATTACCCAGTTCCCATGCGTTCAGTAATTCCGTATTGAAAATTTTTCCTGTGTCGCTGACTGTTATATCTTTAAATTGTTTCTTCAATTGACGCACTTTTTCCAATGCAGATTGCATATCTTTTTCATTTCGATAAATGCCAACTTCACTGAACATAACTTTTTTCATTTCATTGGATAAATCGTACACGTTTGCTTTACCTGGCCCAGTTCGCAACGCTTCAAATTCGGACCGTGAAGCTGATTCAGCGTCCTCTGGCAGTTTTTCAAATTCGACAGTTTTTGAATACTCCGCCGCTTTAAGTCCGGCATGTTTGCCGAAGACAACAATATCCAGCAGTGAATTCGTGCCCAATCGATTCGCGCCATGTACTGAGACACATGCACATTCGCCCGCTGCGAACAAACCAGGAAATGCAGTCCCTTTATCGTCAATGACTACTTCGCCAAATTTATTTGTAGGGATACCGCCCATTGCATAATGTGCCGTCGGTTGGATCGGCATCATTTGAGTCACAGGATCAACTCCCAGATACACGCGACAGAAATCCACAATGTCAGGAATCTTTAGCAGAACCGTGTCACCAGTTATCAGTACGGGTGAACCGTCCGGGTTGGTACGTCCATCCAATGCAGCAAATTTATTAACCGTTTCAGGGCGAATATCCAAATAAACAAAATTCTTGCCGCCTATGCCGCGGCCTTCTTTAATTTCGGTATAAACTGCGCGTGAAACCACATCGCGTGAAGCGAGGTCTTTGACAGTGGGCGCGTACTTGGGCATAAAACGCTCACCCTTGTCGTTGATCAAGACTGCACCTTCGCCGCGCGCGCCTTCGGTAATGAGAATGCCGAGTTTATAAATACCTGTTGGATGAAATTGAAAAAATTCCATATCTTCGAGCGGAATGCCATGACGAAAAAGAATCGCGGGGCCGTCACCTGTGTAGGCATACGCATTGGATGTGACTTCGAAAATGCGGCCATATCCGCCTGTGGCAAAGATGACGGCTTTTGCATGGATGGTATGCAGCTCCCCTGTTGAAAGTTGAACCGCTACTACGCCCGCAGCTTTTCCATTAACGATGATGAAATCAAGTACTTGATATTCATCAAAGAAATTAACTTTGTTTTTCAAACATTGTTGATACAACGTTTGCAGGATCATATGACCTGTGCGGTCTGCGGCGTGCGCGGCCCTTCTGACAGGCTTGCCAGTTTCATTGTTGGTGTGCCCGCCAAACGGTCGCTGTGAGATGCGGCCCTCGGGCGTACGGTCAAATGGAAGCCCCATATGTTCAAGCTCAAGCACCGCATCAATCGCTTCATTGGTCATGAATTCAATGGCATCCTGATCGCCAAGATAATCTGACCCTTTGACCGTGTCATACATATGCCATTCAGGTTTATCTTCTTCGTAGTTACCTAATGCGGCAGAGATGCCACCCTGAGCCGCGCCTGTATGTGAGCGCGTGGGATACATCTTGCTAATGACTGCAGTCTTCGCCGTCTTGGATGCGTACAGCCCCGCCATGAGACCCGCGCCGCCGCCACCAACTACGACGACATCAAATTGATGAACATTTGCCATTAATTACTCCTGAGAATATCTTTAACCACGAAGGGTCACAAAGGAGCACAAAGGTTTTAAGTTTTTCCTTTGTGACCCTTTGTTTCCTTTGTGGTAAAAAACTATGCTGTCCAAATGACATAAATGCCAATAGGTGCGATGATAAAAAAGCCGAGCAAACACAAGATTCGAATCCACTGGCGCTGCGACGGCTTGTCAAAGTAATCATCCAAAATAACAATAACACCATGCACACCATGAGCTATTGCAGTCAGTAAAAACCCACATGCAACCAATTTCCAAAACATAGTTGCATACGGAGAAAGGTCTGGCACATTGGTATATTCCACATGGCCAACGTTTGGCATCAATGCCCAACGTAATACTTCTACAAAACTCATATCGTTTTGAGCGCCCATCAATAATGCGCCAACGATTCCTGTAAAGATGAAGCCATACATGGCCAGCGCGGTGAGACGTGTAAACAACCACATGAAAGTTTCAAAGCTCATGCCGCGCTTAGATAATGAAAGAGTCCTTGCTTTTGCTTCAGTCATCAAAGCCTCGCAATTGCCGTGGTGATGGTTGTAATCGCTGCAAAACTATAGACTACAATAAAAATGACCCACTCGATCATAATTGCCTGACGGTGATACAGGATCAATTTTGGGAACAAGTCCAGGATCGTGATCCGCATTCCGTTGATGATGTGGAATAACACACCAAATAAAAAGAAAACCTGGAAAAACGGGCTGATATAAATGTCATTGATGATATCGCCGATCTGCCAGCCTTTTCCCTCTACAAATGTAGCAAGGATATGAGTTGTAACAAAAATCGCCATCCCCAGTCCGCCAATGCGATGCAGGATATAAGTCAGAAACGGACCCTGTCCCTTGTATCGCAGAGCTGTCATCAGGCCAACATTCCTTTTCAGGCCCATCGAAACCTCCGAAATAAAATTATAAAATCAAACACAAGATAATATTTTACCCCCGTATTCACTGAATTGCTAAAATTTTAAAAATCATAAAAACAGGCCGTATGTGTAAGATACGGCCTGTTCACTTTCCAAAAAATCTAACTGACTAAAAGGAGTACTAACGCGATCAAAGCTGGCAAAGCTTGAATATAAAATATCCTTTTGCTGACCGTGAATGCGCCAAAGATACCGGCAATGATCACACAGCTTAAGAAAAATATTTTCACGGCGTCACCTGCGAAGAGTCCCCAGATCAAGCCCGCTGCTAGGAATCCGTTATACAAACCTTGATTCGCCGCCAATGTCTTGGATTGCGCTGCGAATTCAGGAGTGGTATGAAATGCCTGGCGACCTGCAGGCTTGTCCCAGAGGAACATTTCCAGGATAAGAAAGTAAACATGCAAAAGCGCCACGATACCAATAATGATATTTATGATAAGGTCCATATTTTCTCCTTGAAAGAATAAAGTGGTGGTTAAATGCGTGCCAATTTCATGATGATACACCCAAAAACAAAAGCCGAGACTGAAATAGTCTCGGCTTTATCTTTAGAATAACCTTACTTCTTCTTACTTTTCTTCTTCGTGCTCTTTTTTGCAACTGTTTTCTTGGTTGTCTTTTTAGGAGCAGCTTTCTTAACTACTTTCTTGGACACTGTTTTTTTGGTAACTGCTTTCTTTGAAGAAGTTATAGCCTTTGCAACTTTCGGAGTCTTATCCATCCAGTTGACAACTGCTTCACCAAACTCAGAACACTTAATTTCCTTCGCCCCATCCATGCCGCGGGCAAAATCATAAGTGACAGTTTTTGCTGTAATGGCGCCTTCCATGCCTTTGACGATCAAGTCTGCGGCTTCGCTCCAACCCATATAACGCAGCATCATCTCACCAGAGAGGATGACAGACCCAGGATTCACTTTATCCAGATCAGCATATTTTGGTGCAGTGCCATGAGTAGCTTCGAATATGGCATGACCCGTCACATAGTTAATGTTTGCCCCGGGTGCGATACCAATTCCACCGATCTGTGCAGCGAGTGCATCAGAGAGATAATCACCGTTCAAATTCATGGTGGCGATCACGTCATAATCCTGCGGGCGGATCAGCACGAACTGCAAGGTCACATCAGCAATCGTATCTTTAATTAATAACTTCGTTTTCCATTTTCCGTCGCCATGAGTTGGCCAAAGAGCCAAACCTGCTTCCACTTCTTCTTTAATATCATTTTGCTGTTCAGGAGACATCATGTCAAAGCCCGGGTCAACGATCTTTGCATTTGCTTCAACACTCAGAGCGGAATCTCTTTCCTTATTTGCAAGGACCCACGTTTCACGCTCGGTCACAATATCATTTCTAAATTCACGTTTCGCCAAAGCATACCCCCAATCTTTGAAGGCCCCCTCGGTAAACTTCATAATATTGCCTTTGTGGACAAGGTTCAAAGATCTGCGCTTGCTAATCAAAGCATATTCAATCGCCGCACGGATGAGTCGTTCGGTGCCTTCCACTGAAACAGGTTTAAAGCCAATTCCTGAAGTATCTGGAAAACGTATTTTGGCATATTCCTTGGGGAAGGCTTCTTTAAATAAAGTTTTAAATTTCAAACTATCGGCGGTACCGTGTGCGAACTCAATGCCTGCATAAATATCCTCTGTGTTCTCGCGGAAGATAACCATATCCACAAGTTCAGGATGCTTCACTGGAGAAGGTACACCGGTGTAGTAACGCACGGGGCGCAAACAAACATATAAATCCAGCAGTTTGCGAAGAGTCACATTCAAAGAACGAATGCCGCCGCCAATTGGAGTGGTCAATGGTCCTTTGATGCCAACTAAAAATTCTCTGAACGCTTCTACCGTCTCATCGGGAAGCCAGTTCTGGAACATCTTGAACGGCTTCTCGCCGGCGTACACTTCCATCCAGTGGATTTTACGTGTGCCGCCATATGCCTTCTCAACTGCCGCATCAAATACACCTTGCGCTGCGCGCCAGATATCACGCCCAGTTCCATCCCCTTCAACAAAGGGGATGATCGGATTATTGGGAACATTCAATTTCCCGTTTGCAATTGAAATCTTTGCCCCGCCTGTCGGGACTTTTACATTTTGGTATGACATGCTTGCCTCTCTTAATTTATTGAAATATCGGCCAAATTATATCACCCGCTTCAAACCAACCTGATAACTGTTTCTGTCCAACAGGCATAGTCAATCCTTGAAATTGACCATCACTTCCCATGAAAGTGTGTGTTGTTAACATTTAATAAAGTTTCTTTTCATTCCATTTTATCCACCTAGAAAAGAGGAGAATGTTATGGCATCAAAGAACAAAACCAAGAAGTCTGCGCCTGCAAAGGCCACAAAGTCCCAAAAGGAGGATAATCAGTCCGGGTTTCTAAAGCAAGTTGAGGTTAAAAATCAGGCGCTGGGATATCTTCCCAACGATTTCCCGCCAATTGGGCAGATCATTCTGCTAGGCTTCCAACATGCGTTGACAATGTTCCCTGCGACTGTGTTAGTGGCATTGATCGTAGGCTTCCATCCTAGTGTCATCCTGTTAACTTCAGGTATGGCAACCATCGTTGCTTTGCTGGGTTCGTACTATGGGATCGGCAAATTTATCCCGCTGTATTATGGCTCGTCATTTAGTTACCTTGCTGCAATTCTTGCGGTAACCAATGCAACATTTGGGCAACCCGTCAGTGACGAGTTGATCAGTATTGCTCAAGCAGGCGTGATCGTGACAGGCTTGATCAACATTTTGATCGGCGTAATCATTCGTTTTGCCGGCGGCAAGAGGATTGTCGATATGGTTCTGCCACCGGTTGTAACTGGCTCTGTTGCAGCGGTAATTGGTTTCGCATTGGGGAAGGCCGCGCTGGATATGGCCTCAGGTGTAGCAGGAGGTATACCGGGTGGCAGCACACAATGGTGGAGTGTTGCAGTCATAACCTTATTCTCAACGATCCTATTTTCGGTATATTTGCGAGGCAAAGGATTTATTGGAATGCTTCCGATTTTGCTTGGTGCAATTGTTGGTTACGTTGTTGCCGCTGCAATGGGAATGGTGAACTTTGATACCATTACACAAGCAAATCTTGTGGAAAGAGTGTGGGAAAAAATCACCTTCCCCAATTTCACCAGTGAAATGAGTGCTACGGCCATTATCAGCATTTCGATAATGGCAATCGCAACTATTCCTGAATCCACTGCACATTTGTACCAGATCGGTTTATATGTAGACCATCTAGCTGATGAACAAAAACGTGAACGATATGGCTTGAGTGAATATGTCGGATTCAACCTTGTATTGGATGGCATAGGCGATATGATCAATGGTATGTTCGGCGGCGCAGCTGGAACGAATTATGGGGAGAACAATTCGTTAATGGTCATCAGTCGTAACTATTCAGGTATTTCACTGCTCGCCGCAGCAGTTATCGCCATTCTCATGGCTTTCAGTGGACATCTCGCTGGCATAGTTACATCCATTCCTACCGCAGTCAGCGGTGGACTTGCAATTTATTTATTCGGTGTCATCGGTATGCAAGGTATCGCCTTAATGATCACTGAAAAAGTGGATATGTTTGACCCGAAGAACCTTGCCATAGGTGCAACAATCATGGTTATTGGTATTGGTGGTCATATTGGCTACAACAGCTTTTTGCCTATCCCTGCCTTGCAAGGAATATTCCCCAGTGGCTGGCCCGCCATTGCAACAGGCGCAGTAGTTGGGATTGTGCTGAACTTGATTTTCAGGATTTTTAAGACTGAAGATATGCAAACAAATTAGTCAAAATAAAAATTACATAATAAAAACAGGGATTGCAATAAGCAATCCCTGTTTTTATGTCTAGGTTTATACTTGCCTTATGCTCAAACTCCCCGGCCTCATTGACCCTCACGTTCACCTGCGCGAACCCGGCGCGACTCATAAAGAAGATTTTGACTCAGGCACATCTGCTGCATTAGCCGGCGGATTTACAACCGTGCTTGCCATGCCTAACACCAAACCTCCGATTTTTGATTTGGAAACTCTTGATATTGCGTTAAACGCCGCAAAACAAAAAGCACGCTGTGACTATGGTCAATATGTGGGCGCGGGGCCAGATAATGCAGATTGGGGAAACAATAAATCACTGCCGCTACGTGTAGCCGGACTCAAAATGTATCTCGATTCGACCTTCGGAGAATTACGCCTCGATGATATGACTCTTTGGCAGCCACATTTTGAAAACTGGCCAAAGAATATATCCATTGTTGCCCATAGCGAAAGCCGAACCATGGCTGCCGCGATTTTATTTGCCGCCATTTATGATCGCTCTGTGCATATTGCTCATATTTCATTAAAAGAAGAAGTGCTGTTGATCAAAGCAGCAAAGGAACGCGGCATCAAAGTAACTTGTGAAGTCTGCCCGCATCATTTGTTTCTGAATAATGAAGACCTACCCCCACCCAACCCTCCCCCAAATTCTACGAATTTGGGGGAGGGCAAGGGAGGGGGTAGAAAAGAAGTTCGTCCGCGTTTGGCTACAAAAGAGGATGTGAATGCTTTATGGCAAAACATGGATGTAATTGACTGCTTCGCTACAGACCATGCTCCCCATACAATCGAAGAAAAGGATTCGGATAATCCGCCGCCCGGATTTCCCGGGCTTGAAACAGCTCTGCCTTTGTTATTAAATGCCGTTTCCGAATCCCGACTGACCATTCCCGATTTGATCGCAAAGATGTACACCAATCCAAAAAAGATGTTCAATCTCCCAGATCAGCCTGAAACATGGGTTGAAGTGGATGAAGGTGCAGTGTATGAAATTAAAGCTGCAAATCAATTCACACGCTGCAACTGGACTCCCTTTGAAGGCTGGAAGGTGAAGGGGAAAGTTCGTAAGGTTGTATTACGCGGAGTAACAGCTTTTGAAGATGGAAAAATTTTAGTAGAGCAGGGTTTTGGAAGGGATGTTAGGAGATGATGTTCAAATATCCGTTTTGCTATCCGAAATACGCTGATTCATGACCCACATCTGGGGGTATTTGTTTAGACAAGTATTTCTTCAAGCTCCAAAATCTGTGGATAACTCCCTCAAAACTGTGGATAAAACCACCCCCCTGTGGACAATAGGGGCAGTTTTTCGAGAAGTGGTCTGACAACTTTAAAATCGCTACCCCCATATATGGACTATAGCAAAATGAAAACCCAATATATAGAACCATCACCAGAAATGTGGATAAGTGCCCTCTTCTGTGGATAACTTTTCGGGATTCAATCCACAGCTAGAGAATGTTTGAAAACAGAAGCAGGCCCAAAGTCTGGTGGGAGGCGCGAGTTGAGTCCCCACCCGTGGGGATGGAAAGATATAAATTTATTTTATCCACACTATCCACAGTACCTACTACTATTACGATTCCATATAAATATCAATACAATACTTGAATCTATTATATCCATCCTGTACAATCTCATTAATCAAGTTCGTTCCCTTATAGCCAACCTTGGGAGGTTGCCATGGATATGATCAAAGTTTCAGCCAACTCCCGTACCTCAGCAGTCGCCGGGGCCATCGCTGGAGTCATTCGCGAACACAAACACGCAGAAGTGCAAGCCATTGGTGCTGGTGCAGTAAACCAGGCCATCAAGGCTTTGGTGCTTGCTACTGGATACCTCAAAGGTGATGGGATCAATGTGATCTGCGTCCCCGAGTTTGTAGAAGTTGAAATTGAGGAGAAAGTTCGCACAGCCATCAAAATGGTGGTTGAGCCGCGCTAAATACATAAGGTGACAGTCACTTCCAGGGTGACTGTCACCTTAATTTATTCGACAAGCGAACGCAGGGTGGCTTATAATCTTCGCTAGTGGATGTTTCGCTTCGCACCTAACTGCAAGCTGCTTCTCGCGCCAAGCAGACTCCACACCTTATCATTTATCCCTATGAAAAACTGGAATAAATTTCCGCGTTTGATATTGTTTATTACCTTGCTGGTTGGTATGCTGGCAGGTCTTTCTGCGCCTGTGTTTGTGGAAGAGTCTATAAGTGCGGCTCCAATGGCTGCTAACGCTTTAGATGTAGTCATAAGTGAAGTTGCATGGGCAGGAACTTCTGGTGCAACCACAAATGACGAATGGATCGAACTATATAACCCCACAGGTTTAACTATTAATTTATCAGGTTGGTTATTGCAAGCCAGCGATGGTGTCCCAAGCATTTCATTGACAGGAATAATTCCGCCCGGTGGATATTATTTGATAGAAAGAGATGACAATGCTACTGTTTCGGATGTTCTAGCAGATCAACTCTATACAGGTGCTTTAGGTAATGCAGGTGAAACCTTAACATTGACCGATAATTTGTCAAATGTGATCGATACTGCAAACATAAGTGGTGGTGGATGGGACGCAGGAACTGCCGGTACTGGACCTGTTACTTATGCGAGTATGGAAAGAGTCGTACCCATAGTTGTTGATAGTGCATTAGCATGGACCACTAATAACGGTGTGACCCGAAATGGGTTAGATGCAAATAATAACCCAATCAATGGAACACCACGCAATTCACAGGTAGATCTCTCATTAACGAAGATTGTAGATAATGCCACTCCAAATATAGGGAATAATGTTGTATTCACAATTACTGTAACCAATGGTGGCCCAAATAATGCTACTAATGTTACAGTAAGAGATTTATTGCCTGCGGGTTTAACATATGTATCAGATAATAGTGGTGGAGCATACAACAATGGGACAGGAATTTGGACAGTAGGCACGATTACAAATGGCGCAAGTGCAACATTACAAATCACTGCAAATGTAGCAACAGGCGGCATAAAAACGAATTCAGCTGAAGTATGGAGTGCCGATCAAATTGACTCTGATTCAACAGCCGGCAACTCATCCACAACAGAAGATGACGATGCCAGTGTAACTGTGACTCCTCCAGGTCCAATACTTACATTGAATATCACAAATGTTGTGAACAATCCCACTCCAGCAATTGGTTCCAATGTGGTATTTACGATCACTGTCAATAATCCCAGTACAAATGCTACAGGAGTTGCTGTTAATGCCTTACTTCCAGCTGGGTTAACATATGTCTCGCATTTCACTACTACAGGCGCATATGTCAGTGGTTCAGGGGTTTGGACAATAGGTAACCTTGCAGGCGGCGCAAGCGCGACCTTGAATTTGACTGCAAGAGTTGTAACAAGCGGAACCAAGAATTATTCAGCAACAGTCTCATCTAATGAATATGCTAATAGCACTGCTGTTGCAACGGTCAACCCAGTTGCCAGTACGCAAGCAGATTTAAGTCTTTCCCAAACCTGGAACAGGTCAACAAGCGCGGCGGATACGGCAGAATTAAGTATCACCGTCGAAAATCAATCTCTTACCAATACAGCAACTGGTGTGCAAGTGAAAGATCTACTCCCATCTGGATTGACCTATGTTTCGCATACAACCGGAATGACCTATAGTAACAGCACGGGCATTTGGGTTGTAGGCACACTGGCTGGCGGTGCAAGCTCCACATTAGTGATCACTGTAAGAGTCGCCGCAAGTGGGACGTCGACATCTAATTTTGCCGAAATATGGCTTTCAGACCAGTTTGATACAGACTCCACTCCGGGCAATGGAGATACAACCGAGGATGATGATACAAGTGCCGAAGTACTTATTGCAGATTTGAGTCTCACAGAAATAGTGGATATTTCAGGTTCAAATGCGATATTTACAATCACAGTCCGCAATGCTGGGCCGGATGATGCTTCGGGCATCATCGTAAAAAATTCAAGATTGGCAACGAGCTATACTTTTGTCTCCGCCGGAAGCACAGCTGGATCTTCCTATAATAGCGGCACCGGCGACTGGACGATTCCCACATTATTGGATGGCGCAAGCGCGACATTAACGGTTACTACGACCACACTAGGTACGCTTCCTGTAAACTGGGCGCAGGTATCCAGTGTTAATGAAGTTGATCCTGACTCCCTGCCTAACAATTGTTCAAGTACTGTTGCCTCGTGCACAGAAGATGACGATGCTGGAGCCCCGGCAGCAGATCTATTTCTGGCACAGTCAGTGAATAACCTGAACCCAAATGTTGATACCAATATTGTTTTTACTATTACAGTAGGGAATGCCGGGGTTGCTGGAGCTACGAATGTGCAGGTAAAAGACATATTGCCTTCGGGCTTAACCTACGTCTCAGATAGCGGCGGCGGGACATACAATAAAACATCAGGCATTTGGACAGTAGGAACACTGGCAAGCGGCGCAAACAAGAGTTTGAATATCACTGCAAAAGTTACAAACAATGGGATCAAAACGAATTTGGCAGAAGTATGGAAATCTGACGAATCCGACCCAGACTCGATACCGGGCAATAGCTCAACCACTGAAGATGATGATGCCGATGCCACGATCACCTCTTTCAGGTCCATTATCATTAATGAAGTGGCCTGGGCCGGCACAGGATCATCAGCCACCCTTGCGAATGATGAATGGATCGAACTGTATAACCCAAGCAATGCCGCTATTAATATCACAGGTTGGACTTTAATATCCGCATCTCTCAATATTACATTGTCCGGCACAATTCCAGCGGGCGGATATTTCCTTCTAGAGCGCGATGATAATACAACGGTTTCAGATGTAACTGCAGATCAAATATATACCAGCGCAGCACCCCTTTCGGATAGTGGGGAAGTGATCACCCTGCGTACTGCATCAGGATCTTTTATTGATACTGCCAATAACGAAAACGGCGGTTCATGGCCTAGAGGAACTACATCACCTAATTTCGCAACGATGGAAAGAAATAGTTCATCGGCTGAAAAAGATTCATCATGGATCACAAATACAGGGGTTACGAAAAACGGCAAAAATGCAAGTGGCGGCGCTATTTTTGGAACACCAAAAAAAGCCAATTCCCGGGTTACCACACCGTTTCCTACATCAATACCCATTCCAACTCCAACGCCCACATTGCTTCCCGTTTTTGGAAGACCCATCATCAGTGAAATCCTCCCTCGCCCGGGCTTTGACTGGAATCAAGATGGCAAAGTGGATGTCTTCGATGAATTTATTGAAGTTAAGAATCTAGGTCCAGTGGATATCAATATAAAAGGTTGGAAATTGGATGATCTGAACTCAAGCTTTACCCTGCCTGATATCATCTTGAAGCCCGGTCAACATGTAGTTTTCTATGGGCTTCAAACAAACATCCTGCTGAGTGACGGCGGCGAAACTGTGCGCTTGCTTAACCCCAGCAGCAAAATATATGATGCCTATACTTACTCCATCGCAAAAGTTGAAGACGAATCCATTTGCCGCCTGCCTGATACTGACATCTTCGGCGATTGGTATGAAGATTGCACGCCGACACCCAACCTCACCAACACACGCGAAGGCTTTGTTCCATCCATGCCGGGCGGAGGTTTCGAATCGCCTGTTTGCGAATTACCCGATACGTTGCCTGCTGATTTTCTTTTCGCTGAATGCCGAGGCTACGGTGCGAACATCTGGGATTCATTTTATTGGGATAAAGATGGATGGCAGGGAGATCAATACGTTCCCGAAAACATGAGTAAGTGGGAATCTTTTGTTGAATAATATAGACCCTAAAGATAAAATCTTTAGGGTCTAATTAAATATATAAGGATATTCAATGGAAACATTTTTTTCTTTTTTGGAAAGACGAGTCGACGACTCATCATCCCTCCTCTGCGTTGGACTTGACCCATACATTCCTGACCTTAAGGAAGCCACTGCCGCATCTGCCCTGGACTTTTGCCTGGATCTCGTTAAACAGACAGCTCCCTACGCTGCGGCATTCAAACCCAACGCCGCGTTCTTTGAGTTATTCGGTGCCGATGGCTGGGCAGCTCTCAAAAAATTAATCTTAGCCATTCAAAAAGAATCGGATCGGATCGGTTCCCGCATCCCAATCATCCTGGATGCGAAGCGCGGTGACATTGCATCCACAACAGAAGCCTATGCCCAATCCGCTTTTGAGTATTTAGGCGTGGATGGCATTACGTTGAGCCCTTATCTCGGCAAGGATTCAATTGAACCTTTTATTCACGATCAGGAAAAAGGGGTTTTCTTATTATGTAAAACATCCAACCCTGGCAGCGGTGACTTTCAAGATTTGATCATTAACACAGGAGCGGGAACCGCGCCTGATTCTTTCGCCGCCATCAAAGGACGTCCACAAGGAATGCCACTGCGGTTGTATGAATATGTTGCCTATCTCGCTCAACATTGGAATATAAAAAATAATATCGGGCTTGTTGTGGGGGCTACTCATCTCGATGCATTGGCCAGTATCCGCGCGGTTACACCAGATATGTGGTTTCTGTCACCGGGAGTTGGCGCACAGGGTGGAGAATTGGAATTAGCATTACGAATGGGGCTTAGGAAAGATCGCAGAGGAATGCTGATCAACGTCTCGCGTGGAATTTCGCGCGCAGAAAGTCCCGCCAAAGCTGCGGCAGAGTTAAGAGATGAAATTATAGGTATCAGGCGTAAATTAAAGCAATGATTATGAACGCTCATCAATCTGAAGAAATAGATAATTTATAAAAGGAATCATCAATGATGCAACTTGACACTCATCTTTCTTCCCTCGCCGATGGACTCCTTGATGCAGGGTGTATCAAATTTGGTGACTTTACTTTGAAATCAGGTTTGCAATCTCCCATTTATATAGACTTGCGCCGTATCATCACATATCCAAAACTTCTTGAACAAGTAGCTCAAGCCTACTTGCCACTAATCTCTAATCTCCAATTCTCTCGTATTGCTGGTTTACCGTATGCTGCAATTCCCATTGCAACCGCAGTTTCCTTGCAAGGCAATTATCCAATGATCTATCCGCGCAAGGAAGTAAAAACCTATGGAACAAAAGCAGAGATCGAAGGTGAATTCCATGCAGGCGAAACCGCGCTCGTCATTGACGACCTCGCTACCACAGGCGGAAGCAAATTCGAAGCGATTGAGAAGTTAACCGCCGTTGGTTTGGTTGTAAAAGATATCGTCGTTTTGGTAGATCGCCAATCTGGAGCAAAAGAATCACTTGAGCAGGCAGGTTATTCCATGCACGCCGTATTGACCATCACACAATTACTAGATTATTGGGAGTCCACGGGCAAGGTGGAGAAAAATAAGATTGAAGAGACAAGAAAGTTTTTGTCTCAGAGTCATAATTAATGAGCAATAAAAGAACACCACTACAATTTTCTGATTTAATGTCAATTGGACTTTCAAGTATATTTATTGGAATTGGATCTCTCACTTTTTATTTTAGCAAACCACTAGTCAGTATTTTGTTAGGGCTTGTCAGCATAATATTTGGTATTGTTTCTCTTCGTTATTCTGAACACGAAAAATTAGAAAGATGGTCTGCCTGGCTTGGTATTGTTCTATCTGTGGCTTCTATAATTTGTGTAATATTTTCCATTTATCGATAGCGAGGAAATGATGCCTGGATTAGCTGTCAATATCGCAGTGATACATGAGAATAAAATACTCTTAACCCAGCGTGAAGATTTTGAAACATGGATTCTCCCAAGCGGCGGCGTTGAAGATGGTGAAAGCCTTGCGCAAGCAGCAATTCGAGAGACAAAAGAAGAAACAGGCTTGGATGTTGAATTGATAAGATTGGTTGGTGTCTATTCCCGTCTGGGAAACATGTCTCCTGTTCATGCGATATTATTTGTTGCCAAACCAATTGGCGGTGAAATAAAATGTCAGGAAGGCGAAACCATAGCTGTGGAATGGTTCGCATTTGACCAAATCCCAAGTCCACTTTCTGCTGGGCACAAAAAGCGGATCGAAGATGCAATCTCAGGCTTAAGCGGCGTAGCAGTTTTACAGGAAATGAAGGTCTCAACACTCCCCGAAAAGTTAACGCGAAAAGAGTTGATTGAACTTCGTGATAAATCTGGGTTGACACGTCAGGAATTTTATATTCAATTAGTTGAGAATATGATTTTAAAAGAAAAAGTTGAAGTCGGCAATACTTGAGGAGAAGCTATGTCCAAAAAACATACATTTACAGCTACGATCCAAAACGAAGGCAGCGGTGGCGCATTCGTTGAAGTCCCATTCGATGTGGAAAAGGCTTTCGGCGAGAAGAAACCTAAAGTCAAAGCTGTGATCGAGGGAGTTCCTTATCGTGGCACATTGGTCCGCATGGGAAGTGAATGCCACCTGTTGATCATTCTCAAAAGCATCCGCGAGCAGATCGGAAAGACGTTTGGTGATAAAGTAAAAATTACAGTAGAGCTTGATACTGAGCCTCGTGTGATCGAAGTTCCAAAAGATTTGTTGAAAGAATTCAAGAAAGATAAAGATGCTAATGAATTCTTCGATAAACTTGCTTACACTCATCGAAGAGAATATGTGATGTGGATCGAAGAAGCCAAACGGGATGAAACACGCCAGAACCGCATTGCAAAAACGATTGAGATGTTGAAACAAGGAAAGCGTAGTAAATAAATCAGATGAAGATCATTTCCTGCGGCACAGAACATTTCGAGGAGCTTGTCAGCTTTGTGACTCGATTAAATAGTGACGAAGCTCATCACATTGGGTACTTTGGCGTTGGTGAAGCAGATGTACGGTCTTCGTTTGCAGAGAGTCTGATTCCGCCTGCCGATGGATTTCAACTTGCTTATGATAATGAAAAACTTGTTGGCATGTTTGGTGTGGATTCGAATCCCGAAATTGGCCGCGCCTGGTTGTTTGGCCCGATCATTGAACATGCAGATTGGCAAAACATCGCTGATGAACTCCTCTCCGCTGTTCACCCTATTATCCCTGTAGAACTTCGAGAGTACGAATTGTATTGTGACGTGAATAACGTCAACGTGCAGGAATTTGCGGCGCGGTATGATTTTTCACTTCATGCAGAGACAGCTATTTTTTATCTTTTACGAAATGATTACAAGCGCTTAGCCAAAGATCAAACCAAGATCATTGATTATCAGGAAGAGTATTTTGAGCAATTCGAACGACTACATAACGAAATTTTTCCTAACACTTATTTAACGGCGAGTCAGATCGTTTCAAAACTGGATGATAACCATCATCTCTTTCTTGCCATTGAAGATGGACGACTGCTTGGGTATCACTTCTGTAAACTTGAAATTGAATCAGAATCTGGTTATGTGGATTTCATCGGCGCGGATAAATCTGCACAGAGACGGGGCATCGGCGCTGATTTGTTCGCTTCAGGCATCGACTGGATGCTGGCCGCGCCATCTACACAAAAGATAAACCTGACAGTGAATGCTGATAATTTCGCTGCACGAAATTTGTATCGTAAATTCGGTTTTACAACTGAACGCGTTATGCGCGGTTATCGAAAAACAGTGGGCTAATGTATAAGTCTTTACGTTCACTTCTTTTTAGCATCGAAGCTGAGCGTTCTCATGCGCTTACATTAAACGCTTTACGTCTCGCGGGGAATTTTATTCTGACACGTAAACTACTTGAACTTGTTTATAAGGTTCCTTCAAAACCAGTTCATGCTTTTGGACTCACTTTCAAAAACCCTGTGGGTCTTGCCGCTGGCTACGACAAGAACGGCCTTGCCATTCGTGGACTCTCCGCTTTGGGATTTGGTCATGTGGAAATTGGAACGGTCACGCCCAAGCCTCAAGCTGGGAATCCGTCTCCGCGCGTTTTTCGCCTTTTGGAAGACGAAGCCGTGATCAACCGTTTGGGGTTTCCAAGCCGCGGCTCCGAGTTTGTACAAATGCAGCTTGACCCGAATATGCGAGTCAATTGGATCGAGCGGGTTGTTGGAATGCCGCCTCGTAAACGCAAAGTGATTCGCCGAAGCTGGTCCACTGTGCTAGGTGTGAATCTTGGGAAGAACAAAGATACTCCCAATGAAGAAGCTGTATTCGATTACCTGGCCCTTTTACAAAACTTCGCACCCTATGCAGATTATTTAACGATCAACGTCAGTTCGCCGAATACAGTGGGGTTACGCAGTCTGCAAGGACGTGAAGCCCTTGAAAACCTACTCACGCAATTGCATAAACAACGATTGATCGAACAAATACGACTCAAGAAGCGTGTGCCCATCCTTGTGAAACTTGCGCCTGATCTAACAGACTCAGAACTGGATGATGCTATTGAAGCGATATTAAAAACAAAAATGGATGGCATCATCGTTACGAATACAACTTTATCGCGCGAAGGGTTGAGGTCAAACCTAAAGGGAGAATCAGGCGGGTTAAGTGGAAGTTCGCTGGCGGTTAAGAGTGAGGCGATTCTTCGTCACGTGGTAAAGCGTGTGAATGGAGAAATCCCGATCGTGAGTGTCGGTGGAATCATGAATCCAGAAGATGCAAAACGCCGCCTTAATTTAGGAGCGGCGCTGGTTCAAATCTATACTGGCATGATCTATCGCGGACCAGGGTTGGTAAAAAGAATTTTGGAAGATTTGTAGTTATTTCAGCAGTGCAACTGCTGAAATAACCAACTAATTTTGTGCAGGACGTAATGCTGGCATGGGGGCATCATTACTTTGAGTGAAAAAATCAGCAGGTAATGGCAACGGTTCAATGATGCGTTTTTGAGAAATTGAATCGACGGGGATATAGTAAAGTTTGGTTACACTTTCACCGGCAAGGCGAATATCTTGAAATGCAAAAATAACATACGTGCCATCCGGGCTGAAGACAGCGTCACGATAACAGCAGTTGTTATCATATGGAACTGCATTTTCGAATTTGTGAGTGAAGGCATTGTAAAACACAAGGTCTCCAAAGCCATCATTGCGCCTGTCGTTGTTGATGAAGAAAAGCAGATCACCATCATAATCAAAGTTGACAATTTCATTGGAAAAGTTAAATTTTCCAATGGGAAACTCATCAATACGATCTGGAGGCAGCTCGCTGCATTTTTGAATATCCATAATGCGAATGGCATCTGCGAATTTTTCGTTGACGTTGGCAATAAATTTAATTGCCAGGCGTGTGCCATCATCAGACCATTTTGCACCTTTCACAGCAAGGTCACTATAGAAAAGGCATCCGTTCATTTCAAGAAGAGCGCTTTTTCTGCTGGCTGTAGCTAGTTTTTCAAGGTCGAAGGGGACGACAAATAACTCACGGTTTATTGTGATCGCAGCTTGTGTA
Source organism: Anaerolineales bacterium (assembly GCA_014379595.1). GTDB lineage: Bacteria > Chloroflexota > Anaerolineae > Anaerolineales > Villigracilaceae > Villigracilis. Next base: position 48,999 of record JACMLM010000069.1, read on the forward strand.
CCATCAGGGGATACACTAAACGATTCAAAATATTCCGCAGAGACGTAGTTGAAGATGACCTCTTCACGTAATGTTTCAATATCTACGGTCTTGACAGTTTTTCCTGTCATGTAAAGAAGCGTTTTGCCGTCGTTGAGCCATTGCAAATTAAACTTTGCAATTCCATCTGTAGTGACCTGTTTTGGATCACTGGCATCCATGTTCATGATCCAGATGTCTTTATTGCGTTGGAAGGCGATCTTATCCGCGCCGCCGATGACGGGTAACTTAGGTGTGGATGGCGTCTCTGTTGCTGCGGGTGACGTTGTAAGTATTATTTCAGTAGGAATAACAGCTGATATTTCTGTCGCTTCAATTTCTGATTCAGTTGTCGCTGTAACAGCTTCAAACGTAGGAGTTTCGGAAGGCGTTTCATTTCCAAACGGAGAACTGTCCATTCTAAATAGAATGAATCCCCCGCCGACGAAAAGTGCTAAGACTAGTACTATCCCAATCACAGCCAACGGATTAAAACTTTTTTTCTGTTTTGTGTTTGTAGAGTTTGTAGAGATCGTCTTATTATATAGATTTGCAGAGACCGTTTTATCATATACAACGGCGGGCTTGCTTTTAAGCGTTGTATTGCTTTTTATCGGGTGGGGCGTATCACCACCACGTACAAACTCTTTGAGCGTATCTATCATTTCAACCGCAGTTGCAAAGCGGTCATTCTTGTTTTTTGCCATGGCCGTGGAGATGACCATTTCGATCCACAATGGAAGATTTGGGTTTGCTTCAAGAATAAGCGGTACAGGCTCGGTGATATGTTTCACCGCAACCCCCATGGGGGTATCAGCCTGATAAGGTTGCTTGCCTGTCAACATTTCAAAAAGGATAATGCCCAGCGCATAAATATCGGCGCGGCCATCAATTGATGCCTCACCAGTGGCTTGTTCTGGAGCCATGTAAGCAGGCGTGCCGATGATTGCACTTCCCGTCACACCGCCAGCTTGAGCTTCTGTTATCTTGGCAATGCCAAAATCGGAAATATAAGGGACCCCTTTGCCATCAAATAAAATATTGCTTGGCTTGAGGTCGCGGTGGACAATTCCTTTGGCATGAGCTTCATCCATGCCTGGAGCGATCTTCTCAAGGATTTTTATGGCTTCTTCAACAGTATGCAAGCCGGCCTTGATTCGTTCCGAAAGCGAACCTCCGCTCATATAGCGCATTACGAAATAAGGCTGGTCATTTTCCTCGCCCACGTCGTAAACGGGAACAATGGATGAATGTTCAAGCTGGGCAATGATCTTTGCCTCACGCTCAAAACGGAAGCGAAATTGAGGATCTGAGTGAAGCAGTTCAGGGGGCAAGACCTTGACCGCAACTTCGCGTTCAAAGCGTGGATCATAGCCGTGATAGACAGTTGCCATACCCCCGCGTCCCAATTCAGATTTTATTTCGTAACGGCCGATCTTTGTAGGCTGCATATGTTCAAGTATACCTATCGCAAAGAGTGAACGCAAGCATCAAGGCATGGCAAAATAATGACGAGTTTACTTTTCGGCAGGATCATCCATATATAACCCGCCTGTCGATTCCATCCAATCTGCGATATGCTCGGTTGCAGTTTCAACAGTATTGTTTGAGATATCCAATTCAAAAATAGGAAGCATCGATTCGCGCACAAGGCGGCGCATTAATTCCTGTTCCTCGATGAATACATCAAGGTTATCGTATTGTGAAGGATTGCCTGAAACTTTAAGTCTTTCGGCTCGTGCCGCTTCAAATGATTCTGCCGTTCTTGTCAGAAAAACGATATGAAAACCAAGCGGCATAAGTCGTTCTTCAAGCCAGTGAAAGTCATAATCTTTTTTATGAGTCGTCAATTGATACGCTCGTGTAGATAAATGAAAACGATCTACGATCCACGAGTAATAGCGCTGCAGCTCAAACATACGAGCCCAGGTAGAGTAGGTTTCCATTGCCAGTGATTCTTCCTGCGGCTCAAAGTTGATCGGTCCGCGCCCCCATGGGAAATTGGTGAAAGTACACCACTCGGCAGAGATTAGCGGTGAGTGATACTTATATTTGCGCGGCCCTACGATACGTGGATGCTCATTGAGTGCAAAGGCAATATCGGTTTTGAAGGTCAGGCGCGTGCCTTCAAGGATGATTTTAGGGGTAAGTTTTGGCATAGACAAATTATATCCTCCTAAAAATTCTAATAAGATTCTGAAACGATTCAACCCCGTTGTTGTGGTATATTCCGGCACAGATAAATCTGCAGGTAAACCTTATGGAAGATAAAATTACAATCATAGAAGGTCCGCCCCCCGTTTTTGAGCACGTAAATGACGGTTGGGCAATGGGTCTGAACGAAGGCCCGAGTCTCTCGATCCCAGCTCTAACGCGCCTGCGCACATTCAATGGGCCGGCGTTGGTTGAACGCTGTTATGCCGCCTGGCATAATAAATCGTCCATTCATTTGCACTACCGTACTGAAGCAGGGTTGGAGGAAACCGCACCCATCCTCGCTGCCCGAAATGTTGAAACGCCTGATGGGCATGTTTTGCTCTTATGGGTATACCTCGATGGCGACGGCGTGGAGTACGAAGTAGACTCCAGCGACGACGACCAAATTGACGATTTTCCCGACGAATAGATTTTCCTAGTTGACAGCCACTCGCGAACGAGTGGCTGTTTTTTGATTAATACCAACGCTTCTTTCTGAACTTCAGCCTGATTCGCTATTCTGACACTTGATCTTGCGAAAAAGTTTCAGCCTGGTATTCCTTCGTGAACTAGATGGATGAAATATTTAAAATAATCAAAAGCCTTCATTTATAATCAAAAGTATGCGGATTTTTGGCGTATTGACTTCATTTCGTTAATCGTGTAAAGTTTAAGCACAAGCGGAGTTTATTTGATTAATCGCATGGCTCAGTGTATTCACATAACTTGTGATTAAAGCGGGCATCCCAGTCTGGGGTGCCCGCTTATATTTTCTCAAAATCCTCTTAGGAGAAGAACATGGCAGGACAAATCAATGCTTTTGAAATGGCACAGAAGCAATTCGATGGCGTGGCAAAACAATTAAAGCTTGATCCCGGTGTGGCCGAAATTTTACGCTGGCCGGTACGTGAATTTTCCTTCCGTATTCCAGTGCGTATGGAAGATGGTTCCCTCAAGGTCTTTCAGGGCTTTCGCGTTCAACACAACGATGCCCGCGGCCCAAACAAAGGTGGCATTCGTTTTCATGCCGCAGAGACAATGGATACTGTCCGCGCATTAGCTACCTGGATGACATGGAAATGTGCTGTAGCAGATATTCCACTGGGTGGTGGCAAAGGTGGAATTATTGTCGATCCATCTACGCTGACTCTTAATGAAAAAGAATCGCTTTGCCGCGGCTGGGTGCGTGCCATGTGGAAAAATATTGGTCCGCGTAATGATGTACCCGCCCCTGATGTAGGCACTACGCCTCAAATGATGGGCTGGATGATGGATGAATATTCACGTTTAGTGGGTCAATACACACCAGGTGTATTTACTGGTAAGCCAATTGGCGGCGGTGGATCATTAGGACGTACTGAAGCCACAGGTTTTGGCGTGATGTACACAGTGCGCGAAGCGATGAACCACCTTAAGATGAACCCAACAGATTGCTCTGTTTCGATTCAAGGGTTTGGCAATGTAGCTCAATATGCCGCAATTGCATTTGTAGAACAACTCGGCGGAAGCGTGGCTTGCGTTTCATGTTATGACCGTCATAGTAAGAAGGCTTATACCTATGGTAAAAAAGGCGGAATTGACCCGCGTTTCCTGCTTTCCATTGTGGATCAATATGGCACGATTGATAAACAGAAGGCACAAGACTCTGGCTACGATGTGGAAGATGCAGATGCCTGGCTTGCAAAAGATGTGGATGTGTTGCTGCCCGCAGCGCTTGAAGGTCAGATCACTGCTGATACTGTGAAACAACTTTCAAATCGTGTGAAAATTGTTTCAGAAGGTGCCAATGGACCTACCACGCCCGAAGCTGATGAAGTTTTCAAAAAGAACAATATCTTTGTCATCCCAGACTTTTTATGCAATGCAGGCGGCGTGACCACTTCGTATTTTGAGCAAGTTCAAAATGATATGAATTTTTACTGGTCGAAAGAAGAAGTACTCGAAAGATTAGACCAGAAGATGACATCTGCGTTCAATGCTGTGGTTGATCGTAGTGAAAAAGAAAAGGTGTATATGCGTGATGCCGCTTATATGGTGGCAATTGACCGTGTAGTAACTGCCATGGAATTACGTGGTTGGTTAACTGGAGACGCCTAGCTATAAATTATTTCAAAAAGAGACTGGATCATATGATCCAGTCTCTTTTTGATTCCTTACTCGTATCTTTTTTATCAGAACTAACTATTCATCCAAGTCGTTCCATCAACTCGATACGATTCCCAAATGGGTCAAAGACATGTACACGTTTGTATCCATCAAGTGGCGGCTGGGTAGTTTCTATTTCAAACCCTGCAGACTGAACCTTTGCAATGTATCCATCGAGGTCATCCACAACGAAGGCAGGATGTGCTTTTCGTGCAGGACGGAAGTCTGCTTCCACACCGAGATGCAGTTGGACAGAACCAGCTTCAAACCACGCACCGTCGCGTTTTAGCGTTGGCGGTTTTGGAATCTCATGAAAGCCCAGCACCTTGATAAAGAATCCACGGGCTTCCTCTTCTCCGCCTGCTGGGATAGCAAGTTGAATATGGTCAACGGAAAGAATGTTCATCTATTTTTATGGTTCAATAGGTAAACCCGCTTCCACCCACGTAGTGAAACCACCGAGGATTGGGGTAGCGCGTGTAAAACCAGCATGTAACAGGAGGAACGCCGCACGGGCGCTTGTATGTTCATCTTGTCAGGTACAGTATGTGATGATCCACTGATCTTTATCAAGCGGCACATTTGCAATATTGCTTTCAAACTCACCCAGCGGAATGGAGATTGCACCAGGAATATGACTATTTGCAAAAGCATCCGGGCCGCGAACATCCACAATGATGGCTTCGCCGCTATCAAGAGCAGCTTTTGCCTCCTCCACGGTCACGCGTGGAACGGCTCCCTCAGATTGTGGAATGCTGTCATCCTGTCCTTGTGGTAATTCCAGAGTTGAAATAACAGATTGTGTCGGCCCTGTTTGTGGCAAGGTGGAATTGCAAGCTAGAGTTGCTAACAACAGGGTTGAAAAAGAAATTAGTATAAATTTATTTTTTGTCATAGTTATTTCCTCTTACAACTCACAATAACGATCCACGCGTTTGCCAATAATCGCAAGGCTGTCTGCCCAAAATTTCTTGGTGCGGATATTAATGCCAAAGCGGTCGGCAAGGTCTGCGGCTGTAGCTTCACCTGTGGATGCAAGCAGGTTCTTGTAATCATTTACAAATTCGGCGCCGCGTTGTTGGAAGATGGCATATAAACCAGTCCCAAACAATAAACCAAACGCATATGGGAAATTATAAAAGGACAAGCCTGGTGAATAATAATGAGGTTTCCAGGTCCACATATATTTTTGCAAGTAACGTTCATCCAGGCCATCACCATATGTAGCTTTTTGAGCGCGTTCCATAATGTCGCAAAAATCATCGGCAGAAAGTTCAGATTTCTCGCGGCGTTCAAAGACTTCTTTTTCAAAAAGATAGCGAGAGTAAATGTCCACGATCACTTGTGCCGCACCGTTGAGCTGCCCTTCAAGAATGGCAAGCTCTTCCTGTGGATCATTTGTTTGGGCAAGCATGGCTTCGGTCACAATCGTTTCACAGAAAGTGCTGGCAGTTTCTGCGAGAGTCATGGGTGTATCTTGCTGCAAAACGGTTTTATCTGCCTGATAGGCACATTCATTATGGAAGGCATGACCAAGTTCATGGGCAAGTGTAGCAATCTGATCCTGTGAACCATCAAAGTTTACGAGAATGCGGCTTTCCTTTTTCTCTTCTATGCCAGTGCAATATCCGCCGCCGCGTTTTCCATCGCGTTGTTCAGCGTCGATCCAGTTATTTTTGAATGCACGGTTGGCAAATTCGGTCATCTCTGGCGAGAAATTATCAAAATTCTTCAATACAAAATCACGCGCTTCTTCATAGGTGAATGTTTTATTTGCAGAACCCACTGGAGCAAAGATATCCCACCAAGCAAGTTTATCTTTGCCAATCAACTTAGCTTTATGCTTGAAATATTTTTGGAACATCGGGAAAGAATCTTTCATGGCAGCAAGCATCGCTTCGAGTGTAGGGCGATCAATCCGCGCGGCATCCAAAGCGGAATGAAGCGCATCTTCTCTTCCCCGACGCTTGTTCAACGTGATGACCTCACCTTTTACCCCGTTCAGGCACGCTGCCAAAGCCTCGCGGACAGAATCCCACGCAACATTCTCTGCATCATACCCACGGTGACGTGTAGCTTCATCTGGATGAGTCCGCATGTTGATCAGTGCGGGCATGGGTAATTTCTCAGTTTTTCCATCCAGTTCAAAGTCGACGGAGAGCTGCGAGGTAATTGTCCCTTGGAGTTTATTCCAAGCTTGTCCGCCGCTTAAGTTCAATTCAGCGGCCAGCCCTTCTTCATCCTGACTCATCAGATATTTGCTTTGCTCTGCGGCTTCTTTCAGATTGAAAGCGTGGGCCTTTGCAGTATCGCTATGGGTGATGGCCTTATCCAAAACGGACTGCACCCTGCCAAGCCAATCAGTAAACCTTACACCGAGCTTGCGTAGCGGTACAACTGCTTGTTGATATTCTGATTCAATCCGTGCAGCGGTTTTATTACGAGAGTCAGTATCTACATGACAACCAATATATGGCGAAAGTGTGTTTGAGAGTTTATATATAGCGTTAAACTTATCAACAGTTTCACCGATGATGGCACCCAGTGCCTCAGGAGGCTTAGTTGCATCGGCTTTGTCCACTACTTCAACAAAATAATCTTCAAGATCGGCAAGTTGTGTTTTTAGGTTATCAAACGCACTTTGGAATTCTTTTGATTCAAGTGACGGATAGACGTTGGTCATATCCCAATGTGGGGCGGGAAGTGTCATGTTGTTCTCCTAGAATGTGAGATGGGCGTAGTATACCGTGATTTAAAAAGCAAAACACCCACTTGAGTATGGTTCAATTACTCACGATCAAGGGTTGGGGAACTTCTTTGCTTGCTATTTCATCTTTAACACTATAAAATAATTTTATATTCGGAGGTTACCTATGAAACAAGACCGCTTTCTAACTGGAATACTGATCGGCATTGGCGCGCTCATCCTGCTTGCGTTGGTATTATTTTTTACGAGGAAAGATACAAAGGCATATCAAGCCTCAGACGCGCCAACTGCAGTGGTATATAACTATGTACTGGCCATTACAAACGAAGATTACGAAAAGGCTTATACCTATCTAGCTGATAAAGAAAATAAGCCTACTTACGATGAATTTCGACAATCATTCTTTAATGGGTCAATCCACACAGAAAATGTAGGTGTGGATGTTGGTGAAGCAGAAATAGATGGCGACGATGCGAATGTAGACCTGACAATGGTTTATTCTTCTACTGACCCCTTTTCAGGCGGCTATAGCAACACAGACCGCGCCCAGCTTGTCCGACAAAGTGATGAGTGGAAAATAATTTATATGCCTTATAACTTCTGGGCATATGATTGGTATCAGGAACCGATTAAATAATAGGAATACATTATGAAAACAGTCCGAAGACTATATTTTTACGCGGTAGCTTTTATTAGTTTTGAAGTAGTGTTATGGGGCATGATCGGTTTGATCCGTTCCATTGTCAACCCTGATCTGATCACTGATAACGCGCAAGCCCTCGCAACAGCACTCTCCCTCATTTTAGTCGGCGTGCCATTTTTTCTTGTCCATTGGTTGTGGGCGCAACGCGTGTCTGCCCGCGAAGAAGAAGAGAAGACCGCCACATTGCGTGCCGTCTTTTTATATGGCGCACTCTTTGCCACACTCCTCCCTGCTGTACAAAACCTGCTGGCATTGATCAATCGAACGTTTATTGGAGTCGCTCAGATTTCTTATGAACGCGCTTTGATCGGAGGCACTCAAACCTGGCCCGATAACTTGATCGCGATCATACTTAATCTGTTGCTTGCTTCTTATTTCTGGAGCATTCTTCGCGCTGAATGGCCCACTCTGCCAGATACCGAAAACTTCAAAGACATCCGCCGTGTATATCGTTATTTATGGATGCTTTACGGTCTCTTGATGATCGTCTATGGTACGCAGCAAATTTTGCGTTTCATCTTATACATTCCTACAGACGTAATCGGCTCACTTGGACGTGAAACTTTTGTCAACGCGACTGCTTTGCTTGTAGTCGGCACACCGATCTGGTTCTTCGCCTGGCGCTCCATTCAAGACGCTTTGCCTGATCCTGCTGAAAACAACTCGGTCTTGCGCCTTATCATTCTCTACCTACTCGCGCTTGGTGCCACAGTCACCGTGCTGTCGGCGGGTGGAAATATTCTTTATAACTTGCTCAGCTATGTATTGGGCGAGGATATTTCAGTAATAGATTTAATCAAAAACATTAGCGGACCGCTTTCGGTATTGATTCCGTTTGGCGCTATGTGGGGATATTATGGCGGCTGGTTAAATAAACAAATTGCATCTGAAGAAAACATAGCGCGTCGTTCAGGTTTGAAACGCCTTTACTTTTATATTCTTTCGGCTCTTGGCCTTGCTACAACGATCATCGGTATGCTTTTGTTGTTCACGCTCATCATCGATCAGCTTACTCAGACTTCAGATGTGATCGCAGCAGATTTCATTATGAAGGAATTAGCAGGCGCAATAGCAGTTCTTGTTGTAGGCTTGCCTCTTTGGTTAAGAACATGGCTGCCAATGCAGGCAGAAGCTCTGGCAGATGGAGAAACAGGCGGACATGCACGCCGCTCCGTTGTTAGAAAGGCTTATTTATATCTGGCATTGTTTGCATCTGTACTAGGGACCATGGTGCCAGCGGCCATTATTGTGTTTATGCTTATTCAAGCTGCTTTGAAGGGCGAGGTTGAAAGCGGTTTCTTGAACGGTATCTTGAAAGCTGTGACGACACTGGTTATATTTTCAGTAGTACTGGTATATCATCTTTCAGCATTACGCAAAGATGGAGCGGTTCAATCAGATGTGCTTGAAGAAAAGCAGTCCGAGTTCAGTGTGGTAGTCTTTGACCATAATGGAACATTTGGCGAATCGGTTAAAGCAGCTTTTGCCAAACATGCGCCTAAAGTGCCTGTAACTATTGTGAATGCAAATGAAAAAGTTGCAAGCGATGTAAAGGCCAGTGCTGTTGTGCTGCCAGGTTCTTTGGCAGTGAATACCCCCGCAAATGTTGAAGCATGGATTAGCTCATTTAACGGAAGCAAGCTCATCGTTAGGGATGAGGCGGCAGGCATTTACTGGATGAATGATCTCGGTCAGTTAGCTCAATCAGTGCAGGCTTTGGCTGAAGGTGAAGATATCCGCCCGCAATCTTCGGCGCGGACAACTCCCGTATGGATGTATGTTGCATATGTATTTGCTGCGCTGTTTGCATGTCAATTGTTGGTCGGGCTTTTGTTCTTCGGCGTTTCAATGGTTGCTGGGTTTTAGTTCTGCTCAAAGTTAATGATATACTTTCAAAAAAATAACTCGAGGCGATGAACTATGAAAGTAACTGTCCTTCAAGAAAACCTTGCACGCGGTTTGAGCATTGTCTCCCGTGCTGTTTCGCCGCGCAGTACACTCCCCGTTCTTTCAAACATTTTGATCGCCAGCGATGAAGGTCGTTTACGACTCTCCGCTACCAACCTTGAGTTAGGTATTACGTGTTGGATCACGGCACGCATTGATGAAGAAGGTTCAACCACTGTACCGGCCCGCACGTTTAATGATCTGGTAAATACTTTGCCAGGTGATCAGGTACAGTTAACCCTCGATGTAAAAACACAAAACTTGCATGTAAAAGGTGGCACGTCTAATAACGATATTAAGTGCATTGATGCTCAGGAATTTCCTCCGTTGCCTGTTCCTGAAATGGAAGGCGCAGTGCAATTGAATGTTTCTGATTTCAAAGAGATGATTCAACAGGTTGCATTTGCAGCTTCAACTGATGAAGCTCGACCCGTGTTAATGGGTGTGTTATTGCATGTAGAAAAAGATAAATTAACGATGGCCGCAGCAGATGGCTTCCGACTTTCTGTTCGCAAGGCTGTGCTTTCCAACCCAGTTCCGCAAACATTGAATTTAATTATCCCAGCCCGTGCATTGAATGAATTGGCGCGTGTGGCGGGTGATGGTGAAGAACCGATTTACATGGTGTCGCCAAAAAATCGTGGTCAGGTTTTGTTCCGCGTGAAAGATGTGGAAATTGTTTCCCAGTTGATCGATGGTACCTTCCCCGATTATCAGCAGATCATTCCACGCAATTACAAATCCCGCACTTTGGTTTCAACCGCATCTTTGCTCAAGGCTTGTAAACAAGCTGAGATCTTCGCACGCGAAGGTTCGAACGTAGCGCGCTTTGACATCAAACAATCCAATGGTGATATGCAGCCAAGTGAAGTTGAAATTTCTGCGACATCTGAAGAAACAGGGAAAAACGAAACCATCGTTGAAGCCACAGTAGATGGCGGCAGTGTGTTAATTGCATTCAATGTGAAATTTTTGCGTGAGGCACTTGAAGTAATTAGAACTCCCAATGTTGCGCTTGAAACTTCTGCATCGAATGCACCTGGTGTAGTCAAACCAGTAGGTGATGATAATTTCCTGCACGTCATTATGCCAATGCATTTGGGGTAAAAAATAAGTATCAGAATCAAATCCGCCAAACATTATTTGTTTGGCGGATTTGATTCTGATTAGTTATTATGACCTTCCCAAACCTTTCGATCGATAATGTTTTGAAAATTTTGCTGGCACTGAGTCAGTATCCTATCCTCAGTTCGCGCATTCGCCATCAAATGCGGAAGGCACTCTTTGCCCGAGGAGTTATCACACGACAGGCATTTGACGATGAAGCACGTCTCAAAGCCATTGAGTCACAAGAACGAGAAGGATTGCACGACCCGTATGTAGAAGAGCAACCCGATGTCTGGGCGAATCGCCTTGCCCGGGTGAGAGATTCGCAAACAGATTTCTATTTTGCCTACAACCTGCCTTATTCAGAATTTGAAAACATTGTACGCCAGGTATTAAGTGAAAAAGGTAATGCCGATGCAGAATTTATTTGGTTCAATCCAGAATTAGCACCACAGGATTTGCTCTTTGAACAAGCAGAGATGATCGAGGCCATGCCCTCTCAAGAACGAAAAAAATATGAAGCCCGATTGCAGGAATTAGAAGTGGTGCTGATTCGTACGATGATCAGTGACCAATTGAAATATATCAAGATGGCACGTCAATGGTTCACCGTAGCAGACTTGAAAGAAATTCGTAGACGTAAGATTGGCGGTGGAAAAATAGGCGGTAAGGCTGCTGGTATGTTATTGGCGATGCGCATCTTACAAGAAACTGCATCTGAGGAAATTCGCGATTCTTTTAAGATCCCAGTTTCCTATTATCTTGGTTCTGACGTTTTTTATAACTTCATGACCCTGAATGGTCTTATGCGCTGGAATGACCAGAAATATAAAACCGAAGAACAAATGCGAGCAGATTATCCCACCTTAAGAGAAGAGTTTTCAAATGGTCAATTCCCACCAGAAATTATTGAACGGTTAGATCAAATCCTGGTGGAAGCTGGGGAGACTCCATTGATCGTTCGTTCATCTAGTTTGCTGGAAGATAGTTTCGGAACATCTTTTGCCGGGAAATATGAAAGTATCTTTCTGCCTAACCAGGGAAAGTACGAACAAAAAATTACGGCCCTTACCAGTGCTATTTCCAAGATCTATGCCAGCATCATGGATCCCGATGCATTGCTATATCGCCATCACAAAGATTTAGCAGATTACGACGAACGTATTGGCATTTTGATTCAATTTGTAGAAGGCGAACAAATGGGTCGTTACTATTTGCCACATGCTGCGGGTGTAGCATTCAGCCGTAATCTATATCGTTGGTCACCACAAATTCGAGAAGATGAAGGCTTTTTACGTCTAGTGCTTGGACTGGGAACCCGTGCTGTAGATTTAGTAGCAGATGATTGCCCGAGGTTAGTAGCGCTGAGTCATCCACGTTTGCAGCCCAGTTCAGATGTTCGATCTGCCCGCAGATATTCCCAACAAAACGTCGATGTCATTGACCTTGAAAAAAATCAAATGGTCACTGTCCCTGTAAAAGATGTACTTGCCTCAAACTATCCGCCATTAAGATATGCTGCACAAATCGAACAAGATGGTTATCTTGCAAATATGCTTAGTAAGAACAACGATTATGAAAACATGGTCATTACGTTTGATGTTCTGCTTGCACGTACTTCATTTGCAAAAAATATTCGTGAAGCGTTGAAATTGCTGGAAGTTCATTACGAATCACCAGTGGATACTGAATTTGCTTTGGAAATTGTAGAGAAAGATTCACAAAAGCCAGAAGTAAAAATTACATTACTACAATGCCGTCCACAAAGTCACATCAAAAGTGATGAAGAAGTTCAACTTCCCAATAATCTCAAAGAAGAGGATATTGTTTTTTCCACACAGCGCATGGTGCCACAAGGCATGGTGCAAAACATTCGCTATATTTTGTTTGTGACGTCCGAAGGCTATTTCAGCTTAACATCTCAAGCTGAACGCACACAACTGGAACGCGCGATTGGTCAGCTCAACACTGCTCTCAAAGATGAAATTTATATTGCTGTCGGTCCAGGTCGTTGGGGCACGTCCACACCTGATCTGGGAGTCCATGTTTCATACAGTGATATATTCCATGCACGCTCATTAATTGAACTTGCAGGCGAAGCCGTGGGCGCATCTCCAGAGCCATCTTTTGGCACACATTTTTTTCAAGACCTGATGGAAGCAAAGATTTATCCGCTTGCTGTTTTTCTTGATGATGATGACACAATCTTCAATCGCGATTTTTTCTATGTCACACCTAATCGCGTGCTCGATTTTATTTCCATCAAAAACCCTCGTGTGTTAAATGCATTAAGACTCATCAACGTTTCTGATTATCGTTCAAATCATCATATCGATCTTGTTATGGATGGGCATCAAAGCCGCGCTGTTGCATATTTGGTTTCTAAAAATATAGACCCGCCAGAGCCACTGACAATTTCTTCTGCACCCGCTCAACTAGAATAATAAAAATGGACGATGATGAGTCGCCCATTTTTTATTACCTTAACAAAAGAACAAATGTTCTGTTTTATTATTCGCTTCTTTCTGGCGTAGCCCCTGTGGGTAACCGACAATTGATTCTGTTACCCATTTAGAGTCAGCGTTTCAACTTTGTTAAATTGCAAACAACACATGCAAAACGATGTCAGCTGAAAAGTGTGCAAGCATCGCAGACTCCAGTCCGCGAGTTTGATATAACCATCCGAATACAATTCCGCCAATGGCATTCAATAAAATGACACGTATCACAAATAATGTTGTCAATGGAAGAATCAATGAAGCTGCAGGCAAATGACCAACGCCAAATAGGATTGCTGCAAGAATATTTGCAATCCACAAAATATTTATATTGGCTTTTCCATTCACTGGTTTCACAATAAATGATCCCAGCCATGCCAGCAATGACATTACAAATAATCGCAAAAGAATTTCTTCAGTGATGCCGCCATAAAACGATGCCAGGAATCCTTTCCATGCAGCTGGTTGAGCAGTTTGATTAATAGCATTGGCTTGATCACCAAGTTCTTGAATCAAGGCAGGTTGAAATACAAATACATCAAGCCCAATGATAAGAATAGACGCAAAAATACCCAGCCCGACGCTAATTGGTAAAATCGCGCGAACCTTATCAGATATTGATTCGCCTCGTGTAACAGACTCCAAAATGGGCGTCCCAAGACCGATGCGCTTTGCAAGAACCATTCCTAAAAATGTGATAACTCCAAAGATCAATCCGCTCTGGATGATTTGAATTGCAAGTAAAACAGGAAGTGGAATTGGTAGATCCAATTGCTCTAATGCAGAAGATTGAAGTTCAAGTGCATAAGGTAAAACTGCAATAGTCCCAAGAATTGATGCAATCCAAAGGATAAAGAATACACGCCAATTAATGATCCTTTTCATTTGTTTATCTTTATCTCTATTATGAAGGCATACTACGTGATCTTCTTGTGGTGCTGGATAATGGACGTTTGGCCACAATAGTCACATTGCCGCTTCCTTCGGGAGTATAGACGTGAGTCACTTCCCAGCCTTCATCACCCCACTCATTTAAGGTCGCTTCAATATGACCATCTTTCGTTCCAAACATACTGCCAATGGTCTGCACGCGGTATTCCCATTTCTTGATTTCTTCAGTCATTTTAGTCTCCTGATAATTAGCGGATTTACCAATTTCTGTTTTGTTTCACGTGAAACACAAGTTAAGACTTTGTCTCGTTACGATACAAGATATATGAATATATAACTAGAAACAATGTCGAACCCATCAACGGGACAAACATCAGCCAGAATGCTGTCAGGCCGCCGAAGAGTGATCCAATGATGGCGAATGCTCCTGAAAGTATGAACAGGATCGAGCCGAGCTGATGCGTTTTATCCCACACTGAATCGCTCGAGAGAGTCCAGGGAGTTCGTATGCCAATGAAGAAGTTGCGTTTTGCTTTGCGCAATAAATATCCAATGAAGAGGAACAACACTCCAATGAAAGGCAGCAATGCCGAGCTCATTTTGAAGTTCTGGTATCCGAGGCTCCATGCCAATGTCAGCCCGTGAACATAAAGCAGAAAGATAATGATGAACACGATGAACAGGTTGAAGGTCTCGCGGAATTGCGCGATATTTGCCTTGTGCGGGTCAATATTGGGAACGATCTGGAACAGGAGGAATAATCCCAGTGCAATAAGCGGTATCAAGAATACTCCCCATAACTTGAACATGGTTCCATCCACCTGATCATTTGCATTCCAATGCGAAGCCATTTGGTCAGGAAGTTGATTCCATAGTAATGAGCCTGCGATCACTGCAATCGCGATCAATGCCAGCACGATAATGGATGTTGTTTTTGTAGTCATTTTCTTTTCCTTATGTTTTACGTTTCACGTGAAACAATGATTATTTGCTTTCTTTTGGCACATTGTTTTGCGCCATGGAAACCATGCCGCTTAAGCCGCCAAGATTCATTGAATCCACGGCAGAAGATGGCACGATCACCAATGCACCTTTTTGTTTCAAACCTTCGAACAACATATTCATCGCGCGTAAATGCAAAGCCGTTGGGTTATCAATGTAAGCCTTGGAAGCCTCGGCAAATGACGCAGCGATCTGCTGTTCAGATTCACCCAGAATCACACGTGCCTGTCGTTCGCGTTCTGCCTGCGCTTGCCGCGACATGGCATCTTCCAAATCCTGTGGAATAACAATATCGCGGATCTCAACTGACTGTACGGTCACACCCCAAGGTGTCGTGCGCTCATCAATGATTCTTTGCAATTCTGCATCCATCTTCGCGCGGCCAACCAAAATATCCGCTAAAGACATCTGGCCAATGATCTCACGCAATGCAGTCTGTGCAGCCCATGAGATTGCCGCGTTGTAATCAGTCACTTCAAGCGCGGCTTTCTCAGCATCCCATACTACCCAAAATAAAACAGCATCTACATCCACAGGAACTGTATCTTTGGTGAGAGTCTTCTCTGCAGAAAAGGAGGTCACTGCCACACGATGATCGATCCACATGACCGCTGTATCGATCACTGGTATCACCCAGAACAAACCAGGGCCTTTCAACCCAATGAACTTACCAAGCCGCAGAACAACGGCTTTCTCCCATTGAGATGCAACTTTCATCGCGAACAATAAGTATGTACCTATCAACGTCCAGCCTACAACCCACATAGTGACCAATACATCTGGGTAACGATCGCCGCCCATGATCGCACCCATCATTGCGATGATCAAAAACAAACCGAACAATGTTGCTGCTATTGGCGAAATATGCTGATCATCTTTTTTTCTTTTTTCGTTTCCTGCTTTAGCAAATTTTGTATTCATTTGATATTCTCCTGTTTCATAATTATTCACTATCTTTAGTAGACGATTCTTTCTTAACCTTCAAACTGTCTCTCACCATTTGGCTAACCTCTCGCTCTGAGAATCCCAACCGAAATGCTTCGCTAACAAATCGTTCTGTAAGAGCTCCAAGCGATTCATGCCTCAACTTTTCTTTAACTTCTGGTGCCGGAATCTCAGTGATGTATGTGCCGCGTCCTTGTTGTGTCGAAATAATATGAACTTCATCCAATAATCGATAAGCACGAGCCACAGTATTGAAGTTGACTCTCAACTCTTCTGCCAATGCACGAACTGTAGGCAACTGATCGCCAGGCTTAAGAATTCCATTCGCTAGCTGACTTTGAACCTGATTCACGATTTGTGTATAAATGGGTAAGCCAGAACGAAAATCAAGTTGAAGTGATAATTTCTTCTCTGCCATAAAACTCCTTCTATTGTACTAATTGTATCATTGTGTGAATTGTAGCATTTAAGTGTGTTTTGTCAAGCCAGAAAAAATGGGCGTTCATTTGAACGCCCATGAAAACTAATCTGTATAAATGCAAATTTTATTTGCGATCTCGCATTTTGCGAATGGCCTTCCCCAACCTTTTGATACCCTCTTCAATATCTTCTACTGGTTGCGACGCAAAATTAAGGCGCAGCCATTCCCTGCCGCTTGCTTTATCGATAAAGAAAAATTTTCCTGGCGCAAACGAAACACCTTCTTTGCAAGCTAAAGGTAAAAACTCATCTGCAAACATGGATTCAGGTAATCTTAACCAAATGAATAATCCACCACTTGGGATATCGAAGGAAACTTTGGATGGTAAATACTTATTGAGAGCACTCACCATAACATCCCTTCGCTTGCGAAAGGTCTGCGATGAGCGATGAAGATAAGTTTGATATCTTCCAACAGTGACATAAGCATCCAGTGCTCGTTGAATTAAAGTAGATGTTGCCAAATCACTGACGCGTTTGAAATTGAGCAAACTACCATAAACAGGTCCATCCGCCACAATAAAGCCCACGCGCAATCCAGGCATCAACATTTTAGAGAAGGTTCCAACGTAAATTACCTGACCATTTGGGTCTAATGCTTTAAGCGAAGGCTGAGCATGACCTTCATATCGTAAATCTCCTACAAAATCATCCTCCAAAATTGGAACGTTGTATCTCTCTGCCAGCACAATTAATTGACGGCGGCGCGCACCACTGAGACAGGTTCCTGTTGGGTTATGAAAGTTTGGAATAGTGTAAATCAACTTAGGGTGGTGTTGCTGTAAAAGCTTTTCTAACTTTTCAACCTGCATTCCCTGATTATCCATGGGAATGCCAATGATTTGAAACCCCAGTGAGCGAAACAAATCAATTGCTACCGAATAGGTTGGGTTTTCTACTAGGATAATGTCGTTTGGTTTTAACAATACTTGTGAAACCAGAAATATTGCCTGTTGTGAGCCAGCTGTAATAAGAATACTTTCTGAACTTGTCTGCAACCCCTGACTGGCAAGAATATGAACAATGCCTTCTCGAAGCGGAGCATATCCGCTACGTTCGCCATATTCTAGTGCGGCAATCTGGTCACGGCGCATGACAGACTGCAAGATCTTACGAAATTCTTCCCATGGAAATTGACGTGTATCGCTAATACCACTTGCAAAACTAATCGGTTGTGGATGTCCCGCTGTTTGCAACATTTCATCTATCATATCCAAATTTAAGTTGACTTCCTCATGTTGAAAACTCTTTTGCCACAATGGTAAAGCAGCATTGTTATTCTGTTTTAGGGCTGTT
The DNA here is from genome assembly GCA_014379595.1 of Anaerolineales bacterium. Classification (GTDB taxonomy): domain Bacteria; phylum Chloroflexota; class Anaerolineae; order Anaerolineales; family Villigracilaceae; genus Villigracilis. The sequence continues at coordinate 66,934 of JACMLM010000069.1, forward strand.
GGAATAAAAGTTTGTGGCAAAACATAAGTACCGCTACCCATTCGAGAGAAAACCAAACCATCTGCTTCTAACACTGAATATGCGTTTTCAACAGTGGTGCGGTTGACGCCAAGATCATTCGCTAGCTGACGACAAGCAGGTAGGCGAGTATCAGCTGTCAGGTTACCTGAAAGAATCGCATTTCGTAAGTGCCCCCCAATTTGTTGGTAAAGTGGAATCGCACTCTCTCGGTCAAGTGGAATACGCATTTTAAGTCACTCCAATTATATTGGCTGGTAAATATGTTATCAGAATAAATGAAAATATGCAGACAATTCTCACAATCTAGTGTAATAATAAAAATTGGATGGTCAATTATTATTATTTATTGGCTCTTAACATCCGCCAATTTAATCATAAAATTATATCCAGACGCATATCATTTTGATGAAATGCGCACATGGTAAAATCACAAACGATTAACTAGGAGTGAAATAATGGAATCAAAAACTGGTACATGGCTCGAGAAAAAAGGTTTGGCCCAAATGTTAAAGGGCGGCGTCATCATGGATGTGGTGAATGCTGAGCAAGCAAAGATCGCAGAAGATGCTGGTGCATGTGCGGTGATGGCACTGGAACGGGTACCTGCTGATATTCGCGCAGATGGCGGCGTAGCACGCATGTCTGACCCAGACATGATTTTGAAGATCATGGACGCAGTCAGTATTCCTGTAATGGCCAAGTGTCGCATTGGTCATTTTGTGGAAGCACAAATTTTGGAAGCGATTGGCGTTGACTATATTGACGAGTCTGAAGTGCTCACCCCTGCTGATGAAGAACATCATATTCTGAAACACAATTTCAATGTGCCGTTTGTTTGCGGATGCCGCAATATCGGCGAAGCATTACGCCGTATTGGCGAAGGCGCAGCAATGATCCGCACGAAGGGTGAAGCTGGCACAGGTGACGTGGTGGAAGCAGTTCGTCATGCACGGACTGTGATCGGCGCAATTCGTCAGTTGGAAACAATGGGCGATGAAGAGTTGATGACCTTTGCTAAAAATAATGGTGCATCTTATGAACTTGTAAAAGAAGTTAAGACTCTTGGGCGTATGCCCGTTGTAAATTTTGCAGCTGGCGGCGTGGCAACTCCTGCAGATGCCGCGTTGATGATGCAGCTTGGCGTGGATGGTGTGTTTGTTGGTTCTGGTATCTTCAAAAGTGGAGATCCTGCCAGGCGCGCAACTGCCATTGTAAAAGCTGTGACGCATTATCAAGATGCATCCATTCTTGCGGATGTGAGCAAGAATCTCGGTGAGGCCATGGTGGGACGCAATACTTCCCAAATGCCTGAAGGCGAAAAAATGGCGGGACGTGGTTGGTAAAGCAACAGACGGTGGACGATAGACTGTAGCCCATTGTGTAGTTTACTGTCCATCGTCCAAGGTCTAATTATGAAAATCGGAGTTCTCGCCTTACAAGGTGATTTTGCAGAACATATTTCCATGCTCAAGAAACTTGGTGTGGAAACAACTGAAGTGCGTTTGCCTGAACATCTTAAGAATCTGGATGGCCTTATTATTCCAGGAGGTGAATCTACAACGATTGGCAAACTTGCTGTGGCATACAACTTGTTGGAGCCATTAAAGCAATTCGGCAAAGACCATGCCATTTGGGGTACATGTGCAGGTGCAATTTTTCTTTCAAAAGACGTAAGCCGTGACCAGCCCCTGCTTGGATTAATGGATATAAAAGTGCAACGTAATGCTTTCGGTCGTCAGGTAGACTCATTTGAAACCGATCTTGAGATCGATGAATTGATGAAAGCGACTGGAACGGAACATGCTTATCATGCAGTTTTCATTCGCGCGCCGCTCATTGAATCAGTAAGTGGAAATGCAAAAGTACTTTCAGCACTTGAAGATGGACGCATTGTTGCTGCACAGGAAGGTCATTTACTTGCTACGTCCTTTCATCCTGAGCTGACAAGTGACACACGTTTTCATGAATATTTTATTTCGTTGGCCTCGTAGGGGCGGGGTTTATCCCCGCCCAACTCAGGGCGACCACAAGGGTCGCCTCTACAATAAAAAATAATGACCATTCGCTCCCTCGACCTGTTAGACCTCCCAACAATTGCACGCTATCGAAATGATGTGTTGACTCTCGATAGCGCACGTGCTCTCACGCGTGGGCATCCGCTTGGAACGATGGGATTGTTGGCATATATCAACCCTGCGCGGCATTTGTATGCAGCAATTGCAAACGGCGGCAATACGGCCCTGCTTGGCGGAGTCATTCATACGCGCGGCGATATGTTTGCCAAGTTGTTATATCTCGCTCCGTCTTCTCATTTGGATGATCCTGAACTCACTGCTTTAATAGAACATCTTGTGATTCAAGCAGGCGAATGGCAGGCATTTCATGTGATGGCAGAAGTGGAAAAATCCAGTGATGTATTCCCTGCCTTACGCCTCGCTGGATTCTCCGTTTATGCCTGGCAGAGGATGTGGGATGTAAGTCTGATCGAGAAAGCAGACTCAACTTCCAGTTTAGGATGGAAGCGGATGAGATCAGTTGACTTGCCCGCGGTGCAGAGTCTGCATTATCAGATCGTTCCGCCATTATTGCATCCCATTGAGCCTGCGCCGAATCGAGTGGTTGGGTTTATACATTCAGAAAATATGAAGTGTTATGCAAGTGTTTCAGCAGGTGCTTATGGCATTGTACTTACGCCGCTTATTCATCCTGATGAACACCACGTCAGCGAAAAAATTTCTGCGCTGGTGGCGAGTCTCCCAGACCGCCGTGGACGGAAAGTATATTTAAATGTTCGCTCGTATCAAACATGGCTTGAACCAGTTTTGGCTGATCTTGGTGCACAGGGTTCTCATCGTCAGGCTGTGATGGTGAAGCATCTTGCGCATTTAATAAAAGAAGGTCAAAGGGTGCGCACTGTTCCAGCAAATGCAAATGTACAGCCTTCGAGCTTAAGCAGGATGGATGTCGATGAGTAACTGGCTTGTATATGATAATGGCCGAAGTATTGGCAAAGTAAGCACTGAGGGCGGTGTTATTCTGCTTGATGATGAGCATGAGTTGGGCGCGCGCATCACGCTCAAGCGCGGCAGCGGATATATTTCCATTTCATGTCATATCTACGGTTGGACCGATCACACACGATTCTTTAAATCTACATCTGAAGCAGAGCGTGAATACACGGCGATGAAAGCCGCACTTGGTGGAGTGGTAAGTGTGATCGAATCTTCTGGCTCGAAAGATATAAAAGTTTGGGAAGCAATTTCAATTTTCGTAAGGCGGTTTCCTTAAATGTTGAAAGCACTTATATTTGATTTCGACGGGCTGATCCTTGATACCGAAACGCCGGAAGTTTTGGTTTGGCAATCCATCTATAAAGAACATGGATTTGAATTGCCTTTGGATGAATGGGAGAAAACTGTTGGCGGATACGGCATCTCAAACTTTAACGCAGCTGATCATCTCTCGCTTCTTTCTTCGGGACAACTGGATTCTGTTTCTTTGAGATCTCGTTACCGAAAAGAAGCGGAAGAGCTCATTCATGCCAGTCCCATTTTGCCTGGCGTTATCAGCATGATCGAACAGGCGAAAGAAAATAGTTTACAGGTGGCAATCGGTTCCAGCTCTCCTCATTCATGGGTAGATACTCATGCAAAACGATTGGGAATATTTCATTATTTTGACCATATCATCTGTGCCGATGATGTAGCACCTGGCAAAACAAAACCCAACCCTGATATTTATCTAAAGGTGCTTGAGCAGCTTAACGTTAAGAATGATGAAGCGGTTGTTTTCGAAGATTCTTTAAATGGTGTACTGGCTGCCCGTCGGGCGGGTATTTTTGTCGTGGCTGTTCCGAATCCATTAACTGCTAAAATGAATGTGTCAGGTGATATGACAGTTTCATCCATTGCTGAAATATCCCTGCAGGAGCTAGCGGTAAACATCGAAAGGATGAACCGTGTCTCCAGTTCGTAGAAAAATTTTATTATTTGTTGTGATCATGCTTGGGTTAGCAAGCATGATAGTTTTTTTAAGAATGGGGAATTCACCTGCAGCATCGGTTACGCCAACTGTAACTGTATATCTAACTTCCACATCCACTTTTACTCCTGCCCTTATTCCCGAAATAATTCCAATTGAAGATAGTCCGCTAAAAAGATCGATCCTTGCCGCTGGCGATTATTTAGTTCGCCAGCAACTTCCTAATGGTGAGCTTTCCTATCAAGTTGATTTTATAACTAATGAAAGAGCATATTCGCCATCCTATATGCGTTTGATTGCGGGAACAGGTTCGCTTTTCACAGTGTGCAGGGTTTCAGATGATCTGAAATATTGTGAAGCGGGAGATAAGGCTCTTGATCATTATTTGGAATTCCTCGTAAGTGATCCTGAAAATTTTACCGGCACATGCCTTTACACAAATGGCAATTGTCAACTGGGCGGTGCTGCCGTAACTGTGGATGCCATTTACAAACGCTGGCAGGCTACCGGTGATTTTATTTTGAAAGACCGCAATCTTCTAACAACAGCAATTGACCTGGGCTACTTTATTGTATCCATGCGCCGATCAGATGGAGGTTTTTTTCATTCCTTTGATCCCCACCTCGCCGGTACAGTAGATAATGATTATTTTGTGATCAATTACCCCGGTGAAAGTTTATTCGCACTTATGCAACTTTATGAAATGACAGGTAACGATTTCTGGCTTACCCAGGCGCATGAAGTAAATACGTACATGCTTACCCAACCTATTGCAGAGGATCAATGGCATGGCTATGCCTTTGGTATGTTCGCTCGTTTAGATGAATTAACAAAAGTAGACCAAGATTATGCAAAGCAAATTGCGGATGTTATTATCGCGGGACAAGTCCGCTCGCTTAACCCAACAAATACCAGTATTTCCACAGCCACAAAAATTGAATCCCTTGCTGCACTTGCACAGGCATTTTATCTTTCGGGCGCAGATCATGCATGGTTGGATTCCGAAATACGTACATTTATCACTTTTGTAAGTGCGCGCCAATTACCTGAGAATAACTGCGGTTGGGATGTCAATAATGATACGATGCTAAGCTATAATGGCGGTATTTTCAGCAATTGTGAAGAATCCTCCATTCGTATTGATGGAATCCAACATTATATTAATGGAGTTACGGTATATTTGGAATATCAGAGTATGATAAAGGCAAAGTAAGGCAAACAAGTTAAATTTCTAATCAACGCGGCAGAATAGAATGGAGATAAATATGAGTATCGGAAAAGTAAAGTGGCAAACCATTGTTTCAAAATATGCACATCCTGAAACATGGCGCAGTTTGTGGCAGGTGATCAATTCAGTGATCCCCTTCTTTGTATTATGGTATCTGGCATATCGCAGCCTTGAGATCGGGTACTGGCTTACGCTTCCCATCACTGTCTTCGCGGCGGGATTCATGGTTCGTATGTTCATCATCTTCCATGATTGCTGTCACGGATCGTTCTTCAGAACACCGCTTGCCAACGATCGTTTGGGATTATTCCTTGGCGCAGCAGTATGGACCCCATATTTCGAATGGAAGCACACACACGCCATTCATCATGCTACTGCTGGTGACCTTGATCGTCGTGGCGTTGGCGATGTGTATACAATGACCGTGGAAGAATATCTCGCCGCTTCCTGGTATAAAAAGATCAGCTACCGCATTATGCGCAGCCCAATAATTTTATTTACAATTGGAGCAACGATTGTCTTTGCAATTACACATCGTTTCTGGAATGCAGACTCAGGCAAGCGTGAACGCAACAGTGTCATTTGGACGAATCTTGCTCTCATTGGCTTTGTTGGCTGGACAATCTACCATATTGGCTGGCAAGCATATTTATTGGTTGAATTGCCCATTTTGCTCATGGCTTGCGGTGCGGGTGTATGGCTATTTTATGTGCAGCACAATTTTGAACCTACCTATTGGGAACGTCATAAAGAATGGGAGTTCTTCAAGGCAGGTATGGACGGAAGTTCCTTTTATAAACTTCCTAAAGTTTTACAGTGGTTCACTGGCAATATTGGTTTCCATCACATTCATCACCTAAGTCCGAAGATCCCCAATTACAAACTTGAAGAATGTCACAATGAAAATCCGATGTTCCAGATCGAGCCGATTACTTTTAAAGACAGCTTGAAATCTCTTTATTTCCGTTTATGGGATGAAAAAGAAAAGATGCTTGTGGGCTGGCGCGCAGTTAAAAAATATAAGATGAAGACACAAGTCGATAAAATGTAAATAAAAATGACTGGCTGAAAAGCCAGTCATTTTTATTTAAGGGGGATATCAACTATATTGACGTTTTGTTGAATTGGCAAAGCAACCCTCATCGTTATCGCACGCGGATCACGGCCATAGGCAAGGCGTCTTGCCCATGTTGTTGGGAAAGTCCGTAGTGCATAAGCGTCCATGAAGCACGGAGTGTTGATCTGCCAGCCTGCTTGAAGCAAGTTGTGATGGATCTGCTCTGCTCCATCTTCGAGAGTCCAACCTGCTTCAGTCAATGCGCCGCCATTCAAGCGAATATCTGCTGATGCAATTGAACTCGAAATGGATTGAAGTCCACATATCAATCTTGAGTCAGAAGTTAGCAAACTTTCAAGCAAACTGCCCCAGGGAAAGTTAATGGTGATGTGAGAAATTAATCCATTTAATTCGCATGGCAAATTTTGAGCGCTGGCAATTACAAATAACAAGTTTTTTAGTTTAGATCGCGACTGCTCACGTAAATTTTCGCGGCATGAATCCACGCCGATAACAAAGTCATCAGGAACTTTATCAGCGAGGTGAAATGCGAATTTGCCGTCACCAGTTCCCAGGTCGAGGATGATGCGGTTAGAGTTTGCGAGTCTTTCTTGTAACTTATTTAAATCCATATCAAGGGACATTTTGCCCTGAATTGTTTCCATTTGAAATCTCCAATCTGTTGAATAGGCGAATAAAGACAGATTGGAGCGGGCGGGCCACGCGCTTGATATGGAATCGAAAACAGACGGATGCGTCAGGCACCGTCGAGATCATCGGGTGTAGGTTTTTTACGAGTTAAGGGAAATGCAAAATTAGCCCGTTGGGCTATATAAAAACTGTGTTCGTTCCGTGAGATTTAGCAGGGTGGACGTGTGGTGTTCATGATGAAAATTATAGCATTATCGCAAACAGTTGTCATTAGAATTTTACATTTTAAAGAAAGGCTTTGTATTTCTACAAAGCCTTTCTTTAGTTCTACTTAAATAACCAGATGATTTCCCATTTTGCATCGGGGCCGGGGCCTGTGTACCAGACTTCACGCGGAGATTGGATCATTTCATAACCATTCTTTTGGATCCAATCTGCAGCGGCATCGTATGCACCCAATAACTCTGGATAATGACATTGGTCACCGGTGATGACAACGCACGCTGCCTGCCCGCCTTCGAGTTGTTTCGCTTCGATATTATCTTTGACTTCAACCTTACCCCTGATAGCGATACAGGTTTCAACTGGACCATCTTCTATTTCGCTGACAGGTCCGTGATAAATGCCAAAAGGTGCACCTACTGTTTGTGCCCCATGTTCACCTGCAAGCCCAAATAATGCGCCGATATCCTGCTCTTCTTGTTTACCTAAGCCATCTACGGTGTGGCGACGGGTGATGCTGATAATTTGTTGCGTTGGAATATCTTTGATAACAACTTCAAGATTCATAGTATTTGCCTCCGGTCTTAATTGTTGGGTAAATTGACGAGCTTGCCAGCGAATTTGCTCCAATTGTCTCTCGCGCGTTTCCAAATGTTGACGAACCAGTAAATCTGCCTGGGCTTGTGAAACAGATAGAACAACAAGCATTCGTCGAATAGTGGCAAGGGGCATATCCATATCACGCATGTTCCGGATCATGCGCGCGTTTGGGACTTGGTCAATGCTGTAGTAACGGTAGCCAGTTTGCGGGTCGACGTGAAGCGGTTGTAAAATCCCTAGTTGATCGTACAGCCGCAGTGCCTTGGCAGAGAGTCGCGTCATACTGGCGAAAGTCCCAATGGAGAGCAGATTGTTTGGCTCACTCATTTTCATAGTATACAGTTTGACCATGGGGCAGAGTCAAGGGTTTAATATTCCAAATTAAAAAGTTGTGGGGCACGCTAACGTGCCCCACAAGGTTATTTGAAAAGCCAGACGATTTCCATTTTGGCATCTTCGCCTGGTCCGCTATGCCAAACTTCGCGCGGTGGTTCTGCAGTGGCATAGCCATTCTTTTGAATCCAATCTGCGGCAGCATCGTAGGCACCTAGAATGGTTGGGAAGTCTGTCTCAGCACCAACAGTCATTACACAAGCGGCATCGCCTGCTTGTAATTCTTTGACTTTTATGTTGCCTTTGCCTTTGACTTGCCCATTAGCAGGCATGCAGATTTCGAGAGGGCCATCTTCCTGCTCATTGATAGGACCATGGAAGATACCAAAAGGTGCACTTGCTGCTTCAAGGTTTTGTTCTTTGAGTAAGGCATGCATTGCATCTACTGTTTTGCTGATGGTTTCATCCAGTTTGTCGACTTTGATGTGATGTGCGCTGCTCAACACCTGTTGTAAAGGTATCTGTTTTACATTGACTTCAAATGTCATGGGTTTTTTCTCCTTTTGTACTTGGTGAATAAATTGTTTAACACGTTCACGAATCTGCCTTGCCTCCTGCTCGCGCATATCTGCATATTCTGCTGCCATTGCTTCGGCCTGCTCTGGCACAGAAACCAATGCCGCAAGCACCTGCCGAATGGTGGCAAGCGGCATGTCCATGTCACGCATGTTCCGGATCATGCGCGCGCTGGAAAGTTGGTCAACGCCATAGTAACGATACGCAGTTTGCGGGTCTACATGACGCGGTTGTAATAAGCCCAATTGGTCATAAAGCCGCAAGGCTTTAATGGAAAGCCGAGTCATGTTGGCGAAGGCGCCAATGGAAAGTAGATTCTTTGGCTGATTCATATCAACAGTATACAGTCTCCACAAAGGGTAGAGTCAAGGGTAAATCAATTTATATCTTTCCAGATGGATATATTTTATTCTTTTGTGTATAATCTTATTGTTAGCCCCGATAGTTCAATGGATAGAACAAAGCACTCCTAAGGCTTAGATGTAGGTCCGATTCCTACTCGGGGCACTCACAAAAAATATATCTATACAACATAATATTTTTTAATCAAATCCTAATATAAAAGTCTTGCACTGATTTATATGTTGTAGTAATATTGATCTTGATGAACGGCAGGGTGCCCCCCTCACCCTGCCGTTCATCATTTAATTTAATTGATTAACTAAAAAGGACTGCGACAATTTTGCCGCAGTCCTTTTATTTTTAGATAGCTATTTCTTTCCTTTAACTGTTTGCCTTGCTATTTGCAGCAGCTCGTGTGCAGAACGTAATGTCCCTTCGCCAACTTCGCCAAGCATTTGCGAAAGTTCAAGCAGACGCGGTTCGCCGTCAAGATTTTCAACGCGGGTAAGTGTACGGCCTTTATCAATTAATTTTTGAACCTGAAAATGTTGGTCGCCAAATACAGCGAGCTGAGGAAGATGCGTCACACAAAAAACCTGATGTGAGCGCGAGAGGTTCCAAAGTTTGTGACCAACCACCATGCCCACTCGTCCGCCGATACCTTGATCAATTTCATCAAAGATCAATGAAGGTACTTCGTCTGCACCAGCCAACACATTTTTCAAACCAAGCATCAAACGGGATGTTTCACCACCCGATGCGATCTTTGCCAATGGCTTGAGTCCTTCGCCAGGGTTTGGAGCGATTAAAAACTCAACGCGGTCAAAACCATTTTGATCAAATGCTATGCGCGTACCATCGGGCATTGGCGCGCCATGTAGATCAGGCTTGGTTTGGAAGTCTACACCAAATCTTGCAGATGCCATCTTAAGATCATCGAGTTCAGTTTCGATCCCCTTACTCATAGTGAGAGCAGCAGATTTACGTTTTTCAGAAACTGCCGTGCCTTGCTTGGCAAGTTTTTCCAACAGCTTCGCTTCCTGCATTTCCAATTCATCAATGCGGTCTGCGGCGCCAGTAATAGTTTCTAATTGCTTGCGGGCATCTGCGCCATAAGTAATTACAGCAGGAATATTTCCGCCATATTTACGAGTGAGTGAATGCAGCAAATCCAGCCGTTCTTCTACCTCTTCGAGGCGTTTGGGATTGAATTCAATTTCTTCAAGATAATCACGTAAACCGTGAATAACATCTGATATCGTATCCAATAATAATTCAGCTTGACCAGCCAGATCTGCCTGACCTGCGTCAATCTTTGCGAGGGTTGCCAAGGCTTGAGCAGCTTGTCCCACCAGGTCTGTTGCAGCGGGTGTTTCAGGCGAACCTTCATCTAAAACGGCTAAAGCTTCTTGTGCGTTTTGTGCAAGTGACTCGGCATTTGCTAAACGATCACGTTCTTTTCGCAACTCTTCATCTTCACCAGCCTTTAACCTGGCAGATTCAATTTCTTCCGCTTGATAAGTAAGCATCTCTATGCGGCGGTCTGAATCAGATTGCGCTTTTCGCAAGTCACTCAACTCGCGGCGAAGATTTAATAAGGAATGGTATGTCTGGCGGTAATCGCTAAGGGGCCGACCAACTTCCGCGAAGCGATCTAGCAGGCCTAGGTGTGCGCGCGGATCGAGCAGTGAAAGATGTTCCGCCTGCCCGTGAATGTCAATCAACAATGCACCCAACTCTTTTAGCAATCCAACATTCACAGTGCGGCCATTGATACGCGCCACACTGCGTCCCTCTTTGCGGACTTCGCGCATGAGCACAACATAATCGGGATTGTCCATTAACTCTTCGCGATTGAGGATGAAGTGCACCGCTTCTTTTTCTGGACCTTTGAGCTGGAACACCGCTTCAACAAATGCTGCGTCTGAATCAGTGCGGACGAAGGTCGTATCTGCCTTACCGCCGATAAGCATCACGACGGCATCGAGAATAATGGATTTGCCCGCACCGGTTTCACCGGTAAGAATAATGAGGCCCGAGTCAAAGCGCAGATCGAGTTTATCTATAATCGCAAAATTTTGGATGTGGAGTTCAGTAAGCATAATCTACAATCGAATCCCTGCAAGACGCGCATAAAACGTGGATGTGGCAACAACCGCATAAATTCCAAGCATGATGATCGAAAACATATTGCCACTAAAAAAGAGGAACAGGATGATGGGAACAGCGCCAAGCGCAACACCACTCGCACATGTAATAAATAACCAGCGGGAGCGGCGCTTGCCTGTGACTTGTAATGCAATATTGGAAAGGTATACTCCTGCACCGCCTGCCACTGCAAACGAAATAAAGATCATAAAAAAACCAACAAAAGAGGCTATGAACCCAAGTAATCCGCTTGCAATTAGTGAAAGGATAAATGTGACGCCGAACCCAGTTAAGTAATCGTACCAAAGCGCTGTGTCAAATATCTTTTTATGTTGGTTCATGCACTCTTTGCATAGATAACCCGTAGGCGTGCGTTGAGCGCAGGAGGCACATATATAACGCTCACAACGTTTGCAACGCAAGTTGGTTTCGCGGTCAGGATGAACATAACAATAGTTGGCAGTTGATATGGTTTCTGTAGTGGTCATCTAGGAAATCCTAAAAAGTTTTCGTTCATGTGTGCAGTTAGATTCCGATAAAAATAACCCGGGTCTCCAAAACGGACAAATTGTGTGGTGACATCGGCAACAGTCACATTGACCTGGTCATCTTCCATCAATGGCGTGGGCAACTGCCCATCCAGGCTGAGCACAGCATTTTCACTTTTAACTACAATGCTGACAGATGAACCCGCTGATAACACCACTGCGCGATCCACGGAGAGATGCGGCGCAATAGGTACGAGCAAAATATTGCGCAGCTCAGGTGGCAGGATGGGTCCGCCTGCTGCAAGGGCATATGCTGTAGAACCGGTGGCAGTGGATGCGAGGAGTCCATCCGCAACATAGCTGGTGAGTTGGCGTCCATCTACAAAGGCGTTGAGTCTTACTGGGCGCAGGTTTTGTCCGCGTGCCACAGCAACTTCATTCAATGCATTGGAGCTGGCAAGGTTTTCGCCTGCGCGGATATGTTCCGCACGCACCATCATGCGATTCTCAATCCATCCTTCACCGTTAAATAATTTTTCAAAGTACTCACGCCATTCCTTGCGGTCAATTTGAATTAAGAAGCCCAACCTGCCAAGGTTAACTCCTAATATGGGTACACCCGATGGAGCACATAAATGGCTTGCACGTAATACACTTCCATCACCACCGACCGCGATCAACATGTCAAACTCACCTTTTTTCACGCGTTTGCGAAGTTCTTCATCATATAAAGAACCACAGAGCGTGTCCATACCTTTTTCTTTAAGGAAGGCAGCGATAGTCTCTGCTTCTGAAACCGCCTCAGGAGTTTTGTGAGAGGCCGTGACGACAGGATGTTTTGGCAGGAATGATGCAGACATGGTGGGGTAATTATACCTGTGAGTGAAAGACCTTTTACTCGATACCTGTTCAGTAGATCATTTTTCAGGCAAGACTCTGATCACAAACGTTTCTGAAGCCGCAACGGGCACAGCGCCCAGCTTGTTCATGAGAACGAGGTACATCTTTTTTATATTGATCGCGTTTCATATCTGCAAGAAGATCAAGAAGTGATGCTTCCAGTTCACGTGTGTAATCTACAGCAAAGTCACGATTTTCATAGTGAATGATGCCATAAGGCGGACGCGTCTTATACGTTTTTTCCACCAACAGACAATATGCTGCGAGTTGGTAAATGTGTGAATCATACGGTGCATTCGGTGCACGGCCTGATTTGACCTCAACAGGAATGATCTTTCCATTTTGTTGAATTAGATAATCAGGTTTTCCTGTTAACTCCAAAGCAGTATAAAAAAGAGGCTTCTCCACTTTGCCCCATCCACGCGTATCTGAATATATGATACGTCCACCGGGCAGACCTGCTTCCTGCCGCTGAACCGATGACTGTCGGAAGAAGATCAAAGCAAGAATGAAGAGAAGGAGAATAATGTAGATCATGATAGTTATAAATCAGGCAATGCTTGCGGCTTGTTTGATCAGCTTTTTTACACGAGCCAATCCGCCGCCTGAGAGATCTTCCATTCGTTTTTCAAGAACTTTGATAAATTCATTTTTATTCTTTGAATTAACTGCAGGAAATGTTCTCTCTGAATGTTGAGGCACTTCCTTTGGACGGCAGGAGGAAAGATGTTGAAGTAAATAGGGAAATATGACCTTGCTATATTTTTGATCTGCCGATACTGTAAAAGCAAGTGTAGAAATGGCATTGTCTATTGTGATTACCGAGCCTGTCTCTTTAGCTTTCTTGATCGCATCCAGATTCTTGAAAACGATATCCGCATCTGCCTTCGCCACTTCCGCAAGCGCGGTCATGGCACCCCAGACAAGACGATTATCCTTGTTTCTCAGTAGTTTTATAAAATCTTCGGCATAACCTGCGATCAACTTTGGTTCAAGGACACCGATTTCATACAAGACTTTAATACAATCGGCTTGGATCTTCTTGTCTTTATTCCACAAGTTCTCTGCAATTTCACGAATGCCAGCTTTATCTTTGCTCCTGGCAAGATCACGTGCCAATTCCTGATTTGGCACTTCGTCACGGCGATTTTGAAGAGATGCAAGACGATTCAAAATAGACATTAGAGCTTCTCTGCCAATCTTATTATTTTTTTCAACCTTGTAAAATCCGAACCAGAAAGCTCATCGCTTCTTTTATTGAGGGATTTGATAAATTCAGCTTTATTACTTTCATTAACAGCAGGTAATATTCTCTCTGCATGTTCTGACACTTCCTTGAAATAGCAAATGGATAACTGATCGATCAAATATGGAAAGATGGTTTTGCTATATTCTTCATTCGCTGCGGAAGTATATGCCAGTGCTGAAATGGATTTATCAACAGTAATATTATCGGAGCCTGTCTCTTTTATTTTCTTGATCTCATCCAAATGCTTAAATGTGAATTCAGGTTTTACCTTTGCAATTTCTGCTAGTGCAATAATTGCGCCTCGTACCATATTGTGATGTTTACTTTTTAAGAACTTTATAAAATCATCGGCGTATTGCGTGATGAGATTTGGGTCAATGATCGCGATTTCATAGATCACATTCATACAGTCACCATGAATGTTTTTATTATCGTTCCACATATTTTTGGCGATTTCTTGAATGCCTGCCATATCGTCACGTGCAACCAGGTCACGCGCCAGATCTAAATTAGGCGTTCTATCACGGCGTGTTTGTAAATAACCAAGACGGTTTAATAAATCAGACATTTTTTCCAATGATTGGGCAACCATACCCACAGGGTGTTGCGCAAAAGGTTGCCTCTACAGTATTTGTGCTGTACAAAATGCCACGAGCAGGAGAATTGCTGCTAGAAGCAGGATCAGGCCCACGGTTCGCAGTAGTGAAGCGGACAGGGCTTTTCGTCCGTGTTTCTGGTGAAGTTCAGTCCCTGCAGCCAGCTCAGCCTTGTTCTCAGATTCGACTCCATCCTTGCGATAGCGCCAGGCACGACGGCAATACAGGTAATTCCCGATGTCAGACGCGCGGATGACGGCCATGAGCAAAGTATAGCACAAATTTTCTATAGTTTTACTACGTCATTGCGAGGACGTTCGTGCTTTTGTCCGAAGCAATCTCCTTATAGTGTTGGGGATTGCTTCGCCGCCAAAGAACAAGTGCAGCGGCTCGCAATGACGGAATCAAGTTATGATAAACTACACGCGCAAGTCATAATTTCTCATCCAGAGGAAATCCATGTCAAAACGTGAAGCCTATTCAATTGAGATCGCTGGCATAAAACGCGAACTGCCTTTGTTTGAGATCAAGCCCGGTCTGCGGATCGCGATCTTGAACATTCTTGGTGATACAGAATTGGTACAGGCCTGTGCGCGTGAGCTCGGAAAAAAACTTAAAGAAGTTGATTTCGATATTCTGGTAACGGCTGAAGCCAAGTCCATTCCGCTGGCACATGCGCTTTCTGTTGAAACAAAAAAGCCTTATGTGGTCCTGCGGAAGACGTACAAGCCGTATATGGGTGATGCTCTCCAAGCTGAAACACTTTCGATTACCACAGGCCAGCCTCAAGTTTTGATTCTAGATGAAAAGGACCGCGTGGCAGTTCAAAATAAAAAAGTGGTTGTGGTAGATGATGTGATCAGCACAGGTTCTACCTTGCAGGGCATGCGTATGATCTTAAGCAAGGCAAATGCGAATATTGTTACGGAAGCAGCCATTCTCACCGAAGGTGACCGTGCCGAGTGGATGCATATTGTATCTCTTGGACATTTGCCATTATTTACAGATTGAAAGCATAAACATGGAAACAAGTAAATTTGTAAAAATATAAAAAACATAAGACCCCGAGAAATTTCTTGGGGTCTTATAATACTACCTGCATACTTGTTTATTTACTTACCGTATAGCCTTCAACCAACCTGATCTTCTGTATTCGCTTCAACTTTTTAATCGCGAGTTCCCGCCTCATTGCTTCAGTTCGGCTTAGTTGCTGTTCCACATAAACCAACTTCACAGGGCAGCGGGTGCTTGTATATTTTGCACCAATCCCTTTGTTATGCTGTTTGAGCCGCCTGTCTGGGTCAGTTGTCCAGCCGGTGTAATAGGTACCGTCTGCACATTCGAGGATGTAACAATAGCAATTCATTTCTATTTTTTATTTTTAGTACGCCTGCCAACAAGCCCGCCAAACAATCGTTCATTTACTGATGGATAATCTGTCGGCTCGCGCTGCATCTCGACCCAGTTGGCAGAAGTGCGTTCGTTCAACCAGTTTGTACGGCCTTCCTGCGCGGATTGCATTCTATCTTTTACGCCTTCATCATTCCCTTTTTCGATATCATCACGCAAAGCATGTAAAGAGGCGATCATTAAATTTAACGAGCGCGTTACATTATCACGGTTATGCAAAGCCAGCATTTGTAATGACTCAGCATCATCTTTTTGCATTGCAGAAGTTGCAGCGATGAAAGCGCGCCCCGCCAGTTTACGTCCATCTTTCCAACCTGGCTGATCTACAGTTGCATTCAGTAAAGCGACTGATACTAATTGAGGCAGAAGATGTGTAGAAACCATCAAACCATCTGATTCAACGATATCGGTTAGCATGGCAGTTGCACCAAATAATTTTACAAGGTCTGAGACCAACTCCACAGCTTCACCGGGGGTGCCGGGAGGGGAATCAACGAGGAAAATGCTTTTCGAAAACAGATCAGCTTTGGCTGAGTCCAGACCCGTTCCTGTTTCGTGTAAAAATTCAGGGCCGACCGTTGGAACAAGTCCCACATAGTAACTTCCTTCGGGAAGAAGATCCTGCGCCCATTTCGCTACTTCAGATTTGATGGGTGCGGTATCGATCACCACAGTTCCATCTATGAGATCGGATGCAATAAATTCCAGGGTCTCACGCACCTGATGCACAGGCAAAGCAAGCAAAACAATGCGCGCATCTTTTACCGCTTTAGGAAGATTGTGTTCGGTTTTTTCAACAGCGCCTTTTTTTTGTGCAGCGCGCTCCACTGATATTTCTATATCATGCCCCACTGTGGATATAATATTTTTATGTTGTGCAAGCGCCATTCCGATGGAAGCACCGATCTGGCCAAGACCAATAATTGTGATTTGTATAGGCATGTTACCCTCGCAATAGTTTGATGACGCGATTATACTGCCAATGTCCTCGTTAAATGGCGAGAACCGCGGACGCCGACCGCGGTTCTCTTGGTAAAGGAGGAGAAGAGAAATCACCTTACAACGCTAAATTTATCATGATTGCCCCAAAAGTACTTGACGCCTAACCTACGCTTCCCCTACGATTGTCCGACAATTAACAGGATTGCAGGCGATTTCAGCATTTTTTCTTGTGAAGGCCAACAAATGACTCTCTCTTCTCAAAAAACTTATCTTGGTGAATTAAAAAACACTGCTCTTGGAGATTTTCGCCTCGCTGCCTCCGACTTGGGCCTGCTTGCCGTTGAATGGGCAGACTCTCAACCCGAGCTGGATTCGTACTTATTGCGCCTGAAACGGCCTATTGAATCCAATCAGAAAATAATTCAACCTTACGCAAAAGAACTGGGAGAATACATAAAAGGAAAACGCCGCGAATTCACCTTCCCCATTGACTGGTCAAGTTTGCGGCCATTTCAGTTAAAAGCATTGAAAATGGTTTTTGGAATTCCTTATGGTGAAATCCGCACATACGCTGATATTGCCATACAAATTAATCATCCCAACGCATACCGCGCTGTTGGACGGGCGAATGCCACGAACCCCATGCCGATTGTGATTCCATGTCACCGCTTGATCGGCAGAGATGGAAAATTACATGGTTATGGTGGTGGAGATGGATTGAAGACGAAGGAATGGTTGTTGAAGTTGGAAGGCGCGGTTATTGCGTAAATAAATATTCCGCAGATTTCAAAAATCTGCGGAATATTTTTACAACTATATAGTTGGCACCATCAACGGTTTGCATCCACTGCATATCATCCTGGTGCTCGTTCGTGCAGGACGCAGGACGTCTTGTTGAGTTGCCTTTCAATCATAGGGTTTCTCGCCTACTTTAATGACAACGAATATCAAGCGTAACATCTAAACCAACATCAAACAAAGTCAAAGTGAAGGATGATTTGGTCTCGTTGGTTTGACTTTCTTCAAACTCCAAACGGACTTTGGTCACAGTCGGACTATCATACAATCCATCATATTGTGCACCAAAAGACACGCGTGGAAGCATAATACCTTCATAATAGTGCTCAATCTCTTCACGAGGGAGTGTGGAAACCAACGATTGCTGAGCTTCATACGAACAATTATTTCCATTCCCGACTTTGCTCAATTCGCCGTGCTGTTCAATAACAGTTGTACTAGGTGGTAATGGATAATTGTACAGATTCTTTGCAAACTTCTCCAGCCTAAGGTTATTTGTGTACATTGGCAACCACAAAGCCAAACCACAGACCATCAAGGGAATGACACCGAGTGCAATTGCTAGGGGGAGACAGCTTTGTTTTTTCATTTCATACAATCAAGAAATATTCTTCGCCCAGTTTACACCGCATTTAGCAGCCCAACTATGATTTATACAGAATGTACAATATTTCTCTATTAGTCATTTATGGAATCCAAAATTTTATTTCTATTCTTTTACATACCCGGTATGTATTTCTGTTCCCACTCTGCAATCGCCGCGCGAATGGCATCTTTAATTTCCAAATCGGGCACATCATCAATGGATGGATATTTGTTAAGTCCCACATAAACTTCCACGCTGCCGATGGTGCTTTCTGTCAAGCGGATTCCTCTTGTTGCAAGGGATGTATCTATTAAACGCCTTTGGAGAACTGTATCTATTTGCGCAACAATACTGAGAGACCTGATAGCTTTTTCGTCCACGGGTTTGGCGGATGATATAGGTGGAAGTGGAGATGCTGTCTGTTGAACAGAGGCAGGTGTCGGCGGAGTCTGACTCGATGTATTGGATGGAGCAGCTGCCTGCAAGGGTTGTCCACCTTCCAGCCAGGGGCGGAAGACTGTGATGAGTTCGATCAAGCGCTTTTTCTTGTCAGGCGATAGCACATCAGGAATTGGCCCGCCATCCATTTCAACTACAAAGCGTCCATTATTATCATTTTTGAGACGAAGAAGTCCGGGGTTATCAGCTGCCGTTGCTATTGTTGTTGTAGAAGTCTCATCAGTGGGGAGCTTTGCTTGAGCTGCAGCGATCTTTCTATCTGCTTCCATCATGGCCGTTACAGCTTTGGCTTCCGCTATATCTATTTTTTTGGCTGTGCGGCTGTTGGAATCAAAGAACCCAATGCCCCAACCCACAAGCATGCCAACAATTAAACCGATGAAAATATAAAAAACAGGAGTGGGTGCGAAATCCATAATTACCTCAACCGCTGACAATTTGGGCAAACATGTGTGCCGCGTTGACCAACTGTCAGTTTTTGTATCTTCGTGCCGCAAACTGCGCACGGTTCGTCGTCACGGCCATACACACGAAAATGATTTTGATAATCGCCGCCGCGATAAACCCAGTCTATGCTCGCGCCGTTGCGACGGATACCTTCTTTTAGCACAGCGCGGATCGCTTTATGTAATGCATCCGCTTGTTTTTGTGTAACATTATTTGATGCCGCCAACGGATGCAATTGCGCGATATGCAAACATTCATCGGTATAGATATTGCCGAGGCCGGCGATGAAAGTTTGGTCAAGCAGCAGCGGTTTTAAATAACGCTTGCGTGCTTGTAAATTCTCAAAGAGCCATTTTGCTGTGAAACCTGTTCCTAAAGGTTCAGGGCCAAGTTTACCAAGAATTTCTTCCGATTTGTTTGTAAGCCACACCCGGCCAAACTTACGCGTATCGTTGAAAGCCAGATATTTACGATCAGAAAGGTAAAGTAAAAGCCGATCATGTTTTTCTGGCTTAATTTTACCTGTTCTTATCATTAAATCCCCGCTCATCCGCAAATGTATAAGGAGATTGTAACTTTCCAGGTTGATGATCAGGTATTTTGCACGACGGGAAACATCGAGGATCTTCTGGCCGATAATTTGTTTTTTGAACTGTAATGGGGAAGGAATTGCAAGCGTGCGTGCCCAACGCAAATCAGCGGAGAGAATGGTTTTGCCAACCAGTTCTGGTTTTATAGCACGGGCGATTGTTTCAACTTCAGGGAGTTCGGGCATTTAGCTTTTACTCGTTAAACATCTCTCCAACGGAGCGGCCTTCATGAGCACGTTTAATAACCTCACCCAATAGCGGAGCAACAGAGATGACCGTTAGACGATCTTTCAGGAAATTCATTTTATCGGCAGAGAGGGGAGCGGTATCCGTTGTAATAATATGCTTAATGGGCAATGATGCCAAACGTTCGGCGCCATTCCGTGAAAGGATGGCATGCACAAAAGCAAGATACACATCCCGTGCGCCATTTTGTTTTACTACTTCCACGGCCTGTGCGATGGAACCGCCTGTATCTACTTCATCATCCACGATGATGACATCGCGGCCATTGACCTCGCCGATCAAAGTCAATGCTTCGGCTTTCGAATCATTTCCGATGCGGCGCTTTTCAATGAAAGCAATCGGCATATCCATATCTGCAGCATAATTGCGGCCCTTCTTTGCAAAGCCAAGGTCGACTGAAACAACCACAGGGTCATGCATTTCAGAGCGCATATTTTTATTGATGTGATCAACAAGCAAACGGGAGGCGGTCAGTACATCTCCAGGGATGGAGAAAAAACCCTGCACCTGCCCTGCATGGGGGTCAAGAGTCATATAGCGATCTGCACCGGCAACTTCGATCATATCTGCGATCAAACGAGCGGTGATGGGCACACGCGGCTGATCTTTTTTATCGGAACGGCCATAACATAAGTATGGAACAACAGCTGTAATACGTGCCGCAGAATCCAAACGCAGGGTTTGGATCGTGATCAACAATTCCATTAAGTTACGATGCACCGGCGATGAAGTAGTCTGGATCACGTATACATCTTGTCCGCGTGCACTGCCTTTTAATTTCACAAAAATATTCTCGTTCGGGAATTCGATCATCTCCCGGCCGCTAATGGGCAAGTCAAGATAATTTGCAATTTCCTGGGCAAGTTCCGGTGAACCTGAACCTGCAAAAAGTTTTATTCCACCATACAATTTTAGATCATGGCTAAATTGACTCATTATTCTCCTTCATCAATACCCTCACTGCTTCCCAGGGTGATATTTCTCTCTGAATGATTTTTTCAAGCACAGCGTCATATTGTTGCTGTGGAACATCCTGACGAAATCGACTCACTAATGCTTCACGAATCAACGCATCCAACTCGACCTCAAGCCTGGCACGTTCCCGAACGGCCCAATCTCCGCTTTGACGTAAATGCGCCAAATGCTTTGCAATAGACTCTGCTAATTCTGTAATCCCTTTGCCTTCGGTAGATACTGTCCTCTTGATAGGAGGAATCCACATCGGCGCAGAAGATGAATCTTGTTTTGGAGCAGCTATCCGCATGGTTGAACCGTGATGTCTGAATACTCTTTCAGCTGGATGTGCAAGTTCAAGCATCGACTTTAATGCTTTCTCTGTATTCTCTACGCCGGGCCGATCTGCTTTGTTCACAACCAGAATATCGGCGATCTCAAGGATGCCTGCTTTTATCGCTTGAATATCATCACCGAGGCCGGGCGCTTCCACAACCAAGGTTGTATGGGCGAGGCGAGCAATATCCACTTCACTTTGACCCGCACCTACTGTTTCAATAATCACAATATCAAAGCCGGCGGCATCAAATACCTGCGCCATATTTGCGGTGGATTGTGCAAGGCCGCCCAAGGAACCACGCGTTGCCATCGAGCGGATAAATACATCGGGGTCACCGGAAAGATCGCGCATTCGCACACGATCACCGAGCACTGCGCCGCCTGTGAACGGACTGGATGGATCAACAGCAACAATCGCAATACGTTTGTTTTCAGTTTTCCGATAATGCAAAGCCAGTTGGTTCACAAGCGATGATTTACCCGTACCAGGTGAGCCTGTCACGCCGATCAAATGTGCTTTGCCAGTTTGCGGAAATAATTCGATTAGTGAAGCGCGACCTTCAGGTAGATTATTTTCTACTTGTGTTAGCAGGCGGGTTAACGCGAGTCTATCACCACTAAGAACAGCTTCAGAATATGTCATCAAATCCATATATAAGAACAAAACACAGAGTATAAATTCACTCTGTGTTTTGAATTTACCTTGTTAGGTTACAGCCAATCTGACATCACGAATGATGTCTTCAGTAGATGCTCCGGGACCATATACACCGGTCACGCCCATTTCTTTTAAACGATGCAGATCTTCATCTGGAATGATGCCTCCAATAAAGACCTTTACGTGTGTTTGTCCGTTGTTGCGGAGCAATTCCAGAAGGCGGGGCGTAAGCGCCATATGCGCGCCTGAAAGAATAGAAAGCCCAACTACATCCACATCTTCCTGCAATGCAGCCTCGGCGATCATTTCCGGAGTTTGGCGCAAGCCTGTATATATCACTTCCATGCCGGCATCACGCAAAGCACGCGCCACAACTTTCGCGCCACGGTCATGTCCATCCAAACCGGGTTTGGCTACTAATACGCGTATCTTTTTTTCAGCCATGTTTCCTCCAAGGGATTGTTAACGTGATTATACTATGTATCACAAACTCTCCTCTAGACATATTCCCTATGATTCAAATTACAAAAAACTGACGCATATCATGCGTCAGTTTTTTTACATTCCATCATCTTTTGGCGGTACAGTTGGGCCATAATCCAGTATCTGCCGCATTTGAGTGGCACCTTCAGGAGGCCCAATGATCTTTTTATCTTCCATCATATCCACAATGCGTGACGCGCGTGTATAACCGATACGTAATCTTCTTTGCAGCATGGAAACAGAGGCGCGTCCTTCCTTGCGGACGATTGCCACTGATTCATCATAAAGTGGATCACCATCCGATTTTTTGCCTTCGTCCCATAAATGTGATTGCTTAAGCGGTACATTTGTCGGCACTGACTCTGCGGGAGTACCTGCAACTACATTTGAACTTGCACCAGCTGCTTGAGTGCGCCAGTATTCCACCAGATTTTGAATTTCCTGATCTGAAACAAATACACCCTGCAAGCGTGCAGCGGATGCAGCATCCGGTGCTTGATATAACATGTCACCGCGGCCAAGTAATCTTTCAGCGCCGGGCTGATCGAGAATAACACGGCTATCAGTATTTGATGCTACAGCAAAAGCGATACGTGCGGGGAAGTTTGCTTTGATGAGACCAGTCACAATATCTACTGATGGACGTTGAGTAGCAAGGATCATATGAATACCAGTGGCACGCGCCAGTTGAGCAAGACGTGTAATGGTCTTTTCAGTTTCATCTGGTGCGATCATCATCAGGTCAGCTAGTTCATCAATCACTACAACCAGATAGGGTAACTTTTTCTGCCCTTGCAATTTCATCTTCGCGTTGTAATCAACGATATTACGTGAACCCACCTGCGCGAACATGTGATAACGCTTGTCCATTTCTCGCGTCATCCATTGCAGTGCGCCGATCACACGATCCATTTCAACAACAACCGGGCCAAGCAAATGCGGGATGCCGTTATATCCTGTCAACTCGACGCGTTTGGGGTCAACTAAAACAAGACGTAGGTCATCCGGTGTGTTGAAAAGCAACATACAAGTGAGAATGGAATTTACACATACAGATTTACCAGAACCCGTTGTGCCTGCAATTAATAAGTGCGGCATACTTTCAATACTGGCAATAATAGGAAGCCCTGCAACATCACGGCCAAGTGCAAAATTCAAAGGCTTGGTATTGCGTGTATAGGTTTCACTCTCCAAAATATCACGCAAGGCCACCATGGCCATTTCTTCGTTTGGCACTTCAATACCCACATAACTATGGCCCGGCACAGGCGCTTGCATACGGATGCGCGGTGCAGCCAAAGCGAGGGCAAGGTCATCTGATAAGGATGCGATCTTGCTGACGCGGACTTTTGTTTTAACTCCGCCTCTAGTCTCAAGAAAGAGAGGCTCCACTCCGAATTGCGTGATCGATGGCCCGCGGCTGATCGCAACTACCTGTGCAGGCGCGCCAAACGATGCAAGTGTTTCTTCAATTAATCGCGCACGCTGCTGAATAAATTCTTCATTGATGGAAGGTGCATTGCCTGAATCGAGAATATCGCCGACCTTTGGCAGTGTATAGTGAATCACTGTCGAGCCGCTTATTGTGCGTGTGGGTTGGACTGTATTTGATGCAACCGATACTGTAACAGATGGAATGGCGGAAGAATCTATCGGCGTGAATTCTTCTGTCAATGCCGTTCCTGTAGAGGAAACAGAAGCAGGATTCAGGTCCGTTTTTGATGCGATGGGTTTATTCAACCATATTCTTAATTTAGCTGATAAAGGCTCGAGCCAGAAGAATAAATCCTGCACTGGCTTATCGAACATCACTGCGATACCAATGATCAGCCATGCGAGCAAGGCAACAAATGCGCCGCCACTGCCCAGCCAGGACCAAAGCAAGCGTTGGAAGAGCCCACCAAGTGCGCCGCCACCTTTGCCTGTGAGCGCAATAGATTCTGCGGTTTCAGCTGTAGCGACGAAGCTATGTAAGACGGTGAGAAGTAAAAGGAAGAGAATGATTCCTCCAACTGCGCGTTCCAATGAAAGCGGAGGAATGCGTTCGATCTTACGGAAGACGAGCCACAAACCAAAAACCAATAATCCAAGCGGTAGAACATAAACCCCCCAGCCAAAAATTTGGGCAAGGAAAAAAATCGCGCCGCCAATAAGGGCAGAACGATTGGCGGAAATTAATCCTAAAAGAATGATGATGCCGATAAATGCAAGAATGATACCGACTACATCAAGTTTACGTTCTGCTGAAAGTTGATCCCACAATGACGGCCCACGAGGAGGTGGCGGCGGAGGTTGGCGATTTTTCCCCTTTGATGACGGTTTGCCAGATGGCGATTCTCCTTTTTTAGGAGGGATGATCTTGCCAGCAGGCTTTGTATTTTTCTTGGGTGGGGTGGATGGTTTTAGAAGAGGCATAACTTGTAAATATAAAGTTTCTAATTATTGATAGGGAGTTACGCGTTATGTTAAAGATGATGTTAAATTATTATAGCACAAATGGTCTGTTTTCTTTACAAGGGATCGCATAATGGTTAAGAAAAACGTATCAAATTTTCCATGATTTTTGCGAAAAATTAAGTGATTTTTTAAACAAGCGATAAGGTACAATTGCATCGCGTTATTACTATTTCTCAAAAAACTTGTCATAGAGAACACAAAGTTCTGAGCTTTTTCTCTGTGATCTCAGTGGCTAATCTCGCAAGGACTCCATATTGTTTGAAATACTTTTTCTTGGCACATCCGCTTCCGCGCCTTCTGCAAAACGCGGGCTTTCAGGTCAGATCGTTTCTCATAATGAGTATCGTTTTCTTATCGATTGCGGCGAAGGGACACAAAGACAGATCCTGCAATCTGGAATTGGCTTTAAACGTCTGACGCGTATCTTATTAACGCACGGCCATCTTGACCATATTCTTGGGCTGGGCGGATTACTTTCCACATTCTTAAGATGGGAAGCTATCGAAGAACTTGAAATTTTCGGCGGGCGCAGTACACTTGACCGCGTGCAAACACTTTTGTATGATGTGGTGCTGCGCGGCAACAAACCTCCCATGCCTTTAAAGTTGACTGAGATCAAACCTGGTGTTATCTTCGATGAAGATGATTTTACAGTCACTGCATTCCCCGTGACACACCGCGGGCCAGATTGTATGGGATATGTTTTTGAAGAAAAAGCACGCCGTCCTTTCCTTTCACAAAAAGCGGATGAACTCGGTGTACCGTTCGGGCCTGAACGCCGTGACCTGGTTGCCGGCAAGGAAATTATCCTAGCTGATGGCAAACGCATCACTTCAGATGATGTGCTTGGTCCGTGGGAGAAGGGTAGTAAATTCGTCGTTGTGGGGGATGCCGGTAGAACAGATAACCTGATCGAGGTATGTAAAGATGCGGATGGTCTTGTCATCGAATCCACATATCTGGATGAAGAAGCAGATATGGCAAAGCAATTCTCACATTTAACTGCCCGAATGGGTGCGGAACTTGCGTTAAAAGCAGGGGTTAAGAAGCTAATTCTGACGCATATTTCGCGTCGTTACCGTGAAAAAGATGTGATTGCCGAGGCGCAATCCGTTTTTCCTAATACAGTTGTAGCACGTGATTTTGACAACTATCAAATTAAGAAAGAAATATAAATAAAATGGCAGAAAAATTTACAATAGGGGTCTTAACTTCAGGCGGAGACGCACCTGGTATGAACGCAGCTATCCGTGCTGTGGTTCGCACTTCCCTGGCTAATAACATGAACGTCATTGGTATTAAGCATGGATACGAGGGCTTGATCAATGGAGAGTTTGAAGCGATGGAGGCACGCGCTGTTGGTAGTATCTTACAGCGTGGTGGAACAGTATTGCTCACCAGCCGAAGCAAACGATTCATGGAGGCATCCGGTCAGCGTGATGCCATCCGTAGAATGAATGAGGCAGGCATTGATGCTTTGGTCGTGATCGGGGGCGAAGGTTCGATGAACGGCGCGTATGCGCTTTCGCAAAAAGGTGTAAAGGTCATTGGCATTCCTGGCAGTATCGACAATGATCTGTGGGGAACAAACATGGCGATCGGTACGGATACAGCGATGAATACGATTATGGAGGCCGTGGATAAATTACGCGATACGGCGTCATCGCATCAACGCGCGTTTTTGGTTGAAACCATGGGGCGCAATTGTGGATATCTTGCCGTGATGGCAGGCATTGTCTGTGGTGCGGAAATGGTCTTGATTCCTGAAGTGCCTGTAACAAGTGAAGAAGTTGCGACAACTGTGGAAGATGCTTATCAGCGCGGAAAAACCCATGCGATCATCATCAATGCTGAAGGTTCTGGCATTAGCACTACTGATCTTGCCGAAAAAATTGACAACATGGATCTGGGTTTTAAAACACGCATGACCATTCTTGGTCATATTCAACGCGGCGGTTCACCAACTGCATATGACCGTCTGCTTGCTTCGCGAATGGGAGTGAAAGCTGTAGAAGCATTGGTTGAAGGTACACACGGGGTTATGACCGGACTAAGAGGCAAAGGCATTGATTTTATTCCCCTTGTAGATGTGATCAGCAACAAGCGCAACGTGAATATGGAGTATTATCATATGGCGAAGGTATTGGCGAGATAAAAGAAATTAATAAGTAAAGAAAAAGGCCGTTGGAAATAAATCCCAACGGCCTTTTTCTATTTACTTCTCACTTCTTTATAATCAATTATCGACTGCTCATCACTTCACCTACTCCGTGCAAACGCATATCGAGCAATTGCTGGAGGGTGAGATGTTCGCCATATTTTTGCCTCATCTCGCGGATAAAGCGTGGGGTGACGCGATGAATATTCAATTCAACAAGTTCATCCGTTGGAATGTTATCAAAACCTAACTCACGCAACTCGCGCACATACTTTGGATTGACATTGTGAATTCGCATCTCAACTAATTGGTCTGCATCTACATCTTTCAAGCCAGCTTCTTTCATCTCAGCGATATATCTTGCTGTGACGTTGTGAATGCCCAACTCTATGAGATCGTCAATGTCAAAGTTATTAATCCCAAAATCACGCAAGGCTTTCAGGAAGTCGGGACTGATATCATGATTGCTTAGTTCTACAAGGTCATCTACATCCAGGTCTTTGAAACCGAATTCGCTCATTTGCGCAATAAACTCAGGGGAGACATCGTGATTGCTTAATTCAACAAGATCGTCAACATCCAGATCTTTGAATCCGAGTTTTTGTAACTTTGCAATGAACTCGGGAGAAACGTCGTGCTTGCCTAATTCAACAAGGTCGTCTACATCGAAGTCCTTGAAGCCCATTTTTCTTAGCTCGGCAATATATTTCGGGGACACGCCATGGTTACTCAATTCAATGAGTTCATCTGTATCCAGATCTTTCAATCCAACTTCCCGCATTTCGTTGATGAATTTGGCAGAGACACCGTGATTGCTTAGCTCGACAAGTTCGTCTACATCGAAATCTTTCAAGCCTGCAGCACGTAACTCTGAAATATATTTTGCAGAAACATCATGGATTCCCAATTCAATTAGTTCATCTATATCCAGATCATTGATACCTAGCTCACGTAATCCGCGAATATAACGAGGAGTGATATCGTGAATACGTAAGTTAATCCATTCGCTGACTCCATCTGGCTCCAAACCCAATGCCAGGATTTCATTCACGTATTCTGCTGTAATGCGATGTTCGCGCATTTCCTGCACATCGCTTAAAGTGACATGGTCAACACCGGCAGCTTTGAGTGCAGCAAGTAACTCAGATGCACGAGCTTCACGCCCGGATGACGAAGAAAGTGGACTGAGCGGTTCCAGAGGTGGAATCGGCGGAATGGGAGGAACAGGCATCAGCGAGTCTGAAACGAGTTCTTCATCCACTACTTCCAAAGCTCTAAAAAGTTCCTCGCCTTCTGCAGCGGTGATCTTACCTTCTGAGATCATGTCTAAAATCATCATACGTTCTTTGGTTCCATTCATGATTTGTCTCCTTTGATTTGTGCGAGCAATTTGGTGGCATCCTGCACGTTGATCTCGCCACGACTCAACTGTGCAAGGATTTCCTGCCGTCTTGTGGAAAGATCATCTTCTTTGGGTGCTTCTTCGAATCCCATTTCAGTGATGACCTCATCAAGCTGGCGGCGGATCGCCCAATAAGATTCGCCTGTTTCGCGCTCCACTTCTTTGACGTTGCCGCGATTGCGGACGAAGACTTCCAAAAAATGCAGGCTGTCTGGTGAAAGACGGAAGAATGGCGAAAGTTCGAATTTGCCCACCACGCCTGTGCCACACACAGTGCAGTTGAGTTGCGTGACGACAAGCGGAGATGAACAACTTGGGCAGGATTGAGGTATTAATGGCATTTGGGGTACTCCAATGGCGCTATCTTAGCAAATATTTTTATATTTGTCAATAGTTTTGATGAAAAACAAAATATTTTGGTTTATTACGAATTTATTTGATTTACAAGAAAGCAGCCACTTTAAGGCGAAAAAAACGTTTTTTAAGAAAAATCTCCGAGTTCTTAAAGAACTCGGAGATTTGATTACTTGATTGTCACTTGGATCACTGCCGTATCCACCCTCTGATCTGTTCTTACCACTTGCAGTTGGATCGCATACAAGCCATTTAATCCTTCTGTATCCCATTCGGTCAATACACCGCTTTCAATGGGAATTGTAAAATCGCTTCCAAGTTGAATCCATTCCTGCGGATTCAATCCTTTGCCTATTTGCACCCGATAATAAGCAAAGTCATCACCTGAGGCTGTACCGATTATTTTTACAACTTTACTTACATCCGCGAACAATTTTGGAGAAGTCATATTTGCAGTTGAATTAATAGGCGGTGCTTGAATTGCATCATAAGATGTCGGCGGAATATCAAACCCTGTATTGACTGCCCAATCGCGTGCATATTCGGGGACAAGCATATACACACGCGTTTCAATTAATTCAGGTGGTGTGAATACTGTAGCAAGTAATCCCGTTTCACGATTGACAGAAAACTCGTGAAATAGATTATCTGCTTGAATCGGCTCACTGCCATTTAAGAAAACATCGCTTACCAAATTTGGGCATTCACTAGTAGGCAACATCCCCGATGGGTCACAAACTGTTATGGTAGATACACCTTGCGGAGCAATCCAGCCATTCGCCGGCGAATTACCAGATACAACTTGCATCAATGCATTCCATAGTACAGAAGGGAATCGGGGCGATACACTTTCATTCGCATCGCGGTCATGCAAACCCGTCCATGTGACAACTACGTATGAAGGTGTATATCCAACAACCCATGCATCGAGTCCATTAGTTGTTTGCCCTATCTTCACGCCAGCAGGCCTGCCGATCTCCAACGTGTTTGATCTGCCAAGCGAAGGCCAGCGTGCGGTCTCATCACTTAATACATGCGTCATCACATATGCCAGAGCAGGAGTTACGATAGGCTGTGCTTGCGGCAAGGTCCAATCTAATAGTAATGAATGATCCACACCTTCCACACGCAAAACAGTAGCAGGTAAAAATTCATCGGCTATATTCTGCCCAAAATAAATTCCATCTTTTCCAAACACACCATATGCGCCTGCCAACTCAAGCATGCTTACATCTGTATCCAACTCCACGCCAAATGACGAAGCAATGCTCGTTACATTCTCAATTCCCATTTGCGCCTTCAACGTTTCCACTGGCATCTGATAATCATTTGCTAATGCAATTCGCAAACGGACAGGCCCATGAAAAATTCCGTCAAAGTTTTGGATGGTTTCTTCACCAGGGATATCCCATGTTAACGAGGCTGGACTCAAGCCTCGAGTGAATCCTGTCAAATAAACAAACGCATCCAAACTTGACCCTGAACTGTGTGCGGTCACGAGCGGAGTTTCAACGCCTTGAACAGTTTCGCCAACCACTGCAAGCACTTGACCATTATTTGGATCAAGGATCAACGCACTTGCTGATGAGTCAGTCAATGTGATACCAGGAGGTAATGAAGGTAATAAACTGGCTGACGGGCATTCTTGTTCAGGTTCGGCCAGGCCAGCCATGCGCGCTGCATAGACTTCTGTCACACATGCGGCTTGCTTTTGTAAGTCATAATTTAAAGTGGTGATGATATTTAATCCGCCGCGTTCGATCCGTTCACGTGTGAACTGCGAGTCTAATTGAGATAAAACCATGTTGACGAAAGCAGGAGCAGGCTCGGGCGGAATCGTTGGGGTCTCTGCTAACGCAGTTATCGTATCCTCATTATTGACAATGCCAAGCCCATTCAAAATATGAATCACTTCACGTCCGCGTTGCAATGCAACTTGAGGAGCATCCAATGGATTGAGCGCGGGCGTTTCACTCGTTGCCGCAAGAATCGCAGACTCGGCCAACGTGAGCTGTTCGGCGGCCTTGCCAAAATAAAGCTGTGACGCAGCTTCAACGCCATACGCATAATTTCCGAAATGCGTGCTGTTGAGATACCACTCCATGATCTGCGTGCGTCCAAATTGTGACGTGATCTGCGCCGCGAGAATTCTTTCGCGAATGGCACGCCGAAGGGAAGGCGGCTCGTTATAAAGAATCAAATCACTGACAAGCTGTTGCGCAATCGTTGGATGGCGATCTGGGTTATCGTAACCTTCCAGTGCGTATCCCGAGTGAGACCAAAATTGCGGGTCTGCAACTGCAATGACAGCATCAATTAAATTGATAGGGATGTGCTGCGGATTTTGTTCGTTGATGGGAATGTAACGACGCGTTGCGCCAGTGGGAGAAAAAGTATAAAGTAATTGCAGCGCTGTGCGGTCATAAATGCGCGTGGGTTGAAGCAATAAACCATCAGGTGGATTTAATAAGCGCGGCAGAATTTCAATCGAAGGAAGGTCGCGTGTGATATCCGCATACGCAAAGGCACTAAGAAAGATCACCGCAGCAAGCAGTAGTGAGATCAATATACCCGCACTTAACAACGCCCCACGCGTGCGATTGGAAGATGTACGCTGTTTTTCAAGCCGTCGTTCGCGGCGTGAGCGGAGGATGGGGATAATGGAAGGCATGGGGATAGTATAAAGGTAAACATGTACACCAGTACATGTTTATATGTTTACCTATCTAACTACTAATCATTCAAGAGATCAGAAAGAAAATCTAGCAACCCGCCTTTTTCTGTTTCTTCCTGTTTTTGCATTTTATCTGGAATATCGCTTGCGACAATTCCGCTTTGACCATTGATCAGCACTAGATGCTCACGCCCGTCAAAGGGAAGTTCAGTCATCCATACAGGTAGTAGATTCAGCTTAAACGAATCAATCATCAAATTCGCAGATGAAGTATGAACGATGCTGACGTTGTGAATCAAATGCGGCAATTCAGCTTTATATTTTTTATACGCCTGACTGCGCGCATCTAAAGAAGCATCTGCCATGGGCACGTCATAAATTTCCGCAGGCCAGCTTGCCAAAAAGCGGGGATCATACGGTTTGATGGATTTCATATCAAAGCTGGGAATCATCTTCACGAAAACCGCCGATGGCTTTCGAGAAGCAGGGAGTGCAAGGTCATCTACCATGATCGGATATTGATCATTGATACGAATCACGCTTTGTTCCGAACGTTCTTTAGTCTGAATCATCTCACCCGTGTAATCAATCGCCCCGCCAATGTCAAATGTCCACAAGGGAAGGTAGAGTCCGCGCGGCAGGTCCACTTTTTTCTCAGGCTTGATGTTATTGCCTGCCACCCAATCAACCAGTAATTTAACAGCACGTTTCTGATCAAAAGCATGGGGAATGATTCCATCAGGCGCAAGCAGGTCTTTTGTTTTTTCGATGCTTACCACATAGGGCGAGTCGCAATATACACATGAAGCAGATATTTGTTTGGGCGGCAAAATAAATTCCGCGCCGCACCCATTGCAGTGAAAGACCTGTTCCTGCAACGGCTTGCCATGCCCGCGTGCGGTGGCCATGGCAACAATAAAATCCTTCTCGTCGGCGGTTTGCACGCCTACTCCAAGAGCCTGATTGCGTGTGCAATATTCGCAAACAAGTCCGTGTCCATCGGGTGCGAAAGACATCCGTCCCCCGCATTTAGGACACATAAATCTTTGCGCATCGGCATTACGTAATCCTTCGGGCGCGGCAGGTAATTTATTGGGATTAATCACTTCGTCCGCTTTAAGTTTTCCATCCAGGATCGCAAGTGCACGTCGCGCCCGCGCATGACGCAGATCATGTGAAAGACAATTCTCATAAGCTTTGCGTTTTTCAACAGGTTCAACAATAACTTCACCCATCCAAAACCATGCTTCGGCCAGCACCTCATGCGAGCCAGTCATATAAATCGCACGATCAAGATAGCGGCGGGCTGTATCTTGATTTCCCGTTTTCGCTTCGATAATTCCAGTACGAAGAAGTTCTTTAGAATAATCTTCCATAAATTATTTTCTCACAATCGCATCGGTCATCTTTGCAACGCGCGCCATTTCCTTCACATCATGTACGCGGATAATATCTGTGCCGCGTGTGATGCCCACTGCAACTGTCGCGGCTGTACCTTCCATGCGTTGGTCGGCAGGCAAGTCAAGTGTAAATCCAATAAATGATTTGCGGGATGTCCCCAACAAAATGGGATATCCCAACTCACGGATTTCATCCAGTCGATTGATCAATTCAAGATTATGTTCACGCGTCTTTCCAAAACCGATACCTGGGTCCAGAACAATATACGACTCAGCAATTCCAGCCTTGCGTGCCAATTCCACACTGTTCATTAATTCACTTTTTACATCTTCCATTAAGTTTTTATATTCCGCGCCAATATATGCATTCCCAAATTTCTCGCGGATTTCCAGACTGGCAGGGTTACTTCGGTTGTGCATAAGAATCACAGGGACATTATATTTGGCTACAACAGACGCGAGTCCATCATCCGCTCGCAAACCCCAAACATCGTTCACAATATGCGCGCCAGCTTTAATCGCTTCTTCAGCTACCTGTGCTTTATACGTATCAATTGAAATTAAGTTTTCGGGGAAATTTTTATGCAATGCCTGAATAACGGGAATCACACGTTCCAACTCTTCATCCGCATTGACAGGTGCAGAACCGGGCCGAGTCGATTCACCGCCCACATCTAAAATATCCGCACCTAATTCGAGAAAACTCCGCGCCTGCCCCACAGCAGCGTTGACTACATCCCCATTTGACATGATCCCATCACCAGAAAAGCTATCGGGAGTCACATTCAAGATTCCCATTACATACGTGCGAGAACCCCAGTTGAATGTAAAACTCCCGATCTTAAGAGATGGCGATTTCATCCGCTCTTATCTATTTGTGTACTTATGTACGTACTTACTTGTTCTATATCTGATCCAACGGACGTGCCAGCCATGCCTCAGCTTCGTTGATATCTGTGAATAATTTCAAGGCAGACGCCAGTCCAGTTTCTGCGAGGGCAGCTACATTGCGAATACCGGCCGCAATTTTTTCATCAGCCACAACCACTGCCACGCGAATATTACGAGCAGATGGGTCACTGTTCGCATCCACTGCTATGCGGATGGCCTTCTCCGGGATTTCCTTGACGGCACGCAGGTCATATAGATTGCGCGTACGGCGGTCTGCTTCGAGTAAATGCGTCAACGCAAAATCATGCCAATGTTTAAGAGTAGCTTCTGAAAGATCGGTAAAAGTTAATGTCATACCGCCATCGCCGCGGCGTATCACGGAATAACCAACATCAGCTGCGGGTGTCCAGTTAAGGGGTTTTGATTCAGTCATAGTATTTCTCCTGTTATTTCTCGTGATTATAACGCAAGCGGTAAAAGCAATTTTCAATTTTTAGCATCACATGCTATAATGCGGTTCTCCCGGGCGCTTAGCTCAGTTGGTTAGAGCACTTCTTTTACACAGAAGGGGTCGGGGGTTCGAGTCCCTCAGCGCCCACCAAAAATCCCGCTTCGCGCGGGATTTTATTTTTAAGAGTATGTCATTCTGAGTACAGCAAAGAATCCCGCCGCAGAGCGGCGGAGACCCTTCATTCCACTCAGGGTGATACTATTCCCTATTCTCCATCCACTATTTCTACGTCTTTTCTCTCTGCTATAATCTCATCCATGATTCTCGTCACAGGCGCAACAGGTTTTATTGGGCGTACGCTGATTCGTCAGCTTTCGTCCATTGGGTATCCAGTGCGTACATTGATCCGCCCATCCCTGCGGACTCCGCGCCTGCCTAAAGGCGTTCCAGTGGAAGTAGCAGTAGTGTCACTCGCCGATACTCGTGGTTTACGCGCAGCACTGAGAGATGTAGAGATCGTCTTTCATCTTGCCAGCGCAGAGAACCAAGGCAGTCGCGGCGATCTTGCAACGGCAGATATCAAAGGCACAGAAAATTTAGTAGAAGCAGCATCAGATGCGGGCGTGGATCGAATCGTATATCTTAGTCACATTGGCGCGGCGCGCTCTTCCGGGTATCCCGCTTTCAGAGCGAAAGGAATTGCCGAGGAGCACATCCGCAATGGAAAAGTTCCTTATACAATTTTGCGTACTTCGTTAGTGTATGGGCCTGAAGACCATTTCACCAACAATCTTTCTCGACTCATTCGTTCTTCATTTGGTGTATTTCCAATTCCATCCGGCGGGCGGACCGTAGTGCAGCCTGTGTGGGTGGAAGATTTGATCACCTGTATGTTATGGTCACTTGAAAATAAAGAGACACTCAATAAAGTTTATGAAATTGGCGGCAGTGAGTTCTTTACGCTGCAGCAAATTATAGAAACCATCATGGATGTTACACATAGACGGCGATATCTTTTGACCTTATCTCCGATCACGTTGCGTGCGATGACAGTTTTCTTTGAAAGTGTAATTCCTAATTTTCCGATCTCATCATTTTGGCTGGATTACTTCGCTGTGAATCGCACTTGTGCGGTTGATTCCATGCCGCGTATCTTTGGGTTGATGCCTGCGCGCTTCACTTATCGTCTTGATTATTTGATTCGCAAACCGTGGTATCAACGCATGTGGAATACAGTCACCGAAAGAGTTGCAGGCCTGCGCCCTCGTTAATGATTAACTCACCGCGAAGCTCGCGAGGAGCGCAAAGAATCCTTTTGTTTTTCCTTCGTGGACTTTGTGTCCTTTGTGGTTAAAATTGTTTTTATTATGTCAAACTTCAACATTCACTTGATCGAAAAACCAGAAGAAATGCGCCTTGTGGAAGAATTACAACGCGCTGTATGGACTGGTTCAGAAACTGATGTTGTTCCTTTGCCTATGCTGATCACCGCCGTTCATAACGGCGGGTTTGTGCTTGGCGCATTCATTGAAGAAAAAATTATCGGCTTTGTCCTTGGCATTCCCGGGCTTGAAACCACGCCTGACGGTCCGCGCCCAAAACATTGCTCGTACATGATGGGCATTCACCCAGATCATCGTGATGACGGTGTGGGCTTTGCCCTTAAACGTGCGCAGTGGCAAATGGTTCGCCATCAAGGGCTTGACCACATCACCTGGACTTACGATCCTTTGATGAGCCGCAACGCTTATCTTAATATTGCAAAGCTTGGTGCGGTCTGCACCACGTATCGGCAGTCAGAATATGGTGAGATGCGCGATGGTTTAAATGCAGGCCTTCCATCCGACCGCTTTCAAGTGGATTGGTGGATCAACACTGCCCGCGTAGAAAGAAGACTGGGCAAACGCTCACGCCCGACTCTTAAGTTGAATCATGTAGCTCGTTCCGGACTGCATCCCTTTTATGCGCTTCGCCCCTCGACCAATAACCTGCTTCGTCCACCCGAACATGTTCCAGCTTTTGAAGAGCGTCTGCTATTGGCTGAGATCCCCGGAGACTTCCTTGGCCTCAAAGCACAGGATTTCGCCCTCGCACGAGATTGGCGGTTCTTTACCCGCGAATTATTTGAAACCGCATTTGCAAAAGATTACATCATCACTGATTTCGTCTTTGACAAAAACGAAGGCAATCCGCGCGGCTTGTATGTATTGATTCACGGCGAAAGCACATTGGATGAATTTGAGTAGTTAACGCATGAGACGCCCTTGCGGACGTCTCAGCGGTTGGATGAGAGTACAGTTTATGTCGTTATGAGAACGACTACCTCCGTGTGGATGAAGAATTGTTATTTTCGTTTCGGCCCATAGCTGTCATACCGACGGGGTGATATGTTGGTTCATTGATATTGCCATAGTTCGATGATGGAGCAGGTCGCGGCTTGGGTGCAGGCCGCGGATAATTAGTGCTTGAGGTCTGCGGTTGAGGCGGAGCAACGGGGCGAAAAGTATCGTTGCGATAGGATGTCGAACGTTGATGTGAATCCGCAAGTGAAAAGAGTCGTTCGCCTGCAACAGAGAATGTGCCAATGATGAGAACGCGAATCAACCAGACCATACCAGCTACAAAGATCGGTACTATCTTGATCATCGCAGCCTGACCAACAAGGGAGCCGCCTTCAGCAGTATGATTAAGGATGGCTACCGAAACACCCCACCAGGTAAGCATGGCATTGAATGCAGCAGCAAGCAGCCATGCGCCAAACAGATACCAGACTTCGGCAGGCTCATCGCGACCTTGTTCTGGAGTAAAGATGCGTGCAATACCGGCAAAGTCAATTCCGCAGAAGGCAAAAGCCAGCATCGTAGACCATGGAATGCCTGCGAACTTCAGATCGCCGAGGACATCGCGTAAGGCAAATGAAGTTGTGCCAAAATTGAATACCTCAAAGGCAAGCAGGGCAGTAATCAGAATGCTGCCAAAGATTGCACCACGTTTAAGGGATGCATTTTTTAGGAACGGAAGTAATTGGATATTAAGTGAACGGTTCATGGGAGTTCTCCTTGTTAGAACCATAAATGGACGGGATTAACTTCTCCTAATATAGAACACTTGTTCTAATTTGTCAAGTGTGGAACTATTGCAGGAGTATGGTTATTTATTAGTACACTACAGATTGGGGTATTACAAATTGTGCAAGGTGGGTTATAAATACAAATCTTTACTAAATGAGGATAATCTTATGAATTCACGCGATCTATTACGGATAACCAGCCGCACCTTTGCAATTGGAATTGAACGCCTGCCCAGAATTTTGTGCGACGCGGCCACAATCGCCTATTTGCTTTTAAGAGTATCAGACTATCTGGAAGATAATGAAGAAATGGATTCCGAAGAAAAGGTTAAATTATTGAACCTGTGGATTAATATCCTTCGGGAAAATGAAAAGATCGAAACCCTCACCAACAAATTAACCAATGCAGATACCAATAATCCTGATGCGATCGTTGCCCAGCATTCAAAGGAAATATTATTGCGAATGCACTCCCTGCCCTATGAAGTTCAGGAGATCATCATTCACCATGTGATCAACAGCACATCAGGAATGGCACGTTGGACGAAAAAGGGTTCCAATGTGAATGATGAAAAAGACCTTGATGATTATATGTTTGAGGTAGCTGGTCGCGTTGGATATTTGGTAACACAATTATTTGCATGGTACTCACTTACGATTCGCCGCAAGCAAAAAGAGATCATGCCACTTGCGCGTGAGTTTGGATTGGCGCTTCAGACAGTAAATGTCATCCGCGGATTGCGCGGAGATTTTGAGCGCGGTTGGGTCTATATACCCAGAAAATTTCTGACGGAAATGGGCCTTACCAAAGAACAACTCTTTGACCCTGAACACCGTGAGCAGGCCCTCAAAGTTTTAGATATGATGACGGATAAAGCCGAACGTCATCTCAAGTATGCCTTGCAATATGTAAAGTCACTGCCTTGGTGGCAGCATGGCATAAGACTCGGCTGCATTTTTCCGCTTATGTTTGCCATACGCACGTTGGCAGTCAGCCGGCACAATGCACAAGTATTTGATAATGAAACCAAGATCACGCGCAAAGAAGTAAAAAAGATCGTGTTGGATTCCACTCTGTGGGGTTGGTCAAACACCTGGTTGGATCGCTACTATCAAGAATTGAATGTCGCCAAGGAATAATTGTTTTCTACTTTAAAACGAAAGCGGACGTTGAGCAACGTCCGCTTTCGTTTTAAGGAGTAGCAACTGGCGCAGGCGTAAAGGTGGGAGGTGGAGCTGCCAGGGTAATACCAAGCAAACGTGCCATCTCAATATCATATTGTTCGTGAAAGCTGCGCGCCTGAGCAATGCCGGCATTGATCACTTCAACGCCAGTCTCATCTGTAGCGCTCATAAAAGTAATCAGGGTCTGCACTACTGTTCTCATGTGGTTGAGTTGTAATTGTTTAAGATCATTTAAACAAGCCGGCACAGATTGATCCTCAGCATCGCGCAGTATACGTTGCAGATCAGGGATGATCTGTATTAACTGCGTCTGTGGTGTGCCGGATGCCAGAATGGAATAATCGTCAAACTCACGCATCAGCTTGTTAACCTTGCCTGTTTCAGCCGGTAGATTTTCCTCCGAACACAGGTCGAGTGTAAGAGTGACTGTTGGTGGAACAGCAGTCACTTCTGGATCAGGCGCTGCTTTTTCACCACATGCGGCAAGCAACAAACTTAAGAACAGGATGGCGAGCAATATACTTCTTTTGAACATAGTCTTTTTCCATTCATACAGATTTGAGGGATGAGATATCTGTCTTTCAAATTGTAGCATTAGTTCAGAATTCTACTTCTGAACTAATATGAACGTGCCCGCAAAATTCATTGATGACTTCTCTACTTACTTACATCTGCAAGCGTGGTCTTTTCCAATTTCTGTGAAACATAATCACGAACATCCTTAAACACCTTGCTCAATTTCTTTTCTTTCTCAATCGGCGTAGACTCGTAAAAATTCTCGCTCACAGATTCAGTGGGGGCGAGCGCACCATCAAACAGCCGAATTACTTCTGCAAGACTAATCTGGTTAGGATGTTTCGCAAGTTGATAGCCACCCTTTTGTCCCTTGGCACTGCGTAAGAAGTGAGCGCGTTTTAAAGCAAGCATTAACTGCTCTAAAAATTTTGGGGGGATACTTTGTGCAGTTGCAATTACATCTATGGAAATAAAACCTTCATTTTCATGACGTGCTAGATAGAGCAATGCAAGGAGCGCATACTCACTACGAGCGGTTAGTTTCATAACAATTCCTACTTTTATAATCGGATATACTGAAATAGTATATTACAAAAACAAGGTTGTCAAGTTATGCATTTTATCCCCAGCTGAACAAGGTTTTTCCTCTTGACATAATTCAGCCGTTGAATTATGATTTTATCAACAAAGCCTATTGACTTAGTAGGATATAAACTTAAAACAGACAAACCGGTTGTTTTTTTTATCCTGAAACCCTACTAACCTTATAGACTTTATATACATAAAAAGAACAAAGAGGAGCTAACTAATGAAAAAACAACCCTTATCCATCTTATCTGTGCTAATTGCTACTTCCCTACTTTTGGCGGCTTGTGGGGCAGCCAACCCTACAGAAGCGCCTATTGCAGCCGATTTGGCAGCTACAGAAACAGTCGAAACTGAGCCAACAGAAGTTCCTACTGCTACTGAAGAACCACTTAGCGGGACCATCTCGGTTTCCGGTGCCTTCGCCCTTTATCCCATGATGACTGTCTGGGCCGACGAATTCCACAAACTTCATCCTGATGTTGAGTTTGATGTACAAGGCGGCGGTGCAGGCAAAGGCATGACGGACACAATTGCTGGTGCCGTAGATATCGGCATGATCTCTCGCACTATCAAAGAGGAAGAAACTGCCCAGGGGATCTTCTGGGTCGCGGTGACGAAAGATGCGGTGTTCCCAATCATCAATGTTGAAAATCCCGTTGCTGCTCAAATCCTTGAGAAGGGCATCACACAGGAAATCTTCAATAAGATTTATATTACTGGCGAAATTACAACTTGGGGTGAAGTAGTTGGTGACCCCACCATCACAGATGAAATTCATGTATTCACTCGTTCCGATGCTTCCGGTGCAGCCGAACAATGGTCTAAATTTTCTGGCGGTACAGTTCAGGACGATCTCAAGGGCGTTGCTGTCAATGGTGAACCTGCGATTTTAGGTGAAATCATTAAAGATCCGTTAGCAATTGGTTACGGCAATTTGAACAGCATCTTTGACTTGAGCAGCGGCAATCTCGTTCCTGGAATTGTCATCCCGCCCATTGATATTGATAACAATGGACAAGCTGACGCTGTTGAAATTTATAAGGTCAAGGAGGATGCGTTCGGCGCAGTTGCAAACGGCACATATCCATCGCCTCCCGCTCGCTTCGAGAACCTTGCTACTTTGGGTAAACCCGAAGGCTTAGAACTAGCTTTCATCGAATGGATATTAACAGATGGTCAGCAGTATCTCGAATCTGCAGGTTTCGTGCCTCTCACTCCTGAGCAACAAGCTGAGTCGCTTGCAAAACTCAAATGAGTCAAGTAGATCCCTTACTTTCCAATCAAACAAAGAACCAAGCAGAAGGCCGGCATCCCCGGCCTTCTGCCACGCTTCGTGCTCGTCAAGATCAAGCCGCACGTCGCGCATTTTTCATATTCACTTTATTACCAGTCCTGCTGATTCTCTTCATCACGGTCGCATTATTTTTTCGCTCCTGGCCAATCATCAGTGAATATGGTTTATCCGATCTACTTTTTGGTCAGGTTTGGAAACCTAATAAAGGTTTGTTTGGTTTCTGGCCCTTCATCCTTGGCACAGTTTGGGTAACAGTAGTTGGAGTGGTGTTGGCTGTGCCACTTTGTATATTGGCATCTATCTATCTAGCAGAGTATGCTCACACCAAAACACGTTCATTTGCAAAACCTATATTGGATTTATTAGCCGCCATTCCACCTGTCGTATATGGTGTGTGGGGTCTGCTGGCTATCGTGCCATTTGTAGATGACGTACTCGCTCCTCTCTCTACCCGTTGGCTTGGTTCTATTTCGATCTTCAGTGTCAACCAACCGACAGGCTTTAACATCCTCTCCGCTGGGATTGTATTGGCAGTGATGATTGCACCATTAATCATTTCTGTGATGTATGAGATCTTTTCTACAGTC
The DNA here is from genome assembly GCA_014379595.1 of Anaerolineales bacterium. Classification (GTDB taxonomy): domain Bacteria; phylum Chloroflexota; class Anaerolineae; order Anaerolineales; family Villigracilaceae; genus Villigracilis. The sequence continues at coordinate 108,265 of JACMLM010000069.1, forward strand.
CTTAATGATTTGCGCCATGCATCTTTGGCAGTTGGTGCCACCCAATGGCAGACCATTCGGAATGTTGTTCTGCCACAAGTTGGTCCTGGTATTCTCGCCGCGATTGTTCTCGGTGCATCTCGTGCGCTTGGTGAAACCATTGCCGTTTTAATGGTAGTTGGTAACATCCCGCAGATTCCAACCTCGATCTTTGATTCAGCATATCCACTTCCGGCGCTGATCGCCAATAACTACGGCGAGATGATGTCCATCCCTTTATACGATGCGGCCCTGTTAAGTGCTGCGCTTGTTTTACTGGTGGTCATCTTGATCTTCAATATCCTTTCCATTATCGTACTGCAGCGAATGACGAGGAAAAAATGAGTCTCTTTACGAAAAAACACTGGCAAAGACGTCACGTGATGGAAGCCTTTATGAAATTCATCATGCGGGTTTCCCTGGCAATTGTGGCAGGCGCACTTGGCTTGATCTTATGGATCATCATTGTGCGCGGCCTGCCGTCCCTTTCCTGGGATATGGTCTCAAAGATCCCGGAAGGCGGTTACTACATGGGCAAAGAGGGTGGCATTCTCAATGCAATCATTGGCTCAGCATATCTGGCAACTGGCGGCACATTATTAGCCATGCTATTTAGCATACCGATTGCGCTTTATCTCAAAACTTATCTCGGCGATTCAAAGTGGGGTCAATATGTTCGCCTTTCATTGGATGTGCTTTGGGGTATCCCATCCATTGTCTATGGCGCTTTTGGGTTCACATTGATGATCGCTCTTGGTATGCGTGCTTCATTATTAGCTGGCATCATCATCCTGGCATTCATCGAACTACCGATCATGACTCGCGCCATGGATGAGGTCATTCGCCGCATGCCCATTGACCTGGAACATGCTGCACTTGCACTAGGTTCAACAAAACTCGAAGTGGCATTGCGTGTGGTCATCCGTCAGATGCTTCCAGGTATCACAACTGCAATTTTATTAGGTTTTGGCCGTGGCATCGGTGATGCGGCTTCTGTATTATTTACGGCAGGTTACACAGATAGAATCCCTACCTCATTAATGCGTCCTACAGCCTCTTTACCTTTGGCTGTATTCTTTCAACTTGGTTCACCTTATCCCGAAGTACAGCAACGCGGATATGCGGCTGCATTAATTCTCACGATCATAGTTCTTGCAGTCAGCCTTGGCTCGCGCTGGTTGTCAGCAAGATTAAATAAATATACAGTCAAATGACTCTGGAGTCAGACAGCTCACTTGCCCGGCAGGTGCTGTCCACTCCAAAAAGGAAATAACATGGATGCTCATATTCAAGTTAAAAATTTAAATGTTTATTACGGCAAACAACAAGCGTTGAAAAACGTCAATATTGAAATCCCCAAGAATCAGATCACTGTCATTATGGGGCCATCAGGCTGCGGCAAAACCACTTTATTGAAAACCTTTAATCGTTTCTTTGAATTAACAGAGAATACCCAGCTTACAGGCGAAGTATTAGTGGATGGTCAAAACATTTATGATGCCAGCGTGGATGTGACCGAGGTCCGCAAAGTAGTAGGGCTATTGGCACAGCGTCCATCACCCCTGCCCATGTCCATTTATGATAATGTTTTTTATGGAATGCACATTCATAAAATGAAGAAAGACCGCAAAGAGTATAAAGCCGCAGTGCAGCACTATCTGGAAATAGCCGGCCTATGGGATGAAGTTCATAAGCGATTACATGACCCCGCCACCAGCCTCTCCATTGGACAACAACAACGCCTCTGCCTCGCCCGTGGACTGGCCGTTGAACCTGAGATCATTCTTGGCGATGAACCAACTTCAGCGCTTGACCCAATCTCTTCACAGAATATTGAAAGCCGTCTGCTCGAACTAAAACAACAATATACAACGGTTATTGTTACACACACATTGAGACAAGCCAAACGCCTCGGAGACTATGTTATTTATATGTATCTCGGTGAAGTCATTGAAGCGGGCCCCGCACATGAAGTTTTTAATAACCCGCAGCATGAACGCACAAAAGCATATCTTGAAGGACAAATATAAAAAGAAGTCACGGACGAGAATCTGTTTTTTCTTTAACGATATAATCCATATGCTACTGACACGATGGGCTTTATAGCATACTGCGTATTCAAATAAATCGCTATAAAATTAGGAGAACAAAATATGGAACTACCCTTTCTTCTGTTCGTGCTGGTAGGATTCATTGCACAAATGATCGATGGCGCATTGGGGATGGCTTATGGCATCAGTTCCAATACATTTTTACTCAGTTTAGGAATTCCACCTGCGGCAGCCTCCGCTAGTGTACATATGGCAGAGGTAGTCACTACAGGTATTTCAGGCTTTTCTCATTGGAAACTCGGCAATGTAGATTGGAAACTTGTGCGTCGCTTATTGATCCCCGGTGTGATTGGCGGTGTGACAGGCGCGTATGTATTAACGTCCATTGACGGCAATGTCCTCAAACCTTATATTGCGGCGTATCTGCTCATCATGGGCGGTGTGATCATTTACAAAGCCTTCACAATGACACCCCGCCAAAAACCAGATGAATACCACGGACCTCGTATAAGTTTGCTTGGTTTAATAGGCGGTTTTTGTGATGCCATTGGCGGCGGCGGTTGGGGACCAGTCGTCACATCAACACTCGTGGCGCATGGTAAACATCCGCGCATGACCATTGGTTCTGTAAATTTCACCGAGTTCTTTGTCACATTTTCAGAATCTGTTTTATTTGTGATCGCTTTAAGTTTTGGCGAGTATTGGCAGATCATTTTGGGGTTGCTGATTGGCGGGGCCATCGCAGCGCCTATTGCGGCAAAACTTTCACAAAAATTGCCGGTAAAAACTTTAATGATCATTGTGGGTATCGTTATTATTATTTTGAGCCTGCGTACGATCTATCTGGCAATGCAATAGTTGAACAACATGACGGCCGAAAGGCCGTCTTTGCTTTGGGGTTACAAAGTGCCCGTGAAGGGTATAATCTCACATCATGAAACAAATCCGTATATTCCTGCTTTCTATAACAGTGCTGGCTTTCTTTTCGGCAACCATCGCTTCAGCACAGAGTGATGAGCCTGTGGCTGTCGTGATGACCGTTGACGGCCCGATCATGCCGCCCATGCTCGAATATATTAAGCGCGGAATCAAAACAGCGGAACAACGCAATGCGGAAGTGATCGTCATGCAGCTCAATACACCGGGCGGAAGCATAGCGACCATGCTGGAGATCATCGAAGTAATGCGTTTAAGCGAAGTGCCCATTGTTGTTTATGTTTCACCCAAGGAAGCCATTGCTGGAAGTGCCGGCGCATTAATTACCATGGCAGGCCATGCTTCAGCGATGGCACCCGGCACAGCAATTGGCGCGGCCAGCCCCATTGAAAGTTCTGGTGCGGATATTGAATCGACATTGGAATCAAAAGTTAAAGAGATATTGAAAGCCAAGGCGCGTTCATTAGTGGAAGAACGTGGAGCAGAGGCGGTCAAACTTGCCGATGCAATGATAGATGAAGCAACCGCTGTCACTGCAAAAGAAGCACTTGAAGTAAACCTGATCGATTTTATATCTGATGATACAGAAGATTTGCTGCAATCATTGAATGGTTTCATTGTTCAAATGGATGATGGCAAGATCACGATCAACACTGAGAACGTCCGCACAGAAGATATAAACATCAGTTTCATTGAACAGCTTTTGCTGATGCTCACAGACCCAAACATTGCTTTTCTTTTACTTGCCATTGGTGTGCAAGGTATTTTGATTGAGATCTCCAGCCCTGGCGGTTGGTTCGCTGGCTTTCTCGGCGCAACCTGCCTTACATTAGCTGTTTATGGCATGGGTGTTCTGTCCGTCAACTGGTTCGGTGGCATCTTTCTTATCATCGCTTTTGTATTATTCATTCTCGATATCAAGGCGCCTACACATGGCGCACTCACCACCGCTGGAGTCGCATCATTTATTGTTGGTGCGCTTGTTCTATTCAATTCGCCCGGCACGCCGCAATTTCAACGAGTATCTGTTCCTCTTGTGATCGGTATGGGCATCTTCATTGGTTTGTTATTTTTCGGCATTCTGCTACTTGCATTACGCGCGCAGAATAATCCGATCCAGACTGGGAGTGAGAGACTGCTTGGAAAAACAGGAACAGCTAAAACGTTTACGGGTGATGCGGGGCAAGTCCAAGTAGAAAGTGAATTATGGAGTGCAGAAAAATCCGCTGGGTCGGAAAAAATCAGTAAGGGCGATTCAGTTGAAGTTGTCGAAGTTCGTGGATTGAGATTGATCGTTAAGAAGAAATAACGCGTCGAAAAGGACCTTATGCCTGCTACACCTACGAGAGACAGAGTCACACCTCAAACAGAATCGCGTCCGCAGCGCCGCCCGGAGTGGATCAAGGTGCGCGCGCCTGCTGGCGAAAATTATGAACGCATTCAATTATTGATGCGTTCGAAATCTTTACACACGGTATGTGAAGAAGCGATGTGCCCAAACCTCGGCGAATGCTGGGGAAGCGGCACTGCAACATTTTTAATGCTGGGTGACGTTTGCACACGCACCTGTGCCTTCTGCGATATCAAACATGGCAAACCAACGTTGATGGATTGGGGCGAAGCGGAGCGCGTGGCACAGGCTGTGAAAGATATGCAGTTGAAGCACGCGGTGATCACATCTGTGAATCGTGATGAACGCCGTGATGGCGGCGCGCCGATCTTTGCCATGGTCATTCGCAGAATTCGCGAAGTATTGCCTGGTTGTTCCATTGAAGTATTGATCCCTGATTTCAAAGGTTCGCTTGAAGCCTTGAAAATCGTAATGGATGCACGGCCTGAAATTTTGAATCACAATGTTGAAACTGTGCCGCGTTTATTCAAAACAGTCCAGCCGCAGGATAACTATGATTGGGCGGCGGCGACATTATCCAACGCAAAAAAACTTGACCCCGATGTATTAACCAAATCTGGCATTATGCTTGGACTTGGTGAAACAATGGATGAAGTGAAATCTGTGATGCGTGACCAGCGCAGTTGGGGTGTGGACATTATTACCATCGGTCAGTATTTGCAGCCAAGCAAGAAACACATGACCATGGATCGTTATTACACAATGGAAGAGTTCGCGGAACTGCGTGATTATGGAAAAGAGATCGGATTCCAATGGGTCGAGTCCAATCCGCTGGTGAGGTCTTCGTATCACGCTGCAGAACAAGTCCGCGCTTTGAGTGTGGTGCATCGCAAACTTTATGGAGAGCAGTTGCCGGTGATCAATAAATAATCATGGAAATTGATCATCAAGCACCACTCGTGGATCGTAAAGAGATATTTATTAATGCATCACCCAAAGTCGTTTGGAAACTGCAAAGCGACATAAATGCCTGGAACAATTGGCAGCCTCGTATCACAATGTCTAAACTTGAGGGTCCACTTGCTGTGGGTTCGATCTTTCATTGGAAAGTAGGCGGACTTCCCATTACATCCACCCTTCGAGTGGTTCAACCTAACAAACGTATTGGCTGGACTGGTGTGGCACTTGGCACACGTGCGCGGCATATTTATACTTTTCAATCAAAGAAGAATGGCACCCTCGTGATCGCTGAAGAATCTTTAGACGGCTGGCTGGCGAGATTGATGAAGGTGGCGATGCCAAAGTTTTTAGATGAGTCCATGGACTTTTCGTTAAAGACTCTTAAGGTTGCAGCGGAAGGCACTAGCAAAAAGAAAATTTGAGGTATTTCTTGAACACCCAAAATTTCAAGACCATCATTAGCAAATCAGGAACCAGAGTATTTGTCCCGATTCCATTCGACCCCAATGATATTTGGGGAGTTAAACAACGTCACCACATTCGCGGCACTGTGAATGGATATAAAGTCCGCGGTTCACTTGGTTCTGATGGGAAACAGTATTTTCTAATTTTAGGTGCAGCCTGGCGGCGTGATTGTGACGTTGATACTGGCACAAAAGTAGATGTTGTTCTTTCTCCAGAAGGGCCACAGTCTGAAACTTTATCCTCCGATATTGTCAGTGCATTGGATGGTGAACCAAAAGCAAAAGCTTTCTTTGAGTCATTGGCTACTTTTTATCGAAAGAATTACATTAGGTGGATAGAAAGCGCGAAGAAACCTGAGACACGAACAGCACGAATCGAAGAAATGATCAGCTTGTTAAAAGCTGGCAAGAAACAAAAATGAGATAGAAAGTAGGAAGTAACGATTAGTTAATATCTGTGGGAGATTATTAATCATGAGAAACGAAGATAACCGTATAGCTTCTGCAATTTGTTGAATCAATATTATAAATGAGTAGACCAAAACGTTTAATTCTAGCCAGCATATTTACAGTAATCATTGTTATAACTTTGACAGGTTGTATCTTTGCTTATCAGTTGTTATCTCAGGGGTGCCTGTGGTGGGAATGTGCCCCTACTCGGTCATTTGATGTTCTTGATTTAGGATTGCCGTCTAATCTTTTTCCTAGTAATGGCAGCTACCACTTCATAGAAGTAGTTTACGGTGAAAATCCAAGTATAGATAAGGGCTTTCAGACAATTCAGTGGGAGAGTAGTGGAGAAGCCATCTATGCAGTTGATAAGTATGCTAACAATGAAAAATCATTACTTGGCTATAACGGCTTAAAAAACGCATTCTCTAGTGCTGGAGTTTACAACTCTTTATGGTCAGCTCCTGATATAAGCAAATCAATCTCATCAGCAGATAATTTTTTCGTTATGTGTGGCACATTGGTTACTAACGGAGAAAATTGTGAATTAGTTGCCCGATATCAGGAATTTGTAATATATTTTAATACAACAATTTCTGAGAAGATGACAACCCAAGATTTCCAAGAAGTTGTTGCCTTCATAGATAATCAAATAGCAAGTCATATTTACGAAAAATAATCAATGTTTCTGATAGGTTTTGAATCTGATATTATCAGTATATGAAACAAATTCTTCAGTTATCTTACAGAATGAGACCGAAATGACAACTGATCAACTCACATCAGTATTTGAGACATTTCGCGGAGAATTAAAATCCTTTATCCTGAGAATGACTGCCAGCGTTCAGGATGCTGAAGACATTGTTCAAGAGACTTACATCAAAGCCAATTCAAAGATCGAAACATTTCGGGGTGAATCATCTTTGAAAACATGGATCTTTAGCATTGCATCTAACCTTGCTAAAGATTTATTGAGGGCAAAGAAGAGATGGCCCGAAAATGCAACGGATATTTTTAGGGAAGCCGCTCTAAAGAATCATCAATTTTTTCAAGAAGCCATGCAGATCAGGCAAACATCTCCGCAGGGGAATTTTGAGATCAAGGAACACATTGCTTTTTGTTTTACATGTGTTTCCAAATCTTTGCCGCTTGAACAACAGCTTGCCTTGCTTCTGAAGGAAGTGTACGGTTTCTCGGTGAAAGAAATTGCGAGTATCCTCAATCAAACAGATGCCATGGTGAAATATTATCTGCATACAAGCCGCAGCAGGATGATCGAAATTTTTGACCATCGTTGTTCTCTGATCAACAAACAGGGGATTTGTCACCAGTGCACAGAGTTGAACGGTATCTTTAATCCCAAACAAAAAGCGCAGGAAGAACTGGTCAAGATAGAAATGGCAAGAGATGCCCAAAACAAAAACAAAGAGGAATTGTTCGACCTGCGGATGAAGATTCTGCAGGAACTTGATCCCTTTGAATCAGGGGCTGCTGAGTTGCAACTGCATCATCTGGAGCATAACAGGCAAGTCATGGAAAAATACCTGGATGAAAAAGAGTAATTTGCCTATCATTTTTTGACTCTCAATCGTCTAAATAAGAAAAGGAGTTGTAAAATGAAAAATGTACAGTCAAACCCAAATTCGGGGGATGGAAAAGCCGTCACGACGAGAACGACCTTTAGTCGGGAAACAAGCGTCAGCTTGAATATTGAAGCGGACCCGTCCATTGTGTGGGCATTGCTAACCCATGCATCCGATGTGCCAAGATGGAACTCTACAGTAACTTCACTGAAAGGTGAGATCAAGGAAGGTGAGACTGTTGAACTCAAATCCACCTTGGATGAAAAAAGAACTTTCAAATTGAAGGTAAAAGAATTTGTGCCTGAAAAACGGCTTGTCTGGGGAGATAATATGGGCAGCCGTGTATATACTCTTGATAAAAATTCAGGAGGTGTTCTCTTTACAATGTCTGAAAAGATCGGCGGTCCGCTGTTTCCTTTGTTCGCCAAATACATTCCTTCTTTTGATGAATCGTTCGAACGCTTCGCCGCTGACCTGAAAAAGGAAGCGGAAACGATTCAGCGTTCCAAAAAATAAATCGGGACGCTGACCCACGCAGATAACGCAGATTTTTTCTTTTGAATCAGCGAAATCAGCGTCATCTGCGTCCAAATTATTTTTGCTTTATTAAGGAGAAACAAAATGGAAAAGAGAACGAAAGATAAGCCCTGGAAATTAAAAACACCTCCTCAAACATCAGACTATGAAATGTATATAGATACGAAGGATGGGAAGGAAATAATCGTCTGCACAGTGGGCACAACTGTATTACATTATGATTATCGCAGCCTCGCAGACCTGCATGCCATGTTAAAAAAACATGGTGACTGGATGGAGCTGGGCAGCAAAGATGAAAAACAGGAAACCGTCGAAGGCACCGTGGAACACTGGGCACGTTCACCGAAAAATCCGCTTGGCGGCTGGTATGGACTTAAGAAAGGCTTCAAGGGCCGCTTCGCGATGTACATTCCACCGTTGATGGAAGTATTAGGGCTTGCGGAAGTGGAGCATAATCCGCGCAATAATAGAATGAGGGCAAAATAAAAATAAAAAACTCCTGCCGATTAATCGGCAGGAGTTTTTTATTAAAGATCATTGTTATATGTTTTATGTAGGAATATAATCTGTGCATAGTCAATTATACAGTCTACAGGCTGTATAAATCATAGTGAGGCGGCTGGTAATTTAGAAAGAGATGTTCATGCTACTTCGTGACAATATCACCTTATCTAAAAAGCACCAAAAGAGTTTTCGAGTATTCCCCTACTTCTTTCGCCCTGTGCTTAATCACTTTTACTTTTTGAAAGATGATTGCGGTTTTCTAAAACCAAAACTTGATACATGGAAAAATGAAGGTGCAGTTGAATTCAAGTCGAAAGACATTAGAATTCTCATTGAACATATGAGTCCGAATTGGATTGGTGTTTGTTTTCAGAAAATCAACGTTCCTGGCAGAGTTTACGAACACAGGCTTTTTGAAATATTAGGCATAGCATATGATGTAAATTTGGCAAAAGTCAATCAGAGTAAGCACTATCAAGAAACAGAAAAAGAGATTCAGGAAATAGAAAAGGCTATCGAGAAACCTGTTGAGTACCTAAGCAATATCATCAAAGATAACCACGAAAAGATTTTCTCGTATTTGAAAAATTCCAGTAGTCGTGCGTAATTGAACCAATTGTCTGTCTTTAGAGTTAGTTTATTATGAACAACAAGGCGCATCTAGTAATTACGCCGCCCACAAAGCGTACATCGGGATACTGCGCTGTTTTCAAGCATTTTCCCCGCCTCAGCGTCGGTAATGCAAGCCATTGGACAGTTACTTCTAAAAGATAAAAAATGCTATGACACAATTTCCTCCATTGAGTAACCGTGAACAGGAAGTAGTAAAACTTCTGCTGGAAGGTAAAAGCAATAAGTTAATTGCTTCCTCTCTTCATATTTCTCGCAGTACGGTTGAATTTCATTTGAAAAATATTTATAACAAGTTTCAAGTAAATTCCAGAATGGAATTAGTTTTGAAACTGGGGAACACCACAGGTTTGCCAGAAACAGAAAAACTGGGGCAATCCATAGTTGCAGGTAAAGCGGAAACCACCGAAAATAGAGACGGACTCAATTTAAGAAATTGGGCTACATCATTAAGAGAAGCAGTCTCTATAATCGGCAAGGAGCTAAGAATGGAAGATGTTTTGAATTCAAATACCCGCAACGAAGGAAGCGCGATGACATTCTATGAATCGATTCGTGTATGTCTCGCTAAATACGCGGAATTTAATGGACGAGCATCACGACCAGAGTTCTGGTGGTTTACGCTGTTCATTACACTGGTTGCCTCGGCGTTGGTGTACTTGAGCGAGAATTTAAGTAGCATATTCATGATTGCCATGCTACTGCCTTTATTCGCAGCGGGAGCGCGTCGACTCCATGACATCGGCAAGAGTGGATGGTGGCAATTGTTCGTGCTGGCTCCAGTTGGCGGCATCGTTTTGCTAGGGATTCTGTGGGCACAGCCGCCAACAGAAGATACGCCATCAGCATGATAGTATACATACAAAATAAATAGAAGCTAGAAAATTCCCGTCACATTTGTGACGGGAATTTTTATTATAAAATAACCATGCTATACTTTTTTTATTGTCAACCTCATTAGATAAATAAAGGCAGAATCATATGAATGCTAAAGAAAGTTACGAAACCCTCGACCCTGAAAATTGGGATGAAATGCGTGCACTCGCACATCGCATGGTAGATGATGCGATCACATACCTTCAAACGGTTCGCGAGCGTCCTGTCTGGCAGCCTATTCCAGAGCAGATTGCTGCCCATTTTGAGGAGCCAGCTCCCCGCGAGCCTGGCGGAGCCGATGCGGCGTATCAGGAATTTTCAGAAACAATTCTTCCCTATCCGATGGGGAATATACATCCGCGTTTCTGGGGCTGGTATATGGGCGCTGGAACTGTGTTCGGCGCACTTGCCGATTTTATGGCCGCGATCATGAATCCAAATCTTGGCGGCGGTAATCACGCTGCGAATCTAGTGGAAGACCAAGTGATCCAATGGATCAAAGAAATGATTGGCTTTCCAAAAGACTCCAGTGGTTTATTAGTGGGCGGCGGGTCGATGGCAAATTTTGTAGGCATCGCAGTGGCGAGAAATATCAAGGCTGGCTTCGATGTTCGAGAATTGGGAATGCAGTCATCTTCTCAGAAATTAACTGTGTACGCATCGACTGAGGTGCATAGCTCCAATCAAAAAGCAGTTGAATTACTTGGGCTGGGCAATGCCAACTTTCGAAAAATTCCAGTGAAGGATGATTACACAATTAATCTGGAACTATTACAACAAAGCATCATTGCGGACCGAGAGGCAGGCTGCCGTCCGATCTGCATTATTGGCAGCGCAGGCACCACCAACACCGGCGCGATTGATGACCTCAATGCATTGGCTGATCTATGCGCACGCGAAGACCTTTGGTTCCATGTGGATGGTGCAATTGGGGCAGTTGCTTTGCTTGCAGAAAATGTAAAACCAAAATTAGTTGGAATTGAACGAGCTGACTCAGTTGGGCTTGATCTTCATAAATGGATGCATATTCCCTTTGAAGCTGGCTGCGTCATCGTGCGATCTGAAAAATCTCATCGCGGCACATTTTCATTGACGCCTGAATATTTAGCTCACGAAACACGCGGGCTGGCATCCGGGCGTATCTGGTTCAGTGATTATGGTTTGGAACTCACACGTCAGTTCCGCGCACTCAAAGTGTGGATGTCTATCAAAGAACATGGACTGGATCGCTTTGGACGCATGATCGCACGTAACGTTGAACAGGCACATTACTTTGGTCAACTGGTCGAGAAAGAACCGAAAATGGAATTGACAGCTCCAATCGGCATGGATATTGTCTGCTTCCGCTTTAATCCCGGAGGCTTGAATGATGAAAAGCTTAATACACTCAACAAAGAAATTTTGATGCGGCTGCACGAACAGGGAATCGCTGTGCCATCTTACACAACCTTGAATAATAAATATTGTTTGAGAATTGCAATCGCCAATCATCGCAGCACACAGGAAGATTTTGATTTGCTGGCTAAAGAAGTTGTTCGCATCGGAGATGAAATAACTCAATAACCGTCACATTTCGAAAAATTCAACGTTAAGCATTCCGAGCTAAATGATACGAGACAACATATCATAGCAAAGGAATTAAATATGGCATCCATGAAAAGCTTCAAGAGTCGCATTGACCTCTCAGTAAAAACACGAGAAAAAATAATTAAGCTTTTGAACCAACAACTCGCAGATATATCCGATCTTCACAGCCAGACATATCAGGCACACTGGAACGTTAAGGGAGCAGGGTTTTATCAATTGCATATTCTTTTTCAGAAATTGGCGGAACAACTTGAAGAATATATAGATCTCATTGCGGAACGTGTCACGGCTTTGGGAGGTATTGCCAAGGGTACTGTTCGCATGGCTGCATCCGCTTCACGTTTGCCTGAATATCCATCCAATGTTGTTGATAGTCTGCCAACTATTCAAGCTATGGCAGTACGATATGCCAATGTTGCAGAGACAACCCGTGCTGCAATTGATACCGCCGAAAAAGAAGGCGATATGGGCACAACAGATCTATTTACCGAGGTTTCCCTTGGGCTGGATAAAGGGCTGTGGTTCCTTGAGGCGCATTTGCAAGATAAGTAAGTAAAGAATTTGAGCCTTATGATAAAGCGCAACAGGTCCGCACGTTAAGTGTGGAATATATCGCAAGTTGTATGGAAAGTCAGTACAGTGATGAAGTAAATGAGATTAGTCCTCCGTCTTAAAATCGGCGGGACTTTTTTGATTAAGTTTATTGTTGAAAGCAGATCATGCTTAATTTATCCTATGGATAAGTAAAGAAAATATTAAGTTAAAAATAGGATTCGTGGGCTTGACAGGCGTGCTATACTATTTTTAATGAAATCTAAAAATACAATTCTGGCCCTTTTTACAAGTGTTCTTTTTTTGGCAGCTTGTACACTTCAACCAGAGCTTCTAGATGACTCTACGTCGGAATTCAGCGTGACCAGTTCAAAACCAGGAGATACGATCACGATCACCAGCGAAGAGGGTATCACTATGATAGAGGTGGATAGCCCAAACGGAATTGGTTCCGCTCAGTTTGAACTTGTTTCAGGTGCATTGCCTCAAAAAATGGTCGCCCGGCTTAACTTGAAAGGCCTCGAGGAATTCCGCCTCTTATACGCGGATACCATCATTGTGGCCTCGGCCTCAAGCGGTTCAGTGTTTAATAGCAGCAACCAGAAGGTCTTGATATCCGGCATAGAACAACCGATCCTGCCCGGCCAGCCGTTATGGATGGAGATCAGGATCGTGTCAGACCAAACACCTCAAAATATTCCTCTTGAACAAGGATATTTTGAGATCACATTCCCGCCGGAGTTTACAGAGAAAGCTGGAAGTTCTTTTGAAATTCAGTGGGTGGACTTTTTCAGGGAATAAGGAGGTCATCAGCTGGCTATACATATACATACATCATAGCATTTGGTTTCAGCAGGTTCATTGTCCCCCAACCATTTATCTATATTAAGAAGGAGAATGTATATGATCAAGCGAAAGTATTTGACCCATTGGGTGTTGCTGATAATGATGATCTTTGCAATGGCCACTTCAGCGACCGCCCAAAGCGGGGATGTCACAACTGTATATTACGTCCCCAATGTGTTTACCATGGAAACGCGCACAGTGATTGCTTCAACAGGCGCGTTGATCCTGGAGGTTGGCCACGATTATGTGCTGGTGGAAGCGACCCCCGCAGAAAAGAAGTTGATTGAGAAAAAATTAGGCATCACGCTTACTGAGCCCACACAGTTAGAGGCTGGAACTCTTGCGTTTCCTTCTGCTGACTCGGCCTATCATGATTATGCTGAAATGGTGACCGAGATCCAGCAGGCCGAGAGCGACCATGCGGCGATCTTTGACCTTTTCAGTATGGGCACTACCCATGAAGGCCGCACGATCTGGGCCGGCAAGATCTCCGATAACGTTGGCACAGATGAGGCAGAGCCGGAAGTGTTGTTTACCCATCATCAACATGCCCGCGAACACCTTACCGTGGAAATGGCCCTGTATACGTTGAAAATGCTGACCGATGAATACGGCTCCAATCAACAGATCACGAACCTGGTCAATAGCCGCGAGGTCTGGATTGTCTTCGATATGAACCCGGATGGCGGCGAGTATGATATTGCCACAGGCACCTATCGGTCGTGGCGTAAGAATCGCCAGCCGAATGCAGGCTCTTCCAATGTAGGTACAGATATGAACCGCAACTGGGGTTACCGCTGGGGATGTTGCGGAGGCAGCAGCACTTCGACAAGTAGCGAGACCTATCGAGGTCCCTCCGCGTTCTCCGCCCCGGAAACTGCCGCAGTGCGCAACTTCATTAACAGCCGCGTCATCAGTGGTAAACAGCAGATCACTGTCGCGATAGATTTTCACTCATATTCAGAGTTGATCCTCTGGCCGTATGGCTATACCTTTACAGACGTCCCGTCTGATATGAATATAGATGATTACAATACCATGGTCGCCATGGGGCAGGCGATGGCAGCAACCAACGGATATACACCCGAACAATCCAGCGACCTGTATATTACCGACGGCACCATTGTTGACTGGGAGTATGGCCAGCATCGAATCTTGAACTACACGTTCGAGATGTACCCGAAGACTTCGTCTCAGGGGGGCTTTTACCCGGGTGATGAAGTCATTCCCGCGGAAACTTCCCGTAACCGTACCGCGATCCTGTATTTGCTGGACAAAGCAGCTTGCCCTTATGATGTGATCGGCAAAGGCGCGCAATACTGTGGAACCACACCCCCCACTACTCTTTACAGCGACAACTTCGATGGCGCAGCCACCGGCTGGACGTTTAACCCATCCGGGACCGACACAGCCACACTTGGCCAATGGCAAATCGGCGACCCTGAGCAAACATCTTCCGGTGGTGTGAAGCAACTTGGGACCACACAATCCGGCACAAACGATCTGGTGACCGGGCGTCTCGCAGGAAGCAGCGCCGGCGCTTTCGACGTAGATGGCGGTCTGACCACTGCCCGCTCCGGCCCGATCAACCTTGCCGGCTCGTATACCACCATAACGCTAAATCTTTATGGGTATGTGGCGCACGGGAATAATTCATCAAGCGCAGACTATTTGCGGATCAAGGTGATTGGTGCAACTACCACCACCGTGTTCGAGGAACTTAACGCGGCCAACAACGATAACGGCGCGTGGCAACTCATCACCGCAAATATTACGGCTTTTGCAGGCCAAACGGTGCGGCTGCAAGTGGAATGTGCGGATGCATCCGGCGCCAGTTTAGTTGAGTGCGGAGTGGATACGATTACCATCGTAGGCACGCCTTAAGTCAATATGGGGATTGGAGAACACACTCCAATCCCTTGTTAGAATCCAAATAAACAGAGGCCAGCAAAAAGTTGGCCTCTGTTTATTTTGCAGTATGATTGCCCAACCAGTTATCCGTATTCGCTCTTTCAACAAAGGAAAATATGTCACGTAATCGAACCATTGTCGTCACGGCTGGCATTATGCTCAGCTTGTTTCTTGCCTCCATGGAATCTACTGTCGTTGCTACAGCCATGCCGACCATCGTTGGTCAATTGGGCGGGTTGGAACATTACTCATGGGTTTTTTCTGCATTTATGCTGGCTTCCACAACGGTTGTTCCGCTTTATGGAAAACTTTCCGATATCTATGGCCGCCGCAACTTATATATCATTGCAATGGCGCTCTTCCTGATCGGTTCTGTTTTGTGTGGATGGGCCGGCACGATGACCCAGCTCATCTTTGCCCGCGCATTGCAGGGAATCGGCGCAGGCGGAATCCTGCCGCTGGCTTTTATTTTGATCGGTGAAATGTTTTCACTTGAACAACGCGCAAAAATGCAGGGATTATTCTCCGGAGTATGGGGAGTCTCATCCATTGCCGGGCCGTTGCTTGGCGGTCTCATTGTTGACAAATTTTCATGGCATTGGATCTTTTACATCAACGTACTACCGGGGTTGATCGCCGGGGCATTGGTCGCATTCGGATGGCGGGATCAAGCCCGAAGCCTGAATAGACCGGCTGTGGATTATGTCGGTGCCGCGTTATTAACGATCAGCATCATCACGCTTCTACTTGGCTTGATGGATTTTGGTACATTGAATAGCTGGGTACTGCTTGCAGTTTCACTCGTACTATTCATTGTTCTATGGCAGGTCGAGATCCGCGCCGCCGACCCGATCCTGCCGATTCCGCTTTTCCGTGATGCATTATTTTCTGCAGCAACTGCACATGGCTTAATGACCGGCTGGGCAGTGTTTGGAACGATCTCTTTTATTCCGTTGTTCGTTCAATCGGTGCTGGGAACAAATGCAACGCAAGCCGGCATTACCATCACGCCCATGCTGTTAGGCTGGGTGGCCGCAAGCATCTTTGGCACGCGCATCATGTTAAAAGTTGGATATCAGAAGTTGGGCCTGGTGGGGACCGCCTTATTCACAGTAGGTACATTTCTACTCATGCTATTGGGTGTGAGATCAAATCAGAACATGATGATGGTCTTCGTTACGATGATGGGCATTGGCATGGGGCTTGCGATTCCCGCATTTGTGATCGCTGTGCAAACCAGCGTGGCACGCAAACATCTGGGTACGGCAACTTCCATGCTTCAATTCAGCCGTTCCATCGGCGGGACACTCGGTGTAAGTGTGATGGGTGCTGCATTGAGCATTCGACTAGCATCGAACTTAAGCGCCTCCGGTCTGGACCCGAATCTGGTGTCGCAATTACTCGATCCTTCTCCTGGCTCCCAGCTTCTCATTAATGCAGGTGTGCGTGCTGCCATGTCAGATGCGATCCATCTTGTATTTGTGATCGCCTTCATCTCGGCCTTACTTGGATTGGTCGCTGCGTTTTTCGCGCCACGTAAGGAACTCGTAGAACGGGAAGCTGAACACGAACCTTTACTAATCAGCGCAGACTGACCTTATATTTCTTCCATGAACATTATTGAAACAGACCGATTAATTCTTCGCAAACTCGCTATTGACGATGCCGCGTTTATTCTCGACCTATTGAATCAACCTTCGTTCATTCAATTTATCGGGGATAGAGGAGTTCGGACGCTTGAAGATGCGAAAAATTATATTTTGAAAGGACCAGTTGCCAGTTACGAAAGATTCGGCTATGGTCTGTATCTAACATCTCTTAAAGAAGGCGAAGTCCCAATTGGAATGTGCGGGCTGGTGAAGAGAGAAGCGTTGCAGGATGTTGATGTTGGCTTTGCGTTTCTGCCGCAATACTGGTTAAAAGGCTATGCTTTTGAATCAGCATCCGCTGTGCTGATTTATGCCAAAACCACTTTGGGATTAAAACGGATGCTTGGGATAGCTACTCCGGATAACCATGGCTCGATTCGCGTGCTTGAAAAAATAGGGTTGAAATTTCAAAAAATGGTCAAGCTATCAGAAGATGATGTGGAACTTAAGTTGTTTGGACTGGATTTCTAAAAAATTTGATGTCAATGTACTAATCATTGAAAGGATTTCATGTGTGTAAAATATATACTCTACTTTTTGTTGGTTTTCTTCTCGCTGCCTGTGCGGTGAATAATTCCACACCTGCTCCGTTGGATCTGGATGGATGGAACATCGTCTGGCATGATGAATTTGATGGCGCTAAACTTGATCTAACTAATTGGGCCTTCGACATTGGTGGCAGCGGTTGGGGCAATGCGGAATGGGAAGCCTATACAGATAAGCCTGAGAACGTCCGCGTGGAGGACGGGATGTTGGTGATCACGGCGATTGAAGATCCCAGCCTGCCCGCGGGTCGTCCCTATTCATCCGCTCGAATCAAAACGCAGGGACTGCACTCCTGGAAATATGGCCGCATCGAAGCGCGCATGAAACTTCCTTATGGGCAGGGGATCTGGCCCGCTTTCTGGATGCTTGGCGATAATAACAAAGGCTGGCCTACCAGTGGTGAAATTGACATACTTGAGCACATCGGCCGGGAACCCAATACGATCCATGCCACCGTGCATGCGCCCGGATATTCCGGCGGCAACGGTGTGACTACCAGTTTTGAAGTGCCCACGAATACGCTCAAGGATGATTTCCATGTGTATGCCATCGAATGGCAGGAGAACGAGATCCGCTGGTTCTTTGATGACAAGGAATATTTCAAACTCACCCCGGCTGATGTGCCTGATACATGGATCTTTGATCATGAATTCTTTATCATCATGAACCTGGCCGTAGGTGGCCGCTGGCCGGGTTATCCCGACGATACGACAGTTTTCCCGCAGCAAATGCTTGTGGATTATGTAAGGGTGTATCAGAGACCGTAAAGTAAACCTCCGAAGTCTTTAAGACTTCGGAGGTTTTTATTATTTCAAAATCTTTATTACATTTCTTCCACTAGCCCTACTGACTTCACCCCCGCCGTGCATTCCGCTTCCGCAGAGATATAAATTATCAATTAACTGTTTATGGATTTCTTACCAGACCAAACATTACTGTTGTGACCAAATCGCTGCTGACATACACTTCTTGAGTCAATTTAGTAGTAAACCCGAATCCGTAGTCAGTGGCTACGCAGTACTTTCCAGGCTTTAGATCCTTGAATACAATTTCTCCGTTCGCGTCGGTTGGAACATAATCCGGCAAGCTTGATGGTGGACATGAAACTTCCTGCGAGATTGCAACCTGCTGGGAAGCACCAGTCTCCCCGCTATCCATTGTTCCATTTTTATTATCATCATAAAAAACGACAGCCTTGATCTGTCCGGGGTTTCCGTTATCAGTATATGGCGGTTTGCTGTCACAGCCTGTCAACAATGTGAACAATAATGTAAAAATCAACAAACGTTTCATCTTATTTCTCCTTGTAATCAGTATCGTCGATTTTACTTCAAAACCTTTACCGCATTTCGTCCCGCAGCACCGCTGACTCCACCCCCGCCATGGACTCCGCTTCCACAGAGATATAAATTATCAATAGGCGTTTTGTGATTTGACCAGCCTGGAATCGGTCGCATGAATAAGAATTGGTCAAGCATGAGTTGACCGTGATTGATGTCACCTTCCGTTAATCCATAAGTTTCTTTCAAATCTTTTGGCGTGATGATCTTTGTATTTACAATGGACGATTTTAGTTTGGGGAAATATTCGGCCAGTGTATCAATTGCAAGTTTTTCAACATTTGCACTTTCTGTTTTCCAATCACTATTCTTCAAAGTGTATGGCGCGAACTGAAAATGGATTGAAACTACATTATCTGATGTAGTTACTTCCAAATACGGCTTTTCGGAAATCTCACCGTACTTCGCTGAGTCATAAGCGCGCTCGAGATATTTGATCGATGGCGCAACAACGGATGTGCCTTCTGAGATTCCATGATTTCCACTCGTTTGTAAATGGATCTTCGCCACCGATCCGCGCATTTTGATGGATTGTGTATGCCAGACGAATTCAGGTGGCAGATCTTGTGCGCCGACGAGTTTAAGTAAAGTATGTTTTGGGTCTGCGGACGAAAGAATGACATTTGCAGAGATCTCTTCGCCATTCGATAAGACAACGCCTTTTGCAATTTGGTTTTCGACTTTGATATTTTTTACTTCTGACTCAGTTCTAATTTCGCCGCCATAGGATTTCACCGCATCTGCTAAAGCATTTGTGATCTCGCCAGCTTTCCCAACGTTGACATTTGCCAGCCCACTGCGATTCATCCAGTTATGAATTAACGTATATCCCGTCCCCGCAGACATCGGCCCAAGTGTGGAGCCATGGATCGCAACTGATGTAATTGCTGCTCTGACTACTTCGGATTCAAAATATTCTTCCACTAATTCCTGCACGGTCATCGGCAGCGCACGAATGAAGTTGATCATGTCCTTGCGGCCCGCGAGACGTAGTTCGAGTCCCAATTCCAATAACCCATAACCATCACGAAGATTTAAATTCTTTGGCAATCTTGGCATGATGGTTGCATACGCGGCATCTAAAATGCTCGCGGCTTTATCCATAAAGCGGACAAATTCACCCCAGCAGCTTGCATCTTTTTCAGAGAATCGTTTTATGGATTCTTCATTCAGAATTAAGTGATTTCCATCAGGTTGTAGAGAAATAAACGGTGGTCGAGACGTTCCGTCGAGACCAGTATTTGGAAGTTTCAAGTCCTTAATAATATCTGGTCTCAGTCTTCCGCCTGTTTGCACGGAATCAACTGTAAAATTTTCGCCAAAAGATTCAGTCACCACAGAACCACCAATAATTGAACGGCGTTCAAGGACTAAAACTTTTTTACCTTGTTTTGCAAGATATGCGGCGGCGACAAGTCCATTGTGCCCCGCGCCGATGATGATGGTGTCGTAATGATTTGTCATGAATAATTCCTTCTTTATCTCATTGTATAATTGGAAAATACTATTTCAAAGGGAGTAACTTATGTTTGATCTCTTTTCATTAATCTGTTTTGGCTCTCTTGGCCTGGCAATCTTTATTTTTGGTATCCTTATTGGTTTTCTAATCAAGAATTCTTATCGTTCTAGATTATTTTTGAATCAAAATCGTGGTGAAGCATCTGTACGAAAATTGATAAGTTTGAATTTCAAGTCACAAAATTTTCACTTGCTAAACAATATAACTATTCCTTTTCAAGACGGTACTACTCAAATTGATCATATTCTTATATCAACAAAAGGTGTATTTGTTATTGAAGTCAAACACTATTCAGGCTGGATTTTTGGAAATGAAAAATCAGATAAGTGGACACAAACTATTTATCGAGTAAAAAACAGTTTCCAAAATCCAATTCGCCAAAATTATCGTCATGTAAAAGCCATACAGCAATTACTTGAATTTCTTCCAAAAGAGCAAATACATTCTATTGTTGTTTTTAGTGGTAGTGCACAATTCAAAACTCCTATTCCGAATGGTGTTTTTTATCCAAACCAACTCGTGAGTCACTTGAACTCTTTTCAAGATGATGTGATTTCTTCCAATCGTCTCGAATTTAGTGTTGGACGACTTGAATGCAAACGCTATGAATTGACAAATGCAACTGATATTCAGCATCGTGCATACTTGGCTAAGAAGTTTGGAGATTAAGCCCAAAGGCTAGACTAAACTTCATTTCGCAGAATCAACTTCCAGTTAAGAAAGAGGCGTGGTCTCGATACGCCGCGAAGAACAAGAGCGCGGCTACTCGACCACCGTCTACTTTCCACTTTCTACATCCCATCCTTCAAGATTTCCTTCGCTGCCAGCATCCCTGCCGCGCCCATTACTCCGCCACCTGGATGTGCACCCGCCGCGCCGAAGTAATAGCCTTTGAGCGGGGTGCGGAAGTCTGCCCATTGCGGGGTGGGACGCAGGAAGAAGATCTGGTGCAGCAGCAGTTCGCCATGGAAGATGTTGCCGCCTGTGATGCCCGCGATGGCTTCGATGTCCTTCGGCGAGATGACCTGCATGCCGACGATGCATTTGCGAATGTTCGGCGCGTACTGCTCGATGGTCGAGATGACCGCTTCGCCGAGTTCGTTTCGTTTTTCGTCATTCCAGCCGCCTTCAAGATCATACGGCGCGTATTGCACGAAGCAAGACATCACGTGCTGCCCGGGCGGCGCCATATCGGGGTCGATCATCGATGGGAAGATCATGTCGAGATACGGGCGTTTTGAAATTTGACCATACTTGGCATCATCGTAGGCGCGCTCGATGTAATCGATGCTCGGGCTGATCGACACCGCGCCGCGATGCAAAACCGAATCATGTCCCTTGCCTTCGAACGGCAGTGCCGTGAAGTTGGGCAGTTCGCTCAACGCGATGTTGACCTTGCCCGATGAGCCGCGCGTGCGGAAGTTTTGGATCGACGTGACAAATTCATCGGGAAAATGTTTGCCCTCGACGAATTGCAGGAAGGTGCGCTTCGGGTCCGCGGCAGACATGACGACTTTGGATTGAAGCTCATCGCCATTATCCAATGCGACGCCGACAGCGCGTCCATTCTTAACGATGACCTGCTTCACGCTTGCGTTGACTCTGATCTCCACCCCAAGCGCTTGCGCCGCGTTGAGGATCGAGCCGCTCACTCCGCCAGAACCATTCTTCGCAAAACCCCATGCACGAAACGCGCCGTCAATTTCGCCCATGTAATGATGAAGCAACACATACGCCGTGCCTGGTGAACGTGGTCCAAGAAACGTGCCGATGATTCCGCTGGCGGCTTTTGTTCCTTTTAGTGCATCGGTCTCGAACCACTCTTCGAGCAGGTCCGCAGATGATTGTGTGGCAAGTTTTGCAATGGCATACAATTCTTTTTCAGAAAGACTCGCTGCATATTGACCAACTTTGAGCAAGCCAAGCATGTCGCGCATACTCAAAGAAGTTGGGTCAGGCGGAATTAAATTGATGATCGGCTTGATCGCCTTGGCCGCACGCGCCATCACGCGCGCATATTCGTCATAGGCTTCTGCATCCTTCGGCGAGTGACGATACAACTCGCGGCGGGTGAGGTCATGATCATCCCATGCGGCGAGATAATCTCCATTTTCTGTTGGTGTAAATGTGCTTGGCAATGGCAGAATCTTTAATCCATGCCTTGGCAATTCCAAATCACGGATGATCTCCGGACGCAAGAGACTCACCACATACGAAAACTCGGTGAACTTGTACCCGGGGAAGATCTCCTCCGTCACCGCCGCCCCACCGACGATATGTCTGCGCTCAAGTACTACGACCTTCTTGCCTGCTCTTGCTAGGTATGCGGCTGCAACGAGTCCGTTGTGACCACCGCCGATGATAATTGCGTCGTATTGATTAGATGTCATAACTAATTCCTTTATTATGGTAGAAAGTATAGTTTAGTTGACTTTCTTAAAAAATAATATATAATAAGATTAATTGTTGTAAGCAATTTATGTCAATGGCCTGTACTCGATATCTAGCAAGGTTTTTAAGGAGATAAAATGGAACAGGAACAATTCTTATACTATTCAACTAATCTAGCAACAATTTTCTCTGTTATCCTTACTGTCTTATCAGTAATTGCAACAGTTTATCTTCAGAGGCTTAAGACTGAAGAAAAGCTTGTGGGAACTAAAAACACTTTAACTGTTGAAGGAGAACGAGATCATTTAACCAATAGAATGATTGAAGCAAAAGCTATTCTCCAGAAATTAAAAAAGCAAGCTCAAACTAGTAAAAACCTAAATTCTTATTTAATTATTGCACAGTTTGTTGTAGGAACTACACTGGCGAGTTCGTTCATTCAACAATCATTACCGTCGTTTGTAATTGGTATTCTAGGTGTTGTAGTGTTGGTTTCTACGGTATTTCGTCAACAATTTCGTCCAGATGTTCAGTTTAGCATTGCTAATGCTAAAGCTCAATACTTAGAAATTGAAATTAGAAATGTTGAAGATGAAGACTATAAACGAAAAAGAGGGGACGCGAATGCTCCAACAGATTCAAAAATCATTTCTATGATTTCAAAGGCCTTAAATAAAGTTACAAAAGACGAAGAGTGGGAACAGTATGTCAAAACTTCGGAAACAACAAAGCCGGTGGCTGACAAATAGTTAACAAAACTGTTTTCTATTTGCCCATTTAGGCTCATAGAACTTGATGGTTTTGATACGCCCTTTGCAAAGAACGAACGTTCACGCCTATCCACTAACAACTATCTTTTTACTTTCTCTTCCACTCAGGCTCATGCCGCTTTTTCAACATAATTTAAACTTTATTGGCAGATGGTAAATGTAAATAATCCGAATTCAGGGTGAGATATTGGCGCGGCACGATGTAAAACGGCAGCTTTATTTCTTTTTCCATTCTGGTTCGTAGAACTTGCTGGTTTCGATACACCTTTCGCAGCGAACGCTCAAAGCTACTCAACCAGCGGCAATTACCATTTACCAATTACTACTAACCAATCTCTAATTCTCTGATCTCTGCTCTTTCTCTCACTTCCTTTTCCACTCAGGCTCATAAAACGGCAGCTTGACCACCTTCGCAGGCGCGTGCTGACGGTGATGCTCGACTGTGATTTCCATTCTTACATCTGTGCCAACTTCAAAATACGGCTTTTGCAAATGCGCGAGAGCGATATACTTTTTCAGCACGGGTGACCATGTTGATGTGGATGCATATCCAACTTGCACGTTGCCAACAAAAATAGGCAAACTTCCACGCACTGCCATGCTAGGGATTTGCGGGGGCAAGCCAACTTGCTTAAATATATTTTCCATTCCCACCCAATCGACTTCAAGACCCATCATTTTCCATGCGGAGCCTTCGCGCTTCTCGCGTTCCAGCGCACGGCGACCAACGAAATAACCTGGCTTATCAAGTGCTACTGTCCAATCGAGGCCTAATTCAAAAGGGGATGACTTCTGCGGCTCGATCCACGCATGGCTCGCGGACGTGTAATCCACATCGAGCATGAACAGACCAGCTTCCACACGCGCCATGTCCATGGCAAGGATGCCGACAGGTGCAATACCGTAATCTGCGCCTGCTTCCATCAACGTATCCCAAATCTTGAGCGCATCTTTTGCATCCATCCAAATCTCATAGCCGAGGTCGCCGGTGTAGCCTGTTCTTGAAATCGTGACATCGATTCCGTTAATTTTATTTTTCATCATGCGGAAATACTTCAACTCATCCACAGGTTGCTCAGCAACAATATTCAAAACCTTGCGTGTGTTGGGACCTTGAAAACTTAATGCTGCCACATCGTCTGTGACTTCTGTAATTTCTACTTCCATACCAACCGCGTTCATCGTCAACCAGCGTAGATTTGGTTCTGCCGCAGTTAAACGGAATGTAGTTTCATCTAATCGTGAAACGGTCCCATCGTCGATCATCTTACCTTCTTCATCGCACCAGCCTGTGTAAGCGACTTGTCCAACCTTCATCTTGTAGATGTCCCGCGTGGTGACGCGATGCAATAACGCCGCTGAATCCTTGCCTTTGATAATGTATTTGATCAACGGCGAGACATCGATCAACGCCGCTGCATTGCGGATCGCCCAATATTCGCGGTCAAGTGTGTGTTCATACGAGCCTGCAGCGAAATATCCCGCCCACTTGCGCCAATTCTGCGGCTGGCAGAGTCTTGAAGTTCTTTCGTGAAATGGGGTTGTTTTTAGTTGGAGCATAAATAAATCCTTACTAGGAATAAATTATTTCACAAGCAATTGAAGGATATTTTTCTTTTATATCAAAGAGACATCGCTGAAGTAGTTGAGCATCTATTGGTAATTTTTCCGATAGTTCTTTGAAACCGATAATTGTTAATCTGTCGGGCATTTTTACTAATTCGGTATCTGTAATCAAATCCCAAAATGCATCCCAGTTTTTTCCAGACCAATCAGGAAAACTGAGTTTGGAAGAAAGAAGACTATGCAATTCTTCCTTGTTATTAACTTCCTTCAAATTGATGATGAGATCATTCATTTTTGTTCGAATACTCGGCTGGTGCGAAGAAGACCAGCAATGTCAAATCCTGTTCAATGGAATGGAATCTGTGCTCTACATTTTTTGCTACATATACCACCGAGCCTGCTTGTACATCGCGGTTCTCGTCTGCTACTTTGATCTTCGCCCTGCCGCTCAACACATAATAAATTTCATCCTCTGTGTGCGGTGACTGTGCATCAACTCCACCTGCGGGGATGAAATAAAGTCCCATGCTGAGATCGGGGACTTTGAGAAATTCTAGGTAGGCGTTGCTTGTCCATTCTCTTTGTGTGATCAGTTCTGCGAGTTCAAATGCTTGCATGGTTTCCTCCAATATCATGTAGGGACACAGCGAAACCAACGTCCAACATGGTAATTGATCGTCCCGCTGTGTCCCTACAATGGGAAATAAAAATTGTATATAATTTTACCCGCCTTACTCTAAAATAAAAAGGACTGGCATGTGCCAGTCCTTCAAAATTATCCCCAAGCAGCATTTTCTGGAATTGGGATCGGTTCTGCATTCTCCCAGCCGTTCTTGCGAAGATACTGTTCGAAATTGAGCAGGCCAGGGTGAAGTTTACGAAGCGCAGGAATATCTGCATCATAACCTTCGCCGTTGAAAAAATTGAACATGGCGGTCATCTCTTCTTCAGATATACCGCGTCCATTGCCTGCTGGAGCGGCGAGAGTCACCGGGCGGCCAATGACTTTTGTGAGCGTCTCTGCGGTTTGAGTTTCAGTCAATTCGTCACCGGCCAGCTCAAGGGTCCGACCGAGATAGGTTTTTGAATCCGCGAGAGCAAGGGCAACAAATACGGCAATGTCATCCACAGCAATGGTCTGCAATCCTTTTTCCACACGTAAGCCCAAACCTGTGTATGTTCCGCTTAGAATATAGGCGCGGCTCCAATTCTGATTATCCATGAACGCCACGGGTCGAAGGATGGTGTATGGAACGCCAAGCGATTGAATATATTGCTCGACGATCCATTTGCTTTCGAAATGCTTTTGTCCCATACCGCGATGCGCCGAACCAACAGATGAATACACAAGATGTTGAACGCCTGCGGCTTTGGCAGCATCGGCTACATCTTTGCCCTGTTTGATCTCACCCTCAAAACCAACGTTTGGCAGCCAGAAATTTTGCACACTGAAAACCCCATATGCGCCTTTGAAAGCCGCATCGAGTTCTGCGCGATTATCCATATCACCTGCCACAAGTTCCGCGCCAAGTGATTTCAATTCCTGGGCGGCAGGTTTGTTAATGTCGCGGGTCAATGCACGAACCTGCCAGCCTTCTGCTAAAAGTTTTCTTGCCACGGCGCCGCCCTGTTGACCAGAGGCGCCGGTTACTGCAATTATTTTGTTGTTCATTTTATTTTTCCTTTTCCTAGTTTCTTGCAAAGGTTTCCGAGCATTTCCATCTCACTTGCAGATAAGATGCTGAACTCTTCAACCAATGCAGCAATGTGACCTGGAAGGATCGCTTCCAACTTCTTTTTGCCTGCTCCTGTCAAATGGACATAAATCACCCTGCGATCTTTCGCATCGCGCTCGCGTCGGACGAATCCGTCTCGCTCAAGATTGTCTATGACCGTCGTCATATTACTGCCGCTCTTGAGTACCTTTGTACTTACTTCACCCTGTGTCATTGAGCCGAGATGATAGAGCGCTTCAAGCACTGCGAACTGTGAAGGAGTAAGATCACCAAGCGTGTTTTGCTCAGACAGGCGTGCAAAGAGCGAATTTGTACAGCGTGTCAACTTGATGAATGTATCGAGCGTGCGCATTTCTGCGCGTGTTCCAGAGTAGTGAGTGGGCATGGCCATGTCCTTTATTTGACTATATACTTTCACGTCAAATAGTTTGATGTAGAAATATTATCGTAAAGAGAAAGGCTTGTCAAGAAAGATTCGCCTATCCATTTGGCTAGTTGGAGATTATTTCACTCGTATGGAAATTACTTCACACCAAAGAAGGATCAGAAAGAGAAAAACATATGGATAATTCCTTCTTTTTGCGTGACGGAAATTATACGTCATATGATATCGCGAATTGCTGCCAAGCAGAAAAGGAGATTATTCTTTGTGTGAATTCAACTTAAGAGCAATAATCTCATTCCACAACAAAATAAAAAATAGAAAAACATAGAATGCAGCACCTTTGAGAAAGAAAGATGGAATTGCAAACGCGGCAGTCAGCCAGGTGTAGATTCCATATCCACGCCAACGTGGATCCGCTTGAAAGGCTTTGCCCAGCATCAACATGGCGGGTAAAAGAGTTATTCCCAGCACAACAAATGATAGATCATGCATATATCCATGCCAGGTGCGAGGGCCGCCCGCAAGGGTTGGGTCTGTAGTAAATGCCAGGGCAGCGAGAGCGAGACCCGAACAAGCTAAAAACGCTGATCCTATTTGGGAGGCACGAGCAGGCTTGTCCTGAGTTTGATCGAAGGGCTTGAGGTCCGCTTTGAGGCGCAGGGCAAAGAGGAACATAAGCAGTCCGCTGATGATGAAGGTTATGGTCATCACGATTCCATATGGACCAAGCGCGAGTCCACTGGGCCAGTCATATGTCGGGTCCTTGATCGGGTGCCAGCCAATGCCGAGCATGAAGTCATATTGAACGATGGTGAGTGTTGTAAGTACAGTTGCGAAAAGGATTGGGCCGAGTAGAATGAGTCGTTTCATGCCTTAATAATAACAGCCTTGCATTTGCAAGGCTGTTAATTTTTTCTAAAAATGTTCAGGGCTGGGAGTTTTTTCAGTTGCGGTTCCGTCCGCCACCACCGCGATTTCTGTCACCAAAATTGCGAGGTTTATCTTCGCGAGGTTTGGCAACATTGACAGTGATTGCTCGGCCCATAAAATCCTGACCGTTGAACATGCTGATGGCCTTCTGGGCTTCTTCTGCAGTGGACATTTCCACGAAACCGAAGCCTTTTGCGCGGCCCGTTGCTCGGTCTATAATGAGTGCAACGGAGGTGACATTGCCAGCCTGGCTGAAGTGTGCATTCAAATCTTCTTCCTTGGCGGCGTAGGGCAGGTTACCTACATAAAGCTTGTTTTCCATCTTTTCTCCAATGGTTTCACGTCCAGCCTGAACGACATTGCCCCGCACTGCATGTGTTTCTATGCGGTATGTTGAAGTTTATCATGAATTAATATGTTATGAGAAATAAAAATTAGACATCATGCAAAAGTCTTTGATTTGTTCCGTCAGTAGTTGTACTGCTGACGGTTCGGCACGCTTCGCGAACTGTCGAAAAAACTTAGAAAATAAAAAATGGATGTATTTCACATGACAGCAATGGCAAATTATGCAACCATGTAATCATCCTTTATAATTTGCCGTATGGGTATTTTCCACTAGACATCTTGCGAAAGTCCTTTTGCCACAGTCCCCTGAAGGGGATTGTAAAGATCGCAGAGAGAAAAAGAGTTAAAAGGCTTTTCTCAAATATCTCTGTGTACTCTGTGGCTATATGGTCTTTACTTATACAAGAAGTTATCTGCCCAAATCATTTGGAGGATACATGACTTATACAACAGTTCTTACTGAAATTCGCGGGCGCGTGGGTATCGTTACGCTTAATCGTCCACAGGCGATGAATGCCTTCAATGACACGATGTTGAGTGAGCTGTTCGATGCACTTGAGACATTCGATAAAGATGAACAGGTCGGTGCTATGGTGGTAACTGGCAGTGAAAAATCTTTCGCGGCAGGTGCAGATATTAAAGTGATGTCTGAGTCGTCTCCGTTTGAGATGATCAACACCGGGCGGGTTGACCAATTTGATCGTATTCAAAAGATAAATAAGGTTGTGATTGCTGCAGTCTCTGGTTGGGCGTTGGGCGGCGGCTGTGAATTCGCCATCTCATGTGACATGATAGTAGCTTCTGAAACGGCAAAGTTTGGTCAGCCTGAAATTAATATTGGCATTATCCCCGGTGCAGGCGGCACGCAGCGCCTCGCACGTTTGCTTGGCAAACACCTCGCTATGGAAATGGTCATCAACAATCGCACACTCAGTGCAGCAGAAGCGCTTCAATTTGGATTCGTCAATCACGTAGCATCTGTTGATGGTTATCTTGATAAAGCCGTTGCTCTCGCAGAAGAGATCGCAGCTCGTGCGCCTTTAGCTGTGCGCATGGCAAAGGATTCCGTTGATGCCGCATTTGAAACCACACTGACCGAAGGCCTCAAAGCCGAGCGACGAAATTTTTATCCGCTCTTTTCTACGGAAGATCAAAGAGAAGGAATGAAAGCTTTCATAGAAAAACGTAAACCGAATTGGAAAGGGAAGTAGTTTTTAGTTTCGCGAAGCGGTTAGATAGTTGGATAGTTGTGGACTACCTAACTACTAAACTACCTGACTGTCAAACTACCTAAACTAACATGCCTGCTTCTCTTTCTGACCTGAAAACTGGTCTTGCTACATTAGGCTTGACCAAAAACCTAGTCATTGCACACGCTTCGCTCAAAGCATTTGGTTCCATCGAAGGCGGAGCAGACACAATGCTCAACGCACTGCTTGACTCTACACGCGGCGTCATCATGCCGACCTTTACTTATAAGACGATGCTGAATCCCGAAGTTGGTCCGCCGCGAAACGGAATGACCTATGGAACTGAAACAGACTTAAATAAAATGGCTGAGTCGTTTCACCCAGATATGCCCGCAGATAAAACGATGGGTGTATTGCCTGAAATACTTCGTAAACATCCCCAAGCAAAACGCTCATCGCATCCGATCCAATCTTTTGCTGGTATCAATGCAGATGCGATTCTCAATACGCAGACGGTCTACAATCCGCTGGCGCCGATTGCGGCATTGGCAGATCAGGATGGCTGGGTGTTATTACTCGGCGTAGATCATCGAGTGAATACAAGCATTCACTACGCTGAAAAACTTGGCGGACGACTCCAATTCATTCGTTGGGCGGTGGTGCAGGATCGTGTTGTAGAATGCCCCGGCTTTCCTGGCGATTCAGAAGGTTTCAATGCCATTGAGCCTTTGATAGAAAAATATACGCGCCGCGTGCCAATCGGTGATGCGCTTGTGCAAGCTGTGCATCTTAAAAGTATGATCAAAGTTGTGGTGGATCAATTAAAAACAAATCCGTTCGCATTCCTATGTGACAGACAGGATTGCGAACGGTGTCTTGCAGTTCGATGGTCTTGAAACGTTATTCTGAAATATCTATTTCCACACCGCCATAAGTGCCAGTAACCTGATATACACCTTCGCCGCTGCGGGTATATGTCAGCGTGCCATCTGCCAGGCCAGTCACATCAACTTCCAGTGTAAAGGAAGAATCGTCATAGTTGTTTGTACCGCTGCCAGTTACACTGAATCCATTTGAGAAGGCACAACTTTCAAGTGTGAACAATTCTCCATTATCAGTTGATTCAAAACTTATAGTGCCGCCATAGGTACAGCCGACAGTGGTTGGCGTGGCATAATCCCAATAATAATATTCGGGGAGATAATATATCTCATCATCCAAAGCTTTAAATGCTTCCAGTGGATTTTCATAGTTCGCGGCATCTGCGGGCGCAACTGATACAACTTCATCGGCCACTCTGCCTTCGCAGGTTATTTCACGTTCAGTAGGAAGTGTATCGTTCACAAGAAATTCAGTTACTACATTATCTACACATTCAATGCCCCAGCCAAAAATAACATGCGGGCCGCCTATTTCTGTAATGAAGTATCCATCACTGAGATGTGAATATACAGATTCAGAATTTGAATATGGAGTGGCTGGGTCTGTGGTGCTATTGAGGACAAACGTTGTGAAGCCTTCGCCGGTAAATGGCTCGGGACGCTTATCATCCTCTTGTGGATACGGCCAGTACGCGCAAGGCAGATCGCCATAAAAGACAGATGAAAGCCTTGGCACGTTTGTATCGATCTCGTCGCCAGCTTTTATAAAATTCGCGGCTTGCTCATCTGCTGTTGTGCCGGGTTCTGCATAATCACCGCAGGTCACTCCATAATAGACCGCATCAGAATAAGATAGATCATCTATAGGAGTCAGCGTATCGGGGTTGATCACTAATGAACTGTACAAAATACGTGCCAGAGGGACAAGTGTGCCATCACGTGCATAAGCCATCAACGAACGCAGGAACATCATACGTGGGGTTTCAGAATATATGAAACCAGAAGCTGCAGATTCAAGGTCTGTAAATGTGAATTCGCGTTGTTCAACTTCGCCTGTGGAAAGCGGGAATTCAAATGATTTTGGTGACTGTTTAAGTTGTGCAGCTAGATTATCGTAGATGGCAACTGCATCGCCACCCATATCTTCCGCACAGACTGCATCTGCATCGCAAGCTTTAAGCGTGGCAACCAGCACATCGTTAAATGCGGTAGCCTGACCCTGTTGGAATTCTATGTCTGTAAGCGTGAGGTCTACAACGCCATCGAGAATGAGACCAGCAACATGTTCTGGATGAACAGTGGCATACGTCTGTGCGAATTGTGTGCCATAACTTTCACCGTACAACCAGAATTGATCATCACCGATCAAACCGCGAAATACTTCGAGGTCTTCAATTGCCTGTATGGTATCGAGATAAGGTATTAATTCGGAGTTGCTCATCTCGGCGATACAGTTATCGACAAAAGTTTTTGTGACATTCAATAGATGCTGTTCGCCTTCGGGTGAGTTTGCATCTGTGTCCGTGCGATAATAATCTGTGGCAGCTTGTGCACAATACAGTCCGTTTGATAGATTGACCCCGCGCTGGTCAAAGAACACGATGTCAAAATTTTCAGGAATGCGCGGATCAAAATATGATGTGTATGAATCAGCACTTAATAAACCAGATCCGCCGGGGCCGCCGATGGATGTGACAAACATGCCTTTGCGTTCACCGCTTGCAGGCAGAACGGCAAAGACAACCTCTATCATGCGCTCATTCTGCGCATCAAAATGATTCAGCG
Source organism: Anaerolineales bacterium (assembly GCA_014379595.1). Lineage (GTDB taxonomy): Bacteria > Chloroflexota > Anaerolineae > Anaerolineales > Villigracilaceae > Villigracilis. The sequence continues at coordinate 140,557 of JACMLM010000069.1, forward strand.
GTACTGTGACATTTATGCAGGTGAAATCACTATCCGGGCATTGATATGCGCCCAACTCTTCGAGTCGGGAAGCTGTACCTTGAAGGGGAACTTCCGTTACATTTGCAGGAGCTTCGGTTGGAAGTGGAGTTGGTGATGATGGCGAGCAGGCTTGTATAAGAGAGATAAAAATTAGAAGACTGATAAGTTTTTTATTCATCATTAATATCCTTCATTTCAAAATCTTATCATATCGATAAAATTTTTCATCTCTCACCCATCCACAGCGCTCGTACAGTCTTTGGGCTGGGAAGTTATCTGTTGCTGTGCGCAGAAATAAACCTCGGCTGTTTGAATTGCTGGCAAAATCTTCTGCTTCTTTCATCAACGCTTCGCCCGCTCCCTGCCCTCGAGCGGCCTCGTACACATAAATATCATTAAGAAGCCATAATGGCTTAAGGTAAACCGATGCAAATAATGGATACAACTGCACGAAACCAATTGCCTTATCATCATCTAATGCCAGAAATATAATTGACTCGTTATTTGTTAATCGTTGATGGATGAATTCCCGCGAGGCTTCAAGATCAGGCGCGGCTTTATAGAATTGCCTGTATGAGTCAAATAATGGTGCAATTAGATCCGTGTGCTCCAAGTTTGCTCGAATGATGTTCATTGATTCTCCATTAATAATAAAGACCTCCAAGACGCTTTGAGCAAAATCTTGGAGGTCTTGCTAGTCCTTCACTTCACACCAAGTTTTTGCCGAACAAACTGCCTCACAACTTTCATGGCTTGATATGCGCTTTGTGCCTGATCTTTCTCAGCAACATCACCAGGATAGCGAAAGCGAACGGCGTAATCTTCCAAAGTGTTTAAATCTGCTTTCAAAAATTCATAACTTGTATCAAGTTTCAAGATCATTGCCAGAAGCTCCAAAAGAAAATGGATCTTTGGAATATGTTTATTGTTTGCCTGTAAAACTGCTTTGAGGTATTTTTCTGCACATTGTTGGCTGTGAAAACAAACTGCATCATAATTTGGTTTTGTGCGTGCACGCAGTTCACGACCTGCTGTGGCAAAGTCGCCTTCGGCTTTTGATACCCATTCATGCGGGATTCATACAAAACCTTCCCCTCTTTTAGTATATCCTGTAAGAACGAATCGCCCATTTTCACACGTTGTGCCAAACGCTTTGGTGTGCGAACGATTAAGTCCATACCAAACATAACACCAAGCGAGCGGCGTATTTGTAAAGATTGCTGCCATTCCTTCAGTGGTGTATCCATAACCACTAGCAAATCGAGATCGCTTTCAGGGCGAGGTTTGCCGCGTGCATACGAACCAAACAAAATAATTTTTTTCGGCTTGAATTCCTTTGCAATTTGACTCGCAACTGCGCGGATAACAGAGACTGGAATCCGCTTGCGAACATCAACGGTAGGAACTGCAAATGCCTTGTTCATAATAATGATTATAACCAAAAATAAAAGGACACGGTATCACCGTGTCCTTACTGAAACATAATTGGTTCCACGCGCCAGCCTTCTTCGCCCATTAGTTTTTTGAGCCTTTCAAAGAGTTCGGGGCCGATTCGTGTGGTGTCGTTGGGGAAATCAATTAAATGTCCGCCGCCGTTCTCAAAGATCTGGAAGCTGAATTTGTCGCGTCCGTGATGTGAGATGAGCGTGCCGTACAGGGTCTTGATGCGGCGCTTATCACGCTCCTTGTCACCTGTGGGCCTGAGCATGATCGTGATCTGCTGCGGCGGATGTTCCTTATCTTTATCCTCTTTTACCAGCGGCATATACATGGATCGAATGGCAGCTGCGATATGTTCTTCGTGCGGCTCGGCATTTTGAGTCATTGCCAGGTCTGCGGCAGCACGCGTCACCAGTGGAGGAGTGACAGGTTCATCTTTCTTGAATTTTGGTTCTGGCTTTGATGCAATGGCAACTTCTTCAAAGGATGGCTGCCATTCGCTATCCCAACCATCTGGGAAGTTGTCAGGCGGAGGCGGCATGTCGTTATCAGCGACGTAATCAGGAGCAACTTCTGCGATTTGGTAGGTCACGTTTGTAACGTGACTTACTACTGGGTTCGTTGGTTTTGTCACGCTGGAAGCGTGACCTACAGGATTCTGATTCGGCTGCTGATTCGCTTTTTGAGCAGGAGCATTTGTCGATTTGTAATGAAGCGCTGTTGCAGGTGCTGGAGGCGTCGCTGGAATTTCATCCGCTGCTTCGGTGACTTTAATTTCCGTCTTGATGATATCCACAAGAATTTTTGGCGGTAGATTTGCGAGATCCACTTTGCCTTCGACGATCACGATCTGACCCGCAGAGAGAATATCGCGATGCTTGTCCCATGTTTTCGGGAAGAGTACGAGTTCAATGTTGCCTTGAATATCTTCGATGGTGACAAAGCCCATGGCCTTGCCCGTTTTAGTTGTATACGGACGAACCACGGTGACAAGACCCGCAACGCGAACTTTTTCTTCATGTGTTGCTTCAGGCAGTTGACCCGAAAAATAACTGACGATCTGCGCCAGTATGGCTTGATATTCGTTAAGGGGATGATCGGTGATATATAAACCGATAAGCTCGCGCTCCCAGTTGAGCATCTCGCGCTTGTCCACATTTTTTATTTCAGGCAAATGGATTTCTTCAATGATGCCTGTGGATGCGCCGAATAGACTCATCTGCCCCGCATCTGCCGCGCGGAAGTGATTGCTGCTGATTGCGATAATACGATCAAGCGAGGCGAGTAAAGATGCACGATTGCCAAATGAGTCAAGCGCACCCACTTTGATTAGACATTCCAGCGAACGTTTGCCAACCGTACGAAGATCCACGCGGCGGGCAAAATCGTTGAGATCGGTAAATTTATTTTCTGTGCGTGCTTCGATGATTGCATCCACTGCGGCTTGATTAACATTTTTGATTGCGCCAAATCCAAAGCGAATGGATGGCTTATCGTCAGTGTCTTCAATCTCAAAATCCCAACCAGATGAATTGACATCGGGCGCGAGGACAGGTACGCCCATCGTGCGCGCGTCCGCAACATAGAACGCTACCTTTTCAGTTTGGCCAGCAGAGGCAGAAAGCAGTGCCGCCATATACTCAGATGGATAATTTGATTTTAGAAATGCGGTTTGAACAGCGATCACGCCGTAATCAGCAGCATGTGATTTGTTGAAGCCGTAACGCGCGAACTCTTCCCAATCCATATAGATTGCATCGGCTATGGATTGATCCATGCCTTTTTCAACTGCGCCTTTAACGAATTTGGCGCGATGTTTATCAATATCTGCTTTTATCTTTTTTGAAATTGCCTTACGCAATTCGTCTGATTCAGAAGGCGTATACCCTGCAAGTTCCACAGCAGCACGCATCAGTTGTTCTTGATAGACGGGAATACCAAATGTGTCCTGGAAGATGGGTTCCATTGCGGGGTGACGATATTCCACTTCCGCTTCACCGTGCATACGAGCGATATAGTCGGGGATGAATGCCATTGGACCCGGACGATATAACGCGACCATTGCGATGATGTTATCGAGATTCTTGGGCTTCATCTGTACAAGGTAACGAGTCATACCGCCGCCTTCCACTTGGAAGACTCCAGCAGTGTGACCAGCGCCCATTAATTCAAATGACTTGGGGTCATCAGTTGGAATATTATTCAGATCATATTTAATGCCGTGGCGTTTCTCGATCATGTCACAGGCGCGCGCCATTACAGTTAATGTGATGAGACCAAGGAAGTCTACTTTCAACATGCCCAACGAATCGAGAATGCCCATTTCAAATTGTGTCACTGATTTGATCGGCGTTTCTTCTGAGTTGGATGTGGGACGATGCAACGGCAGATAATCCATGATCGGCTTATCTGAAATGACCACGCCTGCTGCATGTGTGCCTGCATTACGCACAGTGCCTTCCATGCGCGCGGCAATATCTATCACTTCACGAAGATGCGGCTGCGAATCGTATATCTTTTTGAATTCTGCAACTTCCATTGCATCTTTCATGGTGGTTGCGCGGCCTGAAACGAACGGCACAAGTTTTGCAACTTTATCAATTTCAGGCAATGGAATTTCCATCACACGTGCCACATCACGCAGTGCGGCTTTTGACCCCATGGTGCCAAAGGTGATGATCTGCGCCACTTTATCGTCACCATATTTACGCGCAGTATATTCCAGCATTTCAGAGCGGCGGTCATCACGGAAGTCCAGGTCAATATCGGGCATGGAGATGCGCCCGGGATTTAAGAAGCGTTCAAAGATAAGTGCATGTTCAAGCGGGTCAACGACTGTGATGTTAAGTGTGTACGCAATGATCGAGCCAGCTGCAGAACCGCGCGCGTTGTACCAAATTCCATTTTCACGAGCGAAACGGCATAGGTCCCATACGATCAGGAAGTATGCATCGAATCCCATTTCGTGCACGACTCTTAATTCATAATCGAGTCTTTCCTGGACCTTGGAACTGTTCGCATCACCCTTAAATTTTATCTTCGCCCCTTCCTGGCACAGCGCGCGCAGATAGGAGTCAGTTGTGTAGCCTTCGGGGACAGCGAAGTCGGGCAGATGATAGCCTTTGAATCCCAAATCCACATTGCAGCGTTCAGCGATGAGAAGCGTATTGCTTAATGCATCAGGGACTTCGGAAAAGAGTTTGCTCATCTCCAAAGGCGTACGCAGATAATACGAATCATCGCTCATCTTCATACGGTCGGGATCATTAAGCTGGGAGTTGGTTTGGATCGCGAGCAGAATATCCTGCAGGCGAGCATCCGCTTGATTTACATAATGCACATCGTTCGTGGCAATGAATCGTGCGGAATACCGAGCGCCCAAACTTAATAACTTTTTGTTTAAATCTGTGATCTCTTTGATGTCATGCTGCTGAAGTTCTACAAAAAAATTGTCACGGCCAAATACATCGGCATACCAATCCCATTTTTTTACGGCTTCTTCAGGTTTTTCATTTAACAACGAACGCGGAATCTCCGCAGACATACAACCTGATGTGGCAATCAAACCTTCTGCATGTGCGGCGAGAAAATCATGGTCAATGCGAGGAAAATAATAGAAACCTTCCATCTGCGCGGCAGATGCGATCTTCAGAAGATTCTTATAGCCAGTTTCATTTTCAGCAAGCAGAAGCAGATGCGAGGAAGTGCGATCGAGTTTTGAATCCTTATCCTTCATCGTGCGCGCTGCCATATAGGCTTCGAGTCCGATGATGGGTTTGATCCCCTCTGCTTTGGCGGCTTTGTAGAAATCGATCACTCCGAACATCGTGCCATGATCTGTAATGGCAACGTGTTCCATGTTCAGCTCTTTGACGCGTTTGACCAGCTTCTTGATATTCGAGAAGCCGTCGAGTAAGGAATATTCAGTGTGAACGTGTAAGTGGGCGAAAGACATAATTTAGTAGCTTGGTAGTTATTTAGTTTAGTAGTTGGGTCAAAGGTTCGACTATGTAACTATAAAACTACGCAACTATCGAACTAATCGGATTATAGCACGCATGTTCAATAATAAACTTAACGCTAGTCTTAAAATATTACGAGATAATGAATAATGTCGTTGCGAGGGCGTCTTGGTCTTTGCCCGACACTGGCGCCGCACGCCAGTGCAGGTGAGCAATCTCCTTATAATTGAGGGCTTGCTTCGTCGGAAAAGGCAAGTGCCCTCCTCGCAACACTTGCGCCGCACGCCAGTGCAGGTGTGACATATGTTATTTTTGCTTCTCCTTCAACTCCCAATATGAGACGCTCAAGTACGCGCCAAAGATAAAAATGAGACTGCTGATATATGCCCATAAGAGAAAGGCAATGATAGCCGCCAGACTTCCATAGACCAGATTTGAGATCGAGATATAGGTGGCAACAAAAGATAGAAAAGCTTTCTTGGCAAGCTCCCATAGTATGCCTGCTCCAATTGCCCCAGGCAGTATCTCGCGCCAGGTCGATGTACCGTGCGGGAACAGCATATATAGCACCATGAATAAAATAATATCAAGCGGGATGGTCAATATTAAACTGATGCCATACCAAAACGGCAGGATCAAATCAGGCAGCCAAAAGCGGATATTGGCGATCACGCTGCCTGCAAATGAGATCAGAAAAAGTGTTGGACCAACAA